>JBMNUB010000011.1:0-75483 GCA_050946055.1 Candidatus Fimadaptatus sp. | reverse complement strand
TTGTCAATATGCTTTGGCCGCAGGCGCATAATGGAGGGATACATATGAGCTATATCGAATTTAGCGATGTCGGCGTAGAGCTTAACGGTGCAAGCATATTAAAGCATGTAAGCGCCTCGTTTGACAGAGGCATGATACACGGCATAATCGGGCGCAATGGTTCGGGCAAGTCGGTCATGTTCAAAACCATGTGCGGATTCATACGCGCAAGCTCCGGCTCGGTCACGGTAAACGGCAAGCGCGTAGGCGTGGATGTGGATCACCCCGACTCACTGGGCTTCATAATAAACGACAGTGGCTTTCTGCCCTGCTATTCGGGATATAAAAACCTGCGCTTCATAGCGCGCGTGCGCAATGTCATAGGCGCAGACGAGATAAGCAGCGCCATGAAGCTGGTGGGACTTGACCCCAAGTCGCGCAAGCCCGTAGCGCACTATTCCACCGGCATGAAGCAGAGACTGCCAATAGCGCAGGCCATAATGGAGAATCCCTCGCTTCTGGTGCTGGACGAACCCATGAACGGATTGGACGATTCAGGAGTGCGCGAGATGCGCATGCTCTTTGAACGCCTCAAGCGCGAGGACAAGACGATAATGATGGCCAGCCACAACCGCGAGGACATATAGGAGCTTTGTGACACTGTATACAAGATGGATGCGGGCATATTGACGCGAGTGCGCTAGGCATGAACCGCGCACAAGTCTCAAACGCCCTATATAAACAAAAATATCCGGTTGCAGCTTTGCAGGAGCCGCAACCGGATATTTTGTATTGTCATCAACTTGTCAAAAAATTCTTTTTGACAAGCGTGGACGGTGGAGAAGCTCCCCCGCCACTGCCACCCCTGCTCAGTTTCCACTGAAATCCTTAAGGTTTACGGGCGTAGAAACTGCAAGGAAGATATGCTGCTCCGGGAAATGGGATTTCCCGCCGCCAAAATATCTGCGTGCCCACCGCACATGTCGCTAGGCGCGATTAAAGCCGGCGGACTGCGAGGCCCGCCGGACTCTCCTAGGTTTTTTTGACAGGCTGGTCATGTATTTCCTGCCCTCATCACACCTCAGGCTTGGGCTGGCGGGGCTGCTGCTGGCGCTTCTTGCGCTTCTGGTCGGCGCGTATCTTGCGCAGCTTCTTCTTCTTGCCCTCCTCAATCATCTGCAGCTTCTTCTTGTGCTGCATGGGGCCGGTCAGATAGCCTATGAATATCGCAAGCGGATACAGGAAGCTCATCGGCAGGAAGAAGTAGTCGATGACGCCGGGTCCCAGCCTGTCTATGAACTCAAAGAAGCCCATGAACGCGGCAAACGACACGCGCGCCACCATGTCCACCACCTCATGCGTGGCCATGGTCATGGCCTCCACGTCGGGGAACAGGTAATCGGGAGTTTCAGCGGCAACCTTATGCTCAAAGCCCGAGCCGGTCACCAGCACCACTATGCTCATTATCACCCACGGCAGCGCGCCCAGCAGCAGCGCCAGCACGCCGCGCTTGCGGCTGTAGCACTTGGCTAGGTCGTAATCCATGGCCTTATAGCCTCCGGCCACGCGCTTGTCCAGCATCTCGCCATAGCTTATCTCGGACTCGCCAAGGTTGGCGCCGTTGGCAAAGCCGAACATCAGCGCCGCCAGCAGCACCGCCGAGTTTATGATGATGCGCACTGCGTCGTTGCCCGACACCAGCGCCGGAAAGAACATGAACTCCAGCACGGCCATTACGACCATCATCAGCCATGAACGTCCGGCCATCTTTATAGTCGCCTTAAGTTCCATATGTCTACGCCCTTTCATCGCAGGCAGCTATGCCCGCGGGAGTAATTATGTTGTCCATGCGCACGTCGTGCGCCTGCACCGGCACGCGCGCTATCATCTGGCACTCATACGCCAGCGCCGCCGTGTGCGGATGGTGCTTTGCCAGATACCTGTCGTAGTATCCCCCGCCATAGCCCAGCCGCCCGCCTGCAAGGTCGAACGCCAATCCCGGCGCTATGCACAGGTCGGGGCTTGAGTCCAGCTCATGCTCGCCCGCGGGCTCGGGTATGCCGTATCTGCCCGGGCGCAGCCCGTCAAGCGACGGCGTTAGTATCGCGCGCATATCGCCCCGCTTCACGCAGCGCGGCAGATACAGTTCCTTGCCCTCGCTCAGCGCGGCCCTGATAATGGGCAATGTGTCCACCTCGCTGCCCACCGCAAAGTATACGAACACGCTCCCGGCGCGCCGCCACATGCCGCTTGCAAGCAGCGCGCGGCATATGTCATTTGACGCACACTCGCGCTCGCCCGCGTCCATAGCATCGCGCAGCGCCCGCATATCGGCGCGCAGCTTCGCGCGCGCGTCCGTCTCCATCAGCATGTGCGCCTCGGCACGCGGGAGCGCGCGGCCAGCATGACCTCGTAAGGTATAGTGCCGGCGATGCCGGCCAGCTCCTCGGGCGTTATGCGCTCTGCGCCCTGCGCGCCCATAAGCACAACCTCATCGCCCGCCTGTGCGCCCGGCACATCGGTGGCATCTATCATTATCTGATCCATGCACACCCTGCCCACCACCGGCGCGCGCTGTCCGCGCACCAGCACGCAGGCCCTGTTGCCCCAGGCGCGCAGATAGCCGTCGGCATAGCCAACGGGCAGCGTGAGTATGCGCGAATCCCGCTTTGTCACGAACGTGCCGCCATAGCTTATGGGCGTGCCAATAGGCACATCCTTGGCGAACATCGCCCGCGTGACCCAGCGCTGCGCGTATTCCAGCCCCGGCACGAACGGCGAAAAGCCGTACATAGACACGCCCATGCGCACCATGTCGCGGTCATACTCGGGGAAGCGTATCATGCCGGCGCTGTTGCACATGTGCTCGATAGGCTTTAGCCCGCGCGCGCGCACCATGGCGCTCATGCGCTCAAATGCATCCGCCTGTGCGCGAGTGAACTCATCGGCCTCGCGGCAAGGCTCGTCCGCGCGCGCAAAGTGCGCAAACATGCCCTCCACGCGCAGCTCGGCATGGCTCGCTATGAAGTCCAGCATGCGCTCAAGCTCCTGCCCGCCGCGCGCGCCTATGCGGCCCATGCCGGTGTCCAACTTGATGTGGACTATGCCGGGCCTGCCCGCCGCGCGCGCCGCCTCGCTCATCGCGCGCAGCGCATCCATGTCGGGCGCGGCCTGACTTAGGCCATATTCCACCGCCATGCGCGCGCAGGCTCCGTCCACACCGCCCAGCACCAGCAGCGGACAGTCAATTCCCGCCTCGCGCAGCGCCGCGCCCTCCTCGGGTATGGCGACCGCACCGCCCCACGCGCCCTGACGCAGCGCTTCCTTCAGCACATTTTCCGCGCCGTGACCGTATGCGTCGGCCTTGACCACGGCCATAAAGCGCGTGTCCGGGCGCAGATAGCCGCGCAGCTTCTCTATGTTGCGCGCTATCGCGCCCATGTCGGTCTCAATGAAGGTAGGTCTTGCGTTCACAGCTTGCGCACCTGATCCTGCGTGAGCAGCTTTATATTCGCCTCGGACAGCACCCCGGCGGCGCGCTCCAGATCCTCCACGCGGAAGATTATCAGCGCATGATCGCCGCTGGTGCGCACGAACGAATACAGATACTCTATGGCTATATTATGCCCGTCCAGCAGCTCCAGCACGTCGTTCAGTCCGCCGGGATGATCCGGCACGGCCACCGCCAGCACGTCGGTGAGCTTCACGGCATATCCGGCCTGACGCACTATCTCCACAGCCCTGTCGGTGTCGGACACTATCGTGCGCAGTATGCCGAAATCGCGCGTATCCGCTATCGACAGCGCGATAAGGTCTATGCCGTTGTCGCGCAACAGCTTTGTCACCTTCATGAGGCTACCCTTGGTGTTTTCGAGGAATATAGATACCTGCTTTACTACCATTCCTGCCGCCTCCCATCAATACACGTAATTGGCAGCACACAGCCATGATTAATTATACCACAGCTGTGGCCGGATTGCCATATGCGCGCGCCTTTCTTCACTTTTTCTCCCCGGCGCGCTCATCTTCTCATATCTTGCGACGGTCGAGTATGCGCTTGGACTTGCCCTCGCTGCGCTCTATCGAGCCCTGCTGCACCAGCTTTACGCGCGCGTGCAGCTGAAGCACGCTCTGCAGTTCGCCCTCTATGCGCTTGGTGAGCGCTTCCATCTTGCGCACCTCATCGGAGAACATGTCGTTTGCTACCTCGACCTGTATCTCCAGAGTGTCCGTAGCGTTTACCCTGTCCACTATCAGCAGATAGTGCGGCAGCACGCCCGCTATGTTTATCAGCACCGACTCCACCTGAGTGGGGAACACGTTCACGCCGCGTATTATAAGCATATCGTCGGTACGGCCGGTTATGCGGTTCATGCGCACGAAGGTGCGGCCACAGTCGCACTTCTCTATGTTGAGCGAGCAGATGTCGTGCGTGCGGTAGCGTATCGCGGGGAACGCTTCCTTGGTTATCGTGGTGAATACCAGCTCGCCGCTTTCGCCATAGGGCAGCTGCTCGCCGGTCACGGGGTCGATTATCTCGGGTATTACGTGATCCTCGGATATGTGCATGCCGTTTTTGCACAGGCACTCTGTGGCCACGCCCGGGCCCATTATTTCGCTTAGGCCATACACGTCTATTGCGTCTATGTGCAAAAGCTCCTCTATGCGCCTGCGCATCTCCTCGCTCCACGGCTCTGCGCCGAACACGCCCGCGCGCAGCTTGAAGTTATTTATGTCAAGACCCATCTCCTGAATAGTCTCGCCTATCAGCAGCGCGTAGGACGGCGTGCAGCACAGCACGTTCGTGCCGAAGTCCTGCATGAGCATTATCTGGCGCTTGGTGTTGCCGCTGGACGTGGGGACGACAGTCGCGCCTATGCGCTCCGCGCCCTGATGCGCGCCCAGACCGCCTGTGAACAGGCCATAGCCATAGGACACCTGCACGGTATCATGCCGCGTCGCGCCCGCAGAGGTAAGGCCGCGCGCCATCAGCTCTGCCCACACGTCCAGATCGTTCTGGGTATAGCCCACCACGATGGGCTTGCCCGTGGTGCCGGACGAGGCGTGCAGGCGCACTATCTCATCGCGGCTGGCGGCGAACAGTCCGAAGGGATAGTTGTCGCGCAGGTCGGTCTTTTGCGTGAAGGGCAGGTACTTGAGGTCATCCACCGTGCGTATGTCGCCCGGCTCAAGTCCCTTTTCCTGCATGCGCTCGCGGTACATAGGCACGTTCTTGTAAACGCGCTGTATGGTCTTGTGCAGGCGCTCGCCCTGAAGCTTTCTGAGCGCCTCTCTGTCCATGGTCTCCATCGGCCTGTTCCATATCAAATGTTCCATCTCGATCACATCCCCTTGGATACGCATATGGTCTTTGAGATAATCAGTGTTTGCCCATGTTCAGCCGCCCGGAAGCGGCATGATATGAGTGCGGATTGCGGCGCAGGTGCTGACAATGCGGCACGCATATGCTGCCATGCAGACTGCGCAGTTTCGGCATGCATTCGTGCTTATGCCCGCCGCAGTGCTGACAGTGCTGCGTGGTTTCACCACGCATTCACGCGCGCTTTCGCCGCCATGCTGACAGCACATCGCCGCCCTGCCGGTAAGCCCCGCTCCGCCCCATCGCCCTTGCCCGCACTCGATTGCCAAGCCGGGCTTAGGCGCTGTGTAAAGCGGCGCAATGTCGTCCGCTTGTCAACTGGCTTAGGCGCGGACATAATGCCCGCGCCCACGCCGCTTGCGGGCGCAGCCGCCCGTAGGTCTTTACTTTTCCGCATAGATAAGCGGCATGTACATGGATATGCGCCTAAAGCTCCTATCTGTCCTCAGCCCGCGCTCTGCCAGCCCAGCTCAAACGCCTTCATGTTCACTTCCAGCGTCTTGGGCGGCACGCATGCGGCTATGGCATCCAGCCAGCTCTGCTTATCAAACTCCATGCCGCGCGCCATAGCGCCCATAAGCACTATGTTGACCGCGCGCTGAGAGCCCGCCTGTCCGGCAAGGCCGAGCGCGTCCAGCGACACCAGACGGCAGCGCTCGCGCAGCGCGCCCAGTATGTCCTCGGGATACTGCGCCGCGCCCATTATCACGGGCATGGGCAGCATCTTCTGCTCATTTGTGACTATTATGCCGCCCGTCTTGAGATAGGGCAGCGCGCGCAGCGCCTCCAGCTGCTCAAACGCAAGCACCACATCGGCCTGCCCCGCTTCTACCAGCGGCGAATGCACCTTGTCGCCTATGCGCACATATGTCACGACGTTGCCGCCGCGCTGCGCCATGCCGTGTACCTCGCTGACCTTCACGTCCAGGCCGTTGGCCGCGGCCAGCGCGCCCAGTATGCGGCTGGCCAGCAGCGTACCCTGACCGCCCACGCCGGTTATAACGATATTTATCTGCATACTGACACTCCTATCGCCGAGAACTTGCACACGCGCGCGCACAGATCGCAGCCCACGCACAGCGCGGGGTTGATGCGCGCATTCCTGCCGTCGCGCTCTATGGCGGGACAGCCCAGCTTGAAGCAGCCGCCGCAGGCACGGCACTTGTCCTTGTCCACGACATAGACGGGCTTCTTGCTCTTGTCCAGCAGCACGCAGGGGCGGCGGGCTATTATCACCGACACCTCGTCGCGGCTGAGGCTGTCCTTGAGCGCGGCTTCCAGCGCATTTATGTCGTAGGGATCGACGGTCTTTACGTCGTTTACGCCCACGGCGCGGCACAGCGTCTCAAGGTCGAGCTTGTAGGTCTCCTGCCTGCGTATGTCATAGCCCACGGTGGGGTTGGGCTGATGGCCGGTCATAGCGGTTGTGGAGTTGTCCAGTATCATTATCGTGCTGTGGCCATGGTTGTACACGGCGTTGACCAGACCCGTAATGCCCGAATGCACGAACGTGGAATCGCCTATCACGGCCACGGTATCGCGCGAGGATTCGCCGCCCGTCGCCTTCTCCAAGCCGTGACTCATGCCTATGGACGCGCCCATGCACAGGCAGGCGTCCATGGCCTCGGTGGGCTTGAGCGCGCCCAGCGTGTAGCAGCCTATGTCGCCGGTCACACGCAGCTTGAGCTTGCCCAGCACGTAATACGTTCCCCTGTGCGGGCAGCCGGGACACATAACCGGCGGGCGCGCGGGCAGGTCGCCCGCCTGCTGGAACTCGGGCGGCGTGCGCCCCAGTATCTCCATGACCTTGCGCGTGGACAGTTCGCCCTGACGGCCGGTCAGCTCCTTGCCGTGGCACGCTATGCCCCAAGCGCGTATCTGCTCCTCGAATATCGGCTCAAGCTCCTCTATAACGTAGAGCGTCTTTACGCTGCGCGCGAAGTTCTCTATCAGTGCGCGGGGCAGCGGATTGACCATGCCCAGCTTCAGCACACTCACGTCGGGAGCGGCCTCGCGCACGTACTGATAAGCCGCGCCCGAGCATATCACGCCTATGGAATCGTCGCCGCGCTCTATGCGGTTTATGTCCATTACGCATGCGTCCTCGGAGAGCTTGTCCATGCGCTGCTCCACCACTATGTGGCGGCGCTTGGCCATGCCGGGCATCATGACGTACTTCATGGCATCCTTGTGATAGGGCTTGCGCTCTATCTCGCTTCGCTCGCCCATCTCGACCAGACTGCGTGCGTGCGCCATGCGGGTGGTGGTGCGTATGAGCACGGGCGTATCGTACTTCTCGCTCAGCTCATAGGCGGCCTTCATGAAGTCCACGGCCTCCTGACTGTCGGCGGGTTCCAGCATGGGCAGCTGCGCGCCGCGCGCATGGCTGCGCGAATCCTGCTCGTTCTGGGAGGAGTGCATGCCCGGATCGTCGGCCACGACCACTACAAGACCTCCGTTTACGCCGGTGTAGCTGGCGGTGTACAGCGGGTCGGCGGCCACGTTGAGGCCGACATGCTTCATGCAGCTCAGCGCGCGCACGCCTCCCAGCGACGCGCCGAACGAAGTCTCCAGCGCCACCTTCTCATTGGGCGCCCATTCCACGTATATCTCGGGATAGTCCGAGGAGAATTCCGTTATCTCGGTAGAAGGCGTGCCGGGATACGACGATACTACGGCGACTCCCGCCTCGTATGCGCCCCTGGCCAGTGCCTCGTTGCCCAACATAAGTTTCTTCATCGTGCTCCTCCAAACAGTATATCGCGCAGGGCGCAAAGCGCACATTCGCGCCCTGCGCCGCTGCGCGGGATATTCTCGGTTAGCTGTGTTTTGCTCATTGCCTGCCGTCAAAACAAGCCTGCGCGCCGTATGCCCGCCGGTAGTGCCGGAACTACAGGCGCTTCATGCTCATTGCGCGCTATATCTGCTTATGGCCATGCACGTAAGGTGCGATTTGCGCACATCAGCATTGCCATTACGGCCATCGCGCAGCATATTTGCATCAGCCCTTGTCGCGCAGGTCGGTCACGCGCCGCGCCTTGCCCTCAAAGCGCTTGAGCGTGTTGGGCGACACCAGCGTTATGTCCATGTCCAGCTGGCATATGCGGCGGATGTTGGACTGTATCTCGCGGCGCAGCTCCTCCAGCGCGCCGTAGCTCTCCAGCAGCGAGCCGTCCAGCAGCTCGACCTTGACCTGCACCTTGTCCATGTAGTTGTGGCGCGTCAGCACTATCTCGTAGTGCGGGCCTATGCCCTTTACGCCCAGCAGCGCCGCCTCGACCTGAGACGGGAACAGGTTCACGCCGCGCACTATCAGCATGTCGTCGGAGCGGCCGCGTATCTTCTCTATGCGGCGGCTGGTGCGTCCGCAGGCGCAGGGCGCATCTATTATGCGGGTTATGTCGTGCGTGCGATAGCGCAGCATGGGCTGGCCTTCCTTGAGCAGGTTGGTTATCACCAGCTCGCCGTACTCGCCGTCGGGCAGGGGCTTGTTTGTCTTGGGATCGACTATCTCGCAGAGGAAGAAGTCCTCGTTTATGTGCATGCCGTCCTTGTACAGGCAGTCGCCCGCCACGCCCGGGCCCATTATCTCGGTCAGGCCATAGTTCTCGGTCACGGTTATGCCGCCCCAGCGGCGCTCCAGCTCGCGGCGCATCTCCTCTGTCGAGCCTTCCGCGCCCAGTATGCCGTACTTGAGCTTTAGCTCGCCCACCATGCCCATGCGCTCGGCGGTCTCGGCCATGTACATGGCATAGGCCGGCGTGGCTATAAGCACGGTCGTGCCGAAGTCGCGCATCAGCATTATCTGGCGCTCGGTGTTGCCGCTGGATATGGGAACTACGGTCGCGCCCAGCTTCTCAAGGCCATAGTGCAGGCCCAGTGCGCCTGTAAACAGGCCGTAGCCAAACGATATCTGCGCAATGTCGTCAGGGCCTGCGCCGCCCGCCACGCAAAGCCTTGCCACCATGGTTGCCCAGTTGTCAAGGTCCGCGCGCGTATAGCCCGCGGTTATGGGCTTGCCCGTGGTGCCTGACGAGGCGTGCAGGCGCACTATATCGCGCATCGGCACGGCCAGCAGTCCGTATGGATAGTTGTCGCGCACATCGTCCTTGACCGTGAAAGGCAGTATGGCCGCATCCTCCAGCGTTCTTACGTCCTCGGGATGCACGCCCATTTCATCCATGCGCTTTCTATACATCGGCACGCGCTCATAGCACTGCTTGACCGTGCTTTTAAGGCGTTCCAGCTGCAGCTTGCGCATCTCCTCGCGAGGCATAGTCTCTATCGCGGGATCAAAAATGCGCATGTTTTCAGGCATATAAAAAACCCCCTCTGCTCACAGATGGGCTGTGTAAGGCAATCGAATATAGCGCCCGCGCACTTTCAAGCGCCCCGGACGCACTCTACCGTGCTACCGCTCTACCCTACCGCGCCCCATTATATCATCCCCGCAGGGATATATGTATTGTATTATACAACACACCTGCAAAAGTATAAAGCGCCGCCGCGCATCTTACTGCTGCGCGGCGGCATTATTAACCTACTCTGCTATTTATTTTTCCTTATGATTAAACTTCATGCGGTGTGCAGATGCCATTCATCGCCATGCGCACGACTTCTTTGCATAAGTTATGGCTTTGCACGGCGCGTGGCCACATGCATTGCGAATAAATATGCCTGCAAAGCGCGCCTGCTCCCGGTCAAATGCTCAGCGCACCCATACGCCCTGCGCATTACATCTGATACATGGCCGTGTTCGATATATAGGTCACGCCTTCCTCGCGCGGCTCGCCGGCATTATACAGCTCTGCGCAAGCGGCTATATCCCTGTACTCTCCGCCTATCTCACTCATGGCGGCAAGCACGCCCATCAGCGCCTTGGGCGCTATGATGTCATCGTCCACAATCAGCTCGGATATCCTGTCCTGAATGAGCTGGGCGGTTATGTCCTCTTCCAACTTCAAATTGCCGTGTACTATCAGGCGGCATTTGCCCTCCAGCGCCTCCAGCGCGGCGGCATTCAGCGCATAGTCATCGTCCACCTCTATGTCGCCCGGATAGCTCAGCTTGAGCGAGGCGCAGTCCATGTCCACATCGGCCAGCTCATCGAACTGCGCCTCGGTCATGGACAGCGTGCCGGTAATGTATAGAGCCTTGAGCGCCTTGAGATCCTGCGGCTTCACGTCCCGGTTAAGCTTTACATCGCCCTGCGCAAACACCTGCCCGCGCAGCCTGCGGGCGCGCAGCCTGTCTATGTCGCTAAGCTCGCCGGCATACTCAAATCCCCTGGGTACGAGCGTCACATCGGGCGAGCAGTCGCTCAGCAGCTCCATGGCGGACGCGCGCAGCTCCTCGCGGCACACCATCTCATCGGTAAAGAATCTCACTCCACGCTCGCGCGCCACATCGATTGAAGCAGCATCCAGCGCGCGCAGGCTGCCCACCGCATAAATTCCGGGAGCGACAGCGCCCGCAGTGTCTGCATCCAGCACGAAGTCCTCGTCAAAGCGCAGTATGGCTCCGTCGGGATAAGATTCGGTCTTGCCGTTGATCTGCGCGCCCATGCCCGTAAGCGCGTTGCTCACCGAGCGCGAGCAGCGCAGAATGCCGTTTACCAACATGCCCGAGCAGTGCTCCCGCAGCATTTCAGGCGTGACTTCGGGCGCTATCACAAACGAGCCGTTGGCCAATATGAATATGCGCCCCTCAAGATCCGAAACGCCCAGTTCGCTGCTGCCGTTGAGCATGGAAAAGCGCACGTCATCGGGTATGCGCACAATGCTTGCGCAGTTACTTATCTCTATGCCGTCAAGGTCGGTGTCCTCCCTCACCAGTATCAGTGCCACGTTCTCTATGTGGCGTATGCTCGCCAACCTGTCTGCGTTTGCGTTCCTCATGTCCAGCATGGCTACGTTCTTTACGACAACATTGCGCTCACTCATCTTTGTTTCCTCCTATATAACATTTTGTATGGGTTGTCTTCACATTGTCCGGCCCGACCCGATGCTCGCATTTACATGCGCTTTAGCTGCACGCCGCTTCTGCGCGAATGCACGCGCATGGCGCGCATGTTCATAACCGCCTCGCGCAGCCACGCGCGCACCTTGAGCAGCGATTCGCCTATTGCAGCGGCTATCTGCGCGCACTTCATACCGCCCAGCGCGTTCATGGCCAACACCTGCATGGGCTTTTCATCCAGTCTGCCCAGCGCCTGCATTACTTCGCTGCGGGTGAACTCGCCCGCGCCGCATACATCGCTCGCATTGCGCTTATCGCGCTCTATAAGTGTCTCATTGCGCTCATATATCCTCTGGCTATCCACGACGAATGTTCTCCTTTCACGAATACAGCTTATATGTCGCCGCGATTGCGCATGGCGCGCAGCGTCTTGACGGCGGCGCGCAGCCTGGTGCGCACGGTGGGCGCGGGTATGCCCAGCGTCTGCGCTATCTGGGTCGAGTTCATGCCGCCCAGCGCGCTCATCGCCAGCACCTGCCGCTGTTCATCCTTGAGCACGCCCAGCGCCTGCATGACCTCGATGTATGTCAGGTCGTCGCAATCCGTGGGCTCACGCTCCAGCACCTCGCGCTGGCGCGACAGCCTTTCCCGGCGGCGGATGTCTATCAGGCGGCTCTTCATGGCTCGCTTAAGCCAGCGCAGCTGCAAGTCCTCGTCCAGCTCCTCAAAGCCCTCCGAGCGCAGCGCGGACAGCAGCGCCTCCTGCATTATGTCGTCGGCCTCGCTCGCGTCGCGCGCCAATGCGCGTGCCGCACGCATAAGCTCGCCATAGTGTGCGCTCAGCATCTGCTCCATCATTTCCACCGCCTTTCACCTTATAAGCGTTTGAAACAGCCAAAGTGTTTTGGGAAAATGCACTTTTTTAAAAAAACTTTTTCCCTCGCATGCAGATACGATTATAGCTCATGTCCGGCGACATATCCACCGCGCGAATTGCCGGCCCGGCGCTCAATCTGTGCATGCGGACGCTTTAGCCGCTTGATTTTGCGCGCCGCAGAATGTATAATTGGCTAAGGGAAAATACTCAGGAGGTGCTTTCAATGCTGCTGGGACTTAGTTCGTATTCACTCGACCCGGTAATAGCTTCGGGCGAGATGACGCTGCTTGAGGCCATAGACTGGGCGGCCGCTCAGGGCGCGGAGTGCATGGAGATGGTGCCTTTTGCGTTCAAGTTCATGGATGACGAGCGCAAGATCGATTCCGAGTTCATAAAGAGCGCAGTGCGCCGCGCCAAAGATGCGGGCATAAAGCTGGTCAACTATTCGGTGCTGGCCGACCTGTGCAAGGAAGACCCCGCCGCGCTGCGCGACGAGGTCGAGCGCGTAAAGCGCCATGTGGACGTGGCCGCCGAGCTGGGCGTGCCTGTGATGCGCCACGACGTATCCGCCTTCCGCCGCCCGCATGGCGAGAACGGGCTTGAGTTCTTCGAGAAGCTCATGCCGCTCATGGTGGACTCGGCGGGCGAGATAGCCGACCATGCCGCAAAGTACGGCATAACCACGCTTATCGAGAATCACGGCTTCTTTGCCAACGGCTGCGATCGCGTGGAGCGCATACTGCGCGCCGTAAACCGTCCCAACTACGGCCTGCTGCTGGATACCGGCAACATCGCCTGCGTGGACGAGGACCCCGCCGCCGCCGCGCATCGCCTTGCCGCTCAGGCGCGCATGATACACCTCAAGGACTTCTACATCCGCAAGCGCGATCCGGGCGACTCCACCATGTTCGACTGCGGCGGCCACTGGTTCCGCTCCATGGCCGGGCGCTTCCTGCGCGGCTCCATACTGGCGCAGGGCGATCTGGACATATGGGAGATACTGGGCGAGATAAAGCACTCCGGCTACGACGGCGCAATCGCCATAGAGTTCGAGGGCTTCGAGGAGCCCAAGTACGCTTCCAAGGTAGGTCTGGACAACGCCCGCCGCATCTGGAACGAAGTCTGATAGCATAGGCGCGCCCTGTACATGTGCGCAATGTGCGCTTGCCTGAGGGCATTGACGTCTGCGCACAGGCCAAGCTTTGAGCATATGCAGGATTCATGCAAGGCTCCGCTTTTGACAGCCATGTCGAAGGCGGAGCCTTTTGGCCGCAAAACGGCATGCGCAGCCGCCCTGCATGCCATATGCGGGCGGTCAGCTTGTCAAAAAAGTGCGCAGACGGGTAATGATCTCCACCCTCCACTGCCACATCCACCGGTTTTCACCGAAATCCTTACGGATTGCCGGGCGCGGAAGCTACATAAAGAGCTTTTTCTCTGGGAAATGGATTTTCCCGCCGCAAAACTTATGCGCATCCGCCGCACATGTCGCTGGACACGCTAGAAGCCGGGAGAGCTGCGAGCCTTCTCCAGCTCTCTTAGGCTTTTCGATAGTCCGAGTCGCCCTGCATGCCATATGCGGGCGGCTTCTGCATGAACCCGCAGTGCTGTATGGCGCAGGCAAACCGCCGCGCAGCTGAGCTTGAAAATGCCGGTAGGCACTTCTCTTTTGCCACCCATGTCGAAGTCACGCTCTGCCCCGGCGCTGAGCTTCGTACAAAGCCGCAAAAGAACCGCTTTGCAGGCGGCAAGCGCGCAAATGCCCGTCATATCCGCCCCCATTCATCGGCAATATAAGGGCGCGCATTGCGCAAGGCAAACGCCTTGCCCCGCAGCCGAGTCGACACTCTCAGCCTAATTGCCCGAACAAACGCTGACTGGCACATGCCTACTGGCAGCACTGCGAACATGCAGCGCTTGCCGCGCGCGCAGTTTTAGGCATGGACTGAGGGCCGGGCGTTTATCCTGAAGCCATTGGTTTCATGTTAATTCTTGCGTCAAGGAGCAATATTGCCGTTGACAGCGCGCGTGACGCGGCGTATAATGTGCAGCATCAAAAAGGCAACGATGGGACGAGTAACCTGCCCCATTGCCGGATCAAGAGAGCCGCTAGATGGTGGGAATGCGGCATCCGGCACGCAGGCGAAGAACAGCCCGGAGCCGCCATTCGAACGCCATGTGCATGCCCGCGCGGACGACGATGACCGCGCACAGGCTTAAGCATGGTCAGTAGGTATGGCCGCGCGCCGCGCGTTACAGCGGCTAGGCATATTTGTGCCGATAAGTATGATGCGCATGCAGCTACCCGTCGGCCCGTGCCGATTTGAGCGCGCCGCCTGACGGCGCAGCCGGGTGGTACCGCGGAGAGACACAGCGCCCTTCGTCCCAGCAATGGGATGAGGGGCGCTTTTTTTCGTTGCCTGACGAAATGGAGGCTAGACTTTATGAGGCGAACGCATTATTGCGGCGATGTAGCCGAGCGCGACATAGGCGCTCAGGCTCTGTGCATGGGCTGGGTGCTGAACAAGCGGGACATGGGCGGCGTGCTGTTCATAGACCTGAAGGACAGGCAGGGCGTGCTACAGGTCATGTGCTCGCGCGAGCGCATGAGCGAAGGCGACTTTCATGCCGCTGCGCAGCTCACGCTGCAGTCCGTTATAGAGGTATCCGGCGGCATATACCGCCGCGGCGAGGATACGTTCAACCCGCGCCTGCCCACGGGAACCGTGGAGCTGCGCGCCACCTCACTGCGCCTGATAAGCGCAGCTGCACCCCTGCCCTATCAGCTAAGCGATGCCGGAGTGCGCGAGGAATTGCGCTTGCGCTACCGGTATCTAGACCTGCGCCGTCAGGACATGTACCGCACACTGCACTTTCGCAGCGAGCTGATGAGCTGTGCGCAGAACTTCTTGCAAAGCGAGGGCTTTTTGCAGGTGGAGACGCCCATGCTGTGCAAGTCCACGCCCGAGGGCGCGCGCGATTATCTGGTACCCAGCCGCGTACATCCGGGCTGCTACTATGCGCTGCCGCAATCGCCGCAGATATACAAGCAGCTGCTAATGGTGGGCGGCATAGACCGCTACTTCCAGATAGCGCGCTGCTTCCGCGACGAGGATCTGCGCGCCGACCGCCAGAGCGAGTTCACTCAGGTGGACATGGAGATGAGCTTTGTGAGCCAGGAGGATGTGCTTGAGCATCTGGAGCGGATGTTCAGGCACATGTTCAGGAGCATGCTGGGCGTGGAGCTGGAATCGCCGCTGCTCAGGCTGACCTGGCAGCGCTGCATGGATGAGTACGGCAGCGACAAGCCCGACCTGCGCTTCGGGCTTGAGATACGCGACATCACCGACATAGCCGGGCGCTGCGGCTTCTCGGTGTTCAGGCGCGCCGTTGAGGACATTGGCGGCGTGGTGCGCGCCATATGCGTACCGGGCAAGAGCAACTTCACCCGCGCCGAGATAGATGAGCTGACCGACTGTGCGCTGCGCGCCGGGGCAAAGGGCATGGCATGGATAGCGTGGCGTCCCGACGGCGAGCGCTATTCGGTATTGACCAAGTACTTCTCGCGCGCCGACATGGATGCGCTGCTTGAGCGCGTGGGCGCACGTCCCGGCGACTTCATACTGTTCTGTGCCGACAGCCTGCCCACAGTGCGGCGCACGCTGGGCGCAGTGCGGCTGCATCTGGGCGACATGCTGGATCTGCGCGGCGGGCGCGGATTCAAGCTGCTGTTCGTCACCGACTTCCCGCAGTTTGAATACAGCGAGGATGAGCAGCGCTATGTGGCCATGCATCACCCCTTCACAATGCCCCATCCCGACGACCTAAAGTATCTGGAGAGCGCGCCTGAGCGCGTGCGGGCGCTGGCCTACGACCTAGTGCTAAACGGCATAGAGCTGGGTTCCGGCTCCATACGCATACACGATGCCGACATACAGCGCCGCATGTTCCGGGCGCTGGGCTTCAGTCAGGACGAGATAGAGCGGCGCTTTGGCTTCATGGTGCAGGCGTTCTCATTCGGCACGCCGCCGCACGGCGGTTTCGCATTCGGGCTGGACAGGCTGACCATGCAGATGCTGGGCGCGGCTTCGCTGCGCGATGTCGTGGCCTTTCCCAAGGCGCGCGATGCCTCCTGCCCGCTCACCGGCGCGCCCGCTCCCGTGGACGCCGCGCAGCTTTATGCGCTGGGCATGGGCGATGCGCAGCCGGATGCCTCCCCTGCGCGGCACACTCCTGCCGCGCAGGGCACTCCTGACCGCTCGCCCGCACCGCCTGCCATGGCGCTGGACGTAGAGCGCATAGCAAGGCTATGCCGGCTCGACATACCCGCAGACAGCCGCGCCGCGCTTGAGTCGGATATGCGCGCGATAGTCAGCTTCGCGGGCAAGCTGAGCGAGCTGGACACGGCGGGCATCCCCGTGGACGGCGTGGCGCGGACGGGCGTGCTGAGGGACGATGAGCCGCGTCTGTTTAGCGGCGCGCGCGACATGATAGAGCGTGCCGCGCCCAAGTCATGCGGCGGCATGCCGTATGTGCCGCGCACGTTCGAGTGAGAAAGGAGCGCAGTATGAGCAAAATGATTTTCAAGGGCATGACATGCAATGCCGGCATCACCTCGCTTAAGATAAGCGACATGGCGCGGGCGCTGCGCGCGGGCGAATTTACCTCGCGCGAGCTGACGCGCGCATACATGGACAGAATATCCGCCACCGACAGCGGCATAGGCGCGTTCATCACCCAGACCTTCGACGAAGCGCTGCGCACCGCCGATGAGGCTGATGCGCTGCTCGCCTCCGACCCGGACTCCGCACCGCCGCTCTGCGGCATACCCTGCGCGCTCAAGGACAACATAGTCACGCGCGGCGTGCGCACCACCTGTGCTTCGCGCATGCTGAGCGAATACGTGCCGCCCTATGACGCGCACGTCGCCGAGCTGCTTAAGGCCTGCCGCGCGCCCATGCTGGGCAAGCTCAACATGGATGAGTTTGCCATGGGTTCATCCAGCGAAAGCTCCGCCATGCGCCCCGTGCGCAACCCGCGTGACAGGGCGCGCGTTCCGGGCGGCTCGTCGGGTGGAAGCGCCGCCGCCATAGCCGCACGTCAGGCCGCGTTCACTTTAGGCTCGGACACGGGCGGCTCCATACGCCAGCCCGCCGCCTTCTGCGGTGCGGTGGGCATGAAGCCCACATATGGCGCCGTGTCGCGCTACGGGCTGATAGCGTTCGCCTCATCGCTGGATCAGATAGGGCCGCTCACGGCGGACGTGGAGTCCAACGCGCTGGTGCTATCGGCCATCTCCGGGCGCGATGCGCGCGACGCTACATGCACAGGGCTATGCGACTTCGCGCACGAAATGTCGGGCGATGCGCGCGGCCTGCGCGTGGCGCTGCCCCGCGAGTTTCTGGCCGAGGGCATAGCGCCCGACGTGCGCAGGGGCGTGCTGGCGGCGGCGGATGCGCTGCGCGCGCAGGGAGCGCGCGTGGACATGGTGGACATGCCGCTGCTTGAGTATGCGCTGCCCGCGTATTACGTCATATCCTCAGCCGAGGCCTCCAGCAATCTGGCGCGCTTTGACGGGGTAAAGTACGGCTATCGCGCGAGCGGCTGCGATTCGCTTAAAGAGCTGTACCTGCGCTCGCGCACATACGGCTTGGGCGCCGAGGTCAAGCGGCGCATAATGCTGGGAACCTTTGCGCTGTCCAGCGGATATTATGACGCATATTACAAAAAGGCACTTCAGGTGCGCACGCTGATATCGCGCGCATATGATGACATATTTGCCTCTCACGACATCATGCTGTCGCCTACAGCGCCCACAACGGCCTATCTGTTGGGCGAAAAGGCATCCTCGCTGGACATGTACATGGGCGACATATACACAGTTCCCGTAAACATAGCCGGACTGCCCGCACTCAGCATGCCCTGTGGGCGCGATGCACAGGGACTGCCCGTAGGCGTACAGCTCATAGGCCCGCGCTATTCGGAGGGCCGCATATACAGCGCCGCGCTGGCGCTGGAGAATGCGCTCGGCACATACGACACCATGGCCGCTCAGGGAGGCGATGCGATATGACCGGCAGATACGAAGCCGTTATAGGACTTGAGGTACACATGGAGCTAAGCACGCGCTCCAAGATATTCTGCGCCTGCCCGACCGCGTTTGGCGCGCCGCCCAACACGCAGTGCTGCCCGGTATGCTGCGGCCTGCCGGGTGCGCTGCCCGTGCTAAACCGCGCAGTAGTGGAAAAGGCTGTGCGCTTTGGCATGGCCGCGCACTGCGACATAGCGCCCGTATCCATACAGGAGCGCAAGAACTACTTCTATCCCGACCTGCCCAAGGCATATCAGATATCCCAGTACGAGCTGCCGCTGTGCAGTGGCGGCTATGTGGACATAGTGGCAGGCGGCGAGCGCGCCCGCATAGCGCTGGAGCGCATACACATAGAGGAGGACGCGGGCAAGCTCATCCACGGCGAGCAAGGCACGCTCATAGACTTCAACCGCTGCGGCGTGCCTTTGATAGAGATAGTCACCCGCCCTGAGCTGCACACAGCCGAGCAGGCCATAGCCCTTCTTAAGAAGCTGCGCGCGATAGCGCTCTACACCGGGGCCAGCGAGGCCGCCATGGAGCGCGGCCAGATGCGCTGCGACGTCAATCTGTCGCTGCACATGCCGGGGCAGCCGCTTGGCACGCGCACCGAGATGAAGAACCTGAACTCTTACTCCGCCGTGTCGCGCGCCATAGAGAGCGAATGCCAAAGGCAGGCCGCAGCGCTGGAGCGCGGCGAGGCCATATTGCAGGAGACGCGCCGCTTCGACGCAGGCAGCGGTCAGACATACACAATGCGCTCCAAGGAGAGCGACAGCGACTATCGCTACTTTCCCGACCCCGATTTGCCGCCCGTAAGCGTGGATCGCGCCATGCGCGAGCGCCTTAGCCGCGAAATACCGCGCCTGCCCGACGAGCGCGCCGCGCAGTATGCCGCCGACTACGGACTGAGCGCGTCCGAGGCCGAGCGCGTGACCGGTCGCCGCGACATAGCCGACGCATTCGAGGCACTGGTGGCCCGGGGCGCTCAGCCTCACGCCGCCGCCGTGCTGCTGGGCGACGCGCATGCGCATGACGGCGAGGTCAGTTTCAGCGCGCTGGATGCCGAGCAGGGCGCGCATATATGCGATATCATGACCCGCGGCGGCATAAGCCACGCCACCGCACGCGCGCTGATTTGCGAGCTGGCGCGCGGCAGCTTCGACGTGGATGAGCGCATAGCCGCGCGCGGCCTTGCCCAGATAAGCGACCGCGCCGGGCTTGAACAGGCGGTTGAGCGCGCCATATCGGCAAACGCCGCCATAGTGTCGCGCGTGCGCGCGGGCAAGTCGGGCGCCATAAACGCACTGGTAGGCATGGTCATGCGCGAGAGCGGTGGCCGCGGCAACGCGCGCGTGATACGCGAGATATTGGCGCAGCTGTTGGCCAAGTGATGCACAGGTGAACGCGCTGTACTCTCCGCCATGGCCGTAAACACGCTCATGTCCTCGCACTCACGGCTCGCAAGTCGCGCCGGGACAGCACTCGCTTATGCGGCAAACGGCGCTCCACGCGCGAGCATAGCTCAGCAGGAGCGCCGTTTGTTTCATCGTGGTGGCATCATTGCATGCCAATGCACTCACGGCTCGCAAGTCGCGCCGGGCTGGCTTGCCCATATGTCGGCAAGCGCTACCTCGACAATCACCGGCTGATCTCCAGCGTCGCCCGTGGGCGTGCCGCTCATGCCCAGCTGCACGCATTCGCCCTCCAGCCTCACGCTCACCGGCCAGTAGTAGTCCGCGGATACCTGCTCAATGCGTCCCAGCGTCGCTCCGTCCGCGCTCACCGCGAATATGTCCGGCCCATAAAATCCGCACAGGAACAGCGTGCCATCATCGCCAAACGCGCCCACCGCGCCCGCTCCACCAAAGTCCCCGTTGCGCCACAGCACTTCGCCGCTGTGTATGTCCAGCGCCACCACCGTGCCGCCCTCGACGATGTAATATGCCGCGCCGAACACGCCTATGTCGCTAACGCCTGACAGCTCCGTGCCGTCATACTGCCCGGTCGCATACGTCCATAGCTCGTTGCCCCCGGCATCACGGGCATGCACTATGGCGCTCTGCCTGAGACCGTCGCTCAATACATCTTCCAGTTCGACATGTATTTCGGACGCAGCCTCGCAAAGCGCCGCGCCGCTCAGCATGAGCATCATCACAGCCATGCTCATGGCCAGAATGCTGCGCATGTTCATAATGTTGAGACCTCCTTTGCGCGGTGTGCCGCGCTTCAGTCCGCTTCCTCCTCAGACAGCATGCGCGCCGCGCGCTCCACCGCCTCCCTTGCCACATCTCCGGGATAGCCACGCCGCGCCAGCGCCGCATACGTCAGCATGCGCGCGCGCCGGTGGTCATCGTCCCAGCGCTTGCGCATGAACTTCACGGCCACATCCAGTGCAGTGCGGCGCTCGGCAGCCTCGTCCCAGTTGGCCATGGCCCGGCGTGCAGTCTCCTCATCCACGCCCTTTTGCATGAGATCGCTCATGGCGGCGCGCCTGCCCTTGCCGCGCGCGCTCATCAGCTCCGCCCGGCGCTCGGCATAGGCCGCATCGTCAAGAAGGCCGCTCTCCTCCAGCCTCTGTCCTACCATCTCCAGCGTCAGCGCACAGCAGCCGCGCCCGGCGAGCTTGGTCAGCACCTGCCTGCGCGTGCGCATGGAGCCGGCCAGCAGGTCAAGCGCATATGAATACGCGCCCTCGAACTGCCGCGATGCTATCGCCTGACCCAGCTCGTCTGCGTCCACCTCGTCAAACTGCGCAAGTTCCAGTTCGCGCGCCCATGCTTCCGGCACGCACGCGAACCTGCGCCCATCCACCATTATCAGCACGCGGCGCTTTATGGGCCGCAGCTCGGTTATAGTCGCCATATCCACCTCACAAGTTAAGCGGCGACAGCCTGCATGCCGTCGCCGCTTATATGTTCACATCAGCGCTGTACGCGCCCGGTCGCGCCGCCGTGCATTATCGAAAGCACCTCGTCGCGGGATATCAGATTGTAGTCGCCGTCTATGGTGTGCTTGAGCGCACCCGCCGCCGTGCCGAAGTCAACGGCATCCTGATCGCTCATGCCGGCGCGCAGGGCGTATATCAGTCCGCCGCCAAACGCATCGCCGCAGCCCACGTTGTCCTGAATGTGTATGGCATACTCGCGCGAATGCGCCATTGTGTCGCTGGCGGCATCGTAGAGCTTCATAAACCAGTTGCAGTCGTTGGAGGAGATGCTCTCGCGCTCCATCAGCGCCACCTTGCCCGCGCCGAAGCGCTTGGCCAGCATCTGAGCGCACTTCAGGTAGTTCTCGTCGCTCTGACGGCCGCCCTCTATGTCCGCGCCCTCGGGCAGCACGCCCACGGTCAGCGCGGAGTCCTCGACCGTGCCTATTATCACGTCGGAATACTCGACCAGCTCCGGCATGACCTTCTGCGCCTCCTCGGGCGTCCAGAGGTTCTTGCGGTAGTTGAGGTCGCAGCTCACCTTCACGCCGTGCTTCTTGGCGGCCTTGAGGCCCTCCAGCACTACGGCGGGCGCATCGGGCGATATCGCCGCGGTTATGCCCGTCCAGTGGAACCAGTCGGCATCTTCAAAGGCGGCATCCCAGTCTATCTCGCCGGGCTTGAGCGTGGTCATGGCCGAATACTTGCGGTCATAGGTCACGCGCGTGGGGCGAAGCGACGCGCCCTTTTCGACAAAGTATATGCCCATGCGGTCGCCGCCGCGCACCACGCTGGACGTATCCACGCCGAAACCGCGCATCTGCTGCATGAACACGTCGGCTATGGCATTCTGCGGTAGCTTGGTCACCATGCGGGACTGCTCGCCAAAGCAGGCCAGCGATACGGCGACGTTGTTCTCCGCGCCGCCAAAGGCCACGTCGAAGGATTTGGTCTGAGAATATCGGGTATAACCCGGAGGCGTGAGGCGAAGCATTACCTCGCCAAAGCACACTACTACGGACATCTTTATCTCCTCCTAGCCGTCATTTCGGGCATAGCCCGACCGCTTTTCAATGATTATATAATACATTACCAATGGTCGGCTGTCAAGCCAATATCCGCCAAACGCAATATCGCAGCTTGTCGAAAAGGTCTTTTTGACAAGCGTGGACTGGGGAGAAGTTCCCCAGCCACCGCCACATCTACTCAGTTTCCACTGAAATCCACAGGATTTCAGTGGAAACTGCAAGGACGATATGCTGCTCAGGGAAGTGGGATTTCCCGACGCCAAAAATCCTGAGCGTCCACCGCACATGTCGCTTGGCGCGATTAAAGCCCAAAGGGCTGCGAGGCCCGCCGGGCTATGCTAGGGTTTTTCGACAGTCTGCCCAATATCGTATCGATGCAAAAAAGCATCCCCAATCTTCGCATAGTTGAAAATCGGGGATGCATGATATATATGCGCACGAAAGGGCTGCGCTCGGCAATAGATTCGGCACAGCTGTGCCGATGCTCTGCATGCGCGATATCCATGCGCATTAAAGCTTCAGCATTCAGCTTTGACATTCGCACATGTTCAAGCGCGCATGCCGCGCTGTGCAAGTCGTCACTTGCGCGCCTGCCTGTGCTCCAGCATGTTCTGCTTGAGCGTCCACAGTTCGCGGGAGAGATCGACCTTGTAGCGATGCGGATTGCGCAAGCGCTTGTACTGCGCCCAGAACGTGTCAAGGTCGGCGCGGCAGTAGCTCTGTATGTCCTTGAGCGCGGGCGATTCGTACACCTGCCTGCCGCCCTCGAACACCGGCACGAGCAGCTTGCGCGCCTTGAAGCCGGTGAGCGTCAGCTTCTTCCAAGTATCTACGGGGTCGAATATGGTCAGCGGCTGGCTTTCGTCTATTACCTCGCTGTCCAGCGTTATGAGATCGGCCACGGCCATGCCGTCGCCGTCGTATATGCGATAGAGCATCTTCTGGCCGGGGTTGGTTATCTTGGCGTGGTTTTCGGATATCTTTATCTTGGGTACGAACTCGCCGTCCACCTCCTCGGCGGCCAGCTTGTACACGCCGCCCAGCGCCGGGCAGTCCTGAGAGGTTATCATGCGCGTGCCCACGCCCCAAACGTCTATGGCCGCACCCTGCGCCTTGAGATCCCATATGAGTTCCTCGTCCAGATCGCCGGATGCGAATACGCGCGCATTGGGATAGCCCGCCTCGTCCAGCATGCGGCGGCACTCGCGGCTGAGATACGCAAGGTCACCCGAATCCAGCCGCACGCCCACCGGCTCATAGCCGCGCGCGCGCAGCTCGTCGAAGGTGCGGATGGCGTTGGGCATGCCGCTGCCCAGCGTGTCGTAGGTATCTACAAGCAGCATGCAGTTGGTGGGGAAAATCTCGGCATAGGCGCGGAACGCGGACAGCTCGTCCGGGAAGGACATGACCCAGCTGTGCGCATGAGTGCCGCCCACGGGTATGCCAAACATCTCGCCGGTCAGCACATTGCTGGTGGCCTGACAGCCCGCTATGACCGCGGCGCGCGCGCCGTATATGCCCGCGTCGGGACCCTGAGCGCGGCGCAGACCGAACTCCAGCACCGTGCCGCCCTCTGCCGCCTGCACCACGCGGCTGGCCTTGGTGGCGATCAGCGTCTGATGGTTCACTATGTTGAGCAGCGCCGTCTCCAGCAGCTGCGCCTCCATTATGGGCGCGGTAACGCGGATTATCGGCTCATAGGAGAACACAATCGTGCCTTCCGGCACGGCCATTATGTCGCCCGTGAACTTGAATGCGCGCAGATAGTCGAGGAAGCCCTCGTCAAACAGATTGAGCGAGCGCAGATAGGCGATGTCATCCTCGCTGAAGTGCAGATTGTTTATGTAATCTATCACCTGCTCAAGGCCGGCGGCTATGGCATAGGCGGTTATCTCGCTGGTCGTCCTGTAAAACAGGTCGAACACGGCACGGTTCTTGCCCATGCCCTTTTTCCAATAGCCGTACATCATCGTAAGCTCGTAAAGGTCCGTCAGCATCGTAAGGTTGCGCATAATAAACCCCCTGCGTTTTTTCTCAAGGACACTGACCGGCCGCGCATACTTTCTGCCTGCGAAGCATTTTAAGGCACCTCGATCCTCTAACAAGGATTATACGCGCGCCCACAAACATTGTCAAGAAAATGTCATGGTCATCGTGCGTAAACAATCGGAGGTGATTATGGGTGGCAGGCGTGAAATACAATCATGCCAGCCTATGCTTTCGATATATCTCTTTGCATGCTTATCGCCATAAATCCGCATCGGTCATAGCAGACAGCCATTGCAGGCAGCGCTATTGCAGCGACAGCACTGCATAAATCCCTGTTTAAATACAGATAGATGCGGAAAAGCGCCGCTCCCGATAATTTTCGGAAACGGCACTTTTCCGCAGTTATAAACCCGCCCCGTCACCGCGAGCTTTTAAGTATGGACAGTATCACCTTCACGCCCGCGCCTATCATTATCGCAGGCACGAGATAGCGCATCGGCACTATTATGCCCAGCATCAGCAGCGTGGCTATCGTGAACAGCAGCCGCGCCTCTGCCAGATTGCTCAGCGAACCCGTGGCCTTATACCGCTGATAGAAGCCCACCGCAGGGCCGAATATGAAGCCCGGCCATACGTACTGCATCAGTTCCCAGCCCATCAGCTGACAGGCCAGGAACATAAAGCCATACGTAAGCAGCACGCCGCCTGCGAACAGCGAACCACTCTTGCCGGCGGGGTCCGACCAACCTTCGCTCTCAAACGACAGCCCCAGCCCCATAAGTATCAGCGGCCACAGCGACAAAAGCGATATCCTTATAATACCCAGCGCCTTGAGCAGCAGCACTAGTCCCATCAGCACCAGCACTATGCCCTGCCAAAGCGAACGAAATCTCATCTGAACAACCTCCGTGAATATCGTGGCCGTATCATGCCGCGCGCGGATGGCGATACAGATACATGCACAACGCGGCCATGCCCGCAACGCACAGTATCTGCGGCACGAGCGACGCAGCGCCCATAAAGCAGGTCGCCACTATCAGCACCGCCCCCAGCGCGCAGCCCGCTATCAGCGCCGCTATGTCGCCGGGCGTCTTTTTGTCGCGCCGCGCAAAGAACAGCACCAGCACCGCCGCTATCATAAGCATGCTCAGCAGCTGAGAGGTGCGCACCTGACCCATGTACAGGCTGTCCGTGCGCATGCCCTCGACCACGGCACGCTCCGCACCGTACAGAACCGCATACCACGCCAGCACATCGCCCGAATGCGTATAGCGGCGGCGCGTGGCCATAAGCACCGAAAACACAATCAGGCACCACATCGACTCATAGAAGAACGTGGCGTAATGCCATTCGCCCAGCGCTTCTATATATACGCCCGCCGGGAAGAACTGCAATGCCGGGTTGGTTATAATGTCGCCATAGGCCTCCTGATTAAAGAAGTTGCCCCAGCGCCCTATGGCCTGACCCAGCACCAGCGAAGGCACCGTCATGTCCAGCAGCTTGCCCATTGGCAGATGGCGGCGGCGCGAGAATATCGCTATGCCCAGTATGCCGCCTATCACCGCGCCGTATATGGCTATGCCGCCCTTGTGTATCAGGAACGCATCCCATATGTTGTCGCGGAACATGTCCCACTTGAACACCACAAAGTACGCGCGCGCGCATATTATCGCCAGCGGCACTATATAAAAGAAGAGATCCAGCATCGTGCCTTCGGGCAGGCCAACGCGCTTCTGTTCGCGACACGCCAACAGATAGCCTATTAGCACCGCCGAGGCTATAAGCACCCCATACCAGTTTACCGTAAGCGGCCCCAGCGTAAAGGCCACTCTGTCAGGCATCCACATAACACTTTCCTCCGTCCAATACCATTATACTTCCCGCCGCATGCCCGGACAAGGCGTGCAGGGTGAGAATACCATTAGAACTCGCTAATGATACCACTATTCCCCATCTGCGGCAATGGCAAACCGGTAAAGTATATGGGGCGAGTATTTTGGCGCAGCTGACACTGTCACGGCGCGCCGCACGGCACTGTACCATGCGCACGCGCATGGTCATGCGCCTGAGTTCAGCATCAACGCCGCCGCGCAATACACATACGCCATGCGCCTGAGTTCAGCATCAACGCCACCGCGCAATGCACATGCGCGCATGCGCCTGAGTTCAGCATCAACGCCGCCGCGCAATGCACATGCGCCTGTCATATCCGCGACATGTCAAATTGCCTTGCCCGCGCTTCATTTTACATCTTGTTTACGCGGGCTTTTCGCGTTATAATCATGATAGAAACGCCCGCGCGAGCCGAGTGCCGCTGCGGCATCACGATTCAGGGAGATGAGAGCATATGGACAGTGCAAAGTACATGCGCGCAGTTAGCAGGCACAAAGCCGCCATACTATCCGCCGAAAAGTACCTCTGGAAACATCCTCAGACCGGCTACAACGAGTGGCTGGCCGACAAGTATCTGGCCGACCGCTTCATAAAGGCGGGCTACGAGCTGCGCCGCGCGGGCGACATACCCGGCTTTACCACCGTAATCGACACGGGCCGGCCCGGACCGCGCGTGCTGGTGCTGGGTGAGCTGGATTCGCTCGTATGCATGAACCATCCCGATGCCGACAAAAAGACCGGCGCCGTGCATGCCTGTGGCCACTGCGCACAGGCCGCCGCGCTGTTGGGTCTGGCGCTGGCGCTCAAGCAGCCCGGCATACTGGACGGCTTGAGCGGCTCCATATGCCTGTGTGCCGTGCCTGCCGAGGAGCTGATAGAGCTTGAGCAGCGCGACGAGCTGAAGCGGCGCGGCGTTATACGCTATCTGGGCGGCAAGGTCGAATTCATGCGCCGCGGGTACTTTGACGGCTGCGACATGGCGCTGATGGTGCATACCTCAGCCACGCGCAAGGCGTTTGAGGTGCATTCCGGCAGCAACGGCTGCGTCATAAAGCAGATAGAGTACATTGGCCACGCCTCCCATGCCGGCGGCTCGCCGCATCTGGGCATAAACGCGCTGTACGCCGCCGAGCTGGGCATAAGCGCGGCAAACGCACTGCGCGAGACCTTCCGAGATGGCGACCACGTGCGCTTCCACCCCATAATAACCTCGGGCGGCACGGTGGTAAACGCCATACCCGCGCGCGTTACGCTGGAGAGCTATGTGCGCGGCGCGACGCTCGAGGCCATATCGCAGGCCAATGCGCGCATAAACCGCGCTCTGGCCGCCAGCGCCGCAGCGATAGGCGCGCGTGTGCGCGTATGCGACCGGCCGGGCTATGCGCCTCTGATAAACGACCCCGAGTTGCGCAGTATAGCCGCGCAGGCGGCGCGCGAAGTATCGGGCGATGACGAAGTGGACGAGGGCGACGGCTGGAGCACGGGCTGCACCGACATGGGCGATTTGTCGGCTGTCATGCCCGCAGTACACCCTTATGTGGGCGGCGCGCGCGGCACCGGACACGGCGACGACTACGTAATAGCCGACCCATACGCCGCCTGTGTGCGCTCGGCACAGATGCAGCTCATCATGCTGTGCATGCTGCTCTGCGACGACGCGGCGCGCGCGCGGCATGTGATTGAGCAGGCGCAGCCCCGCTTTGCCACCGTGGATGACTATTTCCGCACCATAGATGCGTTCGACATGGACCGCGAACTGGTGCGCTATGACGAAAGCGGCGATGTCCATCTGGAGCTTGCGCCGCGCGGATAGACGCAACGCGTTCCGCCCAAAAGCAGCATGAGCCGGCGGCAAGTGAAATCGCTAAGCCATATCAATGCGCCTGCACGCGAATCGCCTGCCCCATGCCTGTCTATAAGCCAACACATTGTCATTATACCATCAGCAGCCACAGCCGCTTGCGCGCCGTGGCTGCTTGTAATTCGTGCCGCCGCATGCTATAATGCAAAAGCTAATATACTGGCAATCTAATCAGAATGATATGTATGTGAGGTGTCACCCGTGTTCAATATAAACGCAAATGACGCCGAAGCGATACTGCGCGATTACGGCATAACCGCGAAAATGGCCAGCATCACCGAGCTTCAGCGCTACAACTACGAGCGCAAGGACCCCGCTTCAAAGGAGGTGCGGCTCATAGTTAAGATAGCGCTGGATGGCTGTGCGCCGCTGGTCATGCGCTTCAAGAACGAGATGGATGTCACGATAGAGCTGATTGAGAGCCAGAGCCGCTTTGCCAATGCGCTACGGGAAAACGGCATCATTACGCCCGAACAGCACATGGCAAACGGCAGATACGCCAACTGGTACAATATCGGCGGCTACGATGTGATCGTTACGGTTGAGGAGTTCGTCGAGAACGAAGTCAAGCTCGTTGACAGCGCCATAGCCCGCAAGACCGGCGCGCTTCTCGCAAGGACGCACGCCATCGCGGAGCAGTGCGATATCCACGTCAAAAACGACGTGCTGTTCGACCCGTTTGCGCACAACGACCTGTTCGCCTTTGACGCATTCGCGTCGCTTAAAGATTCGCTTGGCGGCGAGAGCAAGGCGCTGTTCGACAGGATAGTGGATAAGTACGACGAGCATATGGAAGCGCTCGCGCCGCTGAAGTCGCAGCCCAGGTACGCCGTGCAGGGCGACATAAGCGATTGCAACCTGTACCTCACAGCCGAGGGCGACGTGGGGATATTCGACTTCAACCGCGCAGGTGACAATGTGCTGTTCTGCGATGCCATCATGCAGGCGATATTTGAAGCAAGGCTGATGGACTATCCCGAGGACAGGGCGGAGGACTTTGAGTCCCAGATACTCAATGCGTTCTTGGACGGCTACCGCTCGGTGCGCAGCTTCACGCAGGAGGAGCGGGAGCTGTTCCCCTATCTGTTCAGGATAGTTGACGCATTCTGGAGCTTCGACATGCTCTGGCGCAAGGACGGCCTTATGAACTCGCACAAGGCCGGGGATTCGGAAGCAGTGATGAACTGGCTCAAGGTCATATGGGAGCGGATTACGTCTGATGTGAAGTACGCCATATGACAGCGCAAGCCCGTGTGCTATGAACCGAGCTTTGACATGAGCTTGCAAAAGGCGCTTCACGGAAAGCTGAGGGATCTGTGGTGCAAAAGATACAGTGCGGCGATTCTGCTATATGGCAATGCCTGAGAATACAGACCATCGCTTCGCCGTCATTGCTCTCGTGGCGGAGCCATGATATACTTTTGCGCATTAATCCCCGCAGTAAGCCGTGAAGGCCCCCGCAAAAGCGATTTGACAGGCAAAGCCCCGCGCCAAAAAGGTGGGTATCCCTAAGACAGTTAACAGCCACCGTAGCATGTCGCTGGGCGCTACCTAAGTCGGGAGGGCTGCGAGCCCTCTCGAGCTCTCCGATGGTTTTTTGACAGTCTGAAAGGCCGCGCTTCGCGACCTTTTTTGACAGGCTGAGCCCCGCGCCAAAATGACGCGGGGCTTTCAGTATCATAACCTTGCTTGTCGCGCTATTATTACTTGCCCTGAGCGGTGCGCCATGCATCCAGCTGCGCCTGCTCCTCGGCCAGTATGGTGTCCACACCGGCGGACTCCAGCGCCGCAAGGAACTTGGGCAGCTCGGTGTCCACATCGGCACGGCCACCGGCCAGCGCCTTGTAGTACTCGTTGGTCACCTGACGCACGGCAGCCAGCTCGGTCATTACGGGCTCCTCGTCAAAGGCGAAGCCCATGTTGTCGGCATAGACCAGTTCCTTGTCGAAGGCCTCGTACATCTCGACCATGTTTATGGGCAGCGAGGTGTCCGGCTCGGCGGTTATGAAGCCCGGCAGCGACCAGGTGGTCATGTTCCACTCGTCGGCATTGCGGACTATCTGACCCGCATCGTTGCGCTTGTAGGACACGCCCTCTACGCCGTAGAATATCAGGTTGGCGAACTCGGTGTTGCCTATCAGCTCGTTGAGGAACATCATCACGCGCTCAGGATCGGCAGAGGTGTCGGATATGGCGTTCATGGAGCCGTATATCTTCTGAGTTGTGGTGAAGGCATAGTTGAGCATGTAGGGCTCAAAGTCCTGAGAATACTGCTCCTCGTAGCCCTTGAGGCGCTTGGCCATGGAGTCCTGAGTGGATATGGCCGGATCGCCCTTGGACAGGTCGGGGTTGGTCGTCTCATCCTTGGGAGTGACGCCCGCCTCGAACAGCTCGCGCGCATCGCGGCAGAACTGCTCAAACTCGGGGGTGGCGAACTGGTTGAACACCACATTGCGCTCCTGATTGGCTATGGAATCGTCGCCCAGCACGACCGCGCCGGGGTCGTAGGAGGAACCGGTCATGTACTCGCAGGGATACAGCGCCTCAAACGCGCCTCCGTTTACGCTGGTTATGTAGCCGTTGGTGTCGCCGCCGGCCTTCTTCATCTCGGTCGCCCAGTTGCGGAAGGCATCCCAGCGCTGCATCTTGTCCAGTTCAGGATCGGCAATCCAGTCGGTAGATACGCCCAGCTGGTCGGACTGGGTCTTGGATATGCAGTAGTAGAAGTAGGAGCAGGAATACTTGTGCGTAGGCACGGCGTATACCTCGCCGTTTATGGTCACGCAATCCCACAGCGCCTGCGGATAGGTGGCCATTATGTTCTGGCCATAGTTGTTCAGCAGCTCGGTCAGGGGCTTGAACGCCTCCATGGCCACGTAGTTGGCGTACTCATTGGATACAAAGGCCAGATCAAAGTCGTCGCGCGCGGCCACCAGCAGCTTGAGCTTTTCCAGATGGTCGTTGTTGTTGTTCTTGTTCATCACAAGCGTAGCGTTGAACTTCTCGGTCAGCTGCTTGTTTATCTCGTCCAGCACTGCCTGTTCGGAATTGGCGGTCGAGCCCAGCGTGTACCATACTATCTCGTATGGCTCAAGCGAGGCCGGATCTACAGCGGGCGCAGCGCCCTCAGCGGCGGCGATGGACATACCCGCCACGCACATTACCAGCGCCAGCATAAGTGCCATTAGCTTCTTCATACCAGTCTCCTCCTTAATAGTGATGTGTATGCTCCTGCGGCTTGCGCTTTGCCGCTTGGTCACGTCATCCCTTTATCGCGCCCAGCGTGAGTCCCTTTACGAAGTACTTCTGGAAGAAGGGATAGAACAGCAGCACCGGCGTCATGGTTATGACGGTCAGCGCCATCTTGGCCGACTCATTGGGCAGCGAGGCAAGTATCAGGCTGCCCTCCTCCGACATGGCTATCTCGGGATTGGCGCGCAGATACAGTATGTCGTTCATTACGCGCTGCAGCATGTACTGTATGGTCCAGAGGTTTTCGTTGTCTATATACATCAGCACGTTGAACCACGAGCTGAAGTACGCTATCGCCGTAAACAGGCCTATCGTGGCCAGCGCAGGCTTGGATATGGGCAGGACTATCTGCGCATATATGCGGAACTCGCCCGCGCCGTCTATCTTGGCGGCCTCGATAAGCGACTCCGTGCCGCTGGACGAGAAGAACGTGCGCAGCACTATTATGTTGTATGCGCCCACCATGCCGGGCAGAAGCAGCACCCAGAAAGTATCCCGCATGCGGAATATGGTGGTGTTTACTATGTAGCTGGCCACCATGCCGCCGTTGAACAGCATTGTAAAGTAGGCAAAGAACGACAGCGCGCGCCTGAGCTTGAAGTCCTTGCGCGAACAGGCGTAGCCGAACATCGTCATGAACCATAGCCCGAACAATGTACCCAATACCGTCAGCAGCAGCGTGTTGCCGTAGCTTACGAAAATCTTGTGGCTACTGGTGCCAAACAGCATCCTGTAAGCCTCCAGGCTGAACTTCTCCGGAAACAGGCTCACGCCGTTTTTGGTTATCGCCAGCTCATCCGTTACCGATGTCATGTACACAAGCAGTATCGGCAGCACGCACGATAGGCAGAATATGGTCAGTATCACGCATATTATCACGTTAGCCCGCGTGCTGACTTCCAGCGGGCCGCGCCACTTGCGCCTTTTGGCGGTCTTTTCCGTCATGCTCCACACGTCCTTTCGTCATAATGCCGCGTCTCATCAGAACATGGACAGGTCCTTGTCCACCCAGCGCACTATCTGGTTGGTCGCCACGACCAGCACAAAACCCGCTATGGACTGGAACAGCGCCACCGCCGAGGACATAGCCACATTGTTGGAGTTCTTGAGCGTGTTGTAGACGTATACGTCTATGGTATTTGTGGCCTTCATCAGCTGGCCCGCGTTCTGCGGCACCTGATAGAACAGGTCAAACGAAGCGTGGAACATGGAGCCCACGGCCATTATCGCAAGGATTATTATCATGGGCTTTAAAAATGGCACGGTTATGTGCATAATCTGTTGGAAGCGGTTGGCACCGTCTATCACGGCGGCCTCGTAGTACTCGTCCGAGATGCCGGTTATAGTGCCGAGGTAGATTATGCTGTCGTAGCCTATCGTCTTCCACGTGCGCACAAGTATCAGTATGCCGTACCAATAGTCCGGTTCGCTGTAAAACGCTATTGGCTCCAGCCCGCGCGATCTGTACCAATGCCCCATTATGCCGGTATCCGCGCCCAGTATCGCAAGCACTATGACCGACACAACGACGTATGACAGAAAGTGCGGCATTATCATGGTCGTCTGGAACACGCGCGCCATCTTCTTGCTGCGCACTTCGCTGGTGATTATCGCAAGTATCGGCGGCAGCGTGCGGCCTATCACCAGAAATATGATATTATAAAAGAGCGTATTTTTAAGCACGGCCCAGAACGTCTCGTTTTTGAACATGAACTCGAAGTTCTTAAAGCCCACCCACGGACTGCCGAATATGCCGTACTTGGGCTTAAAATTCTTAAACGCCAGCACTGTGCCGACCATGGGCATGTAGCAGAAGCAGAATATAAGCACTATGCACGGCACGCACATCAAAAACAGCGGCACGTTTGTGGACAATATCAGCCGCCAGTTAGTCTTGCGCGCAGGTTTGCGGTCATTTATGACCTGAGCCATGTTCTACGCCTCCCCCTGTTAATAGTCCGTGACTATATTTTTTGCCAAAGTAAGCGCCATGTTGGCTTTAACATAATTCAATATACCACTTTTGGCTTTAACTGTCAAATCGTTTTTGTATTGTTTTCGCAATCCGTTTGATTCACCGGCTATCGTCAATATCACTTTATCACATCATACATTTTGCTTAACTTCATGTAAATCCCGCATGTTCTTCTGCCGCCCTGCCCCGACATTGCCCTGCAAATTTAACGCCGCCGGTATATGGCTATACTTGACAACACCGTCCCGGCAAAATATAATTAGTTTGACTAATTAACTAACGGAGGCGCGCCGCATGGATGCCAGGTTCTGTGCGCAGCTCAACGAGCTGCTGGTGACGACATATCGTGCGATACGCACCATCGAGGAGACCATGCTCTCCGACCTGAGCCATGAGAACCTGTCCATAAGCGAGATGCACATAATCGAAGCGATAGGGTCGCTTAGCGGCGATCGCGGCCGCGAGCGCGGGCGCACCATTACCGAGATAGCGCAGATGCAGAGCATATCGCTGCCCTCGGTAACGGTTGCGGTCAAGAAGCTGGAGCGCAAAGGCTATGTGTACAAGTCGCGCTGTCCAGAGGACGGCAGGCGCATATACGTGCATCTGACCGAACTGGGGCTGCGCGCCGACATATCGCACAGGTACTTTCACAGGCAGATGGTGCATGCCGTGGCGCGGGCCATGCCCGAGGCCGACAAGGATGCGCTCATAGAGGGCCTTAGCGTGCTGAACAACTTCTTTCAGAGCAAGGCCGGAGAGCTGACCGCGCGCGCACAGGATGCGGGTGCGGGCGAGCCAAGCGAAAAGCGGCCGGCGACAAGCGCCGGTCAAGGAGGCGTAGACATTTGAAGATACTGGGAACGGGCAGCGCTCTGCCGGAGCTTGAGGTAACCAACGACGACCTCACCCGCTTTCTTGACACCAGCGACGAATGGATATCCACGCGCACGGGCATACGCTCGCGCCGCGCACTGAGCAGCGAGACGCTTTACGACTTAGCCTGCAGCGCCTGCAACGCCGCCATGGCCGACGCGGGCGTGAACGCGGAGGAGCTTGACTTCATAATATGCTCCACCGTTCAGGGCGAATGGATAACCCCCGGCCTTAGCTGCGCCGTGCAGCAATATCTGGGCGCGCACTGCCCCTGCGTGGACATAAACGCGGCCTGCGCAGGCTTCATATACGCGCTGGACATGGCCGACAGCTACATAGCCACCGGCCGCGCGCGCAAGGTGCTGATACTCTGCGCCGAGGCCATGAGCCGCATAGCCAACTGGACCGACCGCTCCACCTGCGTGCTGTTTGGCGACGGCGCGGCGGCGGTGGTCGTGGGCGAAGGCGAGGGCATACTGCGCACCAGACTCACCACGCGCGGCAATGTGGACGTGCTCTGCGAGCGCGCCGGCCGCGGCAACAGCCCCTTTGCCAAGGATGCCGGCATAGACACAACCATGAAGATGCAGGGTCAGGAGGTATACAAGTCCGCCGTGACCTATTCCTCCGAGGATCTGCACGCGCTGCTGGACGAGTGCGGCTTCCAGGCCGACGATGTGGACCACTACATACTGCATCAGGCCAATCTGCGCATAATCGAGGCCATACGCAGCCGCCTGAAGGTCGGGCGCGAGCGCGTGCCGCACAACATAGAGCGCACCGGCAACACCTCCAGCGCCTCCTGCGCGATACTGCTGGACGAGCAGAACAAGTCGGGCGCGCTCAAAAACGGCGATCTCATCGCCCTGAGCGCATTCGGCGCGGGCTTTGTGACCGGCGCTGCGCTGCTCAGGTGGACAAAGTAAGCCCGCCAATGCTAGGGCATATCGGGCGCTGATGCGTAGGCACAATGCGCCGCCATTGCGCGGAGAAAGCATATGGCATATTGCGCGCACTGCCTTTGCCGGGCGATTGCCGTCCACATTCCGGGCGCGCTTAATGCGCAGCCGATTTACAGAGTTATCCCACGCCGGCGGTTCGGCGATAATAAAATAGAAAAATACGACATGGAGGATGAATATCATGACTTTTGACAAGGTAGCGGAGATACTGGCGGATTACAAGGGCATAGAGGTTTCTGAGGTAAAGGAAGACAGCGAGTTCACCGAGCTGGGTCTGGATTCTCTGGACATGGCTGAGCTGGCCATGAAGCTCGAGGACGAGTTCGGCGTGACCATAGAGCTGGATGCTTCCCTCAAGAAGGTAAGCGACATAGTTAAGCTCATCGACGAGGCCAAGTAATGAAGACGCGCATAACTGAGGCCATAGGCATAGCCCAGCCGATATTTCAGGGCGGCATGGCCTGGATAAGCGAACACAAGCTGGCGGCGGCGGTGTCCAATGCCGGCGGTCTGGGCATAATCAGCGCCATGAACGCGCCGGGCGCGTATCTCCGAAACGAGATACGCGCCTGCCGCGAGCTGACCGACAAGCCCTTCGGCGTAAACGTGATGCTGATGAGTCCGCATGTGGACGAGGTATCGCAGGTACTGTTGGAGGAGCATGTGCCGGTAGTCACCACCGGCGCGGGCATGCCCGACAAGTACATGAAGGTATGGGTTCCTGCGGGCATAAAGGTCGTGCCAGTAGTGCCGTCGGTGGCGATAGCTAGGCGCGTCGAGCGCTTCGGCGCCACTGCGGTAATAGCCGAGGGCGGCGAGTCCGGCGGTCACATAGGCGAGATGGCGACCATATCGCTGGTGCCGCAGGTAGTGGATGCCGTATCCATACCCGTAATAGCTGCGGGCGGCATAGCCGATGGCCGCGGACTGGCGGCGGCGCTGATGCTGGGCGCGGAGGGCGTGCAGATGGGTACGCGCTTTTTGTGCGCCGAGGAGTGCGTAGCGCACGAGAACTACAAGCGCAAGGTCGTGGCCGCGCGCGACATAGACACGATAGTCACCGGCCGCAGGCTGGGGCATCCCGTGCGCGCGCTCAAGAATCCCTTCACCAATGCGTTCGCCAAGCTGGAGTACGATCCCAACAGCACCAACGACGAGGTCGAGCAGTTCGGCGTGGGCGCGCTGCGCAAGGCAGCTGTGGACGGCAACGAGAAGGAAGGCAGCTTCCTCTGCGGTCAGATAGCCGGTCTTGTAAAGCAGATAGAGCCCGCCGCCGCGATAATCGAGGACGTCGTTTCGGGCGCGGAAAAACTTTTGCGAGGTGCCGCCGAATGGACAAAGTAGCATTTGTATTCGCCGGTCAGGGCGCTCAGTACCCGGGCATGGGCAAGGATCTGTACGATTCCCTGCCCCTTGCCCGGGCGCTGTTCGACAAGGCGGAAGAACTTCGCCCCGGCACGCTTGCCATGTGCTTTGAGGGCAGCAAGGAAGAACTTTCCACCACCATAAACACCCAGCCCTGCCTGTTCGTGATGGACTATGTATGCGCGCGTCTGGCCATGGATGCGGGCGTTACGCCCGACATGTGCGCGGGCTTCTCGCTGGGCGAGGTGGCGGCGGCGGCGTTTTGCGGCCTGACCGACTTTGAGACGGCGTTCCGTCTGGTATCGCGCCGCGCGGAGCTCATGCAGGCCTGCGCCGAGGCCAATCCCGGCCTTATGTACGCCGTCCTAAAGCTCACAAGCGATGAGGTCACAGCGCTGTGCGGCGGCATAGACCGCGCCTATCCCGTCAACTTCAACTCGCCCGCCCAGACCGTAGTGGCCTGCGCCAAGGAGTCCGAGCAGGCGCTGCTGGACGCGGTGAAGGCTGCGGGCGGTCGCGCCATGAAGCTGGCCGTTTCGGGCGCGTTCCATTCGCCGTTCATGGCGGACGCCGCGCGCGGCATGCGCGAGGCGCTCTCCGGCATAGAGTTCGGCGAGGGACATCTGCCGCTGTATGCCAACCGCACTGCCCTGCCCTATGAGCGCGGTCAGGAGGCCGAGACGCTGGCGCGTCAGATAGATTCGCCGGTGCGCTGGTGCCTGACGGTCGAGCGCATGTGGGACGAAGGCGTGCGCACCTTCATAGAGGTGGGCGCGGGCAAGACGCTGTGCGGGCTGATAAAGAAGATACGCCCCGAGGCAAAGGTATACGCCGTGGGCGATGCCGCAGGCCTTGCGGCGCTCAAGGAGGAGTGCATATGCTGAGCGAATCGCTTTCCGGGCGCATAGCCCTGATAAGCGGCGGCTCGCGCGGCATAGGCCGCGCGATAGCGCTGCGTCTGGCCGAGGCCGGCGCTGACATAGCCATACTTTACGCCGGAAACGCGCAGGCCGCCGAGGAGACTCTGGCTGCCGTCCGCGCGCTGGGCGTGCGCGCCATGGCCGCAAAGTGCGACGTGTCCAATTCCGATGAGGTAAAGGACGCTGTCAAGGCCGTGCGCGACGAGCTGGGTCCTGTCGATATACTGGTAAACAACGCGGGCATAACCCGCGACGGCATATCGCTGCGCATGAAGGAGGAGGACTTCCGCAGGGTCATCGATGTGAACCTTACCGGCGCGTTCCTGCTCACTCAGGCGGCGATGAGCGACTTTGTGCGCCGCCGCAAGGGTCACATAATCAACATAGCCTCCGTAGCCGGTCAGATGGGCAACGCGGGTCAGGCCAACTATGCCTCCGCCAAGGCCGGCATGATCGGCCTGACCAAGACGCTGGCGCGCGAGCTGGCCGGGCGCGGAGTCACCGTAAACGCCGTAGCCCCCGGCTATGTGCGCACCGAGATGACCGCAGCTCTGGGCGAGGACGCGCTGAGCAAGGGCGTGAGCGCCGTACCCATGGGGCGCATGGCAGAGCCCGAGGAGATTGCCGAGGCCGTATGCTTCCTGGCGGGCGACCGCGCCGCGTACATAACCGGCATGGTGCTAAGCGTCAACGGCGGCCTTTACATGTGAGGTAGAACGATGCGAGTAGTAATAACCGGCATGGGCGTAATATCGCCCATTGGCAACGACATACCCGCCTTCCGCGACAGCCTATATGCGGGCCGCTGCGGTATAGGCCCGATAACCCGCTTTGACACGACCGACTATAAGTGCAAGGTCGCGGGCGAGGTGCGCGATTTTGACATAACCAACTACGGCATGGAAAAGGGCGACGGCCGCCGCATGGATCTGTATTCCCAGTACGCTATGGCCGCCGCTTACCAGGCTGTAACGCAGTCCGGCATAATGGGCAGTATTGACCCTGAGCAGCTGGGCGTATACGTGGGCAGCGGCATAGGCGGCTTCCACACCTCGTTCACCGAGGCCGAAAAGCTGCTGAAGCGCGGGCCTTCGCGCGTGTCGCCGCTGTACATACCCATGATGATAGCCAACATCGCCACCGGCAACATCGCCATAAAGTTCAACGCGCAGGGGCCTTCCCTGCCCGTAGTGACCGCGTGCGCCACCTCCACCAATGCCGTGGGCGAGGCGTATCGCGCCATAAAGGACGGCTATGCCACCGCGATAATCGCGGGCGGCGCCGAAGCCGCGATAGAGCCCATGGGCGTGGCGGGCTTTTGCAACTGCAAGGCGCTGTGCGAGACCGACGATCCCACGGTCGCCTCCCTGCCCTTTGACAAGCGCCGCTCGGGCTTTACTATGGGCGAAGGCGCGGGCATACTGGTGCTTGAGGAGCTGGAGCATGCGCGTGCGCGCGGTGCCAACATACTCTGCGAGGTAGTGGGCTACGGCAACACCTGCGACGCGCACCACATCACCGCTCCCGATCCCGAGGGCAAGGGCGCGGCGCGCGCCATACGTCAGGCCGTGGAGCAGATGGGCGGCATAGACGGCCAGCTCTACATAAACGCCCACGGCACCGGCACTCCGCTCAACGACCGCACCGAGACGCTGGCCATAAAGATGGCTCTGGGCGAGGACGAGGCGCGCCGCGCCGTGATATCCTCCACCAAGTCCATGCACGGCCACATGCTGGGCGCGACCGGCGCTGTGGAGCTGTGCGCATGCGTGCTGGCGCTAAACGACGGCATAGTGCCGCCCACCATCAACCTCAACGAGCCCGACCCCGACTGCGATCTGGACTACACGCCCAACGCTGCGCGCAAGATGCAGCTTGACTGCGCCATATCCACTTCGCTGGGCTTTGGCGGCCACAATGCGGTTGTGGCACTCAGGAGGTTCAAATGAAGATAGACGAGATACGCGAGCTTGCGGCCATAATGCGCGAGAGCGGCCTGAGCGCGATAGAGATAGACGAGTGCGGCGCGCACATAAAGCTGGAGCGCGCTGCCTGCGCCGCGCCTGTCGCCGCCGCGCCCGCCCCCGCGCCCATGGCTGAGCCTGCGGCCGCGCCCGCCGCGCCCAATGTGCCGCACGATGACCGCGGCGTGGACTTCAACGATGTAGTAGAGGTAAAGAGCCCGCTGGTAGGCGTGTTCTATGCCGCGCCCTCGCCCGACTCCGAGCCTTATGTCAAGGTCGGCGACCGGGTCAAGAAGGGCGATGTGCTGTGCATAGTCGAAGCCATGAAGCTCATGAACGAGATTACCGCCACTCAGGACGGCGAGATAGTGGACATATGCGCGCAGAGCGGCAGCGTGGTCGAATACGGTCAGACGCTGTTCAAGCTCTATTGACGAGGGAGGTGTGGACATGACCAAAGAGGAGATAATGGACATACTCCCCCATCGCGACGACATGCTGCTGCTGGACGAGGCGCACATGGACGAGGAGGGCGCCGCGCACGGCAGCTATACCGTGCGCGGCGACGAGTTCTTTCTGCGCGGCCACTTTCCGGGCAACCCGATAATGCCGGGCGTGATACAGTGCGAGATAATCGCGCAGACCGCCTGCGTGCTGCTGGCGGGCGAGATAAAGGGTCATACCCCGCTCTATGCGGGCATAGACAAGGTGCGCTTCCGCCGCCCCGTGCGCCCCGGAGACGTGCTGATGACCGAGATAAAGCTCAAGCGCCGCATGGCCAACCTGTACGTATGCACGGGCGAGGCGCGCGTGGACGGCGAGCTTTGCTCCAGCGGCGAGTTCCAGTTTGTTGTGACCTGACCATCAGGCGTTGGGCGCGCCGGCACATATGGCAAGCCCGAGTTAAGGCCGGCGGGATGGCGCTTTGCCGTCTTTGCGCATGTGTGCCTAGGTTGGTTAGCCCGGCATGCAAGGCTTATCTGTCAGCGTCGCAAGGCTCTGCTTTGCCAAGCTGCATGCGCGATGGGCATTTTAGGTATTTGCAATTTTCTTCCCCTAGGTAGCGATATCCGCCCTGCGGTCTTGTATGTGCAGGTATACCTGCCAAGGCCTAAACAGGCGCAAGCGGCCGGGGATGCGTTCCCCGTCCGCCAAACTATTCTTTTGCTGCGCAGGCGGCGCTGTTTGCGTGCATATGGCACGCGCGGGCGCGCCATATGCGCCAGGAGGCGTAATTTGTTTCCCAAGATATTGATCGCAAACCGCGGCGAGATCGCCGTGCGCATAATCCGCGCCTGCAAGGAGATGGGCGTATCCACGGTGGCCGTGTTTTCCGAGGCCGACCGCGATGCGCTGCACGTGTCGCTTGCCGACGAGAGCATATGCATAGGCCCGGCGCCGGTGTCAAAGAGCTATCTCAACATGGACGGGATAATCTCCGCCGCCATAGTTTCCGGCGCGCAGGCCATACATCCCGGCTACGGGCTGCTCAGCGAGAACGCCGAGTTCGCCCGCAAATGCGCCGCAAACAACATAAAGTTCATAGGCCCGGCAGCCGACATAATCACCCGCATGGGCGACAAGGACGAGGCGCGCCGCACCATGCGCGCCGCCGGAGTGCCGGTAGTTCCGGGCTGCGACCTGGTTGAGAGCGTGGAGCAGGCTCAGTCCGAGGCTGAGCGCATAGGGCTGCCGCTGCTCATCAAGGCGCGCAGCGGCGGCGGCGGGCGCGGAATACGCCTAGTCGAATCGCCCGAACAGGTCGAGCGCGCCTTTTTGGAGGCGCGTGCCGAGGCGCGCGGCGCATTCGGTGACGACGGCGTATACATGGAAAAGTACCTGACTGAAGTCAAGCACATCGAGATGCAGCTATTGTGCGACCAGCACGGCGGCGTTGTCTGCCTGGGCGACCGCGACTGCTCCATGCAGCGCAAGCATCAGAAGCTGCTTGAGGAATGCCCCGCGCCCTCGCTCAGCGAGGAGACGCGCGCGCGCATGATGGACGCGGCCATTCGCGCCGCCCGCGCCGTAAACTATGAGGGTGTAGGCACGGTGGAGTTCCTGGTCACGCCCGACCAGCAGTTCTACTTCATGGAGATGAACACCCGCCTTCAGGTGGAGCATCCCGTGACCGAGATGGTGTCCGGCACGGACATAGTAAAGTGGCAGATACGCGTGGCGGCGGGCGCTGAGCTGCCCTTTGAGCAAAAGGACATAAAGCTGGTGGGTCACGCCATAGAATGCCGCATAAACGCCGAAAACCCGCAGAACAACTTCGCGCCTTGCTGCGGCCAGATATCGATACTCCACATACCGGGCGGGCCTTGGGTAAGGTTCGACACGGCGCTCTATCAGGGCTATCAGATACCGCCCTATTACGATTCGATGATAGGCAAGCTGATAGTATACGCCGCCACGCGCGCCGAGGCCATACGCAAGATGCAGGCCGCGCTGTGTGAGATGGTGATAGAGGGCGTTGATCACACCGGCCCCATGCACTCCGACCTGATTAACGAAAAGGCGTTCATAGACGGCAGTTACACCACGTCGTTTATAGAAGGCCTCAAGCTGTAAGGAAGTGACATAGATGCTGCCAAAGAACCTGTTCCGCCGCCCCAAGAACGCGCTTGAGGACACCGATCAGGGCGTTGTCGCCGAGAGCTTTGCCTGCACCAACTGCAAGCGCCTGCTGGCTGACGACGCTCTGGTGAGCGACATGTTCGTATGCCGCTTCTGCGGCGCGCACATGCGCATAGGCGCGCGCAAGCGCATAGCGCTGCTCTTTGACGACGGCTCGTTTGAGGAGCTGGACGCGGGCATGCAGCCGGGAAACCCGCTGGACTTCCCCGAATACGAGGGCAAGCTGGAAAAGGCGCGCGCCGCCTCCAACGAGGTGGACAGCGTAGTGACCGGCTTTGCGTCCATGGGGGGCCGCAGATGCGGCGTGTTCTCGATGGACCCGTTCTTCATGATGGGCTCCATGGGTACGGTCACCGGCGAAAAGATAACGCGCCTGTTCGAGCGCGCCACTGAAGAACATCTGCCCGTGATAGGCTTCACGGTATCGGGCGGCGCGCGCATGCAGGAGGGCATACTGTCGCTTATGCAGATGGCCAAGACCACCGCCGCCGTATGCCGCCATTCGGACGCGGGACTGCTCTACATAGCGGTGCTGACCGACCCCACGACGGGCGGCGTCAGCGCCTCCTTTGCCATGGATGGTGACGTGATAATCGCAGAGCCCAACGCGCTTATAGGCTTTGCAGGGCCGCGCGTAATCGAGCAGACCATAAGGCAAAAGCTGCCCGCGGGCTTCCAGCGCGCCGAATTCCAGCTGGAGAAGGGCTTTGTAGACATGATATGCGACCGCCGCGAGATGCGCGACATGCTCTCGCGCCTGCTGATGCTGCATCGACAGGGAGAGGAGGCGCAGCGATGAACGCATACGATCGCGTACAGGCCGCGCGCGCCAAGGGGCGTCAGACCGCGCTTGATTACATACGCAACATATTCACTGAATTCACCGAGATGCACGGCGACCGCCGCTTTGCCGATGACCACGCAGTTGTGGCGGGCATAGCGCTGCTGGGCGACGTGCCTGTGACCGTGGTAGGCATAGAAAAGGGCCATGAGACTGCCGAGCGCGTGCGCCGCAACTTTGGCTCTGCGCACCCCGAGGGCTACCGCAAGGCCATACGTCAGTTCCATCAGGCCGAAAAGTTCCACCGGCCCGTAATCTGCTTTGTGGACACATCGGGCGCTTACTGCGGCATAGGCGCGGAGGAGCGCGGCCAGAGCCAGGCCATAGCCGAGAGCATGGCGACGCTGGCCGAGCTGCGCACGCCTGTCATATCGATAGTCATAGGCGAGGGCGGCTCGGGCGGAGCGATAGCGCTGGCCGTGGCTGACGAAGTGTGGATGCTGGAAAACTCCATATACTCGGTCATATCGCCCGAGGGCGCGGCTTCTATCATATGGAAGGATGCCAAGCGCGTAAAGGAAGCCAGCAATGTGCTAAGGCTCACCGCAGAAGATCTGCTGGAGCTGGGCGTAGTGGAGCGCGTCATAAGCGAAACCGGCGGCTTTGATGCCGTAAACGCCGCGCTCAAGAGCCAGCTCGCAGAAAGCATTGCCCAATACAGCGCCATGAGCTGCGATGAGCTGCTCGCCCATCGCTACGAAAAATTCCGCAAGATCGGAGGCGGGCAGACATGATAGCGATAGTCACTGATTCGTCGGCATACTTATACCGCGCCGAGGCAGAGCGTCTGGGCGTCACGGTAGTGCCCATGTCCTACTCGCTGCCCGGCCAGCCGCCCTTTAACGAGAGCTATATGGACGCAAGCGGCGATTACGAGCGCGTGGTCGCGCAGAACATAGACAAGCTGCGCACATCGCAGGCCACCTTCTCCGCGTTCATGAGCGTGTTCAACGACCTCGTCGATGCGGGCGCGCAGGTGCTGTGCCTGACTATGAGCTCGCGCCTGTCGGGAACATACGGCAACGCGCGCATGTCGGCCAAGGAGACCGATCCCGAGAACATCGCCGTGGTCGATTCGCGCACCACCAGCGGCGGACTGTATCTTATGATACTGGAGGCGCGGCGCATGATAAACGCCGGCATGGGACTGCACGAGGTAGCGCGCGCACTGCGTGAGCTGCGCGACAGCATTCGCACCACCTTCACCGTGGACGACATAACCCCGCTGCGCCGCTCAGGGCGTCTGGGCAGCGTGCGCATGTCCATATCGACGATACTGAACATACGCCCCGTACTCAAGTGCGTGGACGGCTGCATAGTTTCCACCGGCATGGTGCGCGGACGGCATGAGCAGTACAAGACGCTGATAAAGTCGCTGCCCGACACGCCCTGCCGCTGCGTAGTGGAGGGCTTCATGGCCGACAGCCAGATGGCCGACCTCAAGCTGCGCGTGGAAGCGGCGGGTCACGAGGTCATACAGCGCAAGCTTGGGCCGGTGCTGGGCATCCATCTGGGCATGGGCAGTCTGGGCGTATCCTGGATAGACGCGCCCAAGGCCGGGGACGGCGCTCAACCCGCCGCCACGGTCTGACAGGCCAGCCGCACTCCGGCAAGCCCTGCGGCATAATGCATACAACAGGCTCATAGCATTGGCCATGTGCCTATACCGGCGCACATGGCCGATAGCTCAATGCCCTGCCCCAAACTCCCGGCGCAAAGCCATGCGCACGGCAAATAGATTTACTGCATAATACAGACGCGCACGCTCTGAGCAGCAATATCCGCTCAAAGCGCGCGCGTTTTCTGTATCATTTTCTGTATCGCATTGCCGGTTCATTCATCCGCCAGCCATTGGCGGCGGAAGTCCTCATCGCATGAGAGCGCCTGCGCGCGCCCCAGCAGGCAGCACACGCCGCCCTCCAGCGCGTATACATCGCCCGCCACACCCAGCACGCCGCCCACGTCCTGCTCGACCACCAGCAGCGTCACGCCGCCCGCAGCTATGCCGCGCAGCATCTCAAACAGCTCGTCCACCGCCTCGGGCGCCAGCCCCAGCGTGGGTTCGTCCATCATAAGCAGCTTGGGGCGGCTCATCAGCGCGCGCGCTATCGCCAGCCACTGCTGTTCGCCGCCCGAGAGCGTGCCGGCCTGCTGATTGAGCCGCGCGCCCAGCCGCGGGAACATCTCAAGCAGCTGCTCCATGCGCGGCTTCACCTCGCGGCGCGGCAGCGTATAGCCGCCCATGCGCAGGTTCTCGGCCACGCTCATGCGGGCAAATACCTGCCTGCCCTCGGGACACAGCGCCAGCCCGCGCCTTATGCGCGCAAGTGCGTCCATGTGCGTTATATTCTCGCCCATGAACGACACCCGCCCGCAGGCCAGCTGCGTCACGCCCATGGCGGCGCTAAGAAGCGTGGTCTTGCCCGCGCCGTTCATGCCTATCAGCGCGGTTATCTCGCCGCCGCGCACGCACATATCCGCGCCGCGCAGCGCATGCAGCGCGCCGTAGTTCACGCTCGCGCCCTCTATCGACAGCATAATGCCGCCCCGAGCCTCAGTTGCCGTCCGTGACTCCATACTCCCTCACCTGCCCATGTCCGCCGAATATGCGCCATTCGCCCGCGCCCAGCCTGCGCATCAGCGCACCCCGCTCGCGCGCCGCCAGCTGCGGGTCGGTATCCACCGAGGTCATCAGCACGGGCGCGCAGCGGTTGTACTCGGCCTGCTCTTTTGTAAAGCCCTTGATGTTCACGTACACATCCCCGGTAAACGCCACGCCATGCTCGTAGTCTATCAGCACTATCTCGCCCGGCAGATGGCCGCCCGCGCCCTCGTATATCTCAAATTCCATGTCTCCAAAGCGTAATCCGCCCGCCGGGCTGAGCGGCGCTTCATTGCGCTCCGCGCCGCATATCGCCCTTAGCTCAGCGCGGCGCGGCGGCTCGTAGCCGGTCAGCAGCTTGCATATGCGTATGTATGGCGCGTGCAGCGCGTTCTGCTCGCGCAGCGCGGCGCGGCCCTCGCGCTCCAGCATAAGGCTGTCGCGGCTGCGCCTGCTCATGAGTACGCTTGAGAACACGTCGAGCAGCCCGCAGTGATCCACATCGGCATGCGTTATCAGCGCCTGCTTGGCCATATCGTCAAAGTCCGGCAGCAGCTCGCGCAGGAGCGCCAGCATCTCCTCGCGATAGCAGGCATAGCCGGTGTCTATGAACAGCGCCTGTCCACCGCTTAGCAGTACCGTGGTGTTGCTGCCGCAGGGCGGCTCTATCACTATCGCCTGAGTGGAGGGGGTAAGCTCATGCCTAGTCACGCGCGGCCTGAACGCCTTGCCGCGATGGCGCGACAGCATGTCGGTAAACCGGCTTATGTAGTCGAAGGTCTTGTACGGCGACAGCTCGCGCTCCTCCAGAGTCTGCATGGCAAGGTTCACGTTTATCATCAGCTCATCGCGGCGCTCGGGCGCGAGGTCCATGCGCCCGGCCAGCGCGCTCACGAATGACGAATAGAATATGCTGTTGTCATAGTTTCTGCCACGGCCATAGTCCAGCTCGCGCGTGCTGCATATGGCATTGGCGCTCTCCATAAAGCCCAGCGGCAGTATGCCGTCCCTGACCAGCAGCCCCATGCGGAAGCGCTGGAATCCGCTCCCGTCCGAATGCGAGCTTATGAACGATATGTTCATGCCGTTTTGCGCTATCAGCTCCAGCACCGCCGTTACGCTGCCCGGCACGTCGAGCAGCAGGAATTCGAGCAGCGCTATGCCCTTATGACGCGCCGCGCCCTGACAGTAGCCTATCTGCTCCAGCTCGCCGTCGGCGCAGCGCAGCTCCTCCTCGCCGCCCTCCACCTCTATGAACAGCGTGTGTAGGTCTATAGCCTTGTCATAGCTGACGCGCGTTATGTTCAGCCCCAGCGCCGATATGCGGCGGCTGGCCTCCAGAAAAGCGCCCACATGGTCGGGCATGGTGGTAACGTATGTCTTTTTCACTTGCGGCTTCCGCCCTTCCTGAGCCATTCCTCGCGCTGCAATGCGTATGCCACGCGCCCATCGGCTATGTGTATTATCTCATCGGCTATCTGCCTGACCAGCGCCATGTTGTGCTCTATAACGACGATTATCATACTTTCCCTGTCAAGGCGCAGTATTGTCTGCCCCAGCTCGTGCGCCTCCTGAGTGTTGAGGCCGCTGGCCGGTTCGTCCAGCAGCATCAGCCGCGGGCGCATGCACAGGCAGCGCGCTATCTCCAGCGACTTGCGCGCGCCGTAGGGCAGCTTGCCCGCGGGCATTCCGGCATACTGATCAAGCCCCAGAAAGCACAGCTGTTCCATGGCGAACTCGCGCGCCTCATTCAGCTCGCGCCTGCGCCTGCGCGTGGGCAGCAGCGTATCGGCAAGCGAAGCGCTGAAGCGCCCCTGCATGGCGCAGACGAGGTTGTCCATGGCGCTTAGCTCATCCAGCAGCCGAATGTTCTGAAATGTGCGCGCAACCCCCGCACGCGCGCGCCCGGCAGGCGGCATGCCGGTCATGTCCAGCCCATCCAACAGCACGCGCCCATAGTCGGGCGTATAGAAGCCGGTCAGCAGATTAAAGACCGTGGTCTTGCCCGCGCCGTTGGGCCCGGTTATGCAGGTCAGCGCGCCCGAAGACGCGGTAAAGCTCACTCCGTCCACCGCGCGCAGGCCGCCGAATGACTTATGCAGGTTTTTAGCTTCGAGCTTCATGCTTCCTCCCCGTGGTCTTGATGAGCATCATTGCCACTAGCAGCGCGCCGTATATCAGCATGCGCACATTGTCCAGCCCGCGCAGGAACTCGGGCAGTATGGTAAGCAGGAACGCTGCCAGCACGCTGCCCGGCAGATTGCCCATGCCGCCCAGCACCACCATGCACAGCACGGTTATCGACTCATCCGAGCGGAACGAGCCGGGGTCGATAAAGCCTATGAAATGTGCATACAGCGCGCCCGCCAGCGCCGCTATCGCCCCGCTCAGCGTGAATGCAAGCGCCTTCATGCGGTTGGGATATATGCCCATGCTCTCTGCGGCAATCGGGTCTATGCGCACAGCGTTCAGCTTGCGCCCGGCGTTGGAGCGCGACAGGCTCACAAGCAGCATGAGCGCTATAAGCGCCATGGGCATGGCAAACAGATAGTACTGATAGGGCGAGGCAAGCACCTGCCCGAACACCTTGGCCTGAGGCACGCCGGGCAAGCCCATGGGGCCGCGCGTAAGGCTCTGCCAGTTGACAAGGGTCAGCCGCACTATCTCGCCTATGCCCATTGTGACTATGGCTAGATACCCGCCCGAAACTCTCCGCGAGGGCAGGTATGTCACAAAGCCCATCGCCGCGCCCATGAGCATGGCGGCGGGCATGCTTATCCACAGCGGCGCGCCCAGCCGCAGCGCCATTAGCGCCGATGTATACGCGCCCACGGCATAAAACGCCGCATGCCCCAGCGACACCTGACCCGCAATGCCGGTCAGCAGGTTGAGGCTCAGCGCCAGCAGCGAGTATATGGCGCACATCACCGCCACGCGCATGGGATATGCGCCCAGATTCACAAGCGGTATCACAAGCACCAGCACGGCAGCGGGCAACATGGCGCGCCGCCAGAGCCTGCGCGCATGCGCTATCGACTTCATACGGCTCACACCTTTCTCTGCGTGCGCTGCCCCAGCAGTCCGCAGGGGCGCACTATGAGTATTGCTATAAGTATTACATATGCCGCCATATCGCGCAGCGAGGCGTTTATGTAGCCCGCCACCAGTACCTCTATCACGCCTATCAGCAGCCCGCCCAGCGCCGCGCCGCTCACCGAGCCTATGCCGCCCAGCACCGTGGCCGCAAATGCCTTAACGCCCATGGACGTGCCTACGGATATGTCCACGCTGCGATAGTTCATGCTGGCAAGTATGCCCGCCACGGCAGCCAGCGCTCCGCCCAGAAAGAAGCACAGCGCCACTATGCGCCCGGCGGGTATGCCCATGAGCGTCGCGGCAAAGCGGTTCTGCGCGGTGGCGCGCATGCCCTGTCCCAGCCGCGTAAGGCGCAGAAACAGGCTAAGCGCCGCGATGAGCGCTATCGACAGGCCGATTATCAGCAGCGTAAGCGCCGACACGCGGCAGCCCCACAAGTCCACAAACACGCCCTCCATGACGGTTGGAAAGCGGCGCGTCTGCGAGCCCATCACAAGCAGCATGGCGTTTTGTATCACTATCGACGAGCCAATCGTGGCTATCAGCGAATACACAAGCGGCAGTCCACGCCGCGCAAACGGCGTCAGCGCCACGCGCTGTATCACAATGCCCATCAGCCCCGCCGCCGCCAGCGCCGCTGGTACGCTCACCCACATGGGCGCGCCGCACAGCTCCATGGCTATGTAAAACGCATATGCTCCGAACATGTACACCGAGCCATGCGAGAAGTTGACCAGCTCCATGACCCCGTACACCAGCGAATACCCTATGGCAGTCAGCGCGTACAGTCCGCCCAGCGCCACTCCGTTTATCAACTGTTGCATCAGCATTTGCATATCGTTCACCCACGCAATGTCATTGCCTCTGATTATAAGCGCGCATCGCTCCGCCCGCAAGCCCGCGCGCGCTAAATCCGCTTAACGATTCGCGCCAGCAAAGCGCACTTACAGCTGCGCATTGCCGCTTTTGCCCGCCGCATAGCGCTCGGACATGAGATGCACGCCCTGCCGCCGTGCAGTGACCCGCCTTGCTCATGCACGCCCTGCACTCAAACTCAGAGCGGAGCGCATCGGATTTGATGCGCTCCGCCCAGACTGTCAAAAAACCCCCGGAGAGCTCGGCGGGCCTCGCAGCCCTCTCGACTTAGGTAGCGCCCAGCGACATGTGCGGTGGGCGCGTGGATATTTTTGCATCGGGAAATCCCATTTCCCAGAGCAGCATATCTTCCTTGCAGTTTCCACGCCCGGAAATCAGCAGGATTTCAGTGGAAACTGAGTAGGGGTGGCAGTGGCGGGGGAGATTCTCCCCCGTTCACGCTTGTCAAAAAGACGCTTTGACAAGCAGAGCGGAGCGCATTGGATTTGATGCGCTCCGCCTCATATAGTTGCGATACGTAATGCGGGAAGTATGTAACGCACTGTGCCTGAACCCAAGTGGCAAACTCACCCGCAACATATGCAATATAACGTTAGGGCATTGCCTTAGTCCACGTATACGAACTTGCCGTCCTCAATCTTCAGCACTACCTCGCCCTTTATTACGTCGCGGTTCTCGTTGAAGCTGGCCTTGCCGGTCACGCCGTCAAAGTCGCTTATGTCCGCCAGCGCGTCGCGAAGGCTGGCACGGTCGGTAGCGCCGCTCTCCAGCGCCTTGACTATAAGGCCCACGCCGTCGTATACCGAGGCCGCGAACAGGTTGGGCTCGCTGCCGAAGGCCTCCTTGTACGCAGTTACGAAGTCCTGCACGTTCTTTTCGGGATTGGCGGCATAGAAGGACGCGGTTATGTACATGCCCTCGGCATTGTCGCCCGCCAGCGCCAGGAACTCGTCGGTGTACAGCGAGCCGGTACCCTGTACCTTGAACTTGCCCTCATAGCCCAGCTGCTTGAGCTGCTCAAGTATCATGGCCGAATCGTTGTACATGGCCGCCACGAACAGAAGGTCGATGTCCTCGGCCGCTATCTTGGTAAGTATGGGGGTAAAGTCACGGGTGCTGCCCGATATGTAGCTCTCGGCTATCACTATCTCGCCGCCCAGCTCCTCCAGCTTCTTGGCGTATTCCTGCTCGGTGGTTATTCCCCAGTCATCCTGAGTGTATATGATGCCCACCTTCTTGGTGCCCAGCTTGTTGAGCGTCACGTCGGCAAATATGGGGGCTTCCAGCTCGGAGGTTATCGCGCCGCGGAATATGTATTCGCCGGTTGAGGTCAGGTCGGGATGTGTGCAGGTCGGACACATCTGCACTATGCCCGCGTTTTGCAGTATGGGTGCGCAAGCCAGCGCGCAGGTAGATGCAAACGGCCCCACGACCGCTATATAGCTGTCGTCGGAGGCTATGCGCCCGGCCAGCGTGGCGCTCTCGCGGGCATCGTTCTTGTCATCGAATATGTCGTATGCCAGCATGCGGCCACCTATGCCGCCCGCCGCGTTGACCTGATTCACGGTCAGCTCAACGGCGGTGCGGTATGCCTCGCCATACTGGGCAAAGTCGCCGGTCAGCGGCGCTATGACCGCCAGCTTTATGGGATCGGCCCCGTCGGCCAGTGCAGGCACGAACGCGCACATACACATGAGCGCGCTAAGCAGCAGCGCACTCAGCCTTTTGATACAATGTTTCATGATAGATGCACCTCCCCTTCTTTAAGGCTCATTATATACCTGCCATCTCAAATAGCAAGCAGTTCAATGTAAATAGCGCAATAATCATGTCGCCATCGTGCTATCACTTTGAACTGATACAGCAATGCAGTTGACAGCGCAGCGCGACTTATGATACCATCGCCATGACAAGACAAGTCATGAAGCCGGCCTTGCAGCAAATGTATCGAATCATGAGGCAAAGGCAGCTCACAACGATGCGGCGCGCCAAGCGCCCCGACATAGGAGGCGGTATCGCTTGAACGATATCGAAATAGTACATGCCATAACCGAACCCACGCGCTACGCGATACTGTGCCTGCTGCTAAGGCATGACTACTGCGTGCGGGCGCTGGCGCGCAAGCTGGGCATAAGCGAGCCTGCGGTATCGCAGCATATGAACGTGTTCAAGCGCTACGGGCTGGTGGAAGGCCGCAAGCTGGGCTATCAGGTGCATTACAAGGTGGATCGCGCCCGCATAGCCGATGCACTCTCGCACATGTCCAACGCGCTCTTTGCCGATACCAGCGAGCGCGAGCTGACCATGGCGTGCAGCTGCGAGTTTGCCAGCGAATGCCTGCGCGCGCACAGGCCGCAGGGCGACAGATGAGCGCAGATGCGCCGCCCCTCCCGGCAGATAATGCCATGGGATGAGCGGCGCACTTTTATGCATACATGTTGCCTTATCCAGTTAACGCCCGGGTTGCCCAGACATGTCTGCCCGGGTCACAGCTTTATCTTGCGCATGCGCAGGCGGCGCAGGCAGGAGCCATCCTGATCTGTACCGGCGCAGTAGGACACCAGCGCCTGTCCATCCGGCAGGAAGAATATCGACGGATAGCAGAAGCCCGCGCGAGGATCATCCTCCAGCGTGCGCAGCTCGCTCCACTTGTTTCCATCATAGTCGCCGCGCGCCATCACAAGGGGCGTGCGTCCCCAGCCGCTGCGCGTGACCTCGCGGCCATTGTAATTGGGTATGGGGTTCCATATGGCAAACAGCGCGCCGTTATATGGGCTGCGCGCCACCTTCATGGGCGACTGCGGCGAAGTAAAGCGCGAGGGCTGCGGCAGAGTCCAGCTCACGCCGCCGTCCAGTGAGAAGCACTCATACTGATACATCTGGTCGGTCCTTGCGTACATCCAGAGCGAGCCGCTGCGCAGCTCGACCACGCCCGGCTCCTGCAATCCGCTCTGCGAATGCGCAAAGTCGCAATGCACGCTGCCCTCCAGTTCGCGCCATGTGCGGCCATCGTCGTCCGAGCAAAGGAAGCGGCACTCGCCATATGTGTTGAACAGGCGGCCTTCCGGGCCCATCGACGCATAGTGCAGCGCCACGGGCAGCAGTATGCGCCCATCGCTCAAGCGCTCCGCGCGCTGATTGTTGAGTATGTACAGCCCCTTGCGCGCCGGGTTCTGGCAGTCTATTGCCTCGCCAAAGTGCAGTCCGTCCGCAGAGCGCGCCAGCATAACGCGGTTCTCCACCGGGGATTGCTTTATAAGATAGAACATGCCTATATCGCCGTTTTTCATATTCATGAGCGACAGGCTCATTACGTTCTTTACGCCATGGCGCGAAGCGTGTATCAGAGTGTACGGCTCGCTCCACGTCTCGCCCTCGTCGCGCGACAGCATGCCCACTATATCGGACGGCGCATCGTCATCCTCCGACTGGGTGAAGCGCGAATAGGCAAAAAGTATAGATCCGTCCGGCAGACGGCAAAAATCGCCCTCGCTGTGACGTGTATGGACATCGTCCGGCGCCAACTCCAATACTACATATCCGTTGTCCGCCATTCAAGCATCCTCCTTTTGCGGTCTTACACAGGTATTATAGCGCATATTTCCGCAAATTTCCATATGCAGTATTTACGTTATTTCTTAGTAAACCATGACACATGCGTGAGTTTATTTTCATGTGCGGCAAAATGATCCGCCCGCCCTGCCCATTATGGGCAAATGCGACTATGAGCTTGGGCTTGTGCCGATGTGCGTTCGCGCGCGCCCCTGCCCGCCCTATGCCCGCGCACATGCGCCATTTGCCGCATGCCAAAGTGCCGTATGCTCCTGCCAACGGCACTCGCGCGCCGCGATGACAAAGCCCTAACACCGGCACTCGCACGCCGCGATGACAAAGCCCTAACACCGGCACTCGCGCGCCGCGACGACAAAGTCCTAACATCATCACTCGCGCGCCGCGATGACAAAGCCCTAACACCGGCACTCGCGCGCCGCGACGACAAAGTCCTAACATCATCACTCGCGCGCCGCGATGACAAAGCCCTAACACCGGCACTCGCACGCCGCGACGACAAAGTCCTAACATCATCACTCGCGCGCCGCGATGACAAAGTCCTAACACCGGCACTCGCGCGCCGCGACGACGAAGCCCCTTACATCAGCACTCGCATGCCACGATTACGTATGCTCCTGCCAACGGCGCACGCCTGAATGGCGTGCCTTATCATATGCGCAGGCATCATATGACAAAAAACATGCGGCCGCCGCTCCTGTGGCAGGCGTCCGCATTAAAAGCCGTGCTGCACGGCCGCATAACGCGCGCTGCCTGCAAGGGCTGCACTTAGGCATGCATTTCCCCGCTCTGCGCGCGACCTCTATCATAATATGCTGCGATATGCGCGCATATTACGCCCGCGTCAAATCTTTACAGAAGTATGCATATCATCGAGCCATTGCCCTCGTTCATTATGCGCTCAAGCAGTTCTGCCACCTTCTCGCGCGCCTCCTGCGGCATGTGGCTCAGTTTGCCGCTCAGCTCATCGCCCACCATGGCGGAGAGCGTCTTGCCGAACATGTTGGTGTCCCATACGCCGTCGGGATCGTCCTCCATGGCCTGGGAGAGGAACTGCGCCATCTCCTCGGACTGCTTCTCTGTGCCTACCAGCGGGCTTATCTCGGTGTTGACAGCGGCGCGTATCAGGTGTAGGCTGGGCGCGCTTGCGCGTATGCGCACGCCGTAATGTCCGCCCTGCTTGACCGTCTGCGGCTTATCCAGCTTTAGCTCCTCGCGCGCGGGCATGACTAGACCGTAGCCCGTGCGCTCCACGTCCTCAAGCGCGTCCTTGAGCCTGTCGTATTCGCGCTTGGCGCGCGCCATCTCGCCCATCATGCCCATCAGCTGCCGCTCGCCCGATATCTCGCAGCCGCTCAGCTCGCCCAGCACCCGGTAATACACCGAATGCTCAAGCGGCAGGGCAAAGCGCAGCTCGCCCTCGCCCAGCATAACCTCGCCCGCCTCAGGACAGAGTGCCTCGTGTTCCTTGAGGCGCGCGCATATGCTCTCGCGGTCGCGCATGCGCGTTGCGCCCTCCAGCGCCTGCTTGACCGCCGATGTGACTTCGCCCAGCAGCGCATGGCCATCGGGCAGCGCACCCAGCCAGTCGGGCGTGGCGAAGTGTACGCGCGTTATCGGGAACTCGTACAGCACGCGCTCCATTATGCGGCACATGTCCTGCTGCGTAGCCTCCAGCACGCTCAGCGCTATAACCGGCGTATCGTACTTGTCGCTCAGCTCACGCTCCAGTGCGCGTGCCGCCTCGCTGTCAGGCCGGGCGCAGTTGAGCGCTACCACAAAGGGCTTGCCCAGCTGCTTTAGCTCGTTTATCACGCGCTCCTCGGCTTCCTCGTAGTCGGCGCGGGGTATGCCCGCCACGCTGCCGTCGGTAGTGACCACAACGCCCAGCGTGGAATGCTCGGCTATGACCTTGCGCGTGCCCAGCTCCGCGGCCTGCTCAAACGGTATGTCGTGTTCAAACCACGGCGTGCGCACCATGCGCGGCTCATCGCCGTCGCTTATGCCAGCCGCGCCGCGCACCATGTAGCCCACGCAGTCCACCAGACGCACGCGCAGGCGGGTATTCTCGTCCAGCGCTATCTGCGCGGCCTCGTCGGGTATGAAGCGCGGCTGTGTGGTCATTATCATGCGCCCCGCACCGCTTAGCGGCAGCTCGTCTATCATGCGCTCTATGCGGCTTTTCCCGGCCTGATCGTCCGCTTCCAGCCCGCCCAGCACCATCAGCTCCATGAATCTCTTTATGAACGTGGACTTGCCGGTGCGCACCGGGCCGACCACGCCTATGTATATATCGCCCTGCGTGCGCTCGGCGATATCCCTGTACAATTCCGGTCCCACGCCCGGATACGCGCTATCTCCCATCAACAGCCCTCCTCGATCGGCAGCATTGATATTAGCTCCCTTCGTTCCATTACTATGAGGGCCGGTATCTCGATATGCGAAAAGATACGCCTGTCTGCGCATTTGCGTGCAGCATGCATTCATACAAGCGCACCGGCGCAGCATGCTCATACGAGGCGCTGAAGCGACATGTCATGCGCAGCCGCCCGCCGCCGTGAACGCACAACGCGCCGGTACACAGGGCTTTCACCCCATGCACCGGCGCAATGCGGACACGCGCTCGCAGCCTGAGTATTCCGCAGCATCTTAGCCGCGCGCGTCCATGTACTGACGCAGCATGCCCGGCCAGTCGGTCTGGATTATGTCAAAGCCCCTGTCCAGCAGCCAGCCCCAGCCCGCGTCGGGGTCGCCGGTCAGCGAGGCATCGTCGCTGTGACCGCCCGCCAGCTCCACGCGGTAGTCGTACAGTATGGAGTTTACCCAAATTTTCAGCCCGTTGGCATGCGCCCAGTCTATGTACTCGGGCGAAGCCAGCTGCTCATCGTCGTGCTCGAACAGCACCTCCGAGCCTATGTAGCGTATGGCGCGCTCCTTGAGCAGCATCTCGCCGCAGGGATCTCCGCCGCGTATTATGGGCATATAGGGCATATCGCTGGCACAGGCGGCTATGGTGTCGAAGCACTCGCGCGTGGGCGAGGTCTTGACTATGACCTGATCGGCCATACCGTGCGCGCGTATCACGCGGGATATGCCCTTCACGTCGCTCCAGAACTTGTCCACGTTTATAAGGCAGCGCCCCTTGAGCATGTCCAGCACATCGTCCAAAGTGGCTATGCCGTGTGCGGTGGGCGTGCCGTCCTGATTGACGAAGCGCTGCGCGCGCACCTCGCTGTCGGTCATGTCGCAGATGTACCTGTCCGAGCGCAGGTGCGCCGGTTCCATGCCCGGATGGAACACATAGTGGCTGCCCTCTGCCGATATGGCTACATCTATCTCCACTATGTCCGCGCCCTGCCTCAGCGCTATCTCATATGCCGCCAGCGTGTTGCAGGGTATGTTGCCGCCGCTTGCGCCCCTGTGCGCAGCTATAAGAGTGCCGTTTGACTTCATGTGCGTCCGCTCCCTTCGCTCTACATCATTGCGTCCGGATCGTCAAATATCTCCCCGGCGCGCTCATCGTCGCCGTAGAACACGCGCATAAGCGTAAGTCCCTGCGGCGGCGCGGTTATGCCAAGATCCAGCCTGCTGTGCGAATCTATCGCTCTGGCTATCGCGCCCGGTGCGCGCTTGCCCGCGCCCACCTCGATAAGCGTGCCGGCAAGTATCCTGACCATATTATACAGGAACCCCGCGCCATGCACCAGCAGCATCACGCGCTGGCCGCGCCGCGATACGCTCACGCGGTACATCTCGCGCACGGTATCCTTGACTATCGAACCCGAGGCCGCAAACGCGGCAAAGTCATACCTGCCCAAGAGCAACTGCGCTTCCTCGTTCATCAGGCGCTCGTCCAGCGGCAGCGACACATGCGCGGTATATCGGCAGCCCAGCGCGCTGGCGTGCGGCGCGTTGTGTATCATATATCGGTACACCTTGCCCGTTGCGCCAAAGCGCGCGTGGAAGCCATCCTCGCCGCCTGGCACGGCACAGCTATGCACGACGCGAATATCGTCGGGCAGGCAGGTATTGAGCGCAAACGCGACCTTTTCGGGCGGTATGGGCGTCTCCATGTCGAAGTGTACTGTCTGTCCGCGCGAATGCACGCCCGCGTCGGTGCGGCTGGAACCGGTCACGGTTATGCGTTCTCGTGTGAGCTTGAACAGCCCTTCCTCAAGGCGCTGCTGCACGCTGATGGCGTTTATCTGCCTTTGCCAGCCGCAGTATCGCGTGCCATCATATTCCAATATGAGTTTTATGCGCTCAGGCATATATGAAGCCCTCCAGCGCTATCAGCACTATCATCGCGCCTATGACCAGCGCCGCATACACATCCAGACGCTTGAGATGCAGCTGCTTCATGCGCGTGCGGTTGAGCCCGCCGTGATAGCAGCGCGCCTCCATGGCCAGAGCCAATTCATCCGCACGCCTGAACGCACTCACGAACAACGGCACCAGCAGCGGCACCATGGCCTTGGCGCGCCTTAGCAGATTGCCGCTTTCAAAGTCCGCGCCGCGCGCCGACTGCGCCTTCATTATCTTGTCGGTCTCCTCAAGCAGCGTTGGTATAAAGCGCAGCGCTATCGACATTATCATGGCCAGCTCATGCGCCGGGAATCCTATCTTCTTGAGCGGCTTCATCAGTCGTTCAAGGGCGTCGGTCAGCGCTATGGGCGAGGTAGTGAGCGTCATCAGCTGAGTGCATATCATCAGGAACACCAGCCTCAGCGACATGTACACGGCGCTCAGCACGCCCTCCTGCGTTATCGTTATGAAGCCCCACTTGAACCACACCGTCTTGCCGCTGGAAAACAGCGAGTTCAGCACGAACGTAAGCACTATTATGAACATTATGGGCTTCATGCCCTTTATCAGGAACTTGGGGCTTATGTGGCTGAGCGCCGCGCAGCCTATTATCAGCGCATACATGAGCGCATAGCCCACTACGCCCTTTACGAAGAATACCAGCACTATCAGCGCCAGCGTGAGCACCAGCTTCATGCGCGGGTCCAGTCTGTGGAGGAAGGAATCCCCCGGAAAGTACTGGCCCAGTGTGATGTTCTGTATCACTTATTTATCCTCCCGGCTCTATTTGGGCAACACATCATTTGAGGCAAAGCACCATTCGTGGCAGCGCGCCCTTTGGGCAACGCACCATTGGGGCGACACACCATTTGGCAGCGCGCCATTTGGCAACGCGCCATTCGTGGAGACACACCATTGGGCAGCGCTCTATTTTGCAACGCGCCATTGTCCACAGCCGCATGCCCTTCTCTACCTGTCCTATCGCGCAGTCTGCGCACTGCACGGCCCTTACGCGCGCAGTCGCGCTCAGTTTCCGTCCCATGCAATCCGCGGCTTATCCACAGCCCAGCCTAGCGCTTGTCGGGCAGGCGCAGTATCAGGTCGCGTATCTCCTCCAGCGCGTACACATCGTCCGGAATGTCGTATCCCCGCTCGCGCAGCGCCATGGCCAGACGCGCCGCCGCAGGCACGCCCAGATGCATGTCCAGCAGCTCCTTGGGATGCGAGAACACCTCGCGCGGCGTGCCATCCATGGCTACGCGCCCCCTGTTCATGACGATTATGCGCTGCGCAAGGCTGGCTATGTCGTCCATGGAGTGCGACACCATGACTATCGTGTTGCCTGCGTCCTCGTGCAGCTGGCGTATCAGCGCTATCAGCTCGCTCCTGCCGCGCGGATCCAGACCCGCGGTAGGCTCGTCCAGCACCAGCACCTTGGGCTGCATGGCCAGCACGCCCGCTATCGCCACGCGGCGCTTCTGGCCGCCGCTCATGTCGAAGGGCGACTTGTCCAGCATGTCCTCGCCCAGCCCCACCTGCGCACAGGCATCGCGCACACGGCGCTCTATCTCGGCCTCGTCGCAGCCTAAGTTGCGCGGGCCAAAGCTCACGTCCTTGCGCACGCTCTCCTCAAACAGCTGATGTTCCGGGTATTGGAACACCAGCCCCACGCGGCGGCGCACCTCGCGCATGTCGGTGCTTTTGTCGCTTATATCCATGCCGTCCACTATCACCGAGCCGCCGTCCGGGCGCATGAGGCCGTTTAGATGCTGCACGAGCGTGGACTTGCCCGAGCCTGTATGACCTATCAGCCCTATGAACTCGCCGTCGTTTATGGTCAGCGACACATCGTCCAGTGCCTTAGTCTCAAACGGACTGCCAGCCATGTATATATGGTCTAGGTGTTTGATTTCAATCGGCATATTTCCTCCACCATCTCATCCACTGTGAGTACATCCTCGCGCACGGCCATGCCGGCCCTTGAAAGCTGCAGCGCCAGCTCTGTCATCTCCGGCACATCCAATCCCAGCGCCTTGAGTTCCTCCACATGGCGGAACACATTGCGCGGCGTGCCGTCCATGACTATGCCGCCGTCGTTCATGACTATCACCCTGTCGGCCTGCGCAGCCTCCTCCATGAAGTGAGTTATCCACATCACGGTTATGCCGCGCTCGCGGTTTATGCGCCGCACGGTGCTTAGCACCTCCTCGCGGCCGGATGGGTCGAGCATGGCTGTCGATTCGTCGAATATCATTACGCGCGGCTGCATGGCCAGCACGCCCGCAATGGCTATGCGCTGCTTCTGTCCGCCCGAGAGCATGTGCGGTGCGGACTGGGCATGTTCGCTCATGCGCACCACGCGCAGCGCCTCGTCTACGCGCGCGCGTATCTCCTTGGGTTCCACGCCCATGTTCTCAGGGCCGAAGGCCACGTCCTCCTCGACAACGGTGGAGACCAGCTGGTTGTCCGGGTTTTGGAACACCATGCCGGCCTGAGAGCGTATGTCAAACACGCGCTCACCTTCGGACGTATCTATGCCGCACACGACTATATTGCCCTCCGTGGGCAGATACAGCGCGTTTAGGAGCTTGGCCAGCGTGGACTTGCCTGAGCCATTATGCCCCAGCACGGCCACGAAGCTGCCTTCCTCCACAGAAAAGCTGACCTTGTCCACGGCGGGCGCAGACTGCGGCTCCGCCTGGCCCTCGGGTACATCATCCAGATATCTGTAACTGGCGTCCAGTGCTTTTATTATCTCCACATTATCGCCTCCGCACGGACAGTATACAACAAGGCCGGGCGCAAGGCAATCCTTGCGTCCGGCAATGTTCATTAATTTATCGCAAAGTAGACAATGTGCGCAAGCATGCCCCTCCAGCTGCCCTTGGCGAGCCGCCGTGCGAGTGATGGCCCATCACGCCGCGCGGCAGGCTGCCGTGTGCCGTCATGCGCATCTGCGCCACCCGCATTGGCACTTTGCGCAAAATAAAGCGGATGCCGACATGAATCAGCATCCGCCTGTTGTCATCAGACCAGCTCCAGTATTACCATCTCGGCAGCATCGCCGCGACGGGGGCCAATCTTGACGATGCGGGTGTAGCCGCCGCCAATGCCCTTTTCGGCCTTGCGAGCCTTATACTTGGGGCCAACTTCGCGCAGCAGCTTCTCAACGACGGGATTCTTCACGTCGTTCAGGCGCTGGCGGTATTCCTTCTTGCCCTCGTCTTCCTTCTTGGGCTCATGTACATTGTACAGATAAGCCATCATGCGGCGACGGGCGACCAGCCTGGAGGGCTTGTCGTTTACGAAAGTCATATCCACGGACTGACCCTTGTCGTTGTTGACAGTCCTGGTCACCTCAACGGTGTTGTCGCACTCGCGAACGGCCAGCGTTATGAGCCTTTCAGCGATGGAGCTTACCTCTTTGGCGCGCTGGAGCGTCGTCTCAATCTTGCCGTTCCAGATGAGGTTGGTCACCTGGTTGCGCAGCAGAGCTTGACGCTGATCCGACGGCCTGCTAAGCTTGCGATTGGCCATGGGTTACTCCTCCTTTATTCTAGCGCCGTCCGGCGTTCCGGACGGGGCTTGCGCCGCAGCGAGCCGGCGCAAACAGTAAACCGGTGAGTTCCGGCGTATTATTCATCGTTGGCCCTGAGGGTAAGGCCCAACGCCATTAGCTTCTGCTCGACCTCTTCAAGCGACTTCTTGCCCAGGTTGCGAACCTTCATCATGTCCTCCTGATTGCGCTGAACCAGTTCGGCCACGGTGTTTATGCCGGCACGCTTGAGGCAGTTGTACGCGCGCACGCTCAGATCGAGCTCCTCTATGGTCATCTCGAGTACCTTCTCCTGCTTATCATCCTGAGCGGGAGTGAGGTCGACCGTGGGCACGTTGTCGGTGAGGTTGACGAACAGCAACAGATGGCTGTTGAGTATCTTAGCCGCCAGACTGGTAGCCTCGTCGGGAGCTATGGAACCATCGGTCCACACTTCCAGAGTCAGCTTATCGTAGTCCGTTATCTGGCCGACACGGGTATTCTCGACCGTGTAGTTTACCTTGCGGATGGGGGTGAAAATCGAATCCACCGGTATCACGCCTATGGGCATGTTGGGAGTCTTGTTGCGGTCCGCGACCACATAGCCCCTGCCCTTCTCGAGCGTGATCTGCATTTGCAGGTGTGCATCGGAATTGAGCGTAGCTATCCTCTGTTCGGGATTGACTATCTCCACTTCGTCGTCGCACTTTATATCGCCGGCAGTTACTTCGCATTCACCGCTCGCATCTATCGTAACCAGTTTGGGGCCGTCGCAGTGGAGCACAGCGGAGATCTTCTTAAGATTAAGTATGATCTCAGCTACGTCCTCCTTGACGCCCGGCACGGTAGAAAACTCATGCTGTACGCCCTCTATCTTGCAGCTCGTCACGGCCACACCGGGCAGGGACGAGAGCAGCACGCGGCGCAGTGAGTTGCCCAGCGTCTGACCAAAGCCACGCTCCAGCGGCTCTATGGCGAACTTGGCATAGCAACCGTTGCCGCCGCCCTCTACGCGCTCGATCCTCGGCTTCTCGATTTCGATCATTCAGCAAACCCTCCTCAATAGCACGGTGCGAGCTGGGGTTACCGCGAAAACGGATGTCATCAACGAGAATAGAGCTCGACGATGAGGTGCTCCTGCAGCGAGATATCGATATCCTCGCGCACGGGCAGCGCCACTACCTTGGCCTTCAGATTCTCGGCATCCATGCTCAGCCACTTGGGAACGACGCGACCGGTACCCTCACGCAGCGCCTTGAAGTGCTCTATCTCCTGGCTGCGGGTACGCAGGGTTATCTCGTCGTCCACCTTCACCTGATAGGAAGGGATAGTGACCTTCTTGCCGTTTACACGGAAGTGGCCATGCAGCACCAGCTGACGCGCCTGCGCGCGGCTGGAAGCCAGACCCAGACGGTATATTACGTTATCCAGGCGCAGCTCGAGCAAAACCAGCAGGTTCTCACCAGTTATGCCCTTCATGCGCTCGGCACGACCGAACGCGCGCTTAAACTGGCTCTCCAGCACGCCATAGGTGCGGCGCGCCTTCTGCTTTTCACGAAGCTGAAGGCCGTACTCGCTCTGCTTCCTCGCTCTGGCCTGGCCGTGCTCACCGGGAGTGGTGGGACGACGCTCAGCGGTCGCACCGCGGCCGCCACGCTCGCCGCCTACCGACGCGGCGCGGCGATTGCACGCGCACATCGGGCCATAGCAACGATCGCCTTTCAGGAAGAGCTTGGTGCCTTCGCGACGGCACAGCCGGCAAACGGGACCTGTATATCTAGCCATAACTGTAAACCTCCTCGAATTACACTCTTCTGCGCTTGGGCGGACGGCAACCATTGTGCGGGATCGGCGTCACGTCCTTGATCATGGAAACCTCAAGTCCCGCGGCCTGCAGCGAGCGGATAGCCGCTTCACGTCCGGAACCGGGGCCCTTGACATAGACTTCAACGGTCTTGAGACCGAATTCCATCGCGGCCTTGGCAGCAGTCTCAGCCGCCATCTGCGCCGCGAAAGGCGTGGACTTCTTGCTGCCGCGGAAGTTCAGTCCGCCGGAAGAAGACCAGCTCAGCGCGTTGCCCGCAGGATCGGTTATCGTAACTATGGTGTTATTAAAGGAAGAGCGGATATGTGCCGCGCCGCGCTCAACGAGCTTTTTTTCACGGCGCTTGCGCGTAACCTTCTTCAGCTTCGCCTTAGCCATTTATGTCCCTCCTACAATTTTGCGCCTAAGAAGAGCTACCTTCAAACATCGTCCAACACGCATCTGCCTGTCAAACTCATTCGGGCAGGTCTTCTCGCGCAATCATCCGTCATGGACATCCTGTCCTGACGCAATTTTCCCCGGCCGGTCTCATTTGCACACGGCGGCGCATAGAGCCGGAGGGCTGCCAACGTTCCTATGGGCGCTCCCAGCCCCCATAGAAAGATTCACCGGAAACCGAATAATTACTTATCCTTCTTCTTGCCGGCGACCTGCTTCTTCGGGCCCTTGCGCGTGCGGGCATTCTGCTTCGTGTTCTGGCCACGAACAGGCAGACCGCGACGATGGCGAACGCCACGATAGCAACCGATCTCCATCAGGCGCTTGATGTTCAACGACACTTCGCGGCGGAGGTCACCCTCTACCTTGAGGTTGTGGTCGATGTACTCGCGCAGCTTGCTGACGTCGGATTCGGTCAGGTCCTTGACACGGGTGTCAGGATTGATGCCGGTAGCGGCGAGGATCTCACCGGCGACCGTGTTGCCTATACCGTAGATATAGGTCAGCGCGATCTCGATGCGCTTCTCGCGAGGCAGGTCTACACCAGAAATACGTGCCATCTGTTTTGCACACCTCCAAGATTCTGCTTAAGCCGTATCCTTGCGCAAATATCGCTCAAGCTTGCCTATTATAGCATACAAAAGTGATATGTGCGTTTAGGTAGGGTTATTTATGTTAGCTAACGCCCGGTTTTTTTGTGTCCGGGCGCGCGGCAGGCACCATTTTTGCGCCGCATATGCGTTTAAGCACTTTTGCGCCATGCAGCCGACCTGTTGCGCCGGGGCCTCTCAGCCCTGCGCGCGGTCGCGCCGCGTGGCGTAAAAGATGTTGTGCTATGCGGTTTTGCTTGCGCTTAGCCCTGCTTCTGCTTGTGCTTCGGATTTTCGCAGATGACCATTACGCGGCCCTTGCGCTTGATTATCTTGCACTTTTCGCACATCGGCTTAACGGACGGCCTTACCTTCACGCGAATTCCCCCTTACTTTATCATCACTGCCCGCAAATCGGGGCATTAGCTCGAAACGGCGTTTCCCTTGCCTCAGCCTTTGCTGCGCCAGGTGATCCTGCCGCGCGTCAGGTCATAGGGCGAAAGCTCGACCGTTACCTTATCGCCCGGGTATATGCGTATGAAGTTCATGCGCATCTTGCCCGATACGTGAGCCAGTATCTTATGTCCATTGGACAGCTCGACCTCGAACATGGCGTTCGGGAAAGCCTCAGTTACCACGCCATCTATCTCAATGTTATCGGCCTTGGACAAAATATCACTCCTCCTGCTTGTTGCGCGGCCCGTAGCCGCTCAAAGCTAAAAACTTTCTAATTTGAGCATCCTGTATCTGCTCGCCTTTTTCAAGTTTTGTCTGAATCTCGCTCATGCACGCGGGTTTGACGGTCAGGTGCTTGCGCTTTTTCCGCTTAGGCGAAGCAATCTTTCTCAGATCGCCGTCCGCAAGCAGCACATGCTCCTCATCCGCCATGCCTATCACGACAAAGTATCTGCCCATGTCGCGCCCCGCGCGGGAAAGCACCACTCTGCCAAGCTCTATGGGAGGTTTCTGCAAGACTTACGCCTCCCTCTCCAGCATCCGCTTTACTTCGTCCTCGGGCATAGAAAGTACCATAGGACCATCTTCAAGTATCGCTATCGTGTGCTCGTAGTGTGAGCAGACGCTGTGATCCACCGTTCTGTATCCCCAGCCGTCGGCATCGGTCTTGCCCCGCCAATCGCCCATGGCTATCATGGGCTCTATGGCTATGGTCATTCCCGGGCGCAGGCGCAGGCCGTGACCGGCCTTGCCAAAGTTGGGCACCGAAGGATCCTCATGCATCTCCCTGCCTATGCCGTGGCCGCACATGTCGCGGATGACTCCGTATCCATGGGCCTCAGCATGGGTCTGCACGGCGCTTGCGATATCGCCAAGCCTGTTGCCCACGCGCGCGGCTTTGAACGCGCGCCAGAAGCACTGCTCGGTAACCTCAATAAGCTGCCTTTTGGCGTCGTCGATCTGACCAACGCCGGCCGTGAACGCGCTATCCGACTGCCAGCCCCCATAAATGAGTCCGCAATCGACCGAGAGTATCTGTCCTTCTTCCAGAGGCTTGTCGTTGGGGAAGCCGTGAACTATCACGTCGTCCACCGAGCAGCACAGCGTGAAGGGATACGGGCTGTACAGCCCTTCCACACCAAGGAACGTGGGCTTTGCGCCCATCTTGGTTATCAGCTTGTGCGCCAGCTCATCCAGATGAAGCGTGGTAACTCCGGGGCGTATCTGCTGCCTAAGCTCGCAGAGCACGTCATAGAGCATGCCGCCGGCCACTCGCATCTTTTCTATCTGCGATTCATTTTTCAGCGTTATCATTGCTGCTGCCCCAGGGCGCGCATTATCAATGAGAACACCGTCTCCAGAGGCTGTGCGCCATCCACCTCATGGAGCAGGCCCTTCTGCCTATAATAGTCTATCAGCGGAGCCGTCTGCTTGTGATACACGCTAAGGCGGCTGAGCACCGTCTCCGGCGCGTCGTCCGCCCTCTGTGTCAGCTTGGCGCCGCACTTAGGGCAATCTTCGCCGGAAAGCGAATCGATATGATAGGTACCGGAGCACTTTCCGCATACGCGCCTGCCCGAAAGCCTGCGCACCAGATTCTCGTCCGGTACTTCGATATCAATCACCGCATCCAGTCCGGTAATGCCGCTGAGCGCCTCGGCCTGTTCGATGGTGCGCGGGAAGCCGTCCAGCAGGAAGCCGCCTTCGCAGTCCTTCTGAGCGAGCCTTTCCTTGACCATCTCTATCACTACGCTGTCAGGGACCAGCTGGCCCTTGTCTATGTAGGATTTGGCGCTGAGACCTATCGGCGTTTCAAAGCGTATCGCCTGCCTGAGCAGGTCGCCCGTGGATATATGCGGTATCTTCACTTCAGCGCAGACCTTGTCGGCCTGAGTGCCCTTTCCCGCCCCGGGAGGACCCAAGAATACCAGCTTCATAGGCTGCACCTCCATTAATTCCCGGTGGTCAAGCAAGCAGTGACGGGTCGCCCCCACTGCCCACTTGTCCTCCGCTGATTACTTAAGGAATCCCTTGTAGTGACGCATGAGCATCTGGCTTTCCAGCTGACGGGTAGTCTCAAGGGCTACGCTGACAGCTATCAGCAGAGAAGATGCGCCAAACGGTATCGCCACGCCCGCCAGAGCCGCTATCATAGTCGGCACAACGGCCAGCACCGCAAGGAACAGCGCGCCAAACAGCGTTATGCGGCGCGATATGCGCGCAAGGTAATCGCTGGTGGGCTTGCCCTGACGTATGCCGGGGATCATGCCGCCATTCTGCTGCAGGTTCTTGGACATCTCGACGGGGTTAAACGATATCGTATTATAGAAGAACGTAAAGCCGATTATCAGCAGCGCGAACACCAGCTGATAGGGCCATGATACATAGCTGAAGTGCGTCTGCCACCAGATGTTCTGGCTTTTCAGCGCAGGAATCATCGCCATTATCGTGCCCGGGAACTGCATGATCGCCGAAGCGAATATCAGAGGCAGCACGCCGGAGGAGTTGACGCGCATCGGTATGTGGGTGGACTGACCGCCGTACATCTTGCGGCCAACCATGCGCTTGGCATACTGTACCGGTATGCGGCGCTCGCCCTGATCGACGAACACGACGGCCGTCACCATGACAAGGGAGCCAACCGCTACAAGCAGCGCAGTCAGTACGTTCTCCGTGCCATTGAATATACCGGCTATGGTGTTTACGATCTGCGGACCTACGCGGGAGACTATGCCCGCGAATATGAGCAGCGATATTCCGTTGCCCAGGCCCTTTTCGTTTATGCGCTCGCCAATCCACATGGCCAGCGCAGTACCGGCGGCAAGGCACACGCCTATGGTTATGTAGCTGAGCACGCTGCCGTTACGCGCGGCCTGCATGCCAACCGTTATACCAACGGCCTGTATAAAGCCCAGTACGATGGTCACATAGCGGGTGATCTGAGCGATCTTCTTGCGGCCCTCCTCGCCCTGCTTCTGCAGCTCTTCCAGCTTGGGAATAGCCACAGTCAGCAGCTGCATGATTATCGAGGAGTTTATGTACGGGGTTATGCCCATCGCCATGATGGTGTAGTTAGCAAGGTTGGAACCGGTTATCGAGTCAATGAATCCGAGCAGTGAGTAGTTGCTCATGGCCGCAGATACGGCCTGGAGATCTACGCCCGGCGTGGGCACGAAGCAGAGCAACCTGTAAACCAGCAGCATACCGACCGTGTAAATGATCTTCTTGCGAAGATCGGCTATCTTCCACGCGTTGCGCAGGGTCTCCCACATCGTCAGATCACCTCGGCTTTCCCACCTGCCGCCTCAATCTTCTCCTTCGCGGACTGGGTGAATTTAGCCGCCTGTACCGTCAGCTTCTTGGTCAGTTCACCGTTGCCCATTATCTTAACGCCGTCATTGACCTTCTTTATCAAGCCGGCCCTGAGCAGCGCCTCGGCGTTGACTACGGCGCCATCCTCAAAAGCTTCCAGCCTGTCCACATTGATAGTGGTGTAAACGGTTGCGAACTTGTTGTAGAAGCCGCGCTTGGGCAGCAGGCGGACCAGAGGCATCTGGCCACCCTCAAATCCCGGACGCTTGCCGCCACCGGAGCGCGCCTTGGCGCCCTTATGACCCTTGCCGGAGGTCTTGCCCAAGCCCGAACCAACGCCACGCCCCAGGCGCTTCGGAGCCGTGGTGGATCCGATAGCGGGTTTCAGTTCATGCAGTTTCATCTGTTGACCTCCTTACGCGATCTCTTCAACATCGACCATGTGCTTTACCTTGAATATCATGCCGCGGATCATGGGGGTGTCCTCATGCACCACGGACTGACGGATCTTGCGCAGACCCAGAGCCTTGACGGTCTTTATCTGATCGTCCAGGCAGCCGATAGTCGACTTCTTCAGCGTTATTTTCAGTTTCATTGCCATTTACCCCCTTAGCCCAACAGCTCTTCGACGGACTTGCCGCGAAGGCGCGCAACCTCTTCGGCGCTGCGCAGCTGGCTCAGGCCCTGCAGAGTGGCCTTTACCATGTTAATGGGGTTGTTGGAGCCGTAGGACTTGGTGCGTATATCCTTTACGCCCACCAGCTCGAGAACCGCACGCACCGCGCCGCCGGCTATAACGCCGGTACCTTCGGGAGCGGGCATGAGCACTATCTTGGTGGTGCCGAAGAGGCCGGTGGTCTCGTGCGGCAGCGTGGTGCCCTTGAGCGGCACGTTGATCAAATGCTTCTTAGCGTCATCGACGCCCTTGCGAATAGCCTCCGGGATCTCGGTGGCCTTGCCTATGCCGGTGCCGATACGGCCCGCGCCGTCGCCCACGACCATCAGAGCCGCAAAGCGGAAATTACGACCGCCCTTGACGACCTTGGTAACGCGGTTGACGGAGACCATCTTCTCCTGGAATTCGCTAGCCTGTTCGTAGCGTTGCATCCCATCTTCCTCCTTCTCAGCTTAGAAGTCCAGCCCACCAGCGCGCGCGCCGTCGGCGACTTCCTTAACGCGACCGGTGTACACATAGCCGCCGCGGTCGAACACAACATTGGTTATGCCCTTGGCCTTGGCGCGCTCGGCTACCAGCTGGCCTACCAGCTTGGAAGCGCCCTTCTTGTCGACCTCGCTGAGCTTGTCCTTGAGCTGGGGATCCAGCGTGGAGGCGGAAACCAGCGTGTTGCCGGCCACATCATCTATCACCTGAGCGTAGATGTGGTTCAGGCTGCGGTATACGCACAGGCGAGGACGCTCGGGCGTGCCGCTGATCTTTTTACGGACACGCTCGTGACGTATCCTGCGGACTTCATTACGATCCCGCTTTGTAAACATAAGCGTTCACTCCCTTTCTTACTTCTTACCAGACTTACCTTCCTTGCGGCGGATATGCTCGTCGTCATAACGGATACCCTTGCCCAGGTAAGGTTCGGGCCTGCGGACATCGCGGATATCGGCAGCCATGGCGCCGACCTTCTGCTTGTCTATGCCCTTTACGATGATGCGGTTCTGGGCGGGAGTCTCAAAGGACACGCCGTCCTTGGCCTCAAACTTGACCGGATGGGAGTAGCCAACGGTCAGCACGAGGGTCGTGCCTTCCAGCTGCGCGCAGTAGCCCACGCCTTCCATCGTCAGGGCCTTGCTGAAGCCGGCGGTCACGCCTACGACCATGTTGTTGATCAGGCTGCGATACAGGCCGTGCATGGCGCGATGGTTCTTGTCGTCGGAAGGACGGGTAACATGCAGGATGTTGCCCTCCTGAGCGACCTTTATATCGGGATTTACCTTCTGGCTCAACTGACCCTTGGGGCCCTTGACCGTTACGGTATTGTCATCCGCTATGGTCACGGTAACGCCCGCGGGCACAGTGATCGGAAGTCTGCCTATACGAGACATGTGTGCACCTCCAAAGTTCGTGCTATGTAGCGTCTATGTTCGGGGCTAATTACCAGACGTAGGCCAGTACTTCGCCGCCGACGCCTTCCTTGCGGGCGTCCTTATCGGTCATTACACCCTTGGACGTCGAGATTATCGCGATGCCCAGGCCGCCGAGTACCTTCGGCAGTGCATCGGAGGGAGCGTACACGCGCAGGCCCGGCTTGGAGATGCGCTTGAGTCCCTGGATGACCGTGCCGGTCTTGCCCTGGGTGTACTTAAGGGTGAGCTTGATCTGACCGGTCAGGCCGTCGTTTATCAGCTCATAGTTCTTTATATAGCCCTCGTCAAAGAGGATCTTCGCAATCGCCTTTTTCATGTTGGAAGCGGGCAGCGTTACCTGGTCATGCTTGGCAATCTGGGCGTTGCGGATGCGAGTAAGCATATCTGCTATGGGATCGTTTACGAGCATGTTGTAACCTCCTTCCGTAAACCCTGTTACCAGCTGGCCTTTCTAACTCCCGGAATCTGGCCCTTGTAAGCCAGCTCGCGGAAGCAGATGCGGCAGATGCCGTATTTCCTCAGGACCGAGTGCGGGCGACCGCAGATGCGGCAGCGCGTGTACGCACGGGTGGAGAACTTGGGCGTCCTCTGCTGCTTGATCTTCATGCTAGTCTTAGCCACTTTGTTCTACCTCCTATATTACGCCTGAGCGAACGGCATGCCCAGCAGGCGCAGCAGTTCCTTGGCTTCCTCGTCGGTCTTGGCGGTGGTGACGAAGATCATCTCCATACCGCGGATCTTTTCGATCTTATCGTACTCGATCTCGGGGAAGATGAGCTGCTCGCGCACGCCCAGAGCATAGTTGCCGCGGCCATCAAAAGCCTTGGCAGACACGCCGTGGAAGTCGCGGACGCGGGGCAGGGCAATGGAGACCAGCTTGTCGGTGAACTCATACATGCGCTCGCCGCGCAGGGTGACCTTGGCGCCTACGTTCATGCCCTCGCGGACCTTGAAGTTCGCTATGGACTTCTTGGCCTTGGTCACAAGGGGCTTCTGACCGGCTATGGTCGCCAGCTCGTTTACGGCTATCTCCATGGACTTGGCGTTGTCCTTGCAATCGCCCAGGCCCATGTTGATGACTATCTTCTCAAGGCGCGGTATCTGCATTACGTTTGTGTAGCCAAACTTCTGCTTCAGCGCCGGCATTACCTCGCTGAGGTACTTATCCTTAAGTCTTGCCACTGTGCTTTCCTCCTTCTGGATCATTTCTCGAAGGTGGCATTGCACTTCTTGCAGTAGCGCACCTTCGTGCCATCTTCCAGGACCTTGTAAGCTATGCGCGTGGGCTTGTTGCACTTGGGGCACATAAGCATTACGTTGCTCGCGTCGATGGGGGCTTCCTTGTGGATTATGCCGCCAGGCATACCCTGTCCACGGGGCTTCTGGTGGCGAGTCACAACGTTCACGCCCTCAACTATCACGCGGCCGGTCGCGGGGAAAGCCTTGGTGACCTTGCCGGTGGTGTACTGCACCTTGCCGTCAACGGTCTTAGGTGCCTGCTTGCCGGTTATCACAACTACGGTGTCGCCGGTCTTGATGCCCATCTTCTTCTTAGCGTTCATAACTTGCGGCACCTCCTTACAGAACTTCCGGCGCCAGGGACACTATCTTCATGTAGTCCTTGTCGCGGAGCTCGCGAGCCACGGGCCCGAAGATACGGGTGCCCCTGGGCTGCTTCTGGTCGTTTATTATGACGGCCGCGTTGTCATCGAAACGGATGTACGAACCGTCGGGACGGCGGTACTGCTTGTGCGTGCGCACTATGACCGCCTTGACTACGTCACCCTTCTTTACAACGCCGCCGGGTGTCGCCGTCTTAACAGACGCTACTATAACGTCGCCTACGCTGCCGCTCTGACGGAACGAGCCGCCCAGTACGCGGAAGCACATGATCTCCTTGGCCCCAGTGTTATCGGCCACCTTAAGGCGCGTTTGCGGTTGAATCATTGCTCTTTGTCCCTCCTTATGCTCGGCGCCGCACAAGATACGCGGCGCCCTGGCCGGCGCGGGAATACTCTTGCGCCTCCAGTATCGGGCACGAATGCCGCGGCCGGTATTACTTGGCCTTCTCTATGATTTCGACCATCCTCCAGCGCTTTTCCCTGGAAAGCGGACGGGTCTCCATCACGCGTACCTTATCGCCTACGCCGCACTCGTTGTTCTCATCGTGGACCTTGAACTTGACCGTGCGGTTCATTATCTTGCCGTACAGGCTGTGCTGAACGCGCTCGCGGATCGCAACGACTATGGTCTTGTCCATCTTGTCGGATACGACGACGCCTACGCGGGTCTTGCGATTACCTCTCTGCTCGGACACTTGACGAGCCTCCTTTCCTTCCATCAGGCCTGCGCCTTCAATTCACGATCGCGCACTATGGTCTTTGCGCGGGCAATATTGCGCTTGCACTCAGTTATCGCCATGGTGTTTTGAAGCTGCCCGGTGGCCAACTGGAAGCGAAGGTTGAACAGTTCCGCCTTCAGCTCCTTGATCTGCTCGTTAAGCTCGGGCGTAGTCTTTTGCATCAGCTCTTTAGCTTTCATTAACCCTCACCACCCGCTTCTGTGATATTCTCCCGCTTGATGAACTTGGTCTTTATCGGGAGTTTGTGCGCGGCCAGACGCAGCGCCTCGCGCGCATCGGCCTCGGATACGTCCTTCATCTCGAAGAGTACGCGGCCCGGCTTTACAACCGCTACCCAGTACTCGGGAGAACCCTTACCGGAACCCATTCGGGTCTCAGCAGGCTTTTCGGTGATGGGCTTGTCAGGGAAGATCTTTATCCACACCTGACCGCCGCGCTTGATGAAACGAGTCATCGCGATACGGCTGGCCTCGATCTGGTTGGAGGTTATCCAACCGGGCTGCTGCGCCACTATACCATAATCGCCGTAAGCCAGGAAATTGCCGCGCTGGGCCTTGCCCTTCATGCGGCCGCGCATGACCTTGCGGCGCTTTACTCTCTTGGGCATCAACATGGCTTATCTTCCTCCTTCTGCCTTGACAGGAAGCGGCTTCTTCGACTTGGGCAGCACCTGTCCCTTGTAGATCCAAACCTTCACGCCGATGCGGCCGTAGCCGGTGTGCGCCTCGGCGAAACCGTAGTCTATGTTGGCGCGCAGGGTCTGCAGCGGTATGGAACCGTCATGATAGCCCTCGCTGCGCGCTATTTCAGCGCCGCCCAGACGACCGGACACCTTGGTCTTGATACCCTTGGCGCCCGCCTTGGTCGCACGACCCAGCACCTGCTTCATCGCGCGGCGGAAGGACACGCGCTTCTCCAGCTGCTGGGCGATGTTCTCAGCCACCAGCTGCGCGCAGGTGTCGGGGCTCTTGATCTCGACGATGTTCAGCGAGCAAGTCTTGCCGGTCATCTGCTCGATCTGCTTCTTGATGGCTTCGACGTCCTTGCCGCCGCGGCCGATCACTATGCCGGGCTTAGCGGTGTGGATAGTCACGACCAGCTTGCCGGTGCTGCGCTCTATATCGATGTCGGCTATGCCAGCAGCGCTGAGCTTCTCCTTGAGCATCGTGCGCAGCTGATAGTCCTCCACCAGATTATCGGAAAAATCCTTCTTACCGGCATACCACTTGGTGCTCCAATCCAGGATGACACCAACGCGAGCGCCGTGCGGATTAACTTTCTGGCCCATTTGCTTACCTCCTCCGTTACTTGGCCTGATCCAGGATTATGGTCAGGTGGCTGGTGCGCTTAAGGATCTGAGTCGCGCTGCCGCGCGCCTTGGGGCGATAACGCTTGAGCGTCGGGCCCTGATTGGCGTAGACCTCAGCCACATACAGATTGCCACGATCCATGTTCAGGTTGTTCTCGGCGTTGGCTATGGCCGAGCGGAGCAGCTTCTCCAGCACGGGAGCGGCCGCCTTGGGGGTGTACATAAGTATCGCCAGCGCCTGGTCCACATTCTTGCCGCGGATAAGATCAAGCACGATCTTGCACTTGCGGGAGGAGATGCGGATATAGCGCGCGTGAGCCTTGGGCCGCATGTCGCGATTTGCCTTGCGAGCGGCAGCCTTTTCCTTCATCCGAGTTGCCATATTTTCACTCCTTCCCTTTACTTGCGAGCCGCAGCCTTTTCGCCGGCATGGCCGCGGAAAGTGCGGGTGGGGGCGAACTCGCCAAACTTATGACCAACCATGTCCTCAGTTACATATACCGGAACGTGCTTGCGCCCATCGTGCACAGCGATCGTGTGGCCCACGAAATCCGGGAATATCGTGGAAGCACGCGACCAGGTCTTGAGCACTTTCTTCTCATTCTTCGCATTCATATCCTGTACGCGCTTGAGAAGGGCTTCCTGCACAAAAGGTCCCTTTTTAACGGATCTGCTCATTTATGTCAGGCTCTCCTTCCTTGACTGCCCTTGTGGGGCGGCCGGCGCGGGGCCGGCCATTATGATTTTAAAGCTCAGGCCGCGCGCAGCGGCTCGCCTGCGTCATGCGGCGGCAAGATTACTTCTTGCCCGCGCGCTTGACGATGAGCTTGTCGGAATACTTCTTGTGCTTGCGGGTCTTGACGCCCTGAGTGGGCTTGCCCCACGGGGACATCGGAGCCGGCATACCGACGGGGCTCTTGCCCTCGCCGCCGCCGTGCGGGTGATCGCAGGGGTTCATGACCACGCCGCGAACGCTGGGACGGATGCCCATGTGGCGAACGCGACCGGCCTTACCCAGACGCACGTTCTCATGGTCGCTGTTGCCGACGCTGCCGATGGTGGCGCGGGCGTTGAGCGGCACCTTGCGAACTTCGCCGGAGGGCAGACGCACCTGAGCCACGCCGTTCTCCTTAGCCATCAGCTGAGCCGCGTTGCCGGCCGAGCGAACCATCTGACCGCCCTTGCCGGGCTTGATCTCGATGTTGTGGATAAGGGTACCGAGCGGTATGTTGGCTATCGGCAGGCAGTTGCCGGGCTTTATGTCGGCGTTGGGACCGGATATAACGGTGTCGCCGGCCTTCAGGCCCAGAGGTGCCAGTATGTAGCGCTTCTCGCCGTCGGCGTAGTGGAGCAGCGCGATGAACGCGGAGCGGTTCGGATCGTACTCTATCGCAGCGACCTTAGCGGGGATGTTGTCCTTGTTGCGCTTGAAGTCGATTATGCGATACTTGCGGCGATTGCCGCCGCCCTGATGGCGCACGGAGATCTTGCCGGAGAAGTTGCGGCCCGCATGCTTCTTGATCGGCGCGAGCAGGGACTTTTCGGGAGCCTTCTTGGTCAGCTCCTCAAAGGTCAGTACCGACGTAAAGCGCCTCGCGGCGGAAGTCGGCTTGTAAACGCGAATACCCATTGAAATTATCCTCCTTAATTCGCCGGCTCTGCAGCCGGTGTTCCGGTGCTATAATACCGGAATATTGTCAGCTCGGAGGCTCCGCAATCCCGGGATTACTGAGCCATGCCCTCGAAGAACTCTATGGTCTTGGAGTCCTCAGTCAGGGTAACGTAGGCCTTCTTGACCTCGGGCGTGCGACCCTGGGTGCGGCCCTGGCGCTTCATCTTGCCCATGGTGCGCATGGTGTTGACGCGCTCTACCTTAACGCCGAAGATCTTCTCAACGGCATTCTTTATCTCGATCTTATTGGCGTCGATGGCCACTTCGAAAGCGTACTTGCGATCGGCCATGGCGTCATAGCTCTTCTCGGTCAGTACCGGGCGAAGAATCAGATCGTGTATATCCTTCATTATTGGTACACCTCCTCGACGAGCTTAACAGCTTCCTGAGTGATGATGAACTTGTCGTAGTTCAGTATATCCAGCACGTTTATGGTGTTGACATACGCGGTCTTTACGCCTTCCAGGTTGTTGGAAGCGCGCACGACGTTCTCATCGCGGCTGGGGATTACTACCAGAGCCTTGCGGGGGCTGCCCAGGTTCTTCATGACCTCGGCCATGAGACGGGTCTTGCCCTCGGCGAGGGTCAGGTTGTCCAGCACTATTATCGAGCCATCCTGAACCTTAGAGGTCAGGGCGCTCTTCATGGCCAGACGGCG
>JBMNUB010000010.1:0-81518 GCA_050946055.1 Candidatus Fimadaptatus sp. | reverse complement strand
GCTGTGGGCGGCGCGCTGTCTGCCGGTGGCAACCGTTCCATTGGAGCGGATATGCGGCGTTGGTTGACGGAACAGTATCAGCTCAAGCTGTGGGCGGCGCGCGGCTTCCTGGCTATTGCCGTTCCGCTAGAGAACATGTGCGGTAAAGGTGTTAGTCGATGGTATATCATCGCTCAAGCTGTGGGCGGCGCGCTGTCTGCCGGTGGCAACCGTTCCATTGGAGCGGATATGCGGCGTTGGTTGACGGAACAGTATCGACTCAGGCTGCGGGCGGCGCGCGGCTTCCCGGCTATTGCCGTTCCGTTAGAGAGCCTGTGCGGTAAAGATGTCGGTTGATGGCGCATAATCAAAACGCGCTGTTGACATAGCTTCACCCGTCGGAGCTGGCCTATGTTCATATAATACTTGAGCGGCAGACCGTGTATTCGGCCCGCCGCTCATTGGTCTTATTCGCTTTTGTCCGCGCCCTGCTTGCGCGCCACATGCCTTTCGTGCATGCGCCGCACCACCGCCGTAGCTATCGATGCCACATAGAACCCCGCCAGCAGCAGCGTGAACATGCGCAGCAGCGACATCTCCGCCTCTATGGAATCCACAAGGTAAGCTATCGCGATTATAGTTGGTATGGCATGGGATTTAAGTCCATACCGCTCCTTGTCGCTCTTTGTCATGGACGTATAGGACATATACATCACCTCGGATGAACAATATTCGTATCACTGTATCAGTCTCCATTCTATTGTACAATCAATGTGCGGGATTGTAAAGTATCCTTGTGCAATAAATCGCGCTCCTTTTCGCTTCATGCGCGTCAGTTGTACTGAATGGGATGCATTGTTGCAACAACCGATATGTCAACGATGCTTCAGTTTGTGCAGTCCCGCGCGACCGAACCCCGTCCCGCAGCGCATGCGCCAGCTCACCCCCTCCCAAAGCTGTCATGCCACATCCCTCCGTTGCTCAAGCGACAGCTCACCTCCCGGGCAAGCCTTTAGGGCCGGGCTGCGGGCGCTCCCGCCCGCGCTCAGACGCTATGCCCGCTCATATTCTCGATGCCGCACACATAAAACATATCATCGCTGTTGGCAAATCTGCCGCGATGGTGTATAATAAACAAAACCAAAGATAGCGGGGTGTGCCTATGCCGAGATTGCCGGACGAAAGGGAGATGCTCGAATTTGTGCGCGATACTCTGCGCGAGACTCAGCTGCATGAGCCTCCGGATGCCAACCGCTTCTTCTTCAGGGATCGATTTCTGCACACGCTGCGCGTCGTGGGCTGGGTCAAGCGCCTGTGCGCTGCCGAAGGATGCGACGAGCGTCTGATAGTCATCGCGGCCATATTCCACGACGCGGGATACGACCAGCGCTGCCGCGAGGATCATCCCATGATGAGCGAGCGCATCTGCCGCTCCTATATGAAGTCGCACGGCTTTGCGCGCGATGACATAGATGTCGTGTGCGACATGGTGCTAAGGCACTCATTCAAGAAGCGCCCCGCCGAAGGGCTGTCGCACGAGCTGTGCCTGCTCATGGACGCCGACCTGCTGGACGAGCTGGGGCTGACCATAGTCATGTGGGACGCCATGGACGAGGGCGCACAGCTCAAGGGCGGCTACTATTCCGTGTTGGAGCGCGTGCAGCGCGCGCATGCCAAGCTGCGCAAGCTGCTGCCCGTTATGAAGACGCGCGCGGGTCACGACGAATACGAGCGCGGGCTAAACGTATTGTCAAACGCCATCGACAGGCTGCAATACGAGCTGCACACCGACTACGTATCCGATTTCATGCGCGCCGAATATGACGGCGGCTCGCGGGCCGCGCTGCGCTGACGGCGCGCGGCAGATGATGCCTTGGAGGTCTTGAGGGATTGTTTATCGAATATATTTGCGCAGCGCTGATAGCCGCGGGCGGCGCGCTGCTGGGCTATGCGCTGGATGGCGGACGCGGATGCGCGGTGGGCGCGCTGGCTGGGCTGATGCTGTTTCTGTCGCTCAAGCTGCTCATGAATGCGCGCGGCACGGGCGGCGCAGTGCATGCACTCTCCCGCCCCGCATCAGGCAGCGGGCTGCGCGCTCAGGTCAGGCTCACCGGCAGGCGCGCGCTGGGCGACGGCACATTGGACGGGCAGCGCGCCCGGCACATACGGCGCTTCTGGCGCTACCACACCGAGGATCAGACCCTGTTGTTCGTGCGGCTGCGCGCGGGCGGGCTGTATTGCCTGTACATGCGCAAGGCGGGTCACGGACAGGGCGCGCGCTGGGTAGTGCGCAAGGTGGAAGGCGGCGAGTTTGGCAAGTTCAGTGACGAATCCTCCCGCCTGTGGCACGGAATAGAACATTGACTCAAAGGGGAATACACATGCAGGATACCGGCATACGCATAAACAAATATCTGGCCGACAGCGGCGCATGCTCGCGCCGTCAGGCCGACAGGCTCATCGAACAGGGGCGCGTCTGCGTGGGTGGCCAGCCGGCCGAGCTTGGCACGCGCGTGCTGCCCGGCCAGATGGTAACGCTGGATGGCCGCGTGCTGCGCGGATACAGTCCCAAGCGCTACATCGCGCTCAACAAGCCCGTGGGCATAGTCTGCACCACCGACCCGCGCGAACCCGACAACATAGTTGACTTCGTGGGCGGCAGCGAGCGCCTGTACCCGATAGGCCGTCTGGACAAGGACTCATCCGGGCTTATACTGCTCACCAACGACGGCGACATAGTGAACAAGATACTGCGCGCGGGCAACAACCATGAGAAGGAATACCGCGTGACGCTGGAGCGGCGCTGCTCGGACGAGTTCCTGCGCCAGATGGCGGCGGGCGTGCCGATACTGGGTCAGGTAACGCGCCCCTGCCGCGTGTTCCGCGAAGGCCCGGACACGTTCCGCATCATACTCACGCAGGGCCTCAACCGGCAGATAAGGCGCATGTGCCAGCAGCTGGGCCACAGCGTGCGCACGCTCACCCGCCTGCGCATAATGAACATAAGGCTTGGCAATCTGCCGCTGGGGCAGCACCGCGATCTCACGCCCGACGAGCTTGACCAGCTCATGAAGCTGCTGCGCACTTCATCAAACGCGCCCGGCGCATACCAGTGAGCAGGCATCATCCCGCTGCGGCATGCCAGACGGCGCAAGCTGCAAGCCGGTTGCGGAATTACTTCAGGGCGCACGGCTGTACGTTTCTGGCATGAACTAAGTACATGGGCTATTTAGCCGGTTGCCAAGCGTAGGCGCATATGTTACTATTTGTCAGTATATTGAATGCGCGCATCATCCGAGCTGCGCATTCGTTCTTGATAAGGAGGCAATACTATGAAGGATATGATATTCCCGGAGATATCGTCGCTGGCCATGGACAGTCTGAGCCATGGCCGCGCGCTGCTGACCGTGGGCGGCAACAAGCCCAACACCATGACGATAGGCTGGGGTTCGATAGGCTATTTCTGGGGCAAGCCCGTGCTGATGGTCGTAGTGCGTCCGCAGCGCCACACCTACCCCATTCTGCTCAAGGAGAAGCAGTTCACCGTATCCATGGGCGTAAGCGATGCTCACAAGGAGATATTCACCTTCGCGGGCAGGAACTCGGGCGACAATATGGACAAGTTCGACGGTCACGGGCTGACTGCGCTGCCTGCACGCGAGGTAAACGCGCCCATAGTCGGCGAGTGCGAGCTGCACTTCGAGTGCCGCACGCTGCTTGAGCAGGACATGACTGCGGACGACATGGACGAGGGCGTGCGCAAGAGCGCCTATGCCGCCGGTGACTATCATCGCATGATATTCGGTGAGATAGTTGCGTGCTATCGCACGGATAAGTGAGATTATGCGCAGGTTCGCTTAATATCGGCATATATAAAATATCCGCTTTCACGATGCTGGAAGCGGATATTTTTTTCGTATTCAAGTTTTTGGCGCGGCGCGGTTGATTGCCTGGCTGCGTGCGGATATAGGCGGCATTTTAAGAACGATAAGGTTATGCCGTGGCTTAGACCCTGCCTTCCCTGAAAGCAATGTGGTGCGCAAGCGCCGTAAGGTTTACGCCGGATACCAGATGGACGCTTTAAGAAGAAATCTGTGCGCGTGTGGCACGGTGCAGCGTTGTCCCGGCACACGGAATGTTGCTCTACGCGCGGCGGGGTTAACCCCTAAGTCGCTGCGGAGACAGCTCCCCTTTCAGGTGCGCCAAGGTCGCTTTAAGCGGCTTTACCGCTATATTGTCGCATGCATGTCCGCTCTAAGCAGTTCCCCATGCATCACCGCACAAAAGGCCGCTCCAAGCAATTCCCCATACTCATTACCCCACCTGAGAGGGCGGGTTGCAGTTGTTGCAGGGCGCAAGGCCGCGCTCTATCGCCTGAGCCAAAGTGGTCTGCTCGGAGTAGTCCTTGCCGCCGCAGGATGGGTTGGCGTGGTAGAACAGCGCGCCGGAACTTGTAAACACTATGGTGTCAGCGGACGTCACATCGCTAACCGGCTGCGCGGCCTCGCCTCCGTCGATAGCGGGCGGAGCGGTGACTATCGGGTCGGGGTTGGGTATGAAGGCGTTGGGGTCGGCCGTCACGGCGACTCCATCCTCGCCCACATAGGCGCTGGGCTGCGCCTGCACTATGTCATAGGGCAGTTCGGTGGGCGCGGGTATCTCAGTGGGCTCTGCGGTCACGGACGTGGGCGCATAAACGGAGCCTGCGCCCGGCGTGAACGTGGTCGGATCGGGCATGCCCGCCGAACCCGCGAACATGAAGTAGCACTCCGCAAACAGTATCAGCCCGGATATCGCGCTTATCACCACGCGGCTGCGCTTGCTGAAGCGCTGCATTGCCCACATGTACGCCACGCCTATCGGCGGCAACAGCAGGCACAGCGGCAACAGCCAGCCCTCGCGCCGCCTGCCTCCGCTCATGCGCGGCATCTTTACGTGAGATTGTCTGTCGCCCCGCTCGGGATTCGATCGTGTATTGCGCGCATCGGGGCGCGTGGCATTGGGATTCTGTCGCATAGATATATTCGCCCGCAGGCGTTCCTTTCGCTTATTGTGCTGCGTTATTTGCCGCTTATCGCTCAGCATGGATAGCATACAGTACTTTTTATTATATCAAACGCGCGCCGCCATTGCAAGCGCGCCGCCGTAAAATGCCGCTTTCGCAAAAGCGCGCCCATATTCTGCCTGCGCGCACGCGAAACAGGCTGGCGCGCACTCCGCGGCCAGCCTGTCTACCCTCATCAGTCGGTGACTATCAGCACGGCTTCCGCCGTGTATACGCGATTGGCGCTCACCTGCGCCGAAAAGACCACGTTGTATCTGCCGGCATGCGATGCCATTATGGTCGTCTGGCCGGTGGCCGCGTCCACGTTGAGCGCCAGCTTGCCCTCGCCCTGAGCGCTTGCGCTCCATGCCGTACCCCTGGGGCAGGAATTGCCCTCGGGCAGCGCGTATGGCGACAGCGTTATCGCCTCGTCAAGGCGCATGCTGTACTCATCGCGGCGCAGCGTTATGCCGGTCACGCCGTCGTCGCTGTGGCGCACGCGCACACGCACGGGTATGGTCACGCTCGCATCCAGCGAGGGCATGCGGCAGCGCAGTAGGTATGCCGCCTCGCCCGCCACATTGGGGCTGGCGTGCAGGTCAACTCCATTGCCCTTGCGCTCCATGCGCAGCCGCACCGCGCCCTCGCCCGCCACCTGTTCAATCCTCCACGCCGCAGGCACGTACCCCAGCGACTCCGCCGGGCGCACATGGAACACGGCTTCGCCCGTAGGATTGTCCACGTCCAGCACTATGTCCAGCGCCTCGTAGTTGAGCGCGGGCGCATTGCCGCCCTCCTGACCGCTAACCACGAACATCATGTACGCCATGCGCTCCTCGCCCTCGGGAGAGCGCGCGCTCATGAGCGCAACATAGCGCCCTTCCCTGGCCGCGCTCACCGAGAACGCGCCTTCGCCCTCGTCCGATATATCCAGCCCGCGCATGCGCGCCTCCAGCTGCCACAGCGTACCTTCCGGGAAGTCGCCCGCATTGGAAGGCGCTATGGTCAGCGACGCGCCCGCCGCCATGTTGTATATTATGTCCACGCCCTCTATCGCCGCAGGGACAAACTCCTTGGGCTGGGTCACGTTTACGCGCAGCACTGCGGACAGCTCGCGCGTCTGTACGCCTGCCGTGCAGCGCACCGATATCTCAAATTCGCTCTCGCCCTCGCCAAGCGCCACGGCGTATACGCGCGCGCGACCCTGCTCCTGCTCCAGCACTATGTCGGCGCTGCTGCCCGTGCGCGAGGAAACCAGCCACTCTGCGGCCACATCCTCGCCCGCGCCCATCAGCTCCAGCTCAGCCACCGGCACGCTCCCGGTCTGATCGGCCTGCAGCTCCACTGACAGCGACTCTACATTGAGTCTCAGCCCCTCGGGCAGCACCGGCTCCGCAGTAGGCTCAGGCGTGGGCGTCAGGGTTGGCTCCGCCACGGGCGTAGCCGTCGGCTCAGCCGTGGGCAGCTCGCCCTCCGCCATGCCCAGCGGCGCGCTCTGCATGAGCATGAGCAATATCATAAGAGTCATAAAAACGCGAAAAGCGTTGCGCTTCATTTATACTACCCCTTGCTTTTATACATCATATCGAGCCGATATGCCCTCGGCCCAATCGAAGTCATTATACCACAAACGCTCCTTTCTGTCACCTGTCATGTGTGCATACAAAATTTTTAACATAGCTCATTGCTATATATTGGGCGCGCCTGTCAATTCAAGCCTCATCCCGTTGGCTATTACTTACAATCCATGTCCAGCGCGCGCATGGCCTGCCGCGCGCGCCCGCGATGCATAACATTGCATTTTGTGCATAACAATTCAGTAGCAAGGCTCACGCGGCACATCTTCCCCATTCATGCACGGCAGTGCCCTCGCTCATGCTCGCTCTCCGCCTTACATTAAGCGCGGCGCACATTCTCCCGCGCAGCCTCTTACCACCCCTGAACAGAGACAAGCCGTAACCTCTGCATGCATTGCCACTCGCAAATCAGTATCATGCGCTCGCGCCGCGCTGCGCATTGGCGATAACAAAAGGCGCGGACGGCCCGAAGGCCATCCGCACCCGGATGTACGCGATATGTTATGCGAAGTAATCCACACCGGCGCGGAACAGCTGCTGATCCTTTACGCCGGGTACATTCTTGAGTACCTGATCGTCTATCGTGCGCTCGGAGTGGCCCATCTTGCCCAGTATGCGGCCGTCCGGGCTGGTTATGCCCTCTATGGCCCACACAGAACCGTTGGGGTTATCGGGCGTGTTCACGGCGGGCGTGCCATCCAGCGTGCAGTACTGAGTGGCTATCTGGCCGTTCTCGGCAAGGCGCTTTACCATCTCCGGGCTGGCCACGAAGCGGCCCTCGCCGTGGGATATGGCTATGGTATGCACATCTCCCGCATTAACGTAGCTCAGCCACGGCGACTTGACCGAGCTGACCACGGTGTTGACTATCGCGGAGGCATGGCGGCCCAACGTGTTGAAGGTCAGCGTGGCATCGTCCTCGTTGAGCTCGGGGCGTATCTCGCCGTAAGGCACGAGTCCCAGCTTGATGAGCGCCTGGAAGCCGTTGCATATGCCCAACATCAGGCCGTCGCGCTTGTTGAGCAGCTCCATTATGGCCTCGGCGATGGCGGGATTGCGCAGCGTGGCCGCTATGAACTTGGCGCTGCCGTCAGGCTCGTCGCCGCCGGAGAAGCCGCCCGGCAGGGCGATTATGTTGGCGGAGTTGATGAGCTTGACCAGCTCGTCCACGCTCTTTTCGACATCGGCCTGAGTGAGGTTGCGTATCAGCGCCACGTCAGCCTTGGCACCGGCGCGCTCGAAGGCGCGCTGCGTGTCGTATTCACAGTTGGTGCCGGGGAACACGGGTATCAGCACGCGCGGCTTGGCCACCTTGACCGCAGGACGCTTGGTGGAGCGCTCGGTGTACCTGTTCAATTCGGCCTTGAGCGGGGCGCGGCCATCGTTTACCGGAAATATGTCGGCCAGCGGTGCCTGCCATGCCGCGATGGCGTCCTCAAGCAGCACGCTCTCGCCGCACGCGGTTATGCGCTGCTCGGCAGTGGTCTCGCCCAGCGGATGCGCGCACACGGGCAGCTCCTCCGAGTTGAAGTTCTCGTCCACTTCGATGACTATCGAGCCGTACTCGGGCAGGAACAGCGGGTATATCTCCCACTCGGGATCTATCTTCACGCCCACGCGGTTGCCAAAGGCCATCAGCGACACCGCCGCCGCTATGCCGCCCTGACCCACGGTGTGCGCCGACAGTATCTTGCCGTCCAGCGCCAGGCGATGCAGGCCGTCGTACATGTCAAGCAGCTTGTCCCAGCGGGGCATCTGGCGGCTGTCGCGCTCGGCCATCAGCACGTAGAGCTTGTGACCCGCGCCCTTCAGCTCGTCGGATATGACCGTGCGCGCATCCAGTACGTTCACGGCTATCGATATCAGCGTCGGCGGCACGCTTATGTCCTCGAACGTGCCGGACATGGAGTCCTTGCCGCCTATCGAGGGTATGCCCAGCTTCAGCTGCGCGGTCAGCGCGCCCAGCAGCGAGGCCAGCGGACGGCCCCACTTCTCAGGATCGTCGTTGAGGCGCTCGAAGAACTCCTGGAAGGTCAGGCGTATGGTGCGCACATCGCCGCCCGCCGCGGCTATCTTGGCGGCGGACTCTACCACCGCGTACAGAGCGCCATGGAAGGGCGACCAGCTGGACAGGTACGGGTCATAGCCGTGGCTCATCAGCGTTGCGGTATTGGTGTGACCCATCACGGGGAGCTTGGCGGCCATGGCCTCGTTGGGGGTCAGGCGATACTTGCCGCCGTAGGGCGCAAGCAGCGTCTCCGCGCCTATCGTGGAGTCAAAGCGCTCCACAAGTCCCTTCTGCGAGCAGACGTTGAGGTCCTGCAGATTGTGTATCCACGCCTCGGGCAGCGTGCGGCAGTGACGCACGGCGCGGGGCGCGCGCTCGAAGAATATCTTGCTCTCGTCGGGCGACTGTATGTGCGCGCGCACATGCTGGGTCACGCCGTTGGTATTGAGGAAGTCGCGGGACAGATCGACCACCGTCTGACCGCGCCATGTCATGAACAGGCGATTCTTGTCGGTGACGCTGGCCACCAGCGTGGCCTCAAGGTTCTCCTCGCGCGCCATCTCTATGAAGCGCTCGGCGTCCTCCGCCGCTATAACGCAGGCCATGCGCTCCTGAGACTCGGATATGGCCAGCTCCGTGCCGTCCAGACCCTCGTACTTGCGCGGCACGGCATCCAGATTTATGTCCAGACCGTCGGACAGTTCGCCTATGGCTACGCTTACGCCGCCCGCACCGAAGTCATTGCAGCGCTTTATCATGCGCGCGAACTCAGGATTGCGGAACAGGCGCTGCATGGCGCGCTCGGTGGGCGGATTGCCCTTCTGCACCTCGGCGCCGCAGGTGGTCAGCGACTCCTGAGTGTGCGCCTTGGACGAGCCGGTAGCGCCGCCGCAGCCATCGCGGCCGGTGCGCCCGCCCACGAGTATGACCACATCGCCGGGCTGAGGCTCCTCGCGGCGCACATTGCGGCGCGGGGTCGCGGCCACTACCGCGCCCAGCTCCATGCGCTTGGCGACATAGCCGGGGTGATATATCTCCTGAACCTTGCCCGCGGCAAGGCCTATCTGGTTGCCATAGGAGGAATAGCCGCCCGCCGCCGTCAGGCATATCTTCTTCTGCGGGAGCTTGCCCTCGAGGGTATCGGCAAAGGGCGTGCGGGGATCACCCGCACCGGTCAGGCGCATGCACTGATATACATAGGAGCGGCCGCTCAGCGGATCGCGTATGGCGCCGCCCAGGCAGGTCGCCGCGCCGCCGAAGGGCTCTATCTCGGTGGGATGGTTGTGCGTCTCGTTCTTGAACATTACCAGCCAGGGCTCGGTGTGTCCGTCCACATCGGCCTCGACCACTATCGAGCAGGCGTTTATCTCGTCGGACTCGTCAAGGTCGTTTAAGCAGCCATCCTTCTTTAGCGCCTTCATGCCGATTATGGCCAGATCCATAAGCGACACATCGCGCTTGTCCTCTACGAAGGCGCGGGTCTTCATGTACTCGCCGTAAGCCTCGGCTATGGGCGCGGTCAGCTTGCCGGTGTCTATCTCAACGCCGTCTATCGCGGACAGGAAGGTGGTATGGCGGCAGTGATCCGACCAGTAGGTGTCTATGGCGCGCAGCTCGGTCATGGTGGGGTCGCGATGCTCGGTCTCGGCGAAGTACTTCTGGCAGAAAGCCAGATCCTCTGCGCTCATGGCAAAGCCCAGGCGCTTTACCATGCCGGCGACCTCCTCAAAGGGCATGGTCGTAAAGCCATCCACATGCGGCACGGCCTCGGGCGCGGTCACGGGCATGTCCAGAGTCTCGGGCATGTCCATGCTGGCCTCGCGGCTCTCCACGGGGTTTATCAGATAGTTCTTTATGCGGCAGGTCTGCTCGCCGTCCACGCCCTCAAAGGCGTATACTGTGGCGGTGCGCACCTGCGGGCGCTCGCCCTGAGTAAGCAGCTGCACGCACTGCGCAGCGGAATCGGCGCGCTGGTCATACTGGCCCGGCAGGTACTCTACCGCAAACACATGCTCGCCCACATCGGGCAGCACATCGCTAACGATGTCGCAGTTGGGCTCGGAAAAGACTATGCGCCTGGCGCGCTCCAGCTGTTCTCCCTCCAGACCCGCAACGTCATACCTCTTGAATATGCGAACGCCGCTCAAGTCCTTGAGCCCCAGCGTAAAGCGCAGATCGCCCATCAGGTTCTGCGCCTCTATGTCAAATCCCGGCCTCTTCTCGACATAAATCCGCGTAATACCGCTCATGTCACACGCTCCTTGAGATCCCGCCGTCCGCAAATGCGCGCGCGGGAAGTTTATCTGTACCGATTATACCATATCCGCTCGCGGAAAACCATCTTTATGCGCGGATTTGACGTTAATTACAATCGTTCTTGCGCGTTGCAAACTTAATGTTCGTGTTTTGCGCGGCAAAAACGCAACCTGACATACTTGCAGCGCACATGCGCCTGCAATATGCGCGCGTGCAGCATACATTCCGCACGCGCGCATATGATTGCGATACAGCATCAGAATACAGGCGCATACAAGAGCGCTACCGTACTAGCTCCCGCATCATATCCGATATCGCCCGTGTGCGCGCCGCCTTCAGCGCCCGCCGCATGCCCGCATCGGCCTTAGCCTATCTCCGTGCCGTCGGCAAACGCATTGCCCACGCGCTCGCCCATAACGTGATAGCCGTTGTGCGCCGGCTCGAATATCAGCGCGCGCAGCTTGCCGGGGTCTATCTCGCCATCCGCGTCCAGTATGCTCTCGTCCGCGCTCACGTTTACTATGTCGGCCACGACTATGCCGTCCTCGTTGAACTTCTTTAGGCGGCACTCCAGCGTAAGCGGGAACTCCTCTATCATGGGCGCGTCCACATTGCCCGCGCGCGTGCAGTGCAGTCCGGCGCGCTCCAGCTTGTTCGGCACGTCGTTGCCGGACACCAGCCCCAGATAGTCGGCCTGCCTTACATGACCGGCATCTGCAAAGCTCACGGTAAACTCGCCCTTTGCGCCGATGTTCTTGGTCGTCCTGTGGCTGTGCTCCAGGCATATCATTATCTGATCGGTATCGTATATGCCGCCCCACGCGGCATTCATGGCGTTGGGCGCGCCCGACTCGTCATATGTGCCTATTATAAGCACGGGCATGGGGTACATCCAGGTCTTTTTGCCAAAGTCCTTTCGCATACAATTCTCTCCTTACCTTATAAAGTTTGTGGATATGCGTTCCTCGCGCTCGGGCATGCGCACGCCGTGTTCCAGCGCCACCTGCTTGCACTTGAGCATGAAGGCCATGTTGCGCGCCAGAGTGCGCATGGTCTGAAGTCCCTCCCTGTCCTCGTTCACCTGCTCGGCCAGCGCGCCATGCACCATGTTCCAGTACTGCGAGGTGACTATGGGCATCTGCATGAGGCCGAAGTACTTGTTGAGCTGATCCCATGTCGATGTAGTGCCTGCGCGCCGCGCCGACACCACTGCCGCCGCGGGCTTCATATAGAAGCGCCCCTTGCCGCCGTTCATGTCGGCGTAGAACAGCCTGCCCAGCATGGCGGTCAGCGCGCCGGTCGCGCCGCCCCAATGCACGGGCGTGCCGAATATGAAGCCATCCGCCTCCTCAGCCTTGTCCAACAGCTCGTTCACGCCATCGTCGAAGGCGCATCTGCCGTTCTTGCGGCAGGCAAAGCAGCATATGCAGCTGTTCACGGGCTTGTTGCCCACCCAGAATATCTCGGTCTCTATGCCCTCCTGCTCTAGCACGCGCGCCGCCTCGCTCAGCGCCGTGAACGTGCAGCCATGCCTGTGCGGGCTTCCGTTTACCAGCAATACTTTCATCGATATATGCTCCTTTCAAAGCTCCCTGCGCCCGCGCGGCATTTGCCGGCGCGCGCTCTCATATGCCGTCCATCTGTTCTGCGGCCAAGTGCGGCGCGCATATTCGCGCCGGCCGGACGCAGCCTATGCATGCGCGTTTCTCAGCCGCATAACAGGCGCAGCGCGCGGCACAAGCGGGCGCAGCGCCCGCCTACACAGCTTCCTACGGCAATCGCACGCGCATGCCGCAAGCTATTCTGCCGCATGCATGTTCTGCCTGCCGCGAGCCGCACGCGCACGTACAGGCACGCGCATGGTGTCCTGCAAGCGCGCAGCCCGCGCGCTGACCAAATCGGCGCAAAAGCCCGCCCCCGCGCATGAACGGAGAGCGAGCCTTTGCACATATTCAGCATATGGCAGGCCGTACTTTACCGAACCTGCGCCGCGATGCGCGGCCAACCGCTGATATTAGCCATATTGAAATGCCATGGAGCGCCGCGCCCCATCCCCGGCGGCCTGCGAATCTATCTGCTTCCCTTGTCGTATGGCACGCCCTCCGCCTTGGGCGCGCGGGACTTGGAGCTGGTCAGCGCCAGCACCACCAGCGATATTATGTAGGGCAGCATGTTGTACACGCTGCTGGGCAGATTAAGCCGCGTAAGCACGTCGAAACCGGTGTACACATTGCTCAGCGAGCGGAACAGGCCAAACAGCAGCGCCGCCAGCGCTATGCGCATGGGCTTCCACTGGCCGAATATCATAACCGCCAGCGCCAGGAAGCCAAAGCCCGCCACGCCGTTTTCAAACTTCCATTCGCTAACGCCTGCGGTTATGTACACAAGGCCGCCCAGACCGCCCAGCACGCCCGATATCATCACGCCCGCATAGCGCATCTTGTATACGTTTATGCCCACCGAGTCGGCCGCCTGAGGATGCTCGCCGCAGGCCTGAAGCCTCAGGCCAAACTTGGTCTTGTACAGCACCACCCACGACACTATCAGCAGTATCAGCGATATCAGCATGAACCAGTTGAATTCAAACTTGCCTATGTCCACGAGGAACGCCTGCTTGACGTTTACGTAGCTTATGGCCGAGGACACATTGGATACATCCTCCGCGATGTTGATGGCCTTGACTATTACGGTCGCAGCGGCGGTGCCAAGCAGGTTCATGGCCGTACCAACCAGAGTCTGATCGGCCTTGAAGTTTATCGCCGCCACCGCCAGCAAAAGTGAGTACAGCAGGCCAAATATCATCGCGGCCAGCGTGGTCATGATTATCACCACGCCCGCAGCCGTGCCGTCGGGCAGATACTTCATCACCAGCGCACCGCCCAGCGCGCCGAACACCATTATGCCCTCAAGCCCTATGTTTATTACGCCCGAATGCTCCGAGAAGCAGCCGCCCAGCGCCACCAGCAGCAGCACCGAGGCGAACATGAGCATGTACTGACAAAGCAGGGTCATTTCTTCCCGGCCTCCTTCCGCAGTTTCGAGTCCGCCTTGCGGGACGCGCGGCTGTTCATCATCTGACGGAAGAACAGTACGAATCCGCACATGTAGATTATCACAGCGGCTATGAAGTCGGATATCTGCGAGCTGTACATGGCTCTATCGACATACGCGCCGCCATTGGTTATGTGCTGTATGAAGAAGGACGCAAATATCGTGCCTATGGGATGCAGTCCGCCTAGGAACGCCGCGGCTATGCCGTTAAAGCCCATGGCAGGCACGGCGGACTGAGTGACCGCCCACTCCTCAAACCCGGTCAGGAACAGCATGGACGCGCCCATTCCGGCCAGCGCTCCCGCTATGCCCATGGTGAGGATTATGTTGTACTTTTCGCGCATGCCGCAGTAGCGCGCGGCGTGCTTGTTAAGGCCGGTAGCCTTCAGCTCATACCCCAGCCGCGTCTTGCTCAGCAGCACCCATATTATAACCGCCGCCAGTATTGAAAGCGGTATGGCTATGGTGACGTACTTGTTGCCCGAGAACAGCGCCTCCAGCCCGCCCGAGGGGATTATGGCCGAGGGGTTGCCGTTTGCCAGCTTTACCGTGTAGGGACTGCTGGGATCCTTTACTACCGAGAGCAGGCCGTTTACCGAATACAGCCCTATCCAGTTGAGCATTATGCAGGATATGACCTCGTTCACGTTGCAGTACGCCTTGAGCGCGCCCGATATGCAGCCCATGGCCGCGCCCGCGACCGCCGCCGCCAGCATGCACACATACCAGGGCATGTGCCACACCAGCGCGCAATACAGCGCCGCGCCCGCGCCAGCCACATACTGACCGGCGACACCTATGTTGAAAAGGCCCACCTTATACGCAAACAGCACCGACAGGCCGCACATGGTGAGCGGCGCGGACTTGACCAGCGTGTTGCCCAGATACTTTAGCTGAGCATTGGTCGAGCTGTACTTCCAGAAGTTCTTGACTATTACGGTTATTGCATCCCATGCGCCCGCCGGGTTAATTATCAGCAGCGCAAGATAGCCCACCAGCAGACCCAGAAGTATGCACAAGAGCGATGCCAGCATCGTCTGCACTCCCGGTATCTGGAAAAATGGTGTCTTTTTCTTGCCGTCCATCTTACCGCTCCTCCCTCTTGGCGCCCGCCATGTAAAGGCCCATCTCCTCAGCCGTAGTGGTCTTGGGATCAAGCTCGCCCACTATCTCGCCGTCGAACATGACCAGTATGCGGTCGGACATATCCAGTACCTCGTCCATCTCCAGCGACACCAGCAGCACCGCCTTGCCCTCGTCGCGCGCGGCGACTATCTGCTTGTGTATGTACTCTATCGCGCCCACGTCCAGTCCGCGCGTGGGCTGCACGGCAATTAGCAGCTGCGGCGAGCGGTCTATCTCGCGCGCGACGATGGCCTTTTGCTGATTGCCGCCCGACATGCTGCGCGATATGGTTATCGAGCCCTGACCCGAGCGTATGTCGTACTGCTCTATCAATCGCTCGGCATACTTGCGTATGTTGCCGCGCCGCAAAAAGCCGTTTTTAGTGAATTCCGGCTCGAAGTAGCGCTGCAGCACTATGTTGTCCTCCAGCGTGTAGTCCAGCACAAGGCCGTGCTTGTGCCTGTCCTCGGGTATGTGGCTCATGCCGTTTACCGAGCGCTCGCGTATGCTGGTTTTGGTGATGTCGCGGCCACACATGGTTATCTTGCCCGACACCAGCGGCTCAAGGCCGGTCAGGCCGTACACGAACTCGCTCTGGCCATTGCCGTCTATGCCGGCCAGACACACTATCTCGCCCGCGCGCACCTCAAGCGACACGTTGCGCACGGCGTTGTTCTTGTGCATGCTGGAGGCGACTGTCATGTTCTCGACCTTGAGTATCACGTCGCCGGGGGTTCTGTCCTGCTTTTCCACGTGGAAGTTGACGTTTCTGCCCACCATCATGGCGGACAGTTCCTCCACATTGGTGTCTGCGGTGTTTACCGTGCCTATGTACTTGCCCTTGCGCAGCACCGTGCAGCGGTCGGCTACCGCCATTATCTCGGCCAGCTTGTGAGATATGAACAATATCGACTTGCCCTCGGCGGCGAGATTGCGCATTATCTGCATAAGCTCGTCTATCTCCTGCGGCGTAAGCACGGCAGTCGGCTCGTCGAATATCAGTATCTCGTTGTCGCGATAGAGCATTTTGAGTATCTCGGTGCGCTGCTGCATGCCCACGGTTATGTTCTCCACCCTGGCATCGGGATCGACCTGCAGGCCATAGCGCCCGGACAGCTCCATCACCTTGCGGCGCGCCTCCTTCTTTTGAAGGAAGCCGAAGCGGTTGGGTTCCACGCCCATGATTATGTTGTCCAGCACGGTAAAGCATTCGACCAGCTTGAAGTGCTGATGCACCATGCCTATGCCCAGCGCGGTCGCGTCGTTGGGGTCCTTTATGGACACGACCTTGCCGTCCTTCTTTATCACGCCCTCCTCAGGCTGATACAGGCCGAACAATACGCTCATGAGCGTGGACTTGCCCGCGCCGTTTTCGCCCAGCAGCGCGTGTATCTCACCGCGCCTTAGCTGCAATGTGATGTTGTCGTTGGCAATTATCCCCGGAAAGCGCTTGGTTATGCCCACCATCTCGATGGCATACGGCGCCTGACCGCCCTTCCCTCCGGTAATACCGTTCTCCACGAAGCATTCCTCCTACGTTGCCATTTTGCGCGGTGCGCGCAGCCTTAGCCCGGCTGCTGTGCATGCGTTTCCTGCCGCTGTGCCGCGATGCATAGTCCGCCGCTGTGCGGTCTGCCGCCTTGCATGCATGCGGTATTCTACCTGTTCACGCGGCGCGTGATTTACCGCTGTGTGTGCAGCGCGCAGTATACCGCTACATGCCATGCGGTCTTCCGCTGTTCACGCAGCGCGTGATTCGCCGCTGTGTGCGGCGCGCAGTATACCGCTGTGCATCACGCAGTCTGCCGCTGTTCGCGCGGCGCGCATTCACCGCTGTGCCGCAGCGTCAAATGCGAAAGACACTCCATGCGCCGCCCGCATCAGTCGGCATATCGCCGTCCATTGCCAGCAGCACTTCCCTTGTCCTGACAAAAACCCCCGTCCTCCGGCGCGTCCGGAAGCGCTTTGTCCGGGCGCGCCCCGGAGAGCAGGGGCTTTTGTCAAGACCGGGGATGAGATTCATCCCCGGCAATGTTCTATACAGAATATAGCTTACTTTATGTTGCCGTACTCGTTTACCTTGATGGAAACGGCGGGCATCGCATCGGTAGCGTTGGACACGGTTATGGTGCCATCGACCATGGAAGCTACCAGCTTGGCGTAATCATCCTGAGTGAAGGTGTCTTTCCACTGGGTGCTCTCCATGGGCAGGCCGACATAGTTCTTATCCAGCTCGGTCGCGGAGACCAGACCCAGGTTCTCTATCTTGCCGCCGTAGTTGGCGAAGTTGCCGGCCACGGTCTCGGTGAGCAGGGTGTTTACGGTAGCGGCCAGACCCTTCATGGCAGAGGTCAGGGTCATCTTCTCGCCGTAGGTGTCTATTATAGCCGACTGGTCGGTGTCAACGCCTATGACCTTGCCGCCGTCAACGTTGCGGGCAGCCTCAGCCGCAGAGGTGTATATGCCGCCGCCGCATGCGAACACGGCCTGCACGCCCATGGTCTGATACCAGTTGTCCATGTAAGCGGTGATGTCGGGGTCGCCGTAGAACTGGTTGCCGTACACGTACTCGACAGTGACCTTGTCAGCCTTGCCCAGCTCGACGGCCGCCGCGTCGGCGCCCTGCACGAAGCCGTAGCCAAAGCGTATGACCGCAGGAACGGCCATGCCGCCCAGGAAGCCCAGGTGCTCATAGCCCATCTTTACCGCAGCATAGCCCGCCATGTAACCGGACAGCTCCTCCTGATATACGGCGCTGAACAGGTTGGGCGCGGAAGTTATGTCCACGTTGTTGCCGGTCAGATCGGCCTCGCTCACGTCCAGAGCGATGAACTTCACGTCGGGGTACATGGGCTGGCACTCGGCTATCGCCGGAGCGAACAGGTAGCCGGGCAGCACGATTACGTTGTAGCCCTCGTCAACAGCGGCCTCTATCTGAGCCACGCGCTCGGGATCGGAGTCGCCGGTGGGCTTGAAGTAGTTGAAGTCCACGCCATTGGCGTCGCAGAAGGCCTTGCAGGCCTCGTAGGTGGTCTGGTTAAAGGACTGGTCGGTTATGTCGCCGGAGTCGGTTATCATCGCAACGCGGTAGGTGGTCTCGCCTTCCGCAGCAGCGAACGAGAAGCCGCACATCAGCATGGCGACCATCAGCAGAAGTGATACGATCTTTTTCATGTTGCACATTCTCCTCTCGTATTGTGAGCAACGAATGCTCCTAATTTATTATAACAGCGATAGTGTATTTTGAAAAGGGGTTATGACCGGACATTTCTGCCTTTTTGCCCAAAGTGCGAATTTTGTTCACGCGGTGCAGTGATGCAGTGAATCCTCCTGCGCGCGATGCTTCCATAATATTGTGCCGCAAAAGCGCATCTCGCGCCATAGCGGGCGATGCTTTGCCTGTGCCGCAGAGTCTGTTGGACATGAGCATCTGCAGCTGTGCTTGCGCCATGGCCTGCGCGACGGCGGGCATGTGCGCCCAACCTCAAAGTCCGCCTGTGCCGCGGCAATGTACTGCGCCGCCGTCGCAAATCTCCTGCATATGACGGCGAACGATGCAAATGCCCCTCCTGCGCCGCAGGGCCTGTGTCCGGCCCCGCTGCGCCCGATTCTGCTGCATCCAGCACATGCGCCCGGCAGCCTGAAATGCCCTCGCCGCCATAGCGAAAATATTTGCATAAAATTGGGCGCTCCACGCGGCGTTTATGAACCGCATGGAGCGCCCGGTCAGGGGGATGGCTATGTCATCAGCGATTGAGCTTGATTATCTCGGTGGCGAATATCTGCGGGGGCAGGGAGCGGGTGGTCTTGCCATCGTATATGGCGCGCACTATGTCGCCCACGTTCAGGCACTGGGGCAGCGTGCCTTCCTCAAAGTTGACCTGAACGGCCTGCTCGCCCTCGCCTATCATTATGTAGTCGCGGTTTATCTGGGTGACTTCGCCCTGCATGGCGTAGCCCGGTATCACAAGGCCGGCGTTTATCTGGCCCGGCAGCGACATGGTCATGACCCCGTCAAAGTACACCTTCATGTGTACCGCGTCCACCTGCTGACCGGCCCAGCTCTCGGGCAGGCGCACATAGACCTGCTCATTCTCGCCCACGTTCAGCAGCACGGCGTTGTCCTCAGCGTAAACCTCGGCAACATCACCCTCCATCATGAACCTGCGCACGGTAATGGCCGTTATCTGGGCGGGTATGGAGCGGGTCATCTTGCCGTCGTAGTCGATGTAAACGTAGTCGCCCACGGATATAGCGCCCTCGCCAATCTCCATGACGGTGTCCTCGCCTATCAGCGCCAGAACTTCGCCCTGCTCGCCCGCATCTATCAGCAGGCTCTCGCCCTCGTTTACCTCCAGCACAGTTCCGGCGATGACCGCGATCTCAGTTCCCATATCGGGCTGCTCGGTGGTATCGGCAACAGGCTCGGCAAATACGGGCAGCGCCATCACAAGCAGCGCCAGCGCGGTCAAAAATAGTACAATTTTCTTCATATCAGTTTTCCTCCTCATTGTGTACTCCACTGTTGTTTCGCATATAAGACGAGCCCCAGCTCCATATAGTTCCAATATGCATGTTGCGTCTGCATTAACTAATGCAGGCGGTTTCGTGTCAAAGCGATTCGCGCCGCATTTTGCATAATTCACGTCACATCAAGCGCACTCTGGCCCGCGCAGTCCGCAGCCATGCGCACGCGCGCAGCAGAAACAATGCTTCCTTTATATGCGCCGCTGTGCAAGCACATCCGCATCCCGCCGCACACTGCGCTTCGCCCGCTCCACGTTCCATCCTTCCCGCCGTGAGAGGTACCACCGCCTTGACGCGCTTGCGGCACGTCTCGCTTCCCCGCCCAACGCGCCATCCTTCCCGCCGCGAGACGCATTCTTTCCGGACTTGAACGCGCTTGCAAAGCGCCCGGCATGATGGTAAACTCTACTCATTGGATTAGACTTTTTGAGCATGCGGAGGCGATTATATGAAGAACGGACTTGTGCCGATAGGTCAGATGGCAAAGAGCAATCGCGTCACCATAGCCACGCTCAGGCTCTATGACCGCATAGACCTGTTAAAGCCGCGCTTTGTCGATCCCGTCACCGGCTATCGCTACTACGACCTCAGGCAGAACGCACGGCTGGACATGATAGCATACATGAAGGAGCTGGGTATGAGCCTTGGCGAGATACGCGACGTGTTCAAAAAGGAGGACGTATCGCTAATCGAGGAGATACTCGCCCAGAAGAACGAACAGCTGCACGAGCAGATGCGCCAGCTGCGCGCGCGCCACGATGCGGTGGAGCGCGCCATAGACTCCATCGAGCGCTACCGCAAGTCGCCCGTCCCCGGCACATTATCGCTGGAATACATAGACCGGCGGCAGATATGGGGCATGCCCTGCGCGGAGAACTTCTACGACAAGGGGCTGGCCAGCTACGAAAGCGCGCTGGCCATGCTGCGCGATGCACTGGAGGGCAAGCGCCTGCCGCAGGCGCACACCTACACCATAGGCACCACCATCCGCCGCGCCGACTTCGAGCAGAGCCGCCTGATAGCCGACCGCATATTCATATTCATAAACAAAAACGATGCCGCCCAGCTGGAAAACGCCGCCCAGCTGGACAGCGGCATGTATGCCTGCATATATCTGGACAACTTCGAGAGCGAGGCCGAGGGCGCGCAGAAGCTGCTTAATCACTGCCGCGCGCAGGGCTATCAGATATGCGGCGACTACGTGTGCGAAGTCATGACCGAGTTCAACGTGTTCGACTCCGACCGGCGCAGCATGTTCATAAAGCTGCAGGTTCCCGTCACGTTCCGCAGCAAGTGACCTGAAGCGCTCGCCGCACAATCTGCACAGTATATGCGCGCTTCCCGCACCGGCAGCATGTGCGCATGCCGCCGCTTTGCCCGCCCGTCGCGCACCACCCCCATCCTGCCGCGCGCCGTCAGGCGCCCCGCATCAGCATCGCCGTCCGGCATCGCAAAGCCTTGCGGCAAGCCATGCAGCGCGCGCCCTTTTTGTCGGGATATTGACCTTCCTGGGGCCAAATATTGACTTTCCAAATTATGCTTGACTCTGCTTTAAGATGAGGGTCTATACTAAGACCATAGAAAAGCGCCTTATAAAAGGCAGAGAGGAAGATCATCATGGATAAGATAAAGGTCGTTCAATACGGATGCGGAAAGATGTCCAAGTACATACTGCGCTACCTGCACGAGAAGGGCGCTCAGATAGTGGGCGCGATAGACGTAAATCCTGCCGTCGTGGGCATGGACGTGGGCGACTTTGCCGAGCTGGGCGTAAAGACCGGCATCATAATCAGTAACGACGCCGACAAGGTGCTTGACGAGTGCGATGCCGACGTGGCGATAGTGACGCTGTTCAGCTTCATAGGCGACATATACGATCACGTCGAGAAGTGCGTGCAGCGCGGCATAAACGTGATCACCACCTGCGAGGAGGCAATATACCCCTGGACGACCTCTGCGGCGATGATAAACAGGATAGATGCGCTGGCCAAGGAAAATGGCTGCACCGTGACCGGCTCGGGCATGCAGGACATATTCTGGATAAACATGGTTGCCCTTGCCGCCGGCGGCTGCCACAAGCTCACCAAGATAAAGGGCGCATACAGTTACAACGTGGACGAATACGGTCTGGCGCTGGCCAAGGCGCACGGCTGCGATCTCACCCCCGAGGAGTTCGAACAGCAGATTGCCCATCCCGCCGAATTTGAGCCTTCCTACGCATGGAACGCCAGCGAAGCCATATGCAACAAGCTCGGTCTCACCATAAAGTCTATATCGCAAAAGCACGTACCCTGCATAATCGACAAGGACATCTACTCCTCAACGCTGGGCAAGGAGATAAAGGCCGGCAACTGCATAGGCATGTCCGCCGTGGTCACGATAGAGACCATGCAGGGCATAACCGTCGAGGAGGAGACCATAGGCAAGGTTTACGGCCCCGATGACGGCGACATGTGCGACTGGCAGTTCACCGGCGAGCCCAATGTAGAATACCACGTTGTCAAGCCCGCCACGGTCGAGCATACCTGCGCCACCGTAGTCAACCGTCTGCCCTCGCTGCTGCGCGCGCCCGCAGGCTACGTGACCGCGGATCAGCTCGAGCCCAACCAGTATCTTACCTATCCGATGGAGTACTATCTGTAACGCATGCCGCCGCGCATCGCCGCGCGGCCGGACAAGCCCGCCCGCTTGAATGCAGGCGGGCTTCAGCTTGTAAAGAAAGCCTTTTGACGAGCCAGCGGACGGCGAAGAAGCTCGTTTGCTCGCTACCATCCCGCTGAGTTTCTGCTGAAACTCCCGCGGATTCCCGGACGTGAAACTGCAAGCAAGGTAATTCAGCTTGTCAAAAATATATTTTTGACAAGCGTGGACACTGCTGTGCGACATATGCTTCAGCAGCGCCCAAACTTACTATTATGCAATATCCATTCTAAGGCATTGGTGCCAATTTGCGCTTATCTGCCCCTGACTCGCACGCTTTCGCCTGCCTTTACACAAACATATTTCATGCGCTCCTGCCAATAAAGCCCCAGAGGTCTGCGCACAGAGTCTTCATCATCTATCATTACCTTCACGCATGCATCGTAATCTGTAGGATTACATATCACTATGTCATTACCATCTATGTACGCATTGACATGGTCAGATGCACATGCTACTCCTCGCGCAGGCAGTGCGTATACGCCCGGTATCTCCAGCCATGTAAGCATAAGGCTTACCTCCGGCCATGATGATGAACCGAATATGGAATCTCCCACATTTTGCGCGCCTTCCCAGTCCGACATATTGACGCGCTCACACATTTCACCAGGGCGCATTTCGCCGCCACCTATTATGCGAATGGGCCTCTCCTCTCGCGAAGCAACTTGCGGCATGAACTTGGCAACTTGCCTCATTACGTCAAGATACCTCTCGTCGCCTGTAGCCCGATATAGTTTTAAATAAGCTGATGGACTGAGCGTACACATGCCTGGCGCCGAGTGTTTGTTCTGTACGTTTGCCCAAACGCTTCCCGCTGAATGTACGCCCAACTGTCCAAAGTAGCTATCCCCAGGAAAGGCATAGTCATAGGGCACTATCCAGCTACTCATCTGGCATGCTGCATCCTGCGCCATTGTTAGCCATTCCTCCGTGCCATCCATATCATACAGGCATACATAGCTCTCCAGCAATCCAGCTATGCTCTCAGAATCCGGTGCCTGCAATATCTCACCAGGTCCGCCCGTGGTAACGCCCACCTCCAGAGCATTTTTGCAATATGAACGAGCTATATCGCGCGCCACTGTAGCATAACGCTCATCGCCCGTGGTCTGCGCCGCAGCACACAACGCTGCAGCTGCTATACCTCCAGATGTCGAGCCTCCTACAACTATATCTCCAGTCTCACAATTTACAAATTGGCCCAGCTGTCCGTATCTTTGCCAAAGTTCCAGCAGGGCATCTGCCGCACGCACAGCATTATCGTTTACATCGTTTGGCACAGCTCTGCCAATCTTATGAAGTGCTATTATCTGTTTGAACATAAAATAAGTGAGATCAGCATGCTTTCGAATAAGCAGCATACATTGCTCATCCCCAAAGTGTTCAAAGCAATCATGAAGCACATGTCCGTCATGTACTATGCCGTAATAAAAACCCTTTGAGCTCTGCCAACGCGCTGCAAACTGGAGCGTTCTTATTGCTCGTTCTATTGACAGCTCGCTGCCATCGCAGATGAGCGGCAATGTGCTCATGCCGCCTCCAACCCATCCAGCTTGCCACTGTCCAAATACGGACTTATCCCGTCCATCCTGAGCATTCAAAGCATAAAAGCCATGTTCTTCAATAAAGTGCGCATTATTAAACTCGCTCTCAGCACATTCAAAGAGGTGAGAAAATGGCACAGTGGCATGAGCAAAAGCATTTTTGCTAAGCTCAGCACGCACGGCAAAGAATTGCTTATAAAGCTCCCGTACATCTCTGCACGGCGATGTTATGACTTTATGGCGTATCACTGTGTTCTGCCCCTTTATAACCCGCATGGGAGGATCTGCTTCGGGTAGCGGCTTCAGCGATGGATGGCCTTCATACCAGCGATAAACAGTCCTCCTGGCTGCCGGTGCGCTTATAGTTACCGTCAATTTGTCACCTTGCTGCTCAAGTGACACACCAAGATTCATTCCATTTGCCTGCTGGTCAAATATCAATATGAAGCTCTGCCGTGTCACTTTGTCCAGCACGCATACGCATGGCATAGCCATATCGCCAGTCGTAACATCCATAAATGAATCCCCATTGCGAGCAAGGCGTGGCACTTCAGTCATGCGCACAGGCACGTCTATTCCCAATTCTTCCTCAATAAACATTGGCGGATAACGCCTATGCACCGCTTCAAATCTATTCCCATCATATGCGCATGCCGGCACCATTATATACGTGTCTTTTATCGGGGCATTCAGCTCATAGCTTACGCAATATCTGGCGTTTTCATTGTCATTAAGGGCCGTAAACACCGTGCAGTATTTGTCTGTCACGATTTTTGCAGCCTGATCGCTGTATTCATGATATTTGTAATTCATAAACGAGCCTCCATTTTCATATGATCGATGCAACACATTATCTGCGGCCGCTGCAATCAGCATCATATATATAATAGCATGGAAGTAGCGCAGGCAGCTATACCACCTGCGCTACTTCTAAGCCAATTCATGGCATCGCTGGGATATTATTGATAGTCTGCCGCCATTTCAACAGCCTTTTGCCAAGCGGATACATTGTATTCCATGAGTTCATCGAGGCCAAGTTCCTGCGCGCTGGCTATCATGTCGGAAACTATAGTGTTGAATTCCGCCTCATCATTGGCATATACGGCCAGCCAGCTCTGTGTCTTTACTATATCGCCTATCTGAGTAGCTATAAGTTGCATCTCATCCGGCAGAGCGCCTATCAGATTCACTGCCAGCGGCACAGTGGTATAGTTCTTGCCTGCAAGCACCTGATCTACTGCACGATCATATCCAGTCGTAGCAGTCCAATCAGCATCCAGCTTGGATACAGGAGCAACATAGGAATCCCATTCGCTACTGGCTATTACCGTACCATACTTTTCGCTCATCATGCCCGTAGATATAGGCGTAGAATTCAATAACGGCCTAGCCGCCGCAAGCTGGAGGCAGCGCAGTGCGCCATTCCAAGCGCCGCATGCCCGCACGGCCTGTGGCGTTTTCGGATGGCGCGCACGCACAGGCCGCGCTCTCAGCAGGCAGCATAGACCGCCTGCACGGGCGCATGCGCAGGGCAAGATGCGCGCCCGCCCTGCAATCAGGCACCGCATTCGCTACTCTATCATATACACCGAAAACGGCACGGACATGTCCTCGGTGGGCGCGCTGCGGCTGCGGCGCTTGTCGTGCTCCACTATCATGCGCGCATCATCATCAGTTGCGGGGTTCATCCACCACGCCCACGAACCGCTTGCCCACGTCCATCAGGCGCGCTATCGTCTCGTTCTTGAACCGGGATATGAAGCCTATCTTGTCCTCCTGAGTGAGGTGTACCGCTATCGCCCACTCGTCGTATTCGTTGTCCGGCTCGCGAAAGAGCATAAGCTCCGTGCCGGGCTTCAGTTCGTCCAGCGCAATGCTCTCTTCGTCGCTGTTTATGTGGTAGTTTATGCCCGCCACGCCCGTCTTTAGCACTAGTATGCGCCGCTCCTTGGCCTTGCCGCTGTCGCGCTGGTACATCCTGCCGCGCAGTGCCTGCGGCGCTGTCTGAGCCATTCCGTTCATGCTTAATCCCTCTTTTCTTTATGCAATGTCATCTACTTGCCGTCTATCATCGCGCGTATCTCGTCGTTTAGGCGCTTGCGCTCCGTGACCGCGTTGTGCAGCCGGTGCGACAGTCCAGCCTTGTATGCCTCGACCTGCCCGGAGTCGGCCAGCATGTCCGCCGCCGAGTAGGGAAAATCCTCGCGCATGGCCTGCATCTCGCCCATCACGCCGTCCATCTCGCTGCGGCACTGCGAAATCGCCTCCTGTATGGTCAGTTCCTCGGCGGTGGGCTTGAAGCCCGGGTATATCATCGCCACCAGCGTGTAGTCGACCGGCTGATATCTGATTTCGCTGCTGCCCCGCTCATCTTCGCCCGATACCCAATTGCTGCTTTTAATCGACTGCATCATCTCAAGCAGCCTGAGCGAATCCTCTTCCTCCACGGTACTCATCAGCATATCGTATGTCAGATGTAGCGCATCGATGTCCTTTATGCGATATGCCTCCTGCGCCTTATTGAACAGGTACTTGTGCGCCTCGGTCAATTCGGGGTGCATCTGCGGATGAAACCGCCTTACTATCGCGTGATACAGCTCGTTCAGCTCGTCATTCTGCTCACTGGACAGCTGTGCGTAATCCTGCGGCGCGACAGGGCCTTCTGCTTCCTCAATCATCCGGTGGCGCTGCTCATCTATCTGGGCATCTATTGCCGCTTCGTCGACGGATTCGCGGCGGTTGAGCAAAGTCTGCACCATCTGCCGCTTCTGATTAAGCAGTTCGCACTCGATTTCCTCCTTGATGACTATGTTCTCCGCATCGCCCACCTTATCCATGTACTCGCTCTCCAGGCGCTCGCCCTCTACGTACTTCATCCTGTCGCGCTGTTCGTACAGGTTGAGCAGCGCGCAGCGGGCGGCGTTGTACTCCCCCTCCAGCCATTTTGCAAAGCTGCACTTGCTCATTTACATGCCCTCCATCGCCCTTATGAAGTCGTCCACATTCAGTTCGGACAGCTCCGCGTCGGTCACATCGTCGTCCATGACTATGCGGTTGGCCTGCTGATTGATGGCGTGTTCAAACAGATTGCGCACGGAGCGCGCGTTGCCGAAATGCTCATCGCGATTTAGGAATAGCTCCGTCATCTTTTCGCTGAGATACGGCAGCGCGCTGCGGGCTATCGTGTAGCCATTCTTGTTGCAGAAGCTCACGAGTATCCTGAGCAGCTCATCTCCGTTGTAGTCCGGGAAGTGGAAGTACTTATTAAAGCGCGAGCGCAGGCCGGGGTTGGAGTTTATGAACTTGTGCATCAGCTCATCGTACCCTGCCACTATAACCACTATCTCGTCTCTATGATCCTCCATGGCCTTGAGTATGGTCTCTATGGCCTCCTCGCCATACGAATCGTTGTCCGCGCCCTTGGCCAGCGAATACGCCTCGTCTATGAACAGCACGCCGCCCAGCGCCGACTGTATGACCTTCTGGGTCTTGAGCGCGGTCTGGCCAAGGTACCCCGCCACCAGTCCGCTGCGGTCGGTCTCGACGAGCTGACCCGTGGGCAGTATGCCCATCAGGTAATACAGCTTGGCGATTATGCGCGCCACCGTGGTCTTGCCCGTGCCGGGATTGCCGGTGAACACCAGATGGTACGATATCTTAGGCACCTTCATGCCGCGCTCGCTGCGCATCCTGCAGACCTTTAAGAAGTTGAGCAGGCTCTGCACATCGCTCTTTACGCTCTCCAGCCCCACCAGCTCGTTAAGCTCCGCCATTACGCTCTCCAGCGTATCGTCCTCGGCGGCGGCGCTTTCATTGCTCACGCCGCTGCCCGTATCGCTGCCGGAGCCGATGCCATACCCCTCGGGATCGATAAGCTTGCTGCTGATATTTGCAAGCGCATCATTAAGGCTGCTCAAATCAACCGATATGCCAAAGCCCGCGTTGACAGTGCCGTCACTGTCGCCGCCATTATCGCCGCCACTGTCGCCGGCGCTCCTGCCGCCGTAAGCGGTGTCCTCGCCGCTCGACTTAGCGTCCGCCCTTGCAGACGATGTGCGATTGTAATAGCCCGCCTTGTTGAGCGGTGTCACCATATCGCTGTAATACTCGCGCCTTCCACCCTCATCTACGTTATATCTGTCGCAGTAATCATGCAGCATATCGCTTATCTCGCGCAGCGCACGCGCCTCCTCTATGGTGAAGTCGCCGTTGACCATGGCCAGCATCACCAGAAAGCGCGCCACGGCATCCGCAATGCTGCGGCTGTCGCTCGCGCCCACGGTTCTGTCGCGGGCGACGGCATCCTTGAAGAACGCAGGAACATCCAGCTCGCGCGACTCATCGCCCGCGCATTCCAGCGCCGTAATCACCTGCGCGGCGGTATACCTGCCCTCATTCAGCACGGGCAGCACCTTGGCATAGTCCTCGGAGAACAGACTATTGCCCGCCCATATGCGCAGCACCGCCGCCATCAGCCATGCCCGCACGTCGGCCTCGCTGCATTTCGGCGCGCTGTGCGCTATGTCCGCCAGCAGTCCTTTAAGCGCCTCTTTCACTTCTCGCTCATCAAAGTTCTCCACGAAAACACATCCCATCGACGCGGCAAGGCTGCTGCCTGCCGGTAATATGCATAATCTGACCTATCCTGCACAGGTTTGCACATATGACAATACATCTGCGTTCATTCATGTTACAGCGCAGCTCACGTTCATATAACATTATAGTGCAATGCCGTGCTAAAATCAACATCATATATACGTGCAGCGGCGCACATGCAAAGCATCCGCACAGACAGCGCAATGCCCTGCCCGTGCGGATGCATATAGTATCGCCATTTTGCCCTGTGCAAGCCGCTTACTCCCCATGTGCCTCGCCGGGCTTGGGCGCGGTCAGCTGCTCCAGCATCATTATAGCCTTGTTCAGGAACTCCTCGTCGCTGAGCTTGCCCATCACCATTACCAGCGCGGGGCTTGCGCCGCCCACAAAGCGCACCTGGCCCTGCAGCTTGTCCACGCGCGCTATCAGCTCCATGGGGTCTAGCTTGGCGTTAGGCAGGAACTTGAGCGTCATGAAGCCCTTGCGGCTGGTCACGGTGTCTATCCAGAGCCGCTCGCACATCTTGCGCATGTACGACACTGCGATCAGGTTCATGACCGGGCGCACGGGATCGCCAAAGCGGTCGGTCAGCTCCTCTATCATGTCCTCCCAATCGCTGCGCGAGGCTATCTGAGAAATCTTCTTGTATACCTCGATGCGCTGATAGTCGCCCGATACATAGTCCATGGGCAGATATGCGCTCACCTTCAGCTCCATGCGCGTCTCCACGCTCTCCGCCGCCAGCTCGCCGCGCATCTCGCGCATGGTCTCCTCCACCATCTTGCAGTACAGGTCGTAGCCCACTGTGGACAGATGCCCGTGCTGCTCTGCTCCCAGCAGGTTGCCCGCGCCGCGTATCTCCAGATCGCGCATGGCCACGCGGAAGCCCGAGCCGAACTCGGTGAACTCGCGTATGGCGCTGAGCCGCTTGTCGGCGGTCTCGGTAAGCACCTTGCCAGCCTTGACGCACAGGTAGCAATAGGCCAGCCTGTTGGAGCGCCCCACGCGCCCGCGCAGCTGATACAGCTGCGACAGTCCGAACTTGTCCGCGTCGTACACTATCATGGTGTTGGCGTTGGACACGTCCAGTCCGCTCTCGATTATGGTGGTACACAAAAGCACGTCGTATTCGCCGTTGTAGAACTCCAGCATCACGTCCTCAAGCGCATGCTCTGCCATCTGGCCGTGACCCACGGCTATGCGCGCTTCAGGCACAAGCTCCTTTATGTGCTGATGGAATCTGTCTATCGAGCCTACGCGGTTGTAAAGCACATACACCTGACCGCCGCGCTGCAATTCGCGCATTATGGCATCGCGCAGCAGCGAATCGTTGTATTCGACCACGTATGTCTGCACCGGGAAGCGCTCCTCGGGCGGCGTCTCCAGCACCGACATGTCGCGTATGCCCACCATGGACATGTGCAGCGTGCGCGGTATGGGCGTAGCCGACAGCGTTAGCACGTCCACCGAGGCCTTCATCTGCTTTATAGCCTCCTTGTGCTTTACGCCGAAGCGCTGCTCCTCATCGACTATGAGCAGCCCCAAATCCTTAAACGACACATCCTTGGCCAGCAGCCTGTGCGTGCCCACGATTATGTCTATCTCGCCCGCCATCAGCTTGCGCAGCGTCTCGCGCTGCTGCGCGGCGGTCTTGAAGCGGCTGAGCGTGTCCACGCGAATGGGATACTTGCCAAAGCGCTTGAGTATGGTCTGATAGTGCTGCTGCACGAGTATAGTCGTGGGCGCGAGCAGAGCCACCTGCTTGGAGTCCATGACCGCCTTGAACGCCGCGCGCAGTGCGACCTCGGTCTTGCCATAGCCCACGTCGCCGCAGAGCAGCCTGTCCATGACCTGCTTCTTTTCCATGTCGGCCTTTATCTCCTCTATGGACTGAAGCTGGTCGGGCGTCTCCTCATACGGGAAGGCGTCCTCGAACTCGCGCTGCCACGGCGTGTCCGGCGAGAAGGCAAAGCCCGTTGCCGCGCCGCGCCGCGCATAGAGCTTTACCAGCTCGTCGGCCATGTCCTTTATGGCAGCCTTTACGCGCGCCTTCTGGCGCTGCCACTCGCCGCCCGACATGCGGTTGAGCTTGGGCGCTACTCCCTCGCGGCCTATGTACTTCTGCACGCGATCCAGCTGGTCGGTCGGCACATAGAGCTTGTCGTTGCCCTGATAGGCTATGTGCAGGTAATCGCGGTACACGCCGTCGGTGCATATGCGCTCCATGCCCTTGTATATGCCTATGCCGTGGTTCTCGTGAACAACATAGTCGCCCACCTTGAGGTCGGTAAAGGCATTTATCTTTTCACCGCTGCGGCGGCGTGCGGCCGGGCGCTGCTTGCCGCTTCCGAACATGTCTGTCTCGGACACCACGCACAGGCGTATGTCGGGATATATGAAGCCGCGCTCCACCGCCAGAGGCAGTATCACCGGCGCGCCATTTCTCAGCGGCGCGGTGCGCTGCTCTACGAACGGCACTATCTCGTTTTCATCCTGAAGCGTCTTTGCCAGCCGCTGCGCGCGCGCATGGCCGCCCGCCAGCAGCGCCACGCGCCAGCCTTCGGCGCGCCACTTGTCTATGTCCCGGCACAGCTCGCGAATGTTGGACGAATACGAGGTCGCGTTCATGGCGTTTATGTTCACTATGGAGTTGACCGGCAGATCGGGATAGCGCCTGAGAAAGGGGCTGAGCGCTATCAGCGTACCCTGTTCCATGCGCGCCAGCACCTGGCCGTATGTATATAGCAGCTCCGACTGCTCGGGCAGCACCTGAGCATGCTCCAGCGCCACCTTGTACTGCTCATTGAACTCCAGATGTATGTTGTCGCAGCGCTCGCTTAACCGCTCAGGCTGATCCAGCACCACAATCGCATCCTCCATGTAGTCGCAGGGCGTCTCAGTGTGGTCAAACAAGAGCGGTATCAGGTTGTCAAGCGGCGTGGTTATGGGCGGGGGCGGCAATTCGTCCGGCTCAGGCTCCGCCGCATTCACGCCGCGCAAATCGTCGGTCACGACCAGCTCACGTGGCTGCTGCTTGCGCGGCGCAAACAGGTCGGGCATCTCGTCATCCGGCTCGTCGTCCTCCCACGGCGGCAGTTCGGCGCTCATCTCCGACTTTACCGGCCTTGCGGGCGTAAGGCGCTCGAAGCGGCGCGCCAGCTCGGTCAGGCGCGCATCGTCATGCGCTATGGGCGCTTCGCTGGCAGGCAGCACTATGGCCTCCTTGAGCCTGTCGCCCGAGCGCTGCGTGAGCACGTCCAGCGCCCTTATGGAATCGACCTCATCGTCGAAGAACTCTATGCGCACTGCGGGCAGGTCGCCGGGCGAGTATATGTCCAGTATGCCGCCGCGCAGCGCCATCTGACCCCTGCCCTCTATCATGTCCACGCGCTCATAGCCCGCGCCTGACAGTTTCTCCACCAGCTCGCCCAATTCATGCCTGTCGCCCTCGCGGAATGTGAGTATCATCTCCTCGAACGCGCGGCGCGGCATGAGCCTGTGCAGCATGGCATCCACCGGCACTATCAGCGCGCGCAGCTGGCCGCTGAGTGCGCGATACAGCGCATCCAGTCGCCTGCTGGACAGCTCATGGCTGGAGGCCAGCGAAGAAAAGCTTATCTCGCGCGCGGGCAGCATGGCAGCGCCGCGATCCAGCATGCGCGCAAGGTCGCTCAAAAGATGCTCGGCCACCAGCTGATTGGGCGTGACTATGAGCAGCGGCCTGCCCGTGTCGCGGCTCAGGGCCGCAAGCACATGTGCGCGCTGAGAGTCGTTCAGTCCCACCAGTTCCACGGTATTCTTCTGCGGGCGCTTGCCCGGTTCTCTGCGCGCTATCGACAGCAGCTGGCCATAGCCCTCCAGCTCGCGCAGCGGTTCAAAAAGCAGATCGTACATGCGGTATCCTTCACACTCCTCGTCAGGTCATTATGAACAAACTTGCCATATCGATGCTCAAATCGCCGTCCGGCCCCCAGCCATACGCGCCGCCGCTCATCCCGCCTTGCGCATGGCAGCAGGCCGCGGCGCACGGCGCTCATGGGGCGGGTTGGCACGAGAGTATGCCGCCGCCCGGCGGCTTAGCTCGCTTCTTGCGGGATAGCTCAGACCGGCGGCTTAGCTCGCTTCTTGCGGGATAGCTCAGACCAGCGGCTTGGCTCGCTTCTCGCGGGATAGCTTTGCCCGGCAGCTTGGCGCTTCTTGCGGGATAGCTTTGCCCGGCAGCTTAGCTCGCTTCTTGCGGGATAGCTCAGACCGGCAGCTTGACTCGCTTCTTGCGGGATAGCTCAGACCGGCAGCTTGGCTCGCTTCTCGCGGGATAGCTCAGACCGGCGGCTTGGCTCGCTTCTAGCGGGATAGCTTTGCCCGGCAGATTAGCGCTTCTAGCGGGATAGCTGTGCCCAGCAGTCTGGCGCTTCTCGCGGAGCCGTTCCGCCCTCATGCTCCCATGCGGCTTAGCTCCACCCGGTGACGTCATGCCATAAACATCCATAACGCGAACAGGCCGCGCAAAGGCAATATGCCTCCGTGCAGCCAAGTCAGCTTTTCTATTGTATGTCAAACCCCGGCATTGCAGTCGCGCATGGCGCCCTCAAAGTCGCCGCGCACCATCTTCTCTATCGCATCCGCCGCGCGCAGATAGGAGTCGAACGCCACCTTGCGCTCCTCGGCGGTGTGATATTCGCCCACGACATAATCCGCCAGATCCCAGCCCTCGGGCTGACGGCCTATGCCCACGCGCACGCGCGGGAAGTCATCCCTGCCCAGCTGATATATTATGTTGCGCATGCCGTTATGCGTGCCGGCAGAGCCTTTGGCGCGTATGCGTATCCTGCCCGGCGGCAGGTCGATGTCGTCATACACCACTATCATGTTTTCCAGCGGACACTTATACCAGCTTAAAAGCTCTCGCACGCTCTCGCCGGAGAGGTTCATGTAGGTCTGCGGCTGCGCCAGCACTACGCGCTCCGCGCCCAGCCTGCCCTCGCCCAGCAGCGCCTTGCACTTGCTCTTATTGAGCGCTATGTCCAGCCGCTGCGACAGCACCTCTATTACGTTAAACCCCGTATTGTGCCTTGTAAATCTGTACTTTGCGCCCGGATTGCCCAGGCCTACTATGAGATACATGCTTCCTCCAAATCGACGGGCGCGCTGTGCGCCGCTGCGTCGGGCTACATCGATGCCGCGCTCTATGCAGCAGCCCTGCCAATGCACGCCATTAAGCGCGACTGGCAGCGCGCATTAGACAGCCAAAGGGAGGCCGGGCGGCCTCCCTTCGACCATTCTGCGCGCACCGGCGCTCAGATAATCATTACTTGAACAAGTCGCTTACCGGCTTCTCCTCGTATATGCGCTCAACGGCGGTGGCGAACGCACCGGCTATGGATACCATGCGTATCTTGCTGTGCGGGCCTTCGTTGGGCAGCGGTATGGTGTTGGTGCATACCAGCTCCTTTATCGGAGAATTCTCTATGCGCTCCAGCGCGGGGCCGGACAGCACGCCGTGCGTGCAGCAGGCGTAAACATCGGTCGCGCCCTTTTCTACCAGCGCCACAGCGGCGTTGCATATCGTGCCGGCGGTATCTATCATGTCGTCCACCAGCAGCGCGCGCTTGCCGCGCACGTCGCCGATTATGTTCATTACCTCGGACATGTTGGCCTTGGGACGGCGCTTGTCGATTATGGCAAGGGGCGCATTCAGGCGATTGGCGAAGTTGCGCGCGCGCGTGACCGAGCCCAGATCAGGCGACACTACGACCAGATCCTCGCCGTCGAAGCGGCGCTCCAGATAGTGAGCCGCCAGCACGGGCGCGCCCACCAGTTCGTCCACGGGCATGTCGAAGTAGCCCTGTATCTGAGATGCGTGCAGGTCCATGGTCAGCACTCTGTGCGCGCCGGCCGCTCCTATCAGGTCGGCTACCAGCTTGGCCGTTATGGGATCGCGCGGGTTCACCTTTCTGTCCTGACGGGCGTAGCCATAGTACGGTATGACAGCCGTAATGCGGCCCGCGCTCGCGCGGCGACAGGCGTCTATCATTATCAGCAGCTCCATCAGGTGACGGTTGACCGGCGCGCAGGTGGACTGCACTATGAACACGTCAAAACCGCGCACGCTCTCCTTGAGCTGCACAGATATCTCGCCGTCAGAAAAGCGCGATACTACTGCCCCGCTAAGCGGTACGGACAGGCGCGCGGCTATATCCGCTGCCAGCTCAGGATTGGAGTTACCGCTGAAAACTTTGATAGTCGAATGGTGTGGACTCATAGCATTCCCTCCGATGTAATTTTCGAGCGCTCAGGTCGTTCCAATTACATAAATCGCGAATTTACCGCCCCGCCGTGCGCAGCCTTCGATCGCGATCAAGCACTATATTTACATTCTAAGCGGTTTTGCGCAATGTGTCAAGCATTACTCTGCTATGCTTTTGCTGTGTTATCTGCCAAATAAGCGTTAAATAATGCGCTACCATTCAGGAAAAATCTACATATTTTCACAGCATGTATATATAATCATGTTCATGCGGCAAACTGCCGCCCCTGCCCGCGTAGGCACGGCGCTCACTGCCCATGCTCGATGCGCGCTTTGGCGCGGCGCTCTATTACAATTCTAATTTCAAAAAATCTAAGTCAATGTTCACGTATGCGCAAAAACGTCCGCCGCGCTTTGCAAGGTGCGCAAAGCGGCAGGCCGCATATTGAAAGCGTAGCAGCCCGCCATGGGCGCATTTTGCCGCCGTCACAGCGCATATATCAGGCCGCCGGTGACGCGCTTCGCTGCTCATACCGGCATGAGCCTAGTCAAGCTTCGCCCGTCAGCCGGGCCGCTCTGCGCAGCTTGCTTCTCGCGCTGCATATGCGCGCGGACGGGGAACGCATTCCCCGCCACTGCCACCCCTACTCAGTTTCCACTGAAATCCTGCGGATTTCCGGGCGTGGAAACTGCAAAGAAGATATGCTGCTCTGGGAAATGGGATTTCCCGCCGAAAAAATATCACGCGCTCACCGCACATGTCGCTGGGCGCTACCTAAGCCGACGGGCTGCGATGCCCGCCGAGCTCTCCTGTGGTTTTTTGACAGGCTGATGGCGGGGAACGCATTCCCCGCCCGTACTGTTTACTTGCGCGCGCGGCCCTTTTCGCCGCGTTCATTGCGCTCGCCGTCCTCGCCGCCCTCCTCCTGCTTGGGCAGTATGGACACAAGTGCGTATTCCACTCGCCTGTCCTCTATGCGCTCTACCTTTACGTGCAGCCCGCATACGTCCATCTCGGGCTGCTCGCCGTCGCGCGGCACGACCGTGAGCTGGGCAAATATCAGCCCGCCCAGCGTGTCGTATTCCTCGTCCTGCGGCAGAGGCGTATCCAGCGCCTCCTCCAGCGTCTCAAGAGGCATGCTACCACTCACGCGCCAGAGGTTGTCGCCCAGCTTCTGTATTTCCTCCTCCTCCAGCGGGTCAAACTCGTCGTATATGTTGCCCACTATTTCTTCCAGAAGGTCCTCCATGCTGACCACGCCGCTGGTGCCGCCGTATTCGTCCACGACTATGGCAAGGTGTATCTTGCGCTTTTGCATGTCGCGGAACAGCACGTCGGCGCGCACGCTCTCCGGCACGAAGTACGCCTCGCGCAGCAGCTCGCGTATCGACTTGGGGCGCGAAAGGCGCAGATTGAGCAGGTAATCGCGCGTGTTGAGCACGCCGATTATGTCATCGACATCGTCCTGATACACCGGAAACCGGCTAAGGCCGGTCTGGGCGATGAGTTCGATTATGTCATCGCCGTCGGCATCGGCCTGTATGGACTTTACGTCTATTCTGTGGGTCATGACGTCACCGGCGGTGGTGTTGTTGAACTCGAATACGTTTTCGATCATTTCCTTTTCGGCGGACTCTATGGCGCCCTTTTCCTCGCCTATGTCCACCATAATGCGTATTTCCTCCTCGGTGACCTCCTCGGTCTCCTTGTGGGGATCGACGCGCATGAGCCTGAGTACGGCATTGGTGGACTTGCTCATCAGCCATATAACCGGGCGCAGCACCTTCTCTATGGCCGAGATAACGCCTATCGAGAAGCGCGCCACCTTATCCGGCGCGAACATCGCCACGCGCTTAGGCACAAGCTCGCCCAGCACCAGCGTAAAGTAGCTCAGCACTATTGTTATAAGCACTACGCTTATAGCGCCCAGCGTCTCAGCCGATATAGCGACGTGCATGTCGTTTATCAGCCATTCGACCAGCCTGTCGGCGAAGTTCTCCGCCGCGAACGCCGATCCCAGAAAGCCTGCCAGCGTTATGCCCACCTGTATGGCGGACAGGAAGCTGTCGGGCGAGCGCACCGTCTTTAGCAGCAGCGCCGCCTTGCGGTCGCCGTCCTCGACGCTCTTTTCCAGTCGGTTCTCATTGAGCGAGAGCAGCGCTATCTCCGTCGCGGCAAAGAAAGCATTTACGAGTATGAGCACCAGTTGCAGAAGTAATTGACCGATAATTGGGTCGCCGGTCAAGGATAATCCCCCCCTGTAATATGTGTATATTAAATATATCTCAAGTCGGCACGCGGCCGATTTGATGCGAAATATGGCGATGATGCAAGCCTTAGCTTCATCAAACCTCGTCGCTCTCCATGCAGAAGTCCTGCGACGAGAACGGCGACTTGCCGCCCGACACCGGGTAATAGCGCCCGTCCGGAGCCAGCTCGCGCGCCTGCACGTTGTCGCGCCACTGCGCGCGCAGCAGCTTCTTTATGCGCATGCGCAGCGCGGGGTCCTCCACCGGGAACATCAGCTCCACGCGGCGATCCAGATTGCGCGGCATCATGTCGGCGCTGCCCAGATACACCTCTTCATTGCCCGAATTGCGGAATATGAATGCACGGCTATGCTCCAGATACCGCCCCACTATGGAGCGCACGCAGATATTGTCGCTCACGCCCGGCACGCCCGGCACGAGGCAGCATATGCCGCGCACTATCAGCCGCACGCGCACTCCGGCGCAGCTGGCCTCGTACAGCGCCGCTATTATGCGCTCGTCCAACAGCGAGTTCATCTTCATGAATATGCCGGCGCGCTGACCGCTGCGCGCCGCCTCGGTCTCGCGGCGTATCAGCGCCATCATGCGGTCTCTGAGCATGTGCGGCGCGGCGATAAGCTTGTGCAGCCGGGTCTGCTCGCTGTATCCGGTCAGCATGTTGAAAAACGCCGACGCATCCTCGCCTACGTCCTCGCGGCAGGTCATGAGTCCATGGTCGGTGTATATGTTGGCGGTCACGTCGTTGTAGTTGCCGGTGCCAAGATGCACATAGCGGCGTATGCGCCCCTGCTCGCGGCGGACTATCAGCGTTATCTTGGAATGCGTCTTGAGCCCCACAAGGCCGTATATTACGTGCGCGCCGGTCTGCTCAAGGCGCTTGCCCCAGTGTATGTTGTTCTCCTCGTCAAAGCGCGCCTTGACCTCCAATAGAGCCGTGACCTGCTTGCCGTTCTCGGCGGCCTCCATAAGCGCCGCCACTATGGGGCTATCGCCGCTGACGCGGTACAGCGTCTGCTTTATGGCCAGCACATCCGGGTCGCGCGCGGCCTGACGTATGAGGTCTATGACCGGCTCGAAGCTGTCGTAGGGGTGATACATCAGTATGTCGCCCGCGGCTATGCGCTCGAACATGCCGGGCGCTTCCGCATGAGATGGCTGCGCGCCCGCCTCTATGGGCGTAAAGCCGTGCGCGCTCTGGCGCGCCTCGGGCCGGGGCAGCCTGCGCGGAGTATAGCGCGGGTACTTGAGTTCGGGATAGTCCAGCTTATACAGGCTCTTCATCAGGAAGTCAAGATTTAGCGGGCCATGTATGCTGTATATGAAGCCCGGCTCGACCTCCAGCGCCTCGCGCAGCGTGTCCAGCAGGCGCTTGTCGGCGCGATGGTCTATCTCTAGGCGTATGGCCGCGCCCCACTTGCGCTGCTTTAGCGACTTCTCTATCTCGCGCAGCAGATCCTCCGCGCCCTCCTCGTCTATGGTCATGTCGGCGTTGCGGGTCACGCGGTAGGGATAGCAGCATATCACCTTGCGCCCGGGGAACAGCCTGCCCACCTTGCGCGATATGACCTGCTCAAGCAGCATGGCCTGAACGCCCTCGTCGCCCTCCTCGCGCGGCAGGTACACTACCCTGTCCAGCACCGACGGCACCTGCACCGTGGCAAAGCTGGGCTCATCCGGCTCCTCGTCGTCCTCCAGCAGCACGCCCAGATTCAGCGACTTGGACAGTATCAGCGGGAAAGGGCGGGATGAATCCACGGCCATGGGCGTAAGCACGGGATACACCTGCTGCTCGAAGTACTCGTCCAGATACTCGCGCTGCGCATCGCTGAGCTGACCGTCGGCCAGCAGGCGTATGCCGTTTTTGCGCAGCTCGGACAGTATCTGCTGCCTGAACACGCGATACATCTCGTCCACCATGTCGCCCACGCGCGCGGATATCTGCTCCAGCTGCATGCGCGGCGTGCGCCCCGAGGGATCGGGCTTCTTATAGCCCGCAAGATACTGGTCGTTTATCGATGCCACGCGAATCATGAAGAACTCGTCCAGATTGCTGGACGCTATCGACAGAAACTTCATGCGCTCGAACACGGGATGGCGGCGCGCCGCGTCCTCGCTCTCGGCCTTGGCCTGATCCAGCACGCGCTGGTTGAACTCCAGCCATGACAGCTCGCGGTTAAAGAAGTCCTCCTTGGGCCACGCGCGCTCTCCGCTCTTCTTAGCGCCTTCCTTGATGCCTTCCATTATAGACAACGCTCCTTGCACATAACTTTGTTCACAGCGCCTGCCGCGCCTGCGGGCGGCGCTTGTCCAGCTTGAGCCGCGCCTTTATGCCGAACACGCGCTCAAACAGCTCCGATCTGTACTTGAACGACAGCGTCTCCAGCACGGCGCTCTCCTGAAGCGAAGCGCGCAGCAGCAGCCCGCGCTCACCCAGCTTCACCGTGAGCCCGCTCAGCCGCGCCCTGCCGCTGGCGTCCAGCGTCAGCGCCAGATGCAGTATTGCCGCCGCGCGCAACGCCAGAGGCTTGTCCGCGCTCATGCTCAGCCCGCCGCGCGCCTGCGCGCCCGGCGCGCTCTCATAGTCTGCGGGATCGGCGTCGGTGTCCTCGCCGTATGCGCTGGCCGGATCATAGTCCTCGGCGGGCGCAAACTCGTCGCTCAACGGCGCATCCAGCGCGAACATCGACTCCTCATAGCGCTCGTCGGCGCGCGAGCCGGGCATGAGCGACGAGTATATCAGCTGGTTGTCGCCCGAACGCCCCGCCGCGCATATCGCGCAGAGCATCTCGCGCATGCGCGCGCTCAGTCCGGGCAGCCGCAGCACCGCCGCCACCAGCTCCTCGCCGTCCACGGCGGCGCAGTCTATCAGCTTTGACCCCAGCACCATGAGTTCATCGGCCAGCGCGAACTCATCGCCTGCAAACGCCGCGCTCAGCGCCCTTAGCACCATGCGCGCGCTCGTGGCGATGCGCAATGCGCGTGCTATGCTGCCTCCGTGCGCATCGGCATAGCCCTCCACGCTGCGCCGCGCCAGCTCGACATCGCTGCCCGCATGCTCCACGCCCTCGGAGCGCCCCAGTGCCTCGACCACCGCGCTGAGAGGAGATGCCGATATCACGCCCACCGACGCGGCGTTTATGCGCGCGCGCACCGCCGAAGCCACGCACAGCGCATTGTGTGCGCGCCTTAGGCAGCTGGTGCGGTACGTCTCATCGCACACATCCTGCTCGCTGAGCGCATAGCACACGCCCGCGCCCGCCTCCATGGCCGCGTGCGCCATATCCTCCGCCATGCCGTCAAACCGGCGCGCGTCGTACTCGCCCTGCTTAAGTATGCCGTATGGCATGTCTATGCACATGTAAAGCCTGTAACCTTCCAGTCCCGATGCGGGCAGAGCGCGCGCGCATGAGCAGGCCTCGTCGCGCATGAGCATTATGCGCGCATCCTGACCGTCCTTGCGCACAAGCCGCCTTCTGTCGCCCTCGCGCGCCAGCGCTATCAGCTCGTCGTAGCAGCCGCGATCCATGCCCATGGGCAATGCCAGCGCGTATCTGCCGTCGCCGCTTATTACATGGGTCTGTGTCCCATCTGGTATGATGAACAGCCTCGGGCCATTGTCGCCGCCCAGCCGCCGCGCGGCCTCGGCCAGCGCCATGTCGGCGCAGCAGCGCCCATCCAGAAACAGCGCGCGCAAGTGCAGCTCACCCGCTATCCCTTCGATGGCGCTTCGCCAGCTCTCCAGCCCGTTTACCAATAGATATGCTTCGCCTATGCCATAATCCCGCGCGGCGCGCACAAAGCCGCTCAGCAGCGCGCGCAGTGCAGCGACGGCAGCTTCGCCGCCCGCCCCGCGCCCGTGCATCAGCTCATGCGGCGTCCTGCGCCACAGGTGATCCAGTTCCTCAGGTCCATTCGCGCCCGTCTGCATTATCATCATGTCCGCGCTGCCTATGTCCAGCATTATCGCGGCATATGCGCGGCATTCAGGCCCAGGATCCTTATCCATGTTGCCAAGGCACCTCCGGCTCATATATGGGAGCGCCATCGCGCATGCGCGCAGCGCCCATTACAGAATTGAATACGATTAGTATACCATCTTTTGCCGCGCTTGTCACGCAAATTATATGCGCAGGCATTGGGGATTCATAAGAACGGCTCGGTTAAATAATTTCATCATGGTAGAAAAAGTGGAATTTTGCTATTTTCAAACGCGGCATGATATGCTATAATTGTAGCAGATGGGCAAATGCCCAGTGGTAAAACCGAACGTTTAAACAAGGCAGGAGGATGTAACATATGAAGGCTATAGTTTTGGCCGCCGGCAAGGGCAAGCGTCTGAACAGCGAGAAGGCTCACCTGCCCAAGGTAATGCGCGAAGCCGCGGGGCGTTCGCTGCTGAGTTACGTACTGGAGAACGTGTCTTTCATACCGCACGAGGACACCGTGATAGTCGTGGGCTACATGGCCGACACCGTCAAGGCTGCGTTCCCCGGCGACTACAAGTTCGTCATGCAGACCGAGCAGCTCGGCACCGGCCACGCCGTATCCATGGCCAAGGACGAGCTCGAGGGCTACACCGGCGACGTGCTGGTATGCTTCGGCGACATGCCCCTGTTCAAGCAGGAGACCTTCAAGGAGCTGTTCCGTCAGCACGCCGAGAGCGGCGCCGCCGTCACTCTGCTGACCGCCATGACCGAGGTTCCCCCGGCATACGGCCGCATAATCCGCGACGAGAACGGCGACATAGCCGACATCGTGGAGCAGAAGGACTGCACCCCCGAGCAGGCCAAAATACGCGAAGTCACCCCCGGCGTATACGTATTCAAGGCCGAGTGGCTGTTCAAGGCGCTGAGCCAGCTCAAGAACAACAACGCTCAGGGCGAGTACTACCTGACCGACACCCCCAAGATCATCATGAAGATGGGCGGCAAGGTCGGCTCCGCGGTCATAAACGACCCCGATCAGATAGTGGGCGTAAACACTCAGGAGGAGCTTGAGTACGCCGAGAGCATACTGCTCAAGCGCGCGGGCAACTGATAAGCCCTCCCACATAGCGCGTTGCGCAGCGTAAAGCAAAGAGACATCCGTGCCGTCAAGCGCGGATGTCTCTTTTGTGATATCAGGCCGATAGCTGCATGACAAAAGCGCCGTGCATTCTGCGCACAGCGCTAATCGGTTTCCGTACTGCGGCATATGAGCGCTCATATGCACGCCTGCAATGCGCAGCGCTTTATGCCGCCGCCGGATATAGCAGCGCCCTGTAAAACAGCTCTTTGCTGCTTTAAACGCGCCGCATGCCCGCGCTTTCAGTCAAATATGTCATACAGCTCTTCAAGCGATTTGCCCTTCTTATGCCACTTGATGTACCTGTGCCACAGTTTGCCGGATGCGAACTGCGATACTATCAGCCACGCGGGCAAAAACGGCACCAAAAAGAGCGCCGTGCCGAACATAAGTATCGTCATCTTCATGTCTGCATAGCCATTTGGCACATCCTGTGACGTAACGAATATCATCACCAGTACGGCCAGCGCCGCAAACGCTATTACGGGCGTTATCTGAAACCAGAACAGTTGTCTGTACGACTTATACAGCCTGTCAAACTGTTCCTTGGAAAGCACCTGCCTTGCGAAATCCAGTTTTCTATTGTTGTCATTCATATCGTCGTTCTCGTTTCTTAGTTAGACTTGTTCAGGCGCACCCACGCAGGCATTGCGCTAAAGCGACACATGCCATGCTAGGGCGTGCTTGCGCCCCATAATGCCCGGGCAAGGCCAGTTGCATCCGCGCATATGAGTTCATGCACGGCCTGCCTTTAAGCGGCTTGCGGACGCTCTCATATCCCATGCACGCCCGCGAAGGCGCAATGTTCAGCCATGCGCGCAATGCGCCGCCGCATCACATATCCCCCATCGCCGCACTTTCCAGCGCCTTGCGCTCATTGGGCAGACTGCCGTCCATCACCCTGTCCAGCAGCGCGTTCAGCTCCGCGCCTATGCCCTTGCCCGCATAGCCCATGCCGCGCAGCACGTTGCCGTCTATCATGAGCTGCCTGAGCAGGTAGCATTCGCCCTGCGCAATCAGCCTGTCTGTGAGCGCACGCACCTCGTCCAGCGCGGATGCATCACCGCTGCACTCTACGCCCTCCTCGCAGCATGCCCGCCTGAGCGCCAGCGCATCGGCCATGCCCTGCTCACCCAGCGCGTTGAGCGCACGCAGCACGCTCGCCCGCTCCGGCACGAACTCGCGCCCGCAGCCCGCTATGCCCGTGCGCACACGCTCTATCAGCGCATTGGGCGCGCGCAGCCCCAGCAGCGCTTCGCCCGCTCCCGCCGCGCCCAGCGGCATAAGCAGCGCCGCCCAGCGCAGCGCCGCATCGCAGGGTATGCGCTCCATCAGCCGCGCGCCCCTGTCCAGCCCGGCCATGTCCTGCTGATACGCGCCCAGCGCGCGCGCCGCCAGCACACCGCCCGCCAGCAGCGCGCGCCTTGGATGCGCGGCCTGTACTGTCTTGTTCAGCTCCACGAATACGCGCTCGCGCGCCACGTAGTCTATGTCCGCAGCATGCGCGCGCAGCGCCTCCAGCGTGGGCGCATCTATGTCGAAGCTGAGCGTGGCCGCAAAGCGCACCGCGCGCAGCATGCGCAGCGCATCCTCGTCAAAGCGGCGCTCGGGCGCGCCCACGCAGCGTATCAGGCGCGCAGCCAGATCGCGCCTGCCGCCATACATGTCTACAAGGCCGCGCGCGGGGTTGTACGCCATTGCGTTCACCGTGAAGTCGCGCCTGCACAGATCGTCGCGCAGCTTTCTCGAAAACGCCACGCTATCCGGGCGGCGATGGTCGCTGTACTCGCCGTCGGCGCGGTATGTAGTTATCTCAAGCGGCATGCCGTCCATGACAACCGTCACCGTGCCGTGCTTTATGCCCGTGGGTATGATGCGCTCGCCCGCAAAGCACTCAAGCACCTCGTCGGGCAGCGCCGAGGTGGTTATGTCGTAGTCCAGCGGCCTGCGCCCCATCAGCGAATCGCGCACGCAGCCGCCCACTATATATGCCTCATATCCCGCGCGCTCCAGCGTCTCAAGCACCTGCGCCGCCTGCGCGGGCATCTCAATCGTCATAGCAAAGCCTCCTTGCCGGTACCATATGCCGATTATACCGCGCGCCACGCGCCTGCGCAATCGCGCGGCGGTAAAGCGTCATGAGCATTAGCGCTTGCAGGCAAGCATCCCGCGCCGCGCGCGTCGAAAAGCGTGCGGGCATATCTGCTATGCATAGGGTTTTGGTCAATGCATGCGGAAAAAAGTGCCGCTCATGCGCCATGTCTGCCGTGACGCTTTTTCCTCAAACGCATGCTGAAAAAGCGCCGCGCGGTTTATGTGTGCGTGCGACCGGCTGTGTACCGGTTTTATCTCCTGGAACACATATGCTTATTGCATCTCGCCTGCAAATGCGCACAGCAAAAGGTGCTGCATCCGTTTTGCCACGACAGCACCTTTGTTTCACGCTATATTCAGTTATTCACTGCCCGCGCGTCACACCATGTGGCAGGCGCAGTAGTGTCCGCCGCCTATGTCGCGCATCTCGGGGCGCTGCTGTGCGCAGATCTCCTTGGCATACTGGCAGCGCGTGCGGAACGGGCAGCCGCTGGGCGGGTCTATGGGCGTGGGTACGTCGCCCTGTATCACTATGCGCTGGCTCTTGGCGGCCATGTCCGGGTCGGCTATCGGCACGGCGGACAGCAGCGCGCGCGTATACGGATGCTGCATGTGCGCAAACAGTTCCTCGACGGGTGCCATCTCCACCATGTGACCCAGATACATGACGCCCACGTCGTGCGATATGTGGCGCACCATGGAAAGGTCATGGCTGACGAACAGATACGTTAGCCCCAGCCGCTCCTGAAGGTCCTCCAGCTGGTTTACGACCTGCGCCTGTATGGACACGTCCAGCGCCGATATCGGCTCGTCGCACACTATGAACTCCGGGTTGGAGGCCAGCGAGCGCGCTATGCCTATCCTCTGGCGCTGGCCGCCCGAGAACTCGTGCGGATAGCGCGATATGTGGTCGGCCTTGAGTCCGACGGTGGCTATCAGTTCGCGCACCCTGTCCATGCACTCGCGATCGGTGGAGAACGTCTTGTGTACGCGCATGGGCTCGGCGATTATGTCGCCCACGGTCATGCGCGGGTCGAGCGAGGCATACGGGTCCTGAAATATCATCTGCATCTTGCGGCGATAGGGCATGAGCTGCTTGTTGTCCAGCCTAGCTATATCCTTGCCGTCGTAATATACCGAACCGCTCGTGGGATCGTAAAGCCTGACTATCGTGCGGCCGACCGTGGTCTTGCCGCAGCCCGACTCGCCCACCAGTCCGAACGTGCGCCCGCGCTCTATCGAAAAGGACACGCCGTCCACCGCCTTGAGCTTGCGGCGGCTGCGCCCAAACAGCTTCTTGTCCACATCGAAGTACATCTTGAGGTCTTCTACCCTCACAAGAGGCGTCTTGCTTTCCATCTTTACACCTCCCCGCGCTCTACATGAGGCGCGTTTTTGTGCATGAGGTGGCAGGCCACCTTATGCGTATCGCTCAGCACGGTCTGCGGCGCCATGTACTCGCGGCAAACGCGCATGGCATACGGGCAGCGCGGCGCAAACGGGCAGCCCTTGGGCGGCTTGAGCATGTCGGGCGGCGTGCCGGGTATCGGCACCAGCTTTTCATGCGTGCCGTCTATGCTGGCCTTGGGTATGGAGCGCAGCAGTCCCCATGTGTAAGGGTGCTTGGGCTCATAGAATATCTCGCGCGTCGTGCCTGTCTCGGCCACGCAGCCGCCGTACATGACCACTATGCGGCTGCACATGCTAGCTATAACGCCAAGATCATGCGTTATCATGATTATGGACGTATTCAGCTTGGACTTTAGATCCTGCATCAGTTCCAGTATCTGCGCCTGTATGGTCACGTCCAGCGCCGTGGTCGGCTCGTCGGCGATTATCAGCTTGGGGTTGCACGCAAGCGCTATGGCTATCATGACGCGCTGGCGCATGCCGCCCGAGAACTCGTGCGGATACTGCTTTAGGCGGCTCTCCGGGCTGGGTATGTTGACAAGGCGCAGCATCTCCAGCGCGCGCTCGCGCGCCTTCTTCTTGTCCAGACCCATGTGTATGCGTATGGGCTCCATAAGCTGCATGCCTATTGTGTACAGCGGGTTGAGCGAGGTCATGGGGTCCTGGAACACCATGCCTATCTCCTTGCCGTGCATGCGGCGCTTCTCGCGTTCGTCCATGCCCATAAGCTCGCGCCCGTCAAACATTATCGAATCGGCGCTGAGATGAGCGTTGACCGGCAAAAGCCCCATCACCGAGAGCATGGACACGCTCTTGCCGCTGCCCGATTCGCCCACTATGCCCACCGACTCGCCATAGTCCACGGTAAGATCCAGCCCGCGCACCGCCCTTACCGTTCCGGCCTGTATGCTGAACGTGGTGCGCAGGTTCTTTATATCCAATAACGGCATTGCCACCGCTCCTTTTACTTTTTCAGTCTCGGGTCGAGCGCGTCGCGCAGGCCGTCGCCGATGAAATTAAGAGAGAACATGGTCAGGCATATCGCCAGCACCGGGAAGAACATCTGATAGGGCTGGGTCATTATGTAGGGTATGGCGTCGTTGGCCAGCGTTCCCCAGGATGCCTGAGGCACCGCTATGCCTATGCCAAGGAAGCTCAAAAACGCCTCGGAGAATATCGCGTTGGGTATCAAAAACGCGGTGGTTACGATTATGGGGCCCATGGAGTTGGGTATCAGGTGCGATATCAGTATGCGCCAGCGGCTCTCTCCGCACAGCTTGGCGGCCAGCACGTATTCGGCGTTCTTGTGCGTGAGCACCTCCGAGCGCACCACGCGCGCCGTGCCTATCCACGAGGTTATGCACAGTGCTATTATGACGCTGGTTATATTGGAACCCATGACCATCATTATCAGCACTATGTACAGGAGCGAGGGCAGGCCTATCAGTATATCGACTATGCGCATCATGACCATATCCACGCGCTTGCCTATGTAGCCCGCTATGCCGCCGTACAAAACGCCTATGCACAGGTTTATGACCGCCGCCACCACGCCTATCGTAAGCGATATGCGCGCGCCGTACAGAACTCTTACCAGTATGTCGCGGCCAAACTTATCCGTGCCGAAGGGATGCGCCCAGCAGGGCGGCAGGTTGCCGTTTAGTATGTCCTGACCGTCGTATGTATACGGCGATATCATCGGGCCGAATATGGCCGCCAGCGCCAGTATTATTATGAATATCATGCCGCCCATGGCCAGAGGGTCCTTGCGGAACCTGTACCATACGTCCTGCCAGTAGCTTGTGGACGGGCGCGCTATATCCTCCGCCTGCTTATCCTCGCTGCTGAGCGAGGTAAACATGTCCTCGGGCAGCGCCTCGTATTCCCCGGGCGCAAGCACGGACTCGCGCACTTCTTCAACGGGAGTTTTTGCCTTATACACGCTCAAAGCCCAGTCCTCCTCACTCGTTTATCTTGACGCGCGGATCTATCAGCGCATAAGCTATATCCACTATAAGGTTGCAGATTATTACGAATATGCCGAAGAATATCGTTATGCCCATTATCAGCGTATAGTCGCGGTCGCCTATGCTGGTCACGAAGTCGCGGCCCAGACCCGGTATTGCGTACAGGCGCTCGACCACGAACGAACCGGTCAAAAGGCCCGCTATCAGCGGCCCGAGGTAGGTAACGACCGGCATAATGGCGTTCTTGAGCGCGTGGCGCACAACAACCCACAGTTCCGGCACGCCCTTGGCGCGCGCGGTGCGGATGTAATCCTGCTCCATGACTTCCAGCATGGAGGAGCGCGTCTGGCGGGCTATGTACGCTATGGGGTTAAACGACAGGCAGGCCACGGGCAGTATATAGTGCTTCCAGCTGGTAAGTCCGAACGTGGGTAGCCACTTGAGCCACACCGAGAACAGGTACAGCAGCAGCACCGATATAACGAACACCGGCACCGATATGCCTATCGTGGCAAAGGCCATGCTGCACCAGTCCGCCCAGCTGTGCCGGCGTATGGCCGAGGTTATGCCCAGCGCCACGCCTATCAGCAGCGATGTCAGCACCGCAAATATGCCCACCTTTGCCGACACCGGGAAGCCGCGATGTATCATCTCGTTGACGGTCACGTCCAGCTGCTTGTACGATATGCCGAAATCGCCGTGCAGCAGATCCTTCAGGTAGATGAGATACTGCTCCCACACCGGCTTATCCAGCCCGAACTTCTCGTTCAGGCGCTCCATGACCTCTACCGGCACATTCTTCTCCTCGGTCGGGCTGAAGGGGCCGCCGGGGATGGCGTGCATCAAAAAGAAGGTCGCCGTGATCAGCACGAACGTGGTCAGTATACCCGCTATTATGCGCTTTACTATATACCTTGCCATACTTCCTCCCTACACTACTGGCGCAGCCGTATTTATGCGCGCGGCAGATATCTTGCCGCGCGCACACTGCGCTTCCGCCTTGCCATGGCGGACATTCCGCTTCACCATCAGGGATGGTTCGCTCCGGCGCCATCCTTTATGGATATACCGACGTCGATATTCCCATGCAAAGTGCCGCCGTCCTTAGCGGGTTCAGGCGCTTGCAGGCCGTATTTCCCGCGCAGGCGCGCCTCATCCCGCGCACGGCCATCCGGCATGCCGTAGCAGGTCAGCGCCGCAGACACTGCAAGCGCCGCCGCAAGAAGCCTAAGGGCGATAATCACCTTAAAAGCACCTCTCCGGCAGACATGCTAGTATATACAATTAGATGCATAATTTGCATACCGGCCCGCCACAGGCGTATATACGGATTATAGCCTCTTTGGGCGATATTTGCAAGTTATTTCTTGCATAACGCAATTTATCAGGCTGCTAAAGCGCTGATGTGCAGCTTTGTGCCGCTGAACTTTCCGCGCTATATGTTCGCCCCACGAAAGCTTTGGTTCATATTATGTGTTAAATTCGCCTGTAAAGGCCATATTTGTCCGCATATGAGCATAATTACAATTGACAAGCGCCGCGTTTTCTGCTATCTTTGTAACAGCACAGATTTGCAGTTTCGCTAAAATCGTCTTTCATGCAGTCCTTTAGCGCGCCCCTCAAGCGGGCTATCATGTCTTGCATAAGGACGTTTGGCGGCGCAGTCCGGCAAACATAATCGGAGGAGGCTTCACTATATGATGAAGAAACTGCTCACAATGCTGCTCAGCCTCATGCTGCTTGCGATACCGGCAATGGTATCCGCTGACGCTCCCGAGGCCAAGATAGTATACGCGATATCGGACGATCCCGAGCAGATGGACCCCACGCTCAACTCCTATTCCCGTTCTTCGATAGTGTTGCAGCAGCTGTTCCGCGGCCTGTACAAGATGGGCGCTGACGGCAGCATAGTTCCCGCGCTGGCCTCCGGATACACGGTGTCCGATGACGGCCTGACCTACACCTTCACCCTGCGCGACGGCTGCAAGTGGTCCGATGGCAGCGACTTGACCATGCAGGACTTCTACTATTCCTGGACGCGCGTGCTCAACCCTGAGACCGCTTCCAAGGCCGTTTCCGGCATGTGGGTCATAAAGAACGCCAAAGCCTACTACAACGGCGAATGCACGCTGGACGATGTCGGCGTAAAGCTGATAGACGACAAGACCCTCGAAGTGACGCTGGAGCATCCCGCGCCCTGGTTCGTCAGCCTCACCTCCACCACCGCGTTCATGCCGGTAAAGCAGTCCGTGGTCGAGGGCAGCGAAAGCTGGACCAAGTCTGCGGACACATACGTCTGCAACGGCCCGTTCGCCCCGGTCGAGTTCAAGACCAAGGAGCGCCTGATATTCAAGAAGAACCCCAACTACGTAGACGCCGATCAGGTCAAGATAGACGCCCTTGAGATAGTCATAATCGAGGCCGCCGAGACCGAGCTGGCCGCCTATCAGAACGGCGAGATAAACGTGGCCGACAACCTCTCCGCCAACGCCATGATGACCTACAAGGACACCGAGGATTACAACATGGTGGATCGCATCGGCATACGCTACATGGACTTCAACACCGCCAAGGAGCCCTTCAATGACAGCCGCGTGCGTCAGGCATTCGCCATGTCGATAGACCGCAAGCTGCTCATCGATCGCATAATCGAGAGCACCGAGAGCCCGCTGCTGGGCTTCATACCCAAGGCGCAGCCCTCTCTGAGCGACCCCACCAAGTCCTACCGCGATGTGGCGGGCGACATGTTCGCCGAGGACGTAGCCAAGGCGCAGGAGCTGCTGGCCGAGGCCGGATATCCCAACGGCGAGGGCATGCGCCCCGTGCAGCTGGTCATACAGGCCACCAACAGCAACAAGGACATCGCTCAGGCGCTGCAGAGCATGTGGAAGACCAACCTCAACGTGGACGTTGAGATAGTCACCTTCGAGTCCAAGGTGTTCTGGGACGAGCTGGACAACGGCAACTTCGACATCGACCTCAACGGCTTCACCTGCGATTACCTCGATCCCGTGGCCAACCTGGTCGTGCTGACCACCGGCTCCAACTGCTACGAGAACCTCTGGGACGATCCCACCTATGACGAGATGGTGTCGGGCAGCATGCTGGAGCTGGATCAGACCAAGCGCGAGCAGCTGATAATCGAGGCCGAGAAGTACCTGACCGAGCAGATGCCCATCTGCCCCATTCTCAGCTACAACGACGACTATCTGGTAAAGCCCAACATAAAGGGCGTGACCAAGAACTATCTGGGTCATATCTGCTTTGAGTACGCAGAGGTTGTGGCCTGATAAACATACGGCTATTGGCGGGCGCGGGATCCATTCCCGCGCCCGCTTGCATTATGCGGCGATATGGCGGCGTTGGGGCGCGCCTAGCGGAGAATCGATGTGCAGGGAGGCGCGCATTGTTCGCAGGATTGCGTGCTTTAACCTGCAGAACAGCATGGCTTGACCCGCAAGGCTGCATGCTCTACCCCGCAGGATGGCGTGGCTTGACCCGCAGGGCGACGCGCGCTACACTCAGTACGGCGTAACCTGACCCGCAATGCGGTACGTTCTGCCGCGCAGGATGGCGTGCCTTGACCCGCAGAGCTGCATGCTCTACCCCGCAGGACATCGTACTTTGACACGCAGGACTGCATGCTCTACCCCGCAGGACATCACACCTTGTCACACGCACGCCGCTCACCCGTCAGAGCAAATCGACGCGCGCTCTGCGTTGCATGCTCCAACCGTCATGACGTACATCTGACACATTATATAGGAAAGGATGTGTACATATGGCATCGCTCCCCGAGATAGACTTCTGCGGCACGCGCATATCGCGCCTTATAATAGGCGGCAATCCCATAAGCGGCACGTCGCATCAGAACGCCGGTCTGGACGCGCAAATGGAGGATTACTACACATCGGAGCGCATAAAGCACACGCTCCGACGCTGCGCAGAGGAAGGCATAAACACCGCCCAGCTGCGCGGCGACAAGCACATAGCCCGCATACTGCGCGAGTACCGATTAGAGGGCGGGCGCATCAACTGGATAGGCCAGACCGCGCCCGAGATGTCGCCGTATGAAAACAGCGTACGCTTCATAAAGAACAACGGCGCGTTCTGCATGTATCATCACGGGACGGTTACGGACGAGCTGTTCAAGGCCGGTGAGTATGCGGAGATACAGCGCCGCCTGAACGTGATACGGCAGACCGGCCTGCCCGTGGGACTGGGCTCGCACATGCCCGAGGTGCTGGAGTACGCCTGCGCGCATCACTGGGACGTGGACTTCTTCATGTGTTGCGTATACAACATAAGCAAGGCTGCGCCCGGCCAGCCCGAGCCGTTCGACGCGGGCGATCCCGACATAATGTACAGATTCATACGCTCGACCGATAAGCCCTGTCTAGCGTTCAAGATACTGGGCGCGGGGCGCAACTGCGCCAGCCACGACTCGGTGCGCGCCGCGTTCGCGCATGCCTTTGAATCGATTAAGCCCTCTGACGCGGTAGTCGTGGGCATGTTCCCGCGCGACAGCGATCAGGTGGCCGAGAACGCCGCCATAGTGCGCGAGGTGGCGCGATGAGCATACCTTCCCTGCCCCGGCTCACCGTGATAGGCCAATGCATAAACCCCTCGCGCGCAGACGTGGCCGACGCGCTGCGCGCTGGCGACTATGATGCGCTTGCACGCCTTGCACGCGCGCAGTTCGACGCTGGCGCGCAGTGCATCGACATATGCGCCGCCATGCCGGGCATAGACGAGGCGCACGCGCTGCGCGAGGTGCTGGAGCGCGTAAGCTCTGCCTGTCCTAAGGTGCTGCCGGTGCTGGACTCGCCCGACTGCGATGTGCTGTGCCGCGCGCTAAAGGGCTGGCACGGCGGCATTATACTCAACTCGACCACCGCCGAGCCGCACAAGCTGGAGCGCATGCTGACGCTGGCAGGTGAACACGGCGCGCAGCTAATAGTGCTGGCCATGCGCGACCGGCCCGGCGATGTCCGCGCGCGGCTGGACGCGCTCAGGTACGCCGTGCGCCGCGCGGACAGCATGGGCTTTGCGCGCGACAGGCTCATTGCCGACTGTCTGGTGCTCGCCGAGTGCCGCCAGCCCGGTCAGGCGCTCATCACGCTGGATGCGCTCACGTGCGCGCGCGATGAGCTGGGTGTGCGCACACTGCTTGGCATATCAAACACCTCGGCGGGCATGCCCGGCCGCGAGGCCATAAACTCCGCTCTGCTTTCCATGGCCGCGTCGCGCGGGCTGGACTACGCCATGATAGACCCGCTCAACGCGGGCATAGCCGACACCGTAAATGCGCTCAGGCTGCTCATGGGCGAGGATGAGGACGGCACGGGCTACATCTCGCGCTGGCGCGGTATGCACACCGGGCAGTGAGCGCCCCATCCCGGTGCGCGCGGCAACGCTGTATTGCCGGCGCAGACGTGTTTTGACCGAAAGTCTACATTGTACTCCTGCGAGTTTGCCGTTTCGCCGCACACAAGAAAAGTTTAGATTTTCGGTCAGTTCGCCTGTATTGACCAAACAGTGCGGATATTTTTGCCAACAAATGGACATATAGCGTAAAAATTAACGAACAAGCTGAGATGTTTGCCAAGTCCTGTGGTATAATTGATTTGTCAATCGTCCGGGACTATTGATATGAAAAGAGGTTTTTAACATGGTCAATCGCATAGTGCTCAACGGCATGTCCTACCATGGCAAGGGCGCCATCGCTTCCATAGCCGACGAAGTGAAGTCCAAGGGCTTCAAGAAGGCTTTCATATGCTCCGACCCCGACCTCATCAAGTTCGGCGTGACCAAGAAGGTCACCGACGTGCTGGACGGCGCGGGTCTTGGCTATGAGATATATTCCGAGATAAAGCCCAACCCCACCATCGAGAACGTCCAGACCGGCGTTGAGGCGTTCAAGAAGAGCGGCGCGGATTACATAATCGCCATCGGCGGCGGCTCCTCCATGGATACCGCCAAGGCCATAGGCATAATCATCAACAACCCCGAGTTCGAGGATGTGCGCTCTCTGGAAGGCGTTGCGCCTACCAAGAACAAGTGCGTGTTCACCATCGCCGTACCCACCACCGCCGGCACTGCCGCCGAGGTCACCATCAACTACGTCATAACCGACGTTGAGAAGAAGCGCAAGTTCGTGTGCGTAGACCCCAAGGACATACCGGACGTGGCCATAATCGATCCCGACATGATGTCCACCATGCCCAAGGGTCTGACCGCCGCCACCGGCATGGACGCGCTCACCCACGCCATCGAGGGCTACATAACCAAGGGCGCTTGGGAGATGACCGACATGTTCCACATAAAGGCCATCGAGATAATCGCCCGCTCGCTGCGCGGTGCCGTAAACAACGACCCCGAAGGCCGCGAGGGCATGGCGCTGGGTCAGTACGTGGCCGGCATGGGCTTCTCCAACGTGGGTCTGGGCGTGGTTCACTCCATGGCGCACGGCCTGAGCGCGCTGTATGACACCCCCCACGGCGTGGCCTGCGCGATAATCCTGCCCACCGGCATGGAGTACAACGCCGAGCAGAGCGGCGAGAAGTACCGCGAGATAGCCCGCGTGATGGGCGTTAAGGACGTGGACAGCATGTCCCAGGCCGAGTACCGCAAGGCGGCCATAGACGCTGTAAAGCGGCTGTCCAAGGACGTAGGCATACCGCAGGACCTCAAGGGCATACTCAAGGAGGAGGATGTCCAGTTCCTGGCCGAGTCCGCTTACGCCGATGCCTGCCGCCCCGGCAACCCGCGCGAGACCTCTGTCGATGAGATCGCCGCGCTCTACCGCAGCCTGATGTAATAGAATATCGCTGTTACGCGGCGATTCCCGCCGCCCGGATGCCTGTCCGGGCGGCGCTTTTTTTGCCTCGCCGGGCCGGAAGTTAATCATGTATATGAATATACATTCACAAAGCTGTCATTTATGCCGGCATTTTCCAGTTTACGTTGCCGCCGCAAATATTGTGTATGCATTTCCAGTGCCAGTAAGCTTTTGACATATATTGCCGTCAAAAACACCTCCATTAGTGCAAGTAAAGCCGCCTTGATAGAAAAGCAATGCCGAAACGTTCTGATTTAATTTCACTTTTGTTATTGACAGGTTAGGGCATGGGGGGGTATAATGTATTCATGACCTGTGCATAGCAGGCGTGAATAATGTAACAATCATTATTACGAGGAGGATTCCCATGAAAAAGGCATTGGTATTCGTCCTTACGCTGTGTCTGCTGCTGGCTACCGCTCCCGCGTTCGCGCTCGAGCTTCAGTCCGCCGGCGACACTTACCCGCTCAAGACCGACAAGACCATAACCTTCTACGATCAGAGCGCCATCAACCCCCACGAAAAGTACTCCAGCTGGAGAGAATCTCCCTTCCACACCGGCCTCATCGAGATGACTGGCGTAAACATCGAGTTCATGATGCCCACCACCGGCACTGACGGCGGCGTTTACACCAACACCCTGCTGGCCGACCCCACTAATCTGCCCGACATCATGGGCGTTAGCTGGATGAACGACGCTTCCATGTACCTCGAAGACGAGATAATATGGGATCTGACCGACTACATACAGGAGTACGCTCCCGCTTACTATGCGTTCCTGCAGAGCAATCCCGCCTATGACAAGGCTATGAAGACTGACGATGGCCGCTACTATGCCTTCGGCTTCTTCCGCGAGGATGGCGGCTGGAACGACTCCTACCTCGGGCCGGTGGTTCGCACCGACTGGCTGGAGGAGTGCGGTCTGGACTACCCCAAGACCCTCTCCGAGTTCGAAAACGTAATCCGCGTGTTCAACGAGAAGTACGGCGCGAAGTTCTCCTTCGCTTGGAGCCGCTTCGAGACCACCGGTATCTCCGGCGCGTTCGGCGCTTACGGCGCTGCCACTGAGCAGTGGTTCGTAAAGGACGGCAAGGTAGATCTGGCTCAGGCACAGCCTGAGTGGCGCACCTACATGTCCTGGCTGAACAAGCTGTACGAGGAAGGCCTGCTGGACACCGACTGCCTGTCGCTGGACGACACCTCCATCAAGGCCAAGATTCACAACGATCAGGTTGGTATCTCCATCACCTCCATGGGCCAGCTGAACAACTGGAACAAGGAGCGCGAGGCTGAGGGCAAGGATCCCGTATGGGTAGGCAGCAACTATCCTACCGGCGACGACGGCACCCTGTCCATGATATTCGGCGGCCCCGGTATCGGCACCAACACCTATGTCGTAACCAAGTGCGCTGACGAAGAGACCATGAAGCTCTGCCTGCAGCTGCTCGACTACGGCTTCACCGCCGAGGGTCACCTGTACTGGAACTTCGGTAAGCAGGGCGTGTCTTGGGACTACGACGAGAACGGCGAAATCAAGCTGACCGATCTGGTTGCCAACGACCCCGACACCGATCCCATAACCAAGTACGGCGGTCAGACTTGGTCCGGCTGCGGCGTACAGGCCACCGAGCTGCTGTACATGAAGAACTCCCCCACTGCCATCGCTGCCAACGACCTGTGGTTCTACCCCAACGAGGCTGTATCCTCCAACTGGAAGATGCCTGCCAGCGCTACCTACACTCTGGAAGAACGCGATGAGCTGGATCTGATCGGCGGCGCGCTGGGCACCTACACCAAGGAGAGCTGCGCCAACTTCATAACCGGCGCTCAGGATATAGACGATGATGCCGTATGGCAGGCTTATCTGGACAACTACTCCACCTACAACTTGGAGCGCATTCGCGAAATCAAGCAGGCCTGCTACGATCGCTATCTGGCTCGTTAATCAGCAAAGCGATAAAAGCACTATAAGGCTCACCGTTAGGCGGGGGTGCGTGAGCGCCCCCGCTTTCTGATAGGTAGCGATAGCGCCCTACTAAACGGCCCATTTACAATCGACAAAGGTGGCTAATGCGTATGACGGCAAAAAACACGGCGGCGAATGCCGACAATAGAAATACATTCAGCAAACGCCTGCAGCGCGATTTTCAGCTGAATAAGTACAAGTACCTGCTGATAATACCTGTGCTTGTATACCTTGCGTTCTTCTGCTACAAGCCCATGTACGGCCTGATAATCGCCTTCAAGAACTACAAGCCCACGCGCGGCATCTGGGGCAGCCAGTGGGTTGGCACGCTGTGGTTCGAGACGTTCTTTAAGGATCCCTACTTTTTCCGCCTTCTGCGCAACACCTTTGTGCTGAGCGGACTGACCATACTGTTCGGCTTCCCCGCCCCCATACTGCTGGCGCTTATGCTCAATGAAGTGCAGAACAACAAGTTCAAGCGCACCGTGCAGACCATAACCTACATGCCCTACTTCATCTCCATGGTCGTAATGTGCTCGCTGATAAAGATCTATTGCCAGGAGAACGGCCTGTTCTCTGAGATAATAGAGCTGTTCGGCGGCACGCGCCGCAACCTAATGGTAGACCCGTCCGCGTTCCGCCCGATATACGTGCTGTCCGACATATGGCAGGGCATCGGCTGGAACTCGATAATCTATCTGGCGGCGCTGAGCGGCATCGATCAGGAGCAGTACGAAGCCGCGCGCATAGACGGCGCCAACCGCTTCCAGCAGATACTGCACATCACCCTGCCCGGCATACTGCCCACGATAATGATACTGTTCGTGCTGCGCATGGGCGGCATACTGAACGTAGGCTACGAGAAAGTGCTGCTGCTGTACACGCCTAACACTTATGAAGTCGCGGACGTATTCTCCACCTACACCTACCGCATGGGTCTGGAAAGCCAGAAGTATTCGCTTTCCACTGCCGTCGGTCTGTTCAACACAGTGGTCAACATAGTGTTCCTGCTGCTGACCAACTGGATAAGCAACAAGACGACGCAGTCCGGCTTGTTCTAATAGGAGGTTGAGAATATGGTACAGGCTAAGAAAAAACCGGGCCATCTGATGCAGCGCTCGTTGGGCGATAAGGTGTTCGACACCGTAAACGCCATAATCCTTATACTTTTGTGTCTTGTCACCCTTTACCCGATGTACTTCGTGCTGGTCGCGTCCTTTACCGAGAATACCTATCTGGTAGCGCATCCCGGCGCGGTGTTCTGGCCGGTGGGCTTCAACGTTGGCTCGTACAAGCTGGCGTTCTCCCATCCCCTGCTGGTCAGCGGCTACGTGAACATACTGATAGTTCTGGGCATATCGCTGCCCATCAACATCGCGTTGACTCTGTTCTGCGGCTACTTCCTGGCCTCCAAGAACGTCATGTTCAAAAAGCCGATACTGTTCATCATCATGTTCACCATGTTCTTCTCGGGCGGCATGATTCCCTCCTACCTGAACGTGCGTGATCTGGGACTGTACAACTCGCTGTGGGCGCTGATACTGCCGGGCGCTATGAGCGTATACAACGCCATCATATGCCGCACGGCTATAGAGGCCATACCCGACAGCCTTCAGGAATCGGCCTACATCGACGGCGCTAACGACCTGATAATCGTGTTCCGCATAGTGCTGCCTCTGATAATGCCCACGATAGCGGTTCTGCTGCTGTACTACGGCGTAGGTCACTGGAACGCATGGTTCAACGCCTCGATATACCTGAAGGACAACGAGAAGCTGCCCATTCAGAACGTGCTGCGCGCCGTGCTGATAGCCAACTCCAACATACTGAACTCGGCCGCCGCCGAGAACGATCAGGTCAACCAGTTCGCCGAGGCTATAAAGTATTCGGCCATAGTGCTGACCACCGTTCCGGTACTGTGCATCTACCCCTTCCTGCAGAAGTACTTCGTGAAGGGCGTCATGATAGGCGCAGTCAAGGGCTAATTCAGACGAATCCCCATGCCGCTGGCTCATGTCAGCGGCATTTTTTGTCGGATTGGAATTGCATATGCCGCGTTAAAGTGATATCATAGCGGCATACGGCATGATAATCCGCGCGCACATGTCCGATATACGCGATGCATGCGCGGATGAAAGTCTGAGCGGCTGCTAGCGCCTGTGCGTGTATGCGCACTCGCGGGCGACAGTCTGAGCTACCACAAGCGCACGCACATGTCCTATGCGCACATAGCGGGCGCTTAAATCAAATGCGAAACAATGCGAGGTGTTATATATGAACACATTCCTGCCCAACGTGCTATGCGGCACTTCACACAACTTCATAGTGCGCCTGCTGCCCGGCCAAGCGCGCACCTTCCGCGCGCGCATGCGCGTACAGCGCCCCGGCGACCGCTGGCGCATAAGCTATTCCAATGCCGCCGACTCGACATGGGATGACGGCAGCATATCGCGCGCCAACGTGCCGGGCGGCGAGTTCACGATAGTATCGGCGGCGTTTTCCGACGGTGTGAATGTGCAGCCATTGACGTTTGGCGGCATGTCGCAGCGCAAAGTGCTGCCGGGCGAAGTTATATCCAGCGACGCATGCGGCATGCATTCGCGCGACGACTACATAGAGTTCCGCTGGTGCCTGCGCGCGGGCGAGCACGGCGCAATCATACCCGCAACGCCCGACAGTCAGGCGCTGTGCAGCTATGCCGACGGCGAGCACACGTTGGACGATGCGCGAGTGTTCACCGACGCATGCGCACTCGAACCGGAGAACCTGTGCGCGCTGCCCGACCTGTTCGAGGCCGGGCACGCTCCCCTGCCGCTGATGCTGTTCATGGGCGATTCGATAACGCAGGGCTGCGGCACGCGGCGCGACATGTACGAGAGCTGGTCCGCGCGCATAGCCGCCGGGCTGGCGCCGCGCTGCGCCACGCTTAACATCGGGCTGGGCTTTGCACGCATACGCGACGCGGCCTCGGACGGCGTATGGCTAGGGCGTGCCAAGCGCGACTGTGTGCTGAACATATGTCTGGGCGTAAACGACATCATGCAGGGCGAAGGCGACAGTGCGCTGTGCATCGACCGGCTGCGCGCGGCGATATCGGCGCTCAAGGCCGCGCCGCACGCGCCGCGCATAGTGCTGTTCACTATACCGCCCTTCGACTACGCAGGCGCGGACATAGCCAACTGGCGCGCCATCAACGCCGCCATACTCGCGCCCGGCCATCTGGGTGCCGACCACGCCTTTGACATGACGGGCGTGCTATCGCGCGGCGGCGAGCAAGACTACCTAGCCAAGTACGGTCCGCATCCCGACGGCGCAGGCGGCGCGGCGGTAGCGGAGGCGTATATGCGCTGGGCTGAGGAGAGAGGAATTATGGGATGAGGGCGCTGTGCAAGCGCATGCCTTGCTCTTTCCGGGTGCCACGTACATTTGCTCTGCATTTGTCGTTTGGCAGCACGTCTGCCGCCCGATGACATTCTAAGTCATAGCCGGGCAACATATACAAAAAGTCCTGCACATGCAGCCACCCAGCTATGCATGTGCAGGACTTTGCTAATTGCATACATTCATCGTCATCTTGACATGTTGCAATATGCATTCACGTCATGGATGAACAACTCACGCCTTCAGCATCTCCTCATATTCGGCGATAATCTTGTCCAGACCGGCACTGTACACCTCGTCAACGTAAGCGTCCCAAGTCGAATCTATGTCGACGTTGCCGATTATGGCGTTGGCATAGTACTCAGAAACCACAGAGCTGACATCTGCACCATAGGTGCTGCGAGCCTCGTTAGTCTTAGGCGCGTAGAAGTTAGTGCCGCTGTATATCTTGTTGTTGGACAGCGCTATGTCATTTGTGGCTATGTCAGCAGGCTGCAGCACCAGTGAAACATCGGCTACACTCTGCGGCTGAGAAGCATAGAACTGGCCTACGCCGGCAGCACGCTGCTGCTCGAAGTCCCATTCGGGGTCCATGATCAGTACGCCGTTCTCGTCTATGGTGTACTGCTCGCCCTCTATGCCATAGCGGGCGCGGACGTATTCATCCTGATAGGTCATGGACTCCTTGATCTGCAGTATGCGTATGACTTCCTCATCGGTAGTGTCCGCGCCAAACAGTACACAGGCCTGACCGGTTATGCTGGGGAAGTAGTACATGGCACCGGACTTGCCCTCGGGACCGGTGAATGCCTTGTAGAAGGTTATCTTGGCGTTGGGATCGCGGTTCTGCAGCATGGCGAACACGCTATTGTTGCCTCGGGAAGACTCGCCCCACCATGCATTGTCATCCATTATGCCAATTCTGCCAGAGGACCACTTCTCGCGCAGCGCCGCGCGGTCGTCGGTGAAGGTCTCAGGGTCGATAAGACCTTCCTTGTACCATGTAGCCAAGGTCTTGAGTGCATTCTTGTAGGGTTCACTCACGCTGGTATACTCTACCTTGCCTTCATCGTTCACGTTATAGGTATCCTTCATTATGCCGTAAGCGCCAAATACATAGTGGAAATATCCATTTGTGCCGCTTATGCCCAGCGTGTCCTTCTCGCCATTGCCATCGGGGTCGTTCTCGACAAACGCCTTCACTACGTCGTGGAACTAATCGATGGTGGTGGGTATCTCCATGCCCACCTTCTCCAGCCAGTCGGTCCTTATGTAAGAGCCGAACGGGAAGGCAGCAGTGTACGCTATGTACGGCATGCAGTACACGTTGCCATCGGAGTAGGTCAGCATCTGGCGGGTCAATTCTTCGCTACCCACCATCTCATAGGTCTTCTTCATCCAGTTGGGCGCGTAAGTCTCCAGCCATTCATATGGTATGGGACGCACCAGCGCCTGATCTATGAGCATATTGTATCGTCCGCCGGGATTGGAGATATAGTCCGCAGTATCGCCTGAGGCAAAGTACAGATCCCACGCCTCCATCTCCATATGGGTTATGCTGAGAGGAGTTATCTTTACGTTCCACTTTTCCTCCAGATACTTCTGATAAGGCGTGCCTTCTTCTGCCGGGGGCGTGGTATCCGCATGTCCGGCCCATGTTATCTCCAAGTGCGGCAACTCCTCCGCTAGTGCGGGAGCTGCGAACATGCTCATCAGCATTACCAGACAGAGCAACAAGCTGACTTTCTTCATTAGGAATGTCCTCCTTTTATATATTTGCATCGACTTGTGATGCAGGATTACCCCTTGAGTGCGCCCACCATAACTCCCTTGACAAAGTATTTTTGCAGGAACGGATAGACACACAGTATCGGTATGGTGCTTACCATTATCGTAGCGCACTTCATAGTGGTGCTTGTGACATCGGACTTAGCCGCAGCGAGCAGATTCGATTCATCTGTGGACGAGACTATCATGCGCCTTACGACCAGCTGTAGCACGGTCATTGAGTTATCCGGAGTGTATATCATGGCATCAAACCACGAATTCCACTGCCCAACCGCCGTCCACAGAACCAGCACCGCCAGTATTGGTGCTGACAGCGGCAGCACTATGCGGAACACTATCGTCAGCGGATGTGCGCCATCTACCATGGCCGACTCCTCCAGCTCATACGGAAGCGATCCTATGAAGTTACGGCATATGGTGAGATTCCACGCGGAGACCGCACCCGGCAGTACCCACGCCCATATGGTGTTGAACATGCCTAGATTGCGTATGTTCAGATAGGTAGGTATTAGTCCCGCACTTATAAACATGGTCAGCACTATGTAAAACGTTATAATGCCCTTACCGGGTAGGTCGCGGCGCGACAACGCATATCCGCCGCAGAAAGTGAATGCAACCGCAATAAGGCTGCCCAGCACGGTGCGCACTACCGAATTCTTAAAGCCTATCAAAAAGTCGGGATTCTTAAGCACGTTTTTGTATGCATCAACAGTAAACTCGCGCGGCCAGAGCTTAAGGCCGGGATGATCCGCCGTTTCCGGCGTGGACAGCGAGCGCACTACCGTTTCCCATATGGGATAGAGGAACAGCACAAGCATGACGGCCATCAGTACGTTTATGACGATCTGCATTATCCAGTCGCCTTTGCTTACGCGCCTTGCGCCTACCATAGTCCGTTCTCCCCCTCTCCCAGCCTTCTTACTATGGCGTTAGTACCCACTACCAGCACCAGACCTATGCAGTTTTTGAACAGGCCAACCGCCGTGGACAGCGAATATTGCATCTGACCCTGAAGGCCAATGCGATATACATAGGTATCGATTATGTCGCCCGTGGAGTACACAAGGTCGTTGTATAGATTGAATACCTGGTCAAAGCCCGCGTTCAGTATGCCGCCCAGCTGAAGTATGAACTGTATGGACATTACAGACATAAGCTCTGGCAGGATTATGTGGCGTATTATGCGCAGGCGATTGGCGCCGTCTATCGCAGCCGCTTCATAAAGCTCAGTGCTTATGCCCGCTATGGCCGCCAAATAGATTATCGATTGCCAGCCTATCTCCTTCCATATTCCTGTTACGACCACTATGCCGCGGAACATGCTGGGTTCTATCAAAAAGTGTCTGGCTTCGCCGCCCATGCTGGTAACGAAGTAGTTGACTATGCCGGTCGTGGGCGCGAGCAAATCCTTTATTATGCCGCCCATTACCACCCATGATATGAAATGCGGCATATAGGATATCGTCTGTGAAAGGCGTTTGAACTTATTTGAATGCAATTCATTTAGCATCAGCGCAAATATTACCGCAGACGGAAAACCGAAAAGCAGTTTATATGCGCTTATAAACAGCGTATTTACCAGCGCCCTTTGGAATATGCGCGAACCGAGCAGCACTTCAAAGTGCTTCATGCCCACCCATGGACTGCCGCTTATTCCCTTGCGCACCACAAAGTCCTTAAATGCCAGCTGGATACCATAAAGCGGGAAATAGTTGAAGAACAATACGGTCAGCACCGCCGGCAGCACCAGAACATAGCTCCAGCGATGCTTATACATGAGCTTACGGGTATGCTGAAATCTTGAAGCCCTGCTTGCTTTATTTGCGACCATGTTTTCCCCCTTCTTTCAGTATACCCGCCAAGCTCCAGCGCCCGTGTAGACCGCACCTGTCAAGACCCTGAGCGGCACGCTTTGCCGCGGTTATACATCTTTCATATATTACTCATTGCAGCCAAATAGTTCCGCCTGTCTTACTGCAGCCATCAGCGCCTTGCGCTCATCGATATCGAATCTGCGTGCAGGAGCTGCTGAATGACCCACATCAAAGCCCATCTCCTCAAGTATAACCCTGACAGCCGGTATAAGATTGGTGTTCAGCAGTACGTCTATCACATGATTGACCTTGTACTGCATCTCCTGCGCGCCCTTTACGTCGTTTGCCGCAAAGCGCTCGTACATCTTTGCAAACCATGCAGGCATCACGTTATATGTCGTGCCTATGCCGCCATCCGCGCCCATCGCCAGTCCACACAGCAGCGATTCATCCGGCCCATTTATCACATTTATGTTGCCGCCGTTTAGACGCTTTATCTGCTGCATGTTGTAATAGTTCGGGAATGTGTACTTTACGCCGATAACGCCGTCTATCCTTATCAACTTATCTACGAAGTCTACAACATCCGTACCCTGCATGAGCGCTTGACAATAGCCCAGCATGGGCAGCCCGGATGCATCCACAAGCGCGCGGTAATAGTCCAGCGCCTCGTTCACCGAATAGCGACAGAAGAAGTTGGGATACACTGACGATATTGCATCTGCACCCACCTCGGCAGCATGCTTCGCCAGCCTTACGGCACTGTTGAGATCCGGCGCACCCACATGGAGAATCAACTTTTTACCGGTTCCCTTGAGCGCCTGTGCAGATGCCTCTGCCATGCGCATGCGTTCTCCTTCGGCCAGCGCCGCGCCTTCACCCGTGCCGCCCAGCACGTAGAACCCGTCCACTCCCTGAGATATGTGCCACTTTATCAGCGGCTCTACCGAACGCTCCCTTATCGTAGCGTCATCGTTGAGCGGCGTCACAAGTGCCGGCATTATGCCGCGAAATAGTATCTTGTCCATATTCAGACTGCCTCCCGAATTTCCTCTCCCCATCCCTCAAATACGCCAAACATTCTGCATTATGCGCGAACACCCGTCGGTGTTCTCATAGTATAGCGTGAGCAGAGAGCCGTCCTTCAGCTCTACGGTGGCAGGATAGCCCAAATCGCCGCTCTGACCGTCGGCGGTTATTACGTTGTCTATTTCCCAGGTCGCGCCGCCGTCCGCGCTTATCATCGCCCTTATGCCATAGGGCTGCTCGCGATAGCCGTATACCGATATCAGCTTGCCGCTGCTGTGCAGCATCAGATGCGCGGGAGAGCCGCCCAAGTCATCGAGCAGCTTGCGGGGCTTGGTGAAGGTCGCGCCGCCGTCGGTGGACTCGCTCTGGTATATCGTAAATACCCTGTGCTCGCCGCCGCGCTGCACGCGGATATGCACGATTATCTTGCCGTTGGGCAGCTGTATTGCGTGCGGCTCACAGCTGTTTAGTATGCCGTACTCGTCGCGGATGTTCTCTATCGAGGACAGATAGTGCCACTTATCGTCGTCGCCCAGCATATATGCCTGTATGTACGGCTCGTCTCCCTCATCGAATGAATCGTCCTCGCTGAATCTGCGGCCTACCCACATGAGCCTGCCGTCGTTCAGCTCGCACGGGCCGTGCGGCGAGGTTATTGGCGCTACCTTTACGTCGCCGAACGCATAGCCGCCGTCCTCGCTTATGCAGTAAGTAGAGCCAAGGTACTTGTCGGCATTGCCCTGCACATCGACATAGTTTAGGTATGCGTCAATTAGATCAGCCTTGGCGCGGACAAGCGGCGACTGCGCGAAGTGACGCTTGGCGTTCACCCTGCGCTGGAAGGCCGTGGTGTTGTTGAACGAGGTGAATATCACGCGCCTGCCGCCGGCAAAGGGCGTGATTCCGCTGTCCCTGTCATCCAGCGGCGTGTCTATGATGACCGCAGGCGCTGTCCAGCTCCTGCCCTCGTCGCGGCTGTAACAGATGACTCCCTTGCCAAACGGACACACATGCTCCAGCCGGAATCCGGAAGTCACCATGGCCAGCGTGCCATCGGGCAGCCGGGTCACGGACGGCCAGCCGAAGTACATAAACGGGCTGTCGTCGTTGGCACACAGAGTCTTTTTGGGGCTGACATTCAGTTTTTTCATATTGCTCTCCTCCTCGCTGCACATCGCTTGGAAAACTCTATCTCACCTGCATCCGAGCAAGCCATTAGCCGCCCGCATCAGTCAGCCGTGGTATGCGGCGCATGGCTACGTGTTTCTTATTATGAACTCAGGCTCGTAGTTTACGAACTTGCGTGGCGAAGCGTTCTCGCCCTCTATGCGCTTTATCAGTCGGTTTATCGCATGCCGCCCTATGCGCTCCACAGGGAACGCTATCGACGTGAGCGGCGGATTGAACATGCGCGATACCATTGTGTCGTTTATGCCGACTATGGAAAGCTCCTGAGGTATTGCCTTTCCGCAGGCGCTTATTAGGTCGTTCATGCCGACGATAACCGTATCCGGCGATATTATGCTGTCTATCTGCGGCAGTATGCGCATCACATTTTCCCGCAGCACGTTCACGTCATCCGACCAGTCTATCAGCCACTCGGGATGCTGATCAAGCCCGTACCGCTTCATGCAACGGCGGTAGGCCTCCAGCTCCTCGTTTACGAACTTGGGCGAGTCGTGCAGTATTATGGCTGTGCGGCTCTTACCCGTGGTCACGAAGTACTCAAACGCCTTCTCTATGCCCTTGCTCAGGTTCATCGAGTACACGTCCGCGTCCACGCCCTCTATCGGGCGGTTTATCATCACCGTGGGGCGCCTGGTTATGTACTCTATGGCGCGCTCCAGTTCATCGCCTTGGGGCGCGCGCTTGGGCGGCGCTATCAGGAAGCCCGCCGCACCCATGTCTATCAACTTGCGCAGACAGTCGCAGAAGGTGTCGTATCTGTCCGCCGTGTTCATCACCGAAAGGTAGTAATTCGCGGGCAGGTTCTGCTGTATGTACTTGAGTATGTCTATCTCCACCTTGAAGCCCACGGTGAAGTCAAACAGCATAACGCCTATCATGCGCGTCTCGCGCTTTTCTGCGCCCACGTATGTGCCGTTGCCCTCGCGCACGGATGCCAGCCCGTCGTTTACCAGCATGGCTATGACCGTGTTGACCGTGTTCTTGCTCAGGCCGTACTGCTGTGCCAGTTCCCGTATCGAGGGCAGCTTGTCGCCCACCTTGTACTTCTCGCTGAGTATCTCCGCCTTCAGTATGTCGTACAGCTGTCTGCCCTTGTTAAGCGTAACTATCTTGCTCATATCAATCCATCATCTGCATATATTTTTTCGCTGCTTGCAGCGCATCACTGTGTATGAGTGTCTCAGACACTCGATGCTTGCATTCTAGCATTAGTTTCGGACTTTGTCAACATCTTTTTTCAACTTTCTTCATTCCGTCCACGATCTTCGCCTAATTCCGGGAATATTTCTTTCCAAATCCGGCCATTTGCCAAGTTCGCATTAACATGTGCTGCGCTTTGCAGGGCGTGAGTGTCCCAAACGCTCCCCGATTCAATCAGCGCAGACGCATTTACATGTATTTTGCTCCATGCTGTACAATATGACTGCGCGGTCTATGACAAACAGTATGAACCTTACCCCTGCATGCCAGCGCTCATCCCCTGCGCCGCTATTGCAGGGCATTTATGCGCTTTTTACTCCTGCCGGCCTCGCAAAGCAAACCCGCCCGCGCGATGCTTGCACAAAATTAAGCGCCCCATATCTTCTCATGGGACGCTTCAGACTGTCAAAAAACCTCCGGAGAGCTCGGCGGGCCTCGCAGCCCGCCGACTTAGGTAGCGCCCAGCGACATGTGCGGTGGGCGCTCAGGATTTTTTGCGTCGGGAAATCCCATTTCCCAGAGCAGCATATCTTCCTTGCAGTTTCCACGCCCGGAAATCCGCAGGATTTCAGTGGAAACTGAGTAGGGGTGGCAGTGGCGAGGGAGTTTCTCCCCCGTCCACGCTTGTCAAAAAGACGCTTTGACAAGCAGAAGCGCCCCATATCTTCTCATGGGACGCTTAGAATATCCGAAACCAACGTGCTGTCCGCCTATGCGCGCGCAACCCGCACACACTTGCACAGCGCAACTGCAACGCACATCAATGCCCGCCTATGCGCGCATAGTCCGCACGCTTTCCCCTAGCCTTATCGCGCGCTCCCGCCGTACTTGCCGGCCAGATACCTTATCGCCTGCGCATAGCCCTCAAAGCCCATGCCGATGAAGTGTTCCTCGCACGCCATGCCCGCGTAGGACATCTGGCGGAACGGCTCGCGCTTGCTTATGTCGCTCAGATGCACCTCGACCGCGGGCAGACCCACGGCCTTGAGCGCGTCCAGTATGGCGACACTGGTGTGCGTATACGCCGCCGGGTTTATCACTATGCCGTCCATGCGGCCATAGGCCTGCTGTATGCGCGTGACTATGTCGCCCTCGCTGTTGGACTGGAATATCTCCACCTGCACGCCGCATTCGTCCGCGCTGCGCTCTATGAACTCGCACAGGCCGCGATAGGTCTCGTTGCCGTATATGTCGGGCTCGCGTATGCCCAGCATGTTGAGGTTGGGGCCGTTTATTATCAGCAGTTTCAAACCGATACCTCCTTAAAAGCGCCCGAAATGCGCATCGAACGCGCCCATTATGCCGTCAAGCGCGCTGTCCAAACCGACGTTCTCCACACGCACATCGCACATGCCCTCATACAGCGGGCGGCGCATGGCATACAGCGCCGCAGTCTGCGCGCGCGTCGCCGACAGCGGACGGCCATTGCCCACTTCCAGCATATCCAGCGGCCTGTCTATGAAGAACACCACCGAGTTCTGCCGCATGATGCCGGCATTGCGCACCTGCGTGACCACGCCGCCGCCGGTCGCTATCACGCAGCCGCTCTGCTTGCAGGCTTGTGAAAGCGCTTCTGTCTCCATGCGGCGAAACTCATTTTCGCCCTGCGCGCGTATCACTTCGCCCGCCTGCCTGCCGCCAGACAGCTCGGGTATCATTTCATCGGTGTCTATAAAGCGCCTGCCCATGCGCGCGGCCAACAGTCTGCCCAGCGTGGTCTTGCCGCTGCCGGGCATGCCTATCAGCACTATGTTGTGCGTATCCCGCTCTATGCGCGCGCGCACATCGTCTATCACGGCATCGTCCAGCTTCACATCGCGGAACAGCTCGCTGGCCAGCTTGGCCTGCGCCACCAGCATGTGCAGCCCATTGGCGCAGCGCAGCCCGCGCCGCTCCGCCTCCAGCAGCAGCACGGTCTTGGCAGGATTGTATATTATGTCCAGCACGCCCTCGCAGCGCGGGAACATGGCAAGGTCTATGGGCGAGACGCCGTTATTGGGATACATGCCCACGGGCGTGGTGTTGACTATGATCTGCGCATCCGCATGGCTGTCGAGGTTTGTGTAGTTGTCCTCGCCGCTGCGCGATATCACCCGCACCTCGCGCGCGCCCATCTCCCTAAGCGCGACGCGCACCATCTTGGACGAGCCGCCGCTGCCCAGTATCAGGCATTTGCGGCCCTGTATCTCTATGCCCGAGCGGTATGTCAGCTGCATGAAGCCGTACTTGTCGGTGTTATAGCCATGCAGCGCGCCGGATGCGTCCTTGACCACCGTGTTTACGCTGCCTATCTCGCGGGCATTGTCAGATATCGTGTCCAGAAAGGGCATGACCTTTTCCTTATACGGTATGGTCACGTTTATGGCGCTGAACTCTCGCGCGCGCATGAAGCCCTCCACGGCTTCGGGTGGCATGGGAAACATTTCGTACTCATAGCCGCCGAAGCTCTCGTGGATGAGCTTGGAATAGCTGTGGCCGAGCCTTTCGCCCAGCAGTCCGTATCTGCCCATTGCCCGCCTCACATCACTTCCGAATAGCTGCCCAGATACGTGAAGCGCTCCAGCTCTGTATCCAGCTCGGTTATCAGCTGCTTGAGCGCGGGCGAGTATATCGAGGCGTCCACGTCGAAGTAGAACATGAAGTCGAAGTCATGGCCGGGCATGGGGCGCGATTCCAGCTTGGTCAGGTTTATGCCCAGCGCATAGAATCGGCTCAGCACATGATACAGCGAACCGGGCTTGTTGGGCAGCACCATCATCATGCTGGTGCGGTCCGCGCCGGGGTATATCTCCAGCTTCTTGGATATGCATATGAAGCGGGTGTGGTTGTTGCCGTTGTCCTGTATGCCGCCGCACAGCTCGCTCAAGCCGTACAGCGCGGCGCAGTTGCCCGAGGATATGGCCGCAACGTCGTTCCTGCCCGACTCAGCGACCATCTTGGCGGCAACGGCGGTGTTGGCGCAGACGTTTACGTGTATGTCCTTGTGCGCGGCAAAGAAGCGCGCGCACTGGTTTATGGCCTGCTCGTGCGAGTACACCTCGCGTATGTCCTCCAGACGCACGCCGGGCTTGGCCAGCAGAACATGGTCTATCTTGATGCGCGCGCTGCGCACTATGTAGAAGTGGCGCGATATCATCTGGTCGTACACGCTGTTCACAGAACCGGCCAGGCTGTTCTCTATGGGCAGTATGCCATAACGGCACAGCCCGCTGTCTATGGCGGCGAATACGCTCTCGAAGTTCTTGCAGTACATTATCGAGGGCATATCAAACAGCTTCTCGCACGCCATCTGAGAGTACGCGCCCTCCACGCCCTGACAGGCGACCATGGCCTTGGGCGGGAACAGCTTATCCGTGCCATCCACCGCCGCGTCCATGTCCGCAGTCAGCGCCGAGCTTCGACCCGCCGCGCGCAGCTGATAGGAGCGCGACAGCTCCATTATGGTCTGGAACATGGCGCGCACGCCGCCCTCGTACTCATCGCCCGCCTGCTCGCCCACCTTATTCAGCAGCTTGCGCTCGCGCTCGCTGTCGTATACGGGCAGGCCGTGTGTGCGCTTGTACGCGCCTATGTCGCTTACCGCCGCCATGCGCTGCTTGTACAGCTCCACCATCTGAGTATCTATGTCGTCTATGCGCGCCCTTATATCGTTCATATCCATAGTAAAACACTCGCCTTTCCAATATCGCATTGCAATTTATTGTATCACATCATCATGTCAAGCAGCACAAGCGCCACCGCAGCCTCGACTACCGGCACGGCGCGCGGGGCTATGCAGGGATCATGCCGTCCGCGTATGGTAAGCTCGTAAGGCTTGCCCTCGCTCAGGCTCACGCTGCGCTGCGCCCTGCCTATCGAGGGCGTGGGCTTTATGGCCACCCGCATAATCAGCGGCATGCCCGTGGCTATGCCGCCCAGTATGCCGCCCGCGTTGTTGGTGAGCGTGCGCACGCTGCCCTCCTGCATTACAAAGGGATCGTTGTTCTCCGAGCCGCGCATGCGCGCGCCGTCAAAGCCGCTGCCAAACTCCACGCCCTTGACCGCCGGTATGCCAAACAGCGCCTGCGACAGCCTTCCTTCCAGCCCGCCAAACAGCGCATCGCCCAGACCGGCGGGCAGACCCGTCGCGGCGCACTCTATCGTGCCGCCTATCGAGTCGGCATCCATGCGCGCCCGCTCTATGGCATCGAACATGCGCGCGCCCGCCATCTCGTCCAGCACCGGGAAGCCGTTTGCCGCGATGCGCTCAAAGTCGCGCTCGCCGACGCTCACCGGGTCAAAGCGCTCGTCCTGCACATCGCCCACCGAACACAGATGCGCACCCACGCGCACTCCGCGCCCAGCAAGCATCTGAAGCGCTATGCCGCCCGCTACGCAAAGGGGCGCGGTCAGCCTGCCCGAAAAGTGTCCTCCGCCGCGTATGTCGTGCGCCGCACCGAACTTAACATAGGCGGGATAGTCGGCATGCGAGGGGCGGGGATGGTCGCGCAGGTCGGCATAGTCGCCCGAGCGCGTATCCTTATTGCGTATCAGCGCGCACAGTGGCGCTCCGCAGGTCACGCCGTCCACTATGCCGCTTACGAACTCGGGCAGGTCGCTCTCCTTGCGCGCGGTGGTGAACTTGCCCTGTCCGGGTGCGCGCCGCGCAAGGAACGCATTTAGCGCATCCATGTCCACCTCAAAGCCCGCAGGCAGGCCATCCACGACCACGCCTATGGCCTCGGAATGCGACTGACCGAATATAGATACCTTTATGTTTTCGCCAAATACAGAGGGCATGTTCACACCTCCACGGCACGGCCGCCCAGCGCCGCAAATATATCGAAGAACCCCGGATAGGACTTGTCGCTGGCCTGTGTGCCCGATATCGTGACCGGCGCACGCGCCACGCTGCCCGCCACAGCCGCCGCCATAACTATGCGGTGATCGCCGAACGAATCCACAGTGCCGCCCTCAAGCCTGCCGCGCCCATGCACGGTCAGCACTCCGCCCGCCTCCTCCGCGCTCACGCCCAGCGCGCCAAGCAGCGCCATCACCGAGCATATGCGGTCGGACTCCTTGAGCCTGAGCCGCGACACGCCGCTTATCACCGTGTCGCCGCGCGCTGCGCCCGCAACCACGGCTATAATTGGCACGAGGTCGGGTATGTCGGAAGCGTCCAGCGCTATGCCGGACAGCTGTGCCGGGCGCGCAAGCACGGTGTCTCCGGCGCTCTCTATGCGCGCGCCGAAGCGCCTGAGTACGTCGGCGATAGCCCTATCGCCCTGAGCGCTGGCAGGGTCGAGCGGCGCGCAGCTTACGCAGCGCTCGCCACCCGCTTCGCGTTCATACGACGTGCTTGCGGGTGCGGATAGTTTGCAAGGTGCATCAGGCACATCGCTGTTACCCAACTCAATGGCAGTGTCGGACGGTTCGCAAGGCGCACCGCGATTGACATCTGCATCGCGTTCATCCGACATGCTTACAGTATCTGACAATTTGCAAGGCACGCCCGACACATCGCTCGCGCCCAACGCACCCGCCGCCAGCCAGAACGCCGCGCTCGACCAGTCGCCCTCTATGCGCATGCTGGCAGGCGATTTGAAGCGCTGCCCGCCCGGTATTATGAAGCCCTGCGCGTTCCGCTCTATCGCTATGCCGAACTTATTCAGCACGTCCAGCGTTATGTCCACATACGGGCGCGACTCCAGCTGCCCTATCACGCGCAGCTCGCTGTCGCCAGCCAGCAGCGGCAGCGCCATCAGCAGCCCGGTTATGAACTGCGAGGATATGTTGCCCGCTATCTCATAGCGCCCCGGCGAGAGCTGACCCGCGCACCTGAGCGGAAAGCTGCCCTGCGCGCTCATGCGCATGCCGTGCGCTGCCAGCTGTTCATACATGGGAGACAGCGGGCGCGTGGGCAGCTTGCCCTGCCCGGTGAACGCGCACTCCCGCCCCAACGCGCCCGCCAGCGGCAGCATGAAGCGCAGCGTAGAGCCGCTCTCGCCGCAGTCGAGCAGCGGCGCGGATACGTGTACGCACCGCGCGTCTGCGCTGTTGATTTGCGCGGCGGCTGCTATGGGACTTGGTGTGTCGATTGCTTCATCGCCTGAGCTTACGTTTGGATTGACGTTTGCCATACCGATTGCATTTGCGTTCGTCATGGCGTTTGCTGCATCGATTGCGCAGGCATTCGCCGCACACACCTCGCCAGCATACCCGCGCCCCGTCTGCCCCGCATATCCAACGGGCAGCATCAGCATTCCGTCGCCGCGCCACTCCACGCGCGCGCCCAGCGCTTCCAGACAGCGCACGGTCGCCCTTACGTCCTGCGAGTATGAATTGCATACTATGCGCGTGGGTGCGTCTGCCAGCGCCGCGCATATCAGCGCGCGGTGTGCCTGCGACTTGGACGCTATCATCCCCTCCACGCGCCCGCTCAGCGCATGCGGCTCTATGCGCATGTTCATACGCCCATCACCACGCCTTCGCACGGCGCTATGAACGCCTCCAGCACCGATGCGTCCATGTCGTGCAACACGCACTCGCCCCTGCCCGCGGGCAGCACCAGCGTTATGCGCGCGCCCTGCTTCTTCTTGTCGCTCATGGCGCAGCGCGCTATGTCGCTTGCGCTAAAGCCCGTCGCAAGCGGCAGATGCCATGCGTACAGCAGACCGCGCAGCTCGTCGTACACCTCGCGCCCGCACATGCCGTGGCTGTACGCCGTCCATGCGGCTATCAGCATGCCCACGGCCACGCCCTCGCCGTGGTACATGGCAAAGCCGTTCAGCTTCTCTATGGCATGGCCGAATGTGTGACCGAAGTTGAGCAGCTGGCGCATGCCGGTGTCGCGCTCGTCCTGACTCACCACCTCGCCCTTTATGCGCACGCATTCGCGTATTACGCCCGCCATGTCGCCGCCGCGCTTCAGCTCGTCAAGCAGCGCGCAGGAGCTTATCGCGCCATACTTTATCACCTCGGCCATGCCCTCCGCATACACCGCGCCGGGCAGCGTGTCCAGTGCCGCCATGTCGCATATGACCAGCCTTGGCTGATAGAACGCGCCGCACAGGTTCTTGCCCGCCGCAAGGTCCACGGCGGTCTTGCCGCCCACCGAGGAGTCCACCATGGCCAGCAGCGTCGTGGGCAGCTGCACATAGTCTATGCCACGCATGTACAGCGCCGCCGCCAATCCCGCAAGGTCGCCCACCACGCCGCCGCCCAGCGCCACTATCGCGTCGGTGCGCGTCATGCCGCACTCAGCCGTGCGCTCAAGCAGCCTGCCCAGCGTATCCAGCGACTTATGCCGCTCGCCGTGCGGGAATACGAACTCCGTTGCGTCAAAGCCCGCCGCCTCATACGACGCGCGCACTGCATGCATATACAGCGCCGCCACGTTGTCATCGGAGACTATCAGCACCCGCCGTCCGCGCAGCACGCCCGCGCTCAGTTCGCCCGCGCGCTTCATAAGGCCGCTGCCAAACAGCACCTCGTACTTGGGCGATGTGTCTATCGTCAGCGCTTCCATTCGGTATCTATCTCCTCCTTGCGCTCGCGTCCCTCGCGCAGCAGCCGCTTAAGTTCATCGGCGTTTCCGTCCTTTATGGCGTCGCGGTATTCGCTCAGCGCGGATATTATCCAGTCCAGCTCATTGCAGAGGTAGTCAGCGTTGTCCAGAAACAGCTCTGTCCACATGGTTTCGTTCAGCTTGGCCACGCGCGTGAGGTCGCGGTAGCTGCCCGCCGAGAAGCTGTGATGCGCGCGCGCCGTGGGCGACTTTACGTATGCATTGGACACCACGTGCGCCAGCTGTGAGGTGAAGGCTATCATCTCGTCGTGCTTGTCGGCGGTTGTGAGCGTGACCGCCTTAAAGCCCGCGTCGTGCAGCAGCTCGCGCACGCCGCCCAGCACGAATATGTCCTCGTCCTCGCGCGTGACCATGACCATGGTGGCATTTTGGAACATGTCGTCGCGCGCGTACTTTATGCCGGAGAACTGCGTGCCTGCCATGGGATGACCGCCTATGTAGGTAAATCCATGCTCGCGCGCTATGTCAAAGCAGGGCTGGCACACGGCGCGCTTTACGCCGCACAGATCCATTACCACCGCGCCCGGCTTTATCAGCGACGCATTATCGCGTATGAACTCCACCGCCGCCTGAGGATACAGCGCCACGAATATGTAATCGCACTCGCTCATGCGCGCGGGCGTGAGCTTGTCGTCGATTATGCCGGCAAGCCGCGCGTAATCCTCGGTCACGCTGTCCTTGTCCATGCCCACCACCACATGCCCGGCCTTTATCAGCGCCTTGCACATCGAGCCGCCTATAAGGCCAAGTCCGGCCACGCCTATCATGCGCCTGTCCATGTCACAGCCCCCTTACCGCCGCACGCACGGCGTTCACCGAGCGTGCCACATCGTCGAACTGAGCGGGCGTGAGCGACTGCGCGCCGTCGCACTTGGCGTGCTTGGGGTCGTTATGCACCTCTATCATCAGGCCATCCGCACCGCAGGCCGCAGCCGCCAGCGCCATGGACTTGACATAGCGCGAAACTCCGGTTGCATGGCTGGGGTCCACCACTACCGGCAGATGCGTAAGCTCGTGCAGCACGGTCACGGCGGACAGATCCAGCGTATTGCGAGTGTAGGTCTCAAACGTCCTTATGCCGCGCTCACAGAGTATTATGTTCTCGTTTCCGCCCGCCATTATGTATTCGGCGCTCATCAGCAGCTCCTTTATGGTATTGGCAAGGCCGCGCTTGAGCAGTATGGGCTTGTTGGTGCGCCCCAACTCCTTGAGCATCTCGAAGTTCTGCATGTTGCGCGCGCCCACCTGTATCACGTCCACATCTTCAAACAGCGGCAGGTGATTGGCGTTCATTATCTCGGTAACTATGGGCATGCCCGTGCGGCGCTTGGCCTCCAGCAGTATCTTTATGCCCTCGTCATGCAGGCCCTGGAAGTCGTAGGGCGAGGTGCGGGGCTTGAAGGCGCCGCCGCGCAGCAGATGTGCGCCGCTGGCCTTGACCGCGTCGGCTATGCACATCACCTGTTCGGGCGACTCAACCGAGCAGGGCCCGGCTATGAACTGGAACTCGCCGCCGCCGATTGCGATTTGGTCGGCTATGCGTATCACGCTGTCATCGGGATGGAACTTGCGGTTGGCCTTCTTGAAGGGTTCGGTTATGCGGGTCACGCTCTCCACTATGTCCAAACCGCCTATGAGGTCGGTGTCTATCGACGTGGTGTCGCCTATAAGGCCTATGACGGTCTGAAACTCGCCGTGCGAGACATGCGTGCGCACGTTCTGATTCTCCAGCCAGCTGATGAGGTTGTCCATCTCTTCCTTGCGGGTATCCTTCTTGAGTACCAGTATCATAGTGACATCTCCTTAATGCTCCAAAATATTAAAAGGAGGGGAACCGCAGTAATTCAACTGCGATTCCCCTCGATTTATCCTATCCAAATAAATTCGGGAAAAATGCGTGCAGCACGAATTACTCTTACTTTGAACCGATGCCGGTAAAGTAAAAGTAATAAAAGTATACGGCTGCAACCGAATTACGCATCGCTTATCCCTTCCGCCCCATGCATGCCGCCGCCTTATCGCGCCGCCGTTCATGAAGCCTTATTCGTTACTTCTGCGTCATTATAGCACCAAAACCGGATTTATGCAATAGCAAATCGCGAAAAATCAGAAAATTTATTCGCACTTTTCCCATGTTGCGAATATATATGCACGCACTCATCTATGCCGCGCATTCCAGTTCGCCGCGCAGTACCGCATACACGCATCAACTTGCGCATATGCAGTTCCCAGCATGAGCGGCCTGCACTGCACCGGAAGTGATTCAGCATACCGTCTGATTGCCGTAAAGCGCGACAGCGTCACCCCGCGCCCAACATGTCCACTCGCTGTGAAGCACGGCTCACACTTGCCCGGCACATCCGCTCACCACAAAGCACAGCAGCCCCGCACGCTCTGCAAAAGCCGCGCCCGGCACATCCGCTCATAGCAAAGCACAGCAGCACCACGCTCACAGAAGCAATGCTTAGCACATCCGTTCACAGTGACTCCCAGCATCACTCCTGCTCGAAACAAGTCGCGCCTGCATATATCTAGTCCAAAGCCGGTCGCCCTGCTGCGCCTGAGGCTGCGCACAGCATGTCCCCCGCATGTGCGCGCAAAAATGCCCGATCAGTTCATCGCCTGACCGGGCAGATTTCACCTTTGCATCACTTCTCCAGCCGGAATGCCGGGGCGAGCGGACTGCCGCCCACCAGCGCATACGGCACGTCCACCTCTATGCCGTGTCGTATGCCCTTTTCGGCGCATTCGGCGCAGTTCAGCTCCACGCGGCGGAAGCTGACCTCGCCGCAGTCCAGCAGCGTCACGCGGTTTACCTCGCCGTCGTAGGGTATTATCAGCTTTTCGCCAAGCGTCTCGCCTTCCTCCATGCGGAATATGGCGTAGACCTTGCCCTCCTTGGCGCGCTGCGTGAAGGCCACGCTGCCCACCTCGTAGGGCGCGCATATGCGCGTCTCGTATATGGCCTCGCCGTTGGCGCGCAACCACTTGCCCATGCCGTCCACGGACTTCACTGCGCCCTTGGGCAGGCGGCCATCGGGCTGCGGCGGTATGTTGAGCGCCAGATTGCCGCCGCGGCACACCACGCTCACCAGCAGGTTGACCAGCGTGCGCGGGCTCTTGTACTCGTCCTCGAACTTGAAGGCAAAGCCCGTACCCACGGTTATGCAGCTCTCCCACGGCACGGGTATCACCGAGGTGGGTACACTCTGCTCGGGCGTTATGTAGTTCTCATTCTCGCCGCCCACGGTGCGGTCAGCGGATATCAGCCACGGCTGCAGCTTGCGGCCGCGCTCCAGCACCTCGCTCAGGCGTATGTCCTGACCGTTGGCGGGATTGACCTGACCGCCATCCAGCCACAGTATGTCTATGCGACCATAATCGCTGAGCAGTTCCATTATCTGATTGTGGCTGAACTCGACATACTTCTCCCATATCTCTGGATGCTCGCCGGGTACATACGTGGGATTGCGCCACGAACCCACCGGGCGCTCCATACCCTCGGCCCAGTACCACGGGCAATGCCAGTCCGGCTTGGAGAAGTACGCGGCTATAGCTATGCCGCGCGCGCGGAAGGCATCGAACACGTGCTTGGCAATATTGGCATACTTATGGGTATGGAACGGGCAGGAGGGATCGGTCACCTTGTAATCGGTATACTTGGTGTCGAACATGCAGAAGCCGTCGTGGTGCTTGGTGGTGAATATCAGGTATTTGAAGCCGTCGCGCGCGCCTATGTCCGCCCACTGCTCCGGCATTATGCGCATGGGGTTAAAGGAGCGGTTGAGGTTCACATACTGCTCGCGGAACACCTTGGGGTCCTTCTCCCAATCCACATCGCGGCGCGACCAAGAGGCATCCTCCTCGCTGAGCGGCCAGGATTCGCATATGCCCATCTGCGCATAGGGGCCAAAGTGCATCATCAGCGCCAGCTTCTGATCCTGAAACCATTCCAGCCGCTCGCGCACAAGTTCATCCTTGGGCGGCACATAGCTCTCGGCCGCACTGCAGCCGTGCATGCCCTGATGTATCATGTCAGCCATAAACGTTCATTACCTCCCACGATATTCAGTCGCGCCCGCGCGCGTCCAGATACGTAAAAGCACATACGCCATCAAAGCGGCTTGTCAGCTGAGCCGCCCGTGCGCCCGGCGGCATGTCCCGCCGCCTGCGCCGCTATTATTCTGCCAGAGTGCGCGCTATTATCCTCAGCGCGTTCACCATTATACCCAGCTCCATGCTGGGCATATCGGGCTTATCAATGCACTGCTCCGGCACAAACGGCACATGCACAAATCCCGCGCGCACGTCCAGCATGCGCACGCTGATGTGATCCAGCATGGAATACATCAGGTGGTTGCACACATATGTACCCGCCGAGTTTGATATGCTGGAGTTTATGCCCGCGCCTGTTATGGCCTTGACCAGCGCCTTTATGGGCAGAGTCGAGAAGTACGCGCTGGGCGCGCCCTGACGCACCGGCGAATCGCAGAGCATCACGCCCGCGTTGTCGGTTATGGTCGCGTCATCCAGATTGAGCGCCACGCGCTCTATGCTTATGCCGCTGCGCCCGCCCGCCTGACCGACCATCACGACCGCGTTGGGCAATATGCGCGCGAACTCGGCCTGCGCCATGCGTGCAGCGCCCTGATACTCAACCGGCAGACACAGCTTATGTATGCGCGCGCCGGCTATCTCATCGGGCAGCATGGCCACGGCCTTCCACGACGGATTTATCTTTTCTCCGCCGAACGGTTCAAACCCAGTAAACAATATATCCATAAAGTCCTCCTCGCCCACACATGCGGTGCAAGATGATGTTTCTAAGTTTATTATAACACCGGCTGCGGGACTTGGCAAGTCGCGAGGCAGAGGCGCGCCGGGCGGCTGCATTTTAAGCGCGGCTCTAGACGGCGCGCGCAGCAGCCGTTTTAAGCGACATGCCTGAACTTCTCCCCCCGCATTCCTGCAAAACCCGGGGTCAGGCCTGCGGGTACTTGCAGAAAAGGCTTCAAATCAGGCTTCCTTCAGCAGCCACAGAGTATCAAAAAAGCATTAGAGTTCAAGATGGCTTGCAGCCCTCTCGACTTAGACATAGCCCGGCGGCATGTGCGGCGGGCGCGCCCCGCCATCGCCTTACATGCTGAATCGGTTCACCGGGCCTTTGCGCATGTCCTCTATGGCGTAGTCCAGCGTGCGGCCCTCCATTATGTCCCATATGCAGCGCGCCTTCAGCTCATCGCGGAACTCATCTATCGCCGCATCGCGTCCGGGCGTGTCAAGCGGCTGGGTATACAGCTCAAAGTACCGCATGGGCAGGCGCGCCATGCGCACGCGCTCGCGCAGCACCTCGTCGTCCGCCGCCGCCTCGGCCATGTCGAACAGCTCCATGGCTCTGGCTATGACATCCGGCGTTATGTAAGGTATCATGGGCAGGTCGTAAAGGCCGAAGTGACTGTCCGGACTGCTGTCCAGCGCGCCGCGCAGCAGCTCATAATAGCGCTGTATATAAGGCGCCGCCTGACCATACACGCCCGCTATGAACTCGCGCGCCAGCTCGTGAGTGTCCAGCGACGAGTTCCAGAGCAGCTTGCTCAATATCCACGCGCGCATCTCGGCCAGTTCCGTGCCGCCGTACAGCGAGGTAGAGCCTTCTTCAAATATGCCCTTTACGTGGTTATCTATAAGGTAGCGTATGTTGGGCGCAAGCACGTTGAAGTTGAAAAACGGCATCATGTAGTGGCTGTAATTTACCACATAGTCCCACACATACAGCCTGTCGCAGATCTTGGCCCAGCCCTCCAAATCGTCTTGGAACGCGGCGCTCTTTTCCTTGACCCAGCGCGACATCTGCTCATGGCACTCGCCCAGTGGATGCGCAAAGCAGCACTCTATCGAGCAAAGGCGCACGCACACATTGGGCAGCGGGCGCACGTGCAGCGGCGGCTTGCGCGTGTACTGATACGCCAGCGTGTCGAACACTATGTCGGGGAACTCATCGGCCAGTTCGCCCGCGATGGCGTTTACGAACCGCAGCAGCGTACCCGCGTGCGAACCTTCGTACTCGTCCACCTCGCGGCAACGCTCGCACTGGCAGGGATTGAAGCAGTCGTTCTGCGATATGGACACTATCGACGCCTCGGGATGCGCCTGTATCCACTCGCGCACGCGCTGCTTGGCTATGCGCAGCACGTCGGGATTGGTCAGGCACAGCTGAGTGCGCTCGCGCACGCGCTTGCCATCCACATAGGAGAAGTACTCGGGATGCTCGTCAAAGTATTCTTCGGGGTCCAGTATGAGGTTAAAGGAATGCACAAACGGATAGTAGCTCACCTTGCCGCCCTGATGCGCGCGCAGGGTGACATACTGACCGTTGGCGCGGTTCTTGACCGACCAGTCGCCGCCCAGCGTCAACCCCGGATAGTACACGTCGCGGTACTCAAGCGCCGGCACTATGCGCTCGTCGATATCGTCGGTCAGGCACAGCGTGGGGCGGCTGGGTATGCGCTCTATCGTCTCGGTGAAGAAGCGCGCGCCCACGTACCTCTCGAGGAAGTCGAACACGCCGTACACGTCGCCGCGCAGCGTGTCGCTTGCTCCGCTTATCACCACGCAGCCATTCACGGCGCGCAGCAGATAGCCCTCCTTGCCCAGCTCGCAGGCATCCGCCTCCACGCCGCACTCATGCGCCGCGCCGCTGCCCACGGCAAAGAACCTGTCCACCGGAGGCTTTGCGCGCATTAGCGGAATGAGCGCGCCGGTAGCCCTGCGCAGATACAGGCAGAGCTGTTCGCCCGCATACACAGTGCTGTCAGGGGCATCCCCGGCCACATACACACAGTAGGGAGAGCGGCTTGCTTGGGATATTATCATGATATTCCTCCCGATCCGACCCGGCGCGCAGGCACATGCCGCATGCCGGGATCTTGCTTTATTGCTTTTTATGAACGCCCGGCGCGGAGCGGCTAAGGTGCGCGCCTGTCCACAAGGCATGTGCGCAATTCGCCTGCGCGGGCTTACCCTATGATTATACATTAACTCTTCGCAAATGTCATCCACATTTTTAGCTCAATATCAAAAATAGCATTCTTCACAGCCATGCGCAAACTTTGACGAAAGATATCTTTGAACAATATCTGTATGTGCGGCAAGGCCCAACCGGCACGGCGCAAGGCCGCGCTTGCAGCGCAGCGCTCCTATGTGACATTCCGCAGGCTTGCGCTTCGGGCTGTGTGCGCTGGCGCGCTCTATCTCGCTTCCCGTGCATTCCGCAGGCTTGCGCTT
>JBMNUB010000009.1:0-81769 GCA_050946055.1 Candidatus Fimadaptatus sp. | reverse complement strand
CTTCGCGGTGAACGAGCTGGGCGACCCGACCGAGGTCAAGGTGGGCAATCAGCTGCTCAGCCGCAACGTGTATTCGCCTGATGCCGAGCGCCGCCTTGAGTGCGTGGAGTTTGGTAATGGCGGGAAGATTAGTTATACTTATGACGATTTCGACAGAGTGACGGGCATAAAGTATGATGATCTGGATGCGGATGTGAGCTGCCGATACGGTTTCCTGTATGGCGCTAACGGCGAGATAAGTCAGATAGGTGACAATAACCTTAGAACTACGCTGTACTATGAGCGCGATATGTCGGAGCGAATAGCCAGAATCAAGCAAACGACAAACACCGCATCGCCGGGATACGACATTCACCTCACGTATGATGACTTCAACAATGTAAGCAAGCGAACGGAGCGAATAGGAGCGATAGACAGCGGCGCAACGCTGCTTGCATACACGGCAGAGTATAAGTACGACAAGGACAATCGACCGACGGAGATAAAGTACGACAGCTCGAACGCTCGAATAACGCACAGCTATGACGCGCTGGGTCGCGCGCATCAGCGCAAGGTATACGGTAGCAGCGCGTCTACGGCTTGCCTTAGCACTACCTATGAATACCTTGACGGTGCGCCGATATCGGGTGTAAGCGCAAAGTCCACCACGCCGCTGGTGAGCGCGATAATGCAGGATGGCGTAAGCTACGAATACGAGTACGACAATGTGACCAGCAATCTAATAACCGAAAGGCGCATACAGGGCAAAGAACCCACCGTACACGACAAGTATGCGCGCTACGAATATGACAAGCTGGGACAGCTCGTGCGCGTGAACGATATGAACGACACCACATCTGGCGCGGATGGTACTACTTGGGTGTATGAGTATGACTTTGGCGGAAACGTACTCCAAAAGAAGCGCTATCCTTACCAGACTGGCGAGCTGACGGGTGAGCCTGCTGCCGTAATCAATTACGAATACGCCGATACTAATTGGAAGGACAAAGTAACCAGCATCGGCGGCAAGGCGCTCAGCTATGACGCGATAGGAAACATCGTGAACGATGGAGAGTGGACGTATTCGTGGCAGGCGGGAAAGCAGCTCAAGAGCATGAACAAGGCTGGCACGGACATAGCCTATGATTACGACCACAATGGTATTCGTATTCGCAAGAGCGTGACGGATGCCAGCGGTACAGTCAGGACGGAATACGTAGTAAATGACAAGAGAATACTGCACATGGTTCATGGTGGTGAGAACCTACACTTCTACTATGATGGCACGGGTCGCGTGAGCATGGTGAGCTTCAAGGGGGTAAAGTACGCATATGTACACAACCTTCAGGGCGATGTAGTGGGTCTGCTTGACGCGGCAGGCAACGTAGTGGTAGAATATAGCTATGATGCATGGGGCAAGCCGATAGCTGTGACAGGAGGCATGGCAGACACCGTAGGCAAGCTTAACCCGTTCAGATATCGCGGATATGTCTGGGATGAGGAGACCGGGCTGTATTACCTTAGGAGTAGGTATTATAGGCCGGAGTGGGGAAGGTTTATTTCTTCTGATACGAATATGGGGTCTGAAGGCGGATTCCTTGCGCACAATTTATATGCGTATTGCAGAAACAATGCAATTGCTTTTTCTGATGATACAGGTAAGTCTCCTGCATCAAAGATAGTAAATGCAGTAATTGATGCTGCAATTAGGAAAGGATGGCGATTTTATGATCCAAGAATACCGGAAGAAATAGACCGTGTAATAAAAGATGATTTAGATGGCGTTCAAGTACTTTGGTTCAGAGTATTTGTGAAAGGAGAAGTACTGCTATCTTATGCCAATAAAAATAGCTACGTCTACATTATTAAAAATAATGAGGGATCCATATGGAAACATGAGTATACATATAGGACATATGAACATTATATATCTGTTAAGGATTTCTTGGATGTTGGAATGTATTTTTTAGAGGCTGCTTGCGTATATGCAGGACTGAATGGCATAGGAACACAAATGGTTAAAATGTATAATGATTTTATTTCGTATTTGCCTATGCCTGAGCAAATGTCTGCAACGTCATTTGATGCATGGAGCAGTAAGACAACACCGCTTCTACTAAAAGGAGGTGATTTGTGGGCACATAATACCTTTGTTTCGCCGCCGTCAGAACCATACGAAGTATATCTAGGGAGGTAGTAATATTGAACGCAAGGTATAGAAGGATAACGCTATTGATGCTGGCGCTGCTTATGGCGATAGCGCCTGCGGCGCTTGCCGATGAACAAGCCGAGACGGATTATCCGGGCATGGAGCGCGAGGTGTGGCTGGACGACCTGAACGAAAAGTACGCCAAGCAGCTTCCGCAGGCGCAGCGGGCCATGTATCGCTATGCCGCCGTGCAGGGATCGATACTTGCTGACCTTATCGAGATGAAGGGCTTTACTTCGATAGCCGCGAACCAATATCCCGATATGGAAAAGCTGCTGGCCGAAGTGGAGCTAAAGCGCCCAACGCGCATGGAGCTGTATTACTGTCCGTCGGATAAGCTCGACCTGCTGCACGTATTCGGCGGATATGCGGATGAAGTGCCGGAGTGGTTCGCGGAGGACGCGCGCAGCGTCATGTACAAGCTGCCGTTTGACGGGCTAAGCTCGCTCACCAAAGGATGGGACGAGTTCTCGCAGAGCATAGCGCTGAACGAAGCGGCGAGCATAGCGGACATGGATGGCCTTGGGTATGTGTGCCAGTATTGGGAGGACGATGAGGTGTTCCTTATGACGGCTATATATACGTATGACTATCCGCATGTCATTACTCATACGCGCGTAATGCCGCCGGACGAGGCGGGTAATGTGCCGATTATACTGGCGCAGTTCTTCGATGTGGAGCAGTCGGAGTTCAGCAGTATTGGGTGACATATATAATCTCGGCGCTGTTGCAGAAAGGGTTCTGCAACAGCGCCCTTTTATATAGGTAAAATAATGCAAACCCGCGCGCGTAACCGACAGCGCCCTGAACACAGTGACCAGCATAGAGCGCGACCTCGCCGACAGAGTGTGCAGGGTGCGCACGATGGACGAGTACGGAACGGGCAGTGAATTCACGCTGGGCTATGACGAACACGGCCATGCGGGGAGCGTGCAGGAGCGCATGGCATGAGCAAGGTCGGTCTGCTTGACGCGGGGGGCAATCTAGTGGTAGATTATAGCACAAAGGATTTTGAAAAAATTAAAAAGGCCGAATCGTATTACTGGAGGAATGTTAGGCATCAGTTTCCAAAGCAACTTATAGCGCCAATTGTAAAGGATGGCATTAAAAGCCTACCTTCAGCAGTGTTTATAGACTCAGCAATCTGCGGAATAAAGGCGACAATATTTATTTAATTGGAATCAAAGGAGGGCGATTAATCCATCGCTCTCCTTTATACGTATACATGGGGACTAAAAAGCTTAATTAAAAATATAGGACAAAACATAACATTATCAACATCGCACCTATTAAAAATGAGAATATGGATGCATAATAGCCGAGGGAAATATGAAACAATTTGTTTATTATATTCAATACGCTAAAACCAATCGCAAAGCCTGCAAACATAGTAACAAATATAACGATAATTTGTACTATTGCGTTTGCACCTAAAGCCTCAAATACTACTCCGGAATACTCCATAAAAACAGCTGCTGGAAATGCAAAAGCTGGCACCATAATGAAAAGCGAATACAATAAAAGCGATACCTGATACCATATAGGATGCGCCTTGTATTCGGGGCTTTCGCGCGGGTCGCGTCCAATGTTTGCAAGTTCTTCCAGCGGAAAGCCCCAGCCGGGGTCGGAAAAGCGCGGCAGTTTGAGCAGCAGATGCAGTCCACAAGTCATGATGGCGTTGACGCAGGCAAATCTTGAGCGCGTATACTTAGGTTCGACATAAGGCTCGGGTTCTTCGATACCATCGCGCACCATGTCCTCGTGCAGCTGTTTCTTCTGCCGCAGGTTCAGCATGTCGTCTATGAACTTTATGCCGGTGTAGTCTTCATGCACGTACTTGTAGCGGTCGGCTTCTTTATCCTGACTCGCCAGCTCGCTCAATACGCGGTTGTTCTCCTGAACGCGCTCATCGGACTCCATGCGCTCGCGGCGCTCACGGCGGTTTAGCTTTCTTGCCATGCTCATCACCTAAGTAGCTTTGTTTTGCTCAGTCTATCATTGAATGCGCGCAATGTCAATATGCCATATTTCGCTGCAATCGCCGATTGGCAATGTTAAAATGCGCTTTTGCGTGGGCAAGCCGCTGCGTCTTTACCTTATGCTTATCTATTTGTGGTATGATGTAATGAGTGAAGGGAGGCGCTGGTGTGAAGCTGCTGATAATTGAGGATGAAGTCGATCTCGCCCGCATGCTGCAAAAGGGGCTGCAAAAGCGGGGCTATGTGGTGGACATGGCGCACGATGGGCTGGAAGGGCTGGAGACGGCCTGCATAAACGATTACGACGCGATAGTGCTCGACCTCAATCTGCCCACGCTGGATGGACTGGACGTGCTTGAGCGGTTGCGCGCTGAAAAGCCGGATTCGCGCGTGCTGATACTGTCGGCGCGGTCGGAGATAGAGGATCGCGTCAAGGGGCTGGATCTGGGCGCAAGCGACTATCTGCCCAAGCCGTTCGACTTTCGCGAGCTGGAGGCGCGCATAGGCGTGTTGCTGCGCCGTGAGTTCGTGCAGAAGGATACGGCGTTGCACGGCAGGGGCATAAAACTTATGCTAAACGAAAAGCGCGCAGCGTCCGAGGCGGGCGATTTGATACCGCTTGCGCCGCGCGAATATGCCATATTGGAATACCTGATGCTGCATTCGGACAGGACCATAAGCGCGGAGGAACTTATAGAGCATGTATGGAGCAGCGACGCAGATTACTTCAGCGCTTCGGTCAAGGTACACATAAGCAGCCTGCGCCGCAAGCTGCGCGCCGCCGTGGGCGATGAGGTCATACAGACAGTGCGCGGCAGGGGCTATATAATAGAAGGAGTGAGGGGAAGATGAGGCGCATAACGCTGCGCTGGCGGCTTACGCTGCTGACTACGCTGCTGCTTGCGATTATGTGCGCGGCTCTGGCGCTGATGGCGCAGCAGCAGATGCAGCGCATGCTGGTAGCACCCATGCAGGCGGTGATATCCGCCGAGACGGTCAGGATAGAGACACAGGCGGAAGGCGCGCCCAATGCCGCCCTGCCGCCGAGTGTGGAGATGGATGCGGTCCAGCTGCCGCCCGAATATGAGCCTGCCGATGGCCCCAGCGTAAGCGCGGCCACGCTGGCCACGGCGGCAGCTGTGCTGGACACGGGCGTTGCGGGCTACACCGCGCGGCTCTGGCTGATACTGGGCGGCATAGTGCTGCTGGGCGCGGTGCTGACGTACATAGTTGCCGGGCTGGCGCTGAGGCCGGTGCGCAAGCTGACCGGCGTGATAGAGCGCATGGACGCGGAGTCGCTGGAGTGCAATCTGGACGGCTTCCGCTCGGAGGACGAGGTGGGCAGGCTGTCGAGCGCGTTCCATGCGCTGATAGAGCGCGTGCGGCAGGGCATGGAGCGCGAGCGCCGCTTTCACGCCTATGCCGCGCATGAACTCAAGACGCCGCTGACCGTTGTAAAGACCGCGCTGGACGTGTTGGACATGGACGATGAGCCCGATGTGCAGGACTGCATGGAGGCATTGGACGTGGTGCGCAAGCAGAATGGCCGCATGATAGGGCTTACGCGGCAGCTGCTGGCGCTGTCGGCGGCGGGGCGCGATTCCGACATGCGCGTGATGCGCGTGGATGAGCTGCTTTGCGAGGTCATATGCGACATGCAGCCCATCGCGGACGACATGCATGTCGCGCTCAGGCACAGCACGCTGCCCGCGAGCATATCGGCAGACCCGGACTTGCTTCGCCACGCCTTCACAAACGTTATAGAAAACGCACTCAAGTATGGCGAAGGCAGCGATGTCACAATAGGCATGACCTGCACCGGTCAGCAGGTCGAGGTGAGCATATCCGATGGCGGCCCGGGCATAGCGCCCGAGGATGCGGCGCACATATTCGAGCCGTTCTATCGCGCCGACAAATCCCGCTCGCGCCAGGCTGGAGGCGCGGGGCTGGGGCTGGCGATAGTCAGCTCCGCCGTTACGCGCTGCGGTGGCCGGCTGCGCTATGAGCCGGTGAGGCCGCAGGGCAGCTGCTTTGTTATGGAGTTCCCGCGCGCGTGACGGCGCAAAACTGCATATATATGCAAACGGCGTGGCCTGCCGCAGGGCCTTTGCGCGCGTTGTAATGCTGCCGGAATTTGCCCCGGCGGCGTTTTTTTATCTATGCGCGCAATGAAGCTGCACTGTATTGCGGGCATTGCGACATCGCCGCATGGGCGGCAGCATGCCCGAAAGGACTCTGCGCTTGCCCGGTGCAGGCGCGGTGGAGCGCGACCCATGCAGGCAGCGCAAGGCACGGCGGCACAGGCGGACACAGCGATTATAGCCAGAGCTTACATTATGTTTGTGTGATGGCCGCTCTTATGGCTGCGCGTTGACCTGCTCTTTACCTTGAGTCTGGTAAGATGTGTTTGCAGTCAAGGCAAGGAGGATGGAACATGAAGCGAAACAGGCGCAAGAGCGTCACAATATGGATAGTGCTGGTCATAGTGGCTGCACTGGCAGGTTGGTTTTACTGGCAGGGCATGCAGCCGGAGCAGGATGTGATAGTGCGAGAGCGCGATTACACGGCGACCATGGGCGATATAACCGTGGGCGTAAACATAGCTGGCAGGATAAACGGCGAGGTGCAGGAGCAGAGCGGCCATGTGGGCGCGAAGCTTGGCGAGTATATGGTCAGCAAGGGCGACAAGGTGCAGCAGGGCGACATAATAGCAAGGTACGATGTGGATAGGCTAAACGAGCTGCTGAGCGAGGCCATGAAGGAATGCGGCGATGCCAGAAAGGCGCTGGACGAGGAGCTGTCGGCGCGCGCCTCCAATGTGAACGGCCTGGTATCGCGCCTTGCCTCCGACAAGCGCATGAGCAAGGCGGACTACAATGCCTATGTCAAGTACTTCAAGAACCTCAAAGAGCGTCTGGACGGCGAGCGCGATGAAGTCAAGTCCAAGCTGCGCAAATCGCCCAACGACGCGGAGCTTAACGCCAGATTTCAGGCCATAGATGCGGAGATGGAGCGCATAAGCGCGGCGCAGGATGCGCTCAAGGCTGCAAGGAAGGACGTAATAGAGCATGAGTCCGATGCGCTGGCGCAGACTGGGGCCGACATAAAGGCAGTGGAGCTAATCGAGGAGCGGATAGCGCTGGCCGGACAGCTCATGGAGGCCAAGCAGGAAGAAGTAGATGCGCTCAAGGAGCTGATAGCCGATCCCGATGTGCGCGCGGCGTGCAGCGGCGTGGTGATAGAGCTGGGCTACGAGTTGGGCGATGAGCTGGGCGCCAAGCCGCTGGTAAGGTTCTCCACGCAGCAGAACTGGCGCATGGCATTCAGTGCGGAGCAGGAGGACATACCCAACATCGAAGTCGGCCAGCGGGTTGAGCTGTACGCCAACGCCTATCCCACCGAGCTGCTGGTGGGATACGTGGAGCGCGTGACGCACATGGCCAATGACGAGGGCAAGTTTGAAGTTGAGGTGCGCATAGACGGGACGGAGCTGGAGCTGATGGACGGCATGACCTGCTATGGCACGGCGATACTGGCGCAGAAGAAGGAAGTGCTTACGCTGTCCAACAAGGCCATATTCCAGCGCGACGGCGCGCAGTACGTGCTGGTGCGCGATGCGGCGGGCGAACTCGTCGAGCGGCAGATAACGACGGGCTTTTCCGACGGCAAGGTCAGCGAGGTTACCGGCGGGCTGAACCCGGGCGACACGGCTGTGGTGGTGGACGAGCTATGAGGACTTGCGAGCTGATGCGCATGGTAGGCGTGAACATGATGAAGAACAAGTTCCGCGCGGTGCTTACGTCGCTGGGCATAATAGTCGGCACGATAACCATAGTGCTGGTCATAGCCATAGGTCAGGGCGGCGAGCGCAAGGCGGCAGAACAGTTCTCCGGGCTGTCCGCTGACACCATATACGTGAACATGAACTATCAGGCCATGAATGCCGGCGCGCGCATGTCGCCGGGCGATGAGCTGACGCAGGAGCTGCTGGAGCAGATATTGGATGAAAGCACGGCGCTGGAGGGCATGTATCTGCGCACGAGCGCCTACACCGAGGCAAAGATAGCGGGCAAGAAGGAGACTGCGTCCATATCGGGCGTAACTCAGGGCTATGCCGAGATATCGGGGTTTGACATGGAGTTCGGGCAGGACATGAGCGAGGGCGACCATCAGGACGGCGCGCGCGTGGCGGTGATAGGCCGCGGGCTGGCCGAGAAGCATTTCCCGCGCCCGGAAACTGCTCTGGGTCAGAACATAGTCATAGACGGCGTGAATTACCGGATAATAGGCGTGCTGGCGCGCAAGGGCGACGGCATGCAGGGACTGGACTCGGATGACACCGTGTTCATACCGCAGAGCGCCATGCTCAGGCACGATAAGATAATGGAGTACTCCTACGGCCAGATGGTGGGCAAGGCGCGCGGCATAGACAAGGTCAAGCTGGCCATGCGCGAGATAGAGAGCACGCTGCGCTATCGCCTGGACAATCCAGCGATATACAGGGTGGAGGATGCGGGTAGCCGCATAGATGCGGCGACAGAATCCGCCCGCAACATGAAGATGCTGCTGATCTCGGTGGCGGCGATAGTGCTTCTGGTCAGCGGAATAGGCATAATGAACGTGCTGTTCGTGACCATAAAGGAGCGCACGCGGGAGATAGGCATACTGGGTGCGCTGGGCATGCGCAGGCGGGACATACTCCTGCAATTCCTGATGGAATCGATGTGCATGGGCATGGGCGGCGGCGCGGTGGGCGTGGCGCTGAGCAGCTTCGCGCTGACGCTGCTCAAGCGATACGCGACCATGCCGCTCTATGAATCGCCGGAGGGCAAGCTGATAGCGTTTCTGTTTGCCGCGATAACGGGTACGGTGTTTGGGCTGTATCCCGCCATGAAGGCCGCGCGACTCAAGCCCGTGGATGCGCTGGCCGAGGAATGACGCTTAGATGCGCGCCAAGAATTGATACCTGATACATTATCGGATTGAGAAAGGATGTAGTTTTATTATGAAGAAGATGTTTGCACTGATAGCCTCCGTACTGTTCATAGCCATATTCGCCAGCGCCTGCTCGCCCGATGCGGCTGCCGGTATGCCCGACGTGACCGCCGGTGCGCCCGACGCTGCGGCCGGCCAGCCGGAAGCGCCGTCCATCCAGATGTACTTTGGCAAGGTCAAGGATCTTGTGGGCAACGAGCTGACGCTGAGGCTGGCTGAGCTGCCGTATGATCAGGACGTGGACGGCGCGGACATGCAGCCGGATGTGCAGGCGGCAGATGGCGGTTCAGGCGAAGTAGTAATGGCGGCGACAATGTCCGCGACTACGACTGTGGGCGAGGTTCAGGCGGAGGAGCGCATGGAGCTGAAGTGGCTGGATGAGGACAAGAGCTTTACCCTGCCCGCCGGCCTGACCATAACCGACATGACCACCGGCCAGACTGTGACCATGGATGCCCTGAAGAAGAGCTCCGTAGTGATGCTGGAGGTAAACAATGACACGGGCAGCGTGGTGGAGGTGACCATATGGGAGCAGCCCTGATAGAGATGCACGGCGTAAACAAGTCGTACCGCATGGGCGACACGGCGCTGCACGTGCTTAGGGACATAGACATGAGCGTGGAGGAGGGCGAGTTCCTGAGCATACTGGGCGCATCCGGTTCGGGCAAGTCCACGCTCATGAACATACTGGGCTGCATGGACGTGATGGACAGCGGCAGCTACATGCTTAAGGACATACCCGTACATGAGGCCGACAGCGACATGCTGACCGACATACGCAACCGCAAGATAGGCTTCATCTTCCAGAAGTACCAGCTCATACCGCAGTACGACGTGCTGCAAAACGTGATGATGCCGCTGCTGATACGCGGCATGCGCAGGCGGCAGGCGGAGGAGGAAGCGCGCCGGGCGATAGCGCAGGTGGGCCTGTCTGAGCGACTCGGCCACAAGCCCAGCGAGCTGTCGGGCGGGCAGCAGCAGCGCGTGGCCATAGCGCGTGCGCTTGTGACGGAGCCTGCGCTGCTGCTGGCCGACGAGCCGACCGGGGCGCTGGACTCCCGCACCGGTCACGACATACTGGAGCTGTTCCAATCGCTAAACGCCACCGGCCGCACGATAATCCAGATAACGCATGATGCCAAGGTTGCCGCCTTCGGCAAGCGCACGGTGTTTCTGGCGGATGGAGTGCTGGATGAGGGAATGGGCAGAGCTGATTCCGGGCATATGAGTTAATAAGCGATATACATAAAAAACGGGCGCTTCCCAAGTGAGTTTTAACAGCTCGCTTGAGAAGCGCCGGCTTTATATATTACTTTATGCGCTTAAACACCGCCACAGTGCGCGAGGGCGTGTACACCTCAAACCCCACGCCCAGCCCGAAGGCAGGCTTGGCCGTGTATACGTACTGTTCGTCTATGCGGCCCTGTCCGCCGTACTCGGTGCGGTCGCTGGAGAATACGCAGCGGTACTGCCCGGCTTCATGCGTGGGCAGGAAGAAGTTGGGGAACGAGCCGTAGGGCGAGAAGTTGAACAGGTATATGTAATCCTCCTTGCGATAGGCCAGCAGCTTGCGCTGCTCGTCCATCCACAGGTTCTCGCTCTCTATGCCCATCTGCCCGCTCCCATGCACGAAGTCCAGCATGTCGCGGTCAAAGCGGTTCAGGCGCGAGTACTTGAGATAGCCGTTGTCGGCCAGGCTCCACTGGCGGCGTGCATACTTATGCGACCAGCCGTTGCCCTCGCGCGGGAAGTCTATCCACTCGGGATGGCCGAACTCGTTGCCCATGAAGTTGAGATAGCCGTCGCCGCTGAGCGTCAGCGTTATGAAGCGTATCATCTTGTGCAGCGCCGTGGCGCGGTCTATCACGGGGTTGTGTGTAGCGTTGTCCATGTCGGTGTACATGGCGGAGTCGGCCATGCGGAATATCAGCGTCTTGTCGCCGACCAGCGCCTGATCGTGGCTCTCGCAGTAGGTTATCTGCTTTTCACCGGCGCGATGGCGCGTCAGCTCGTAGAATATGTTGCCCATATCCCAGTATTCGTCCTCGACATCCTTGGTAAGGCGTATCCACATGTCCGGCACGCCCATGTTGAGCCGGTAGTCGAAGCCGAATCCGCCCGCAGACAGCGGCAGCGCCATGCCGGGCATGCCGCTCATGTCCTCGGCTATGGTTATGGCGTTGCGTCGCACGGCGTGGGTCAGCTCGTTGGCCAGCATTAGGTACACCTGCGCGTCCAGATTGCTGTTTAGCGAGTAATACTTTTCATAGCTGTCAAACGCCTGCCCCAGACCGTGATCCCAGTACAGCATCGACGTTACGCCGTCGAAGCGGAAGCCGTCGAAGCGGTATTCGTCCAGCCAGTACTTGAGGTTGCCAAGCAGAAGCCGGAGCGTCTCGTCGTGTGAATAATCATACAGCCGCGACCCCCATGCCGAGTGCCATCCGCGCTCGCCGGGCAGGAAGTAGCGCCCGCCCTTGGCATCCAGTCCCGCAAGACCCTCGCCGGTGTTGGGCGCGACATGCGAATGCACCACGTCCAACAGCACGTTTATGCCCATGGAATGCGCGGTATCTATCATGTGCTTGAGTTCCTCCGGCTCGCCAAACCAGTTGCTAGGCGCGAACAGGCAGCCCACCTGATAGCCGAAGGACGCATAGTATGGATGCTCTATTATCGCCATAAGCTGCACGGCATTGTAGCCGTCGGCCTTTATGCGAGGTAGCACGGTTTCCTCAAACTCGGCATATGAGCCTATGCCGCACTTTTCCTGCGCCATGCCCACGTGCGCCTCGTATATGAGCGGCGCATCCAGCTTGGGCGTGGAATGGCGCTTGGTGCGCCACTTGTATGGCACATCCCATATTATGCCGCAGAAGGAGTTGTCCTCGTTCTGGGCCACTTTGTTTATATAGGAGGGAAGCACGTCGCACACGCGCCCGTCCAGGAACTTTACGTGCAGCTTGACGCGCTGACCGTTCTTAAGCGCATCGGAGGGCAGTATTATCTCCCACACGCCGCCGTCCAGTTTGGTCAGAGGATCGGCCTTGCCGTTCCAGCCGTTGAAGTCGCCGGTCAGCGATACAGCCGCCGCATCGGGCAGCCATTCGCGCACTACCCACATATCGGCCTCGTGATGGATGCCGAAGTACTTGTAGCTGTCGGCGAATTCGGTCAGCTTGCCGCCGCCGGTTATCCGCTCACGGCAGCTGACATAGCGCTGCATGCGCATCTCTATATCGCCGCGATAGGGTTTGAGCCATGGATCAGTTGATATGAGTTTTTTCGCCAGAGCCTTGTCCTTGGCAAGCTTTGCCATTGCGCATCACCCCTTGAATATATCATATCTGAATTTTGATGATTTGTAAATGCCTTTTGCGACTTTTGTTGGAATTGCCGCCAAAATGCCGCAAAGCGCGCATGCCATGCGGCTTTAAGCGCCGCTTGATGGCCGCAATGTGGAAAGGCCGGGCTTGCCGGAAGGCGCAGAGCGCGGGTGCAAATGCGCCGGTGTACTCATGGGACAGAGCCATTGCTGTATGTGGATACTCAGCTGCGGCAATGAGCCGGCGCGCCGCAGGGAGGCCGGCGAGCGCGGCTGCGCATGCCGCGTTAGGGGCGCAGAGCCGCCTTTTTGCCGCACATTGCATAGCTGTGCGGGCATGCACATGTGCCATATCCGCAGTCCTCTCGCCGCATATCACATCACTGTGCGGGCATGCACATGCGCCACATACGCCGCTCTCTCGCCGCATATCGGCATGCACATGTCCGCCGCTTGGCGTGGGCAACGTCAGAGCCGCGCATTGCGCCGTTGGGGCAGCGAGTGCCTGCTACGCACAAGGTGCGCATAAAATTCAATTTTCTGTTGGAAAGGCGGGCGGTATGTGCTATAATCATATCACATACTGCGATGCAGAGGTGAAGTAATATGAACGAAAAGCTTGTTATCAAGGGCTATGAGTATGCCAAAGAGGTCTACGCCGGGCGCGGCATAGACGTGGACGCGGCCATCGCCGCGATGAAGGATGTCGCCATATCCATGAACTGCTGGCAGGGCGACGACGTGCTGGGCTTTGAGGGCGCGCAGGATCTCACCGGCGGCATAGCGGCCACCGGCAACTATCCCGGCCGCGCGCGCACTGCGGACGAACTGCGCGCCGACGCAGACATCGCCATGAGCATGATACCCGGCAAGAAGAAGTTCAACCTGCACGCCAGCTACGCCGAGCTGGGCGGACGCAAGGTGGAGCGCAGCGAGTACGATGCCTCGCTGTTTGCGGGCTGGATGGACTGGGCTAAGGAGCGCAAGCTGGGTCTGGACTTCAACCCGACCTACTTCTCGCACCCCATGGTCAAGGACGGCTTCACGCTGGCCAGCGCCGACCCCGAGGTGCGCGCCTATTGGATAGAGCATGGCAAGCGCTGCCGCGAGATAGGTCAGGCGTTCTATAAGGCGCTGGGCGAGGAGTGCGTGATAAACTACTGGATGCCCGACGGATACAAGGACACTCCCGCCGACATGGCCGCGCCGCGCGCGCGCATGGTGGAGTCGCTGGACGCGATATTCGCAGGCGGCGATATAGAGGGCGTTAAGGAAGCCGTGGAGTCCAAGGTGTTCGGCCTGGGTCTGGAGAGCTATACCGTGGGCAGCCATGAGCTGATGATGGGCTATGCGCTCACGCGCGGCAAGCTGTACTGTCTGGATGCGGGCCACTTCCATCCCACCGAATTCATATCCAACAAGATATCCTCGCTCATGCAGTTCATGCCCGAGGCGCTTTTGCACGTGAGCCGCCCCGTGCGCTGGGACAGCGATCACGTAGTCGCGCTGGACGACGAGCTGATGGCGATAATGCAGCAGGTAGTGCGCGGCGGCTATACCTCGCGCGTCAAGCTGGCGCTGGACTTCTTCGACGCTTCGATAAACCGCCTCGCGGCCTGGATAATCGGCACCCGCAACGCGCGCAAGGCGCTGCTGCGCGCCTATCTTGAGAACACCGCGCAGCTCAAGCAGCTGGAGCTGGAGGGTGATTGGACCGGCCGTCTGGCGCTGATGGAGGAGGACAAGTCCCTGCCGTTTGGCGCCATCTGGGATTACTACTGCATGCAGGAAGGCGTGCCGGTGGGCGACGAGTGGCTGAACATGGTGCGCAAGTACGAAAAGGACGTGACGCTCGCGCGCGGCTGATTGGCGTGAGGGCTAAACAGAGGTGGGCGGCGCGGCATTGAGCTGTGCCGCCCGCATTGCCCTGCACGGCCGCATGCTTTGCGGTGCGGGAAGGGCATTGCGCGGCTGATTGGCGGCATGACAAGCAGAGCTGCGCGGCTGCACGTCAGCGTGGCAAGCGCAGAGCTGCGCGGCTGCACGTCAGCGTGGCAAGCGCAGAGCTGCGCGGCTGCACGTCGGCGTGGCAAGCGCAGAGCTGCGCGGCTGCACATCGGCGTGGCAAGCGCAGAGCTGCGCGGCTGCACGTCAGCGTGGCAAGCAGAGTTGTGCGGCTGCATGGCGGCATATAAGGAGCTGCATTGTGCTTGGTCATGTCAAAGTGCGGCGCGCTTTAGCATATTCAAGGGCATGAGCGCCGCCGATGCCCATTGCGTGCGCATACTTATTACGATAAATCGCATATGAATGCAAACAATCAAAGGCGATACGGGGGAGGACATATGGCGGAACTTATAGATCACAAGATAATAGACATGCCCAAGCTTTGGGCGATAGGCGTTCAGGTGCATGTGCTGAATCAGGGCGACAATCCGCTGCCCGCCGAGTGGCGCAGGCAGCTGGAAGCGGGGCTGTTTGATAGGCTGAGCGCGCTGCCGGGCGCTTACAGCGCGGACACATTCGGCGTGATACACTCGTGGCCGGGCGACATGAGCTGCTTTGAATACGTGATGGGCATGCTGTTCACCGAGCTGCCCGATGAGCTGCCCGAGGGCTGCGTGGCGCATGAGCTGGAGGCGGGGCGCATGCTCTGCGGCTACGTGCGCGGGCGCGATGAGTCCTTTGTGATAGCGGGCGCGCACGATTTGGTCATGGCGCGCGCGGATAAGTCGGGGTATGAGTTCGACATAGACAGACTCTGCCTGATAGAGGGCTACAACTGCCCGCGCTTCACTCAGCCCGACGATCAGGGGCGCATAATCTTCGACTACTACATACCCGTGGTGAAGAAGTCCAGAAAGTGAAGCCGCGAATCATCTGTGAATGCTGCAAATCCGCTGCCGTGCATATGCGCACGGGCAGCGGATTTGTCGTTCGGCGGGATAGCTGCCCGCAAACAGTTCAGGGCCGCGGCTGCTTTAATCGGTACCGGCATAAGCCTCCCGAATGTGGCTTGCGTCCGTGCGGGAGCGTCCCGCAACCTTTTACACGTTGGCAACTGAAGCCGCTTGCGTCCGTGCGGGAGCGTCCCGCAGCCTTTCACCCGCTGGCAACTGAAGCCGCTTGCGTCCGTGCGGGAGCGTCTCGCAGCCTTTCACCCGTTGGCAACTGAAGCCGCTTGCGTCCGTGCGGGAGCATCTCGCAGCCTTTCACCCGCTGGCAACTGAAGCCGCTTGCGTCCGTGCGGGAACGTCTCGCAGCCTTTCACCTGCTGGCAACTGAAGCCGCTTGTACTTGCCGGGAGCGTCTCGCAACCTTTCACACGCTGGTAGCTGAAGTTGCTTGTACTTGCCGGGAGCGGGAGCGTCTGCGCCGTTAAGCGCCGCTTCCGGGATACGTCATGGCGGCGATATGGGTACACCGAACTCAACCGCATTTCAGCGGCAAAAGCAGCTGGCGGCGGCAGCGGGGGAGCGGCTGCTTACGCAAGCGCACTGGCAATACGAATGCGGGCGGCAGCGCCTGATGGCACTCTGCCGCCCGCATGCACATGAAGCAACGGGGTACTTGCAAGCCCGCCTTTACTCGTTTAGCATGCCGCGCTCGGCCTCGCCCAGCAGCTGCATGAACTCCTCGCCGGTTATTGTCTCCTTCTGGAGCAGGTATTCGCTCAGCCTGTGCAGCGTGGACACATTGTCGCGCAGTATCTCGGTGGCCTTGGCGTGGGCGGCCTTTATATAGTCCAGCACCACGCGATCCACCTGCGCGGCGGTGTCGCCGGAGCAGCTCAGCGCAGCGTCGCCACCCAAGTATTGATTGGTCACGGTCTCCAGCGCCATCATGTCGAACTGCTCGCTCATGCCCATGCGCGTGACCATGGCGCGCGCCAGCTTTGTGGCCTGCTCTATGTCGTTGGACGCGCCGGACGAGCATGTACCCATGACCAGCTCCTCGGCTGCGCGCCCGGCGGTCAGCGTGGCCAGACGGCTCATCGCCTCGTCGCGGGTCATGAGGCGCGTCTCCTCGCTCTCGACCTGCATGGTGTAGCCCAGCGCGCCCGACGTGCGCGGCACTATGGTTATCTTGTGTACCGGCGCAGAATCGGTCTGCTTGGCCGCGACCAGCGCGTGACCTATCTCGTGATAGGCGACCAGGCGCTTCTCGCGCGGCGATATAACCGCGTTCTTGCGCTGCGCACCGGCTATGACGGTCTCCACGGCCTCCTCGAGGTCGGCCTGCGACACCTGAGTGCGCCCCATGCGCACGGCGCGCAGCGCGGCCTCGTTTATCATGTTGGCAAGGTCTGCGCCCGATGCGCCGGCGGTGGCGCGCGCTATGGCCTCGAAGTTCACATCGTCGCCCAGATGTACGGAGCGCCCATGCACCTGCAATATGGCCATGCGCCCCTGCAGGTCGGGGAGTTCCACCTGTACGCGCCTGTCAAAGCGCCCCGGACGCAATAGCGCCTTGTCCAGTATCTCGGGGCGGTTGGTGGCCGCCAGCAGTATCACGCCCTTGCGCCCGTCAAAGCCATCCATTTCGCTGAGCAGCTGGTTGAGCGTCTGCTCGCGCTCGTCATTGCCGCTCATGGCGGAAGGGCCGTCGCGGCGCTTGCCTATCGTGTCGATTTCGTCTATGAACACTATGCAGGGCGCCTTTTCATTGGCCTGCTTGAACAGGTCGCGCACCTTGGCCGCGCCCATGCCCACGAACATCTCCACGAACTCCGAGCCCGATATCGAGAAGAACGGCACCTTTGCTTCGCCAGCGACCGCCTTGGCCAGCAGCGTCTTGCCCGTGCCGGGAGGGCCTACGAGCAGCACGCCCTTGGGTATGGTAGCGCCTATGTCCTCATAGCGCTGGGGGTTGTGCAGGAAGTCCACGACCTCGACCAGCGCTTCCTTGGCCTCGTCCTGACCGGCCACGTCGGCGAAGGTCTTGCCGGTCTGCGCCTCGACGTATACCTTGGCATTGGCCTTGCCAAACGACATAGCGCCCATGCCGCCGCCCATGCGCTTGGTCATCGAGCGCATCATCAGATACCCTAACCCCACGAATATCGCCAGAGGCAGTATCCAGCCGATTATGAACGACGCCATAGGCGACAACTCCTGCGTTATGACCCGGCCAAACTTCACGTCCGCGTCCAGCAGCCTGTCAACCAGCTGATAGTCGGGCAGAAGTCCGGTCTGGTATATAACGGCAGAGCCGCTCTTGTCGCGCACCAGCGCAGACACGCTGTTGTCGCCTATCTCGACCATCTCCACCTGGCCGCTTCGAACTAGATCCAGAAACCCGCTGTAATCTATATCCACAGTGGGCGTGCGCATGAGGTTTGGCATCAGCAGAAAGTTTATCAGCACCAGTGCCAGCAGCACTATCACATAATAGGATATGAGCTTCTTTTTCTGATTTTTAGGAGCATTCATAGCACCCCTCCTTGAACATTATTATACGTTGTCATTTTGACACTGGTGTGAAATTGTCCAAATACATCGTATCAAATGCGTGAATTATCGGGAAGGAGCGCATCGCGTGGCGAATGCCTGCGGCTGCATTGCCGCATAGCCCGGCGAGCAAACGGCGCTTGCGGGAAGTAAGGCCCAAGCGCATGAAGGCAAGGCGCTTTTAGCAGCCCGGAGGACATTGAAAATGCCCGGCGCGATTTAGGTGAGCGGTTAATGCCCCAAATGCGGCGCGCCATCGATGACGATTGCTATAACTGAGAAGCGGTTATGCACATGGCGCTTTAGTCCACCGGGCGACGGCAGAGCGCCCGGCGAACGCAAGTGCAAGCGCCGTCCATGCTAAGCGTCCACACGCCGCCATCCGCGCAAAGCAAGAGCGCTCCGCTCCCGACATCTGCGATGTCAAGAGCGAAGCGCTGCGTGCAGAGTGCATGCCTTTACCTGCTGCGGAATATGAGAATGCCGTGAAAGTCCTTGCGGGCGATGCATTAGCGGATTTGCGTTCATGCATGGAAGCACGAGGGCGCGAAGGACTTCAGCTTCTGCACATTTGCTTTGCACATGAGCGGGCCGTACGGCTAAGCCCGGCGCGCGCCGCAACCCATGCTATCCGCAGTCCGTCACCGCGCGTAAGCTCGGGCATGTACCGGGCAAAAGCTCAGCCGGTAATGCCGGGGAATGGGGTTACTGTCTGGCAAGCAAGGCGATGGTCTCCACATGCCCCGTCCATGGGAACATATCCACGCCATCGGCGTACTGCGCCTGCCAGCCCATGCCGCGCAGCAGCTTGATGTCGCGCGCCAGCGTCGCCGGGTCGCAGGAGATGTAGACTATGCGCTTAAGCCCGCGCGCGCTCAGCTCGTCCAGCGCCCGCAGCAGCGCCTCGTCGCAGCCGCGGCGCGGGGGATCGATTACCGCTACGTCGGGACATAGCCCCTTGCCGTTAAGGCGCGGCAACTCCTGCTCGCAGCGCCCGCATATGAAGCGCGCGTCGCGTAGGCCGTTCAGCTCCGCGTTGCGCCGCGCATTGTCCACGGCTGCGGATACGCTCTCTATGCCTATCAGGCGGCTGTGCAGGGAGGATGCGCGCTTTATGAGCGTTATGCCTATCGTGCCTGCGCCGCAGTATGCGTCCAGCAGTATGTCGCCGTCGCGCAGCCCCAGAGCTTCGCCCGCAAGTGAGTAGAGCTTGTCGGTCATAAGCGGGTTTATCTGAAAGAACGACGGCGCGCTCAGCTCAAAGCAGCAGCCCAGTATCTCGTCCTCGTAACGCTCCTCGCCCGCGAGCAGCTCGTATCGCCGGCCAAACACCTCGCCGCCGCGCCGCGCTTCGGCTTCGGTAAGCTCGTTGAGCACCAGCGACACGCAGCCTGCGCGCCTGAGCGCCTGCCAGAGCGACTCGTATCCGGGCAGGCGCTTGCCGCTTATCACCACCACGGCCATCAGCGCCCCTGCACGGCTCACGCGAAAGGCGACGTGCCGCACAAGCCCGCGATGCGTGCGCTCGTCATAGGGCGCAAGGCCGCTGCCTTGCAGCCACTCGGCGAATATCGCGCGCGCCGCGTTTATGCGCGGGTCGAGCAGCATGCAGCCGCGCGGCATGTCCACGACATCGTGACTGCCTTCGCGGAAGAAGCCCACCTTGGGCGCGCCGGGCTTGCCCTGCACGGGGAACTGGGCGCGGTTTCGATAGGCAAACGGCTCGTCCATGCCGTGCATGGCGCGCAGTATGTCGCCGGTGCCGCCTATGCGCGTCAGGCAATCGCGAATGCGCTGTTCCTTGTGGCGCAGCGTGGCCGCGTAGCTCATGTGCATGGCGCAACCGCCGCAGCGCCCCGCGTAGGGACAGGCGGGCGTCCGGCGGTCGGGCGAGGGGATGAGTACCTCGTCCAGCTCCGCGCGCGCATAGCGTGCGGCCCGGCGCACTATGTGGGCGCGCACGCGCTCGCCGGGCAGCGCGCCCGGTACGAATACGGCCATGCCGTCCAGCCGCGCCACGCCTTCCATGTCGGCGCCCGTGCCGGTTATGTTCAGTTCCGCGCTCTCTATGTCCATGGGTGAGGTGTCAATGGGAGATCTTTTCATAGATATCATGACCGCGCGCAGACATATCTGCCAGCGCGCGGCGCTCTCTTTCGTCCATATTTCTCTAAGGCTTACATCGATAGCATCTCGCTTAAGCGTATCAGCTCTGCGTCAGGCACGCGGCGCTGTCCCAGTGCGGACTCTATCGGCACGTTGATTATGTGGTTGTCGCGTATGCCCACGACCTGACCGCTCACGCCGTCGCGCAGCAGCTCCACCGCGCGCTTGCCCAGCCGGCTGGCCAGATTGCGGTCGGCTACCGTGGGGCTGCCGCCGCGCTGCAAGTATCCCAGCACGGTCGCGCGCGTCTCCTGACCGGTCGCAGCCTGAAGTATGCAGGCCAGCAGCTGGCTGCTGAACTTCTCGTCGGGCATCAGCGGGGGAAGGGTTATGCCCATGCGGTTGCTGAACTCGTCCCGGTCGAATTCGCGCATGGAGTCCCACGCGCCCTCGGCAACCACGATTATGCTGGTCATCTTGCCCTTGTCTATGGAGGTGATTATCTTGTTTATCACGTCCTCTATCGACCAAGGTATCTCGGGCATGATTATGCTCTCCGCGCCGCAGGCCAGCCCGGAATTGAGCGCCAGATCGCCGCAGTTGCGGCCCATTACCTCGATTATGCTTATGCGGTCGTGCGACATGGAGGTCTCGCGTATGCGGTTTATGTTTTCGCATATGGTGTTGAGCGCCGTGTCGTAGCCTATGGACATGTCGGAGAAGGGCAGATCGTTGTCTATGGTGCCGGGTATGCCTATGGTGGGGAAGCCCAGATCGTTCAGCCTGCCCGCGCCCGCGAACGTGCCGTCGCCGCCTATGCATATTAAGCCTTCCACGTTGAGCTTGCGCAGGTTGTATATGGCCTTGCGCTGGTTTTCCAGCTTTAAGAATTCCTCGCAGCGCGCGGTCTTGAGGAATGTGCCGCCGCGATGGATTATGTCGCCGACCTTGCGCAGATCCAGCTCCTCAAAGTCGTCCGTTGCATTGGGGCTCAAGCGCAATAGCCCATTGTATCCGCGCTTTACGCCCACTACGCTCATGCCAAAGTACAGCGCCGTCCTGACCACGGCGCGCACGGCCGCGTTCATGCCGGGCGCGTCTCCTCCGCTGGTAAGTACACCTATGCGCCGCATTGATACACACTCCTATCGCAATTTATGTCATGAACCCGTGTTCGACTAGCAGATTGCGCGCCTCCGCCGATTCGCTCTTTAGCACCAGTATCTCGTAAAAGTTGTCGCGTGCGGATCGGTTGCGGTAGATGGGATGCTTTTTCGCCACCAGTCCCTCGGCTGACAACATGTCTACTATGCGCTGCGCAGTCTCATCGCTGCGCGCCATGTGTATTACCAGCCAGACCGAGCGTGTGTCATTCATCCAAAACCACCTCCGCGAGTATTGAGCATCGCGCCATTTATATTCTACCATATAAGCGGCGAGTTTGTGAAGAGCGGAAGTGATTTCCGCGCGCGCGATGTGTTAATTTTTACATGAATGTGAATGCGCACAAGGCATGTGCGCATATACAGGCGCACTGTAGCATAGCGCAAGGCGATATGCGAACCTGTCGGCAATGGGCAAGGGCTTATGCGTCGGATGCGCATAAGGCGCGTGCGCGCTGCTTTGCTCTGGCAAAAGGCATGTACGGCGCTTGCTACATAAAAAGCTTCCAACGGCAACTTGCCATTGGAAGCTCAAGCCCGGTCTATGCAGCTGCCTGTCCGCCCGGCAAAGGTGTGAGAGGCTGCACGGCGCGTATGCGGTATCGCTTATGGTATCAGGTCAGTGGGCGCGGTGGGCGCGCTCGTGGGTATCTGAGTGGGGAGCGCGCCGTCCTCATCGTCCGCAGCATCCGCATCGCCCGCGCCACTTGCCTCTCCATCGGGCGAAGCGGTGGGCGAGGACGTGCCGCCTATGGTCACGTGCTCCTGCTCCATGGATTCAAGCAGGCGCTTCATCTCGTCTATCATCTCGGTGTCCTTGAGGCGGAACTTGAACTCGACGCGGCGGGAAGCATCCATGTTGACCGAACCGTCGGCGTTGTATACGGGATTGGCGTAGGAGCGGCCGTTGGCGGTGGTTATGGAGCGCAGCGTCTCCTTCTGGCTGGAGGTCAGGTAGGGATAGCTGTCCGAGAGCAGGTAGCTCAGCACGGCGTAGGCGCGGCGCTGGCTGAGGTCGAGGTTGGTCATGTAGTCGCCGTTGGTGTCGGCGTGACCCTCTATCACGACCTCGCTCAGATAGCTGCGGTACTCGTCGGTCAGCAATACGTTAAAGTACAGCGGGATGAACTCGTTTAGCGAATCCATGCCCTCCTGTTTAAGCTCAGCCGAGCCGAAGTCGAAGTATATGCCGCTGGAGAAGGTTATGTCGCCGGTCTCCTCGTCTATGTTGGCCTCGAGGTTGGCACCCTTGAGCGCCTCTGACAGCTCGGCGATTATCTGCGAGCGCACGCCCACAAGCGCGTTGAGCTTGCTGGTCTGGTCATCCAGATTGGCAAGGGCGCTGTTGAGCGCCAGCTGTGCGCTGTCTAGGTCGCTCTGCTGCTGCGCCAGCTGCGCGCGCAACTCGTCCAGAGTGCTTTGCTGCGCCAGCGCCAGCGCTTCCTTGAGCGCCAGATCCTTTTCGGCGGCGGTCAGCTCGCTCTGCGCCGCGTCCAGTTCGGCCTGCTTGTCGTCCAGAAGCTGCGCCTGCTTGAGCAGCTCCTCGGTCTTTTCGTCAAATAGGTTGTAGTACTGGTACATGCTGAATAGCATTACCATTATAAAGACCATGACCAGCGAGGACATCAGGTCGGAAAAGCATATCCAATGGCCGCCGCTCTCGCCGCTGTGTCTGGTCTTTCTGCGGCGACTTATCATTCAACTCTCCTCCTGTAATCGGGATTGGCGGGCGCGCTGTCATCCAGCGCGGCGTCCAAAGAGCGCTGGAGCCTGCGCACGCTCTCGACAAAGCGCGCCATCTCGCTGGCGTAGCTCTGGGCGCTGTCGTTCACGGCCCTGGGCAGCTCCTTCACGCTCTCGTTTATGGAGGATATGGTCCAGTTGAGCTGCTCTGTGACCTCGCGCAGCGCCTTGTCCATGTTGGCCAGCATCTTGGCCAGATTGTTCTCCAGATTGCTCACCTGTACCTCGGAGGCGGAGCTTATCGACTTTGCGCCGTTTTCCAGCGCCGTGCCGGCATCGCGCAGCACCTGTTGGCTGGCCTGAGCGGCCTCGGTGTACTTGGCGATGAAGGCGCTGCTCTGCTCGGAGTAGGAATCCAGACCCTTTTGCAGCTTGAGCATGTAGTCCTGAAGCTGGTTTATGTAGCGGGCCTGCTCGCGCGCGGCCTTCTGCATGGACTCGACCTGTTCGGCTATCTGCGCGCCGCGCTCATCCTGCGACTTCTGCGCTGCGTTCAGGCTGCTCAGGTAGTTTTCGAACTTCTCGACTATGGACTGAGAGGCGCGCTGCACGGCGGTTATGTCGCCGGTTACCGACGAGAAGCCCTTGAGCGCATTCTGCATGGTGTCGTTGGCGGCCTGCTGCGCGCGGCAGGTCTCGTCCATTACGCGCGCAAGACTCTGGAACTGGCCGCGCAGCGCCTGATCCATGTGGCTGACGAAGCTGTTGACTATGCGCTCCACGCCCTCGACCTGCTTGAATGTGGCCACGCTCATGAAGCTCTCCATGGACTTGGCAAGCGGCGCCATGTTGGCGTTTAGCACCTCGTCCACGCGGTTTATGAGATTGCCCTGCACCTCGTTTACCAGAGTCGCCAGCGCGCGGGTCTGCTCCTGCTGGTAGGTGGCTATCTGGGTAATGGGATCGACGGGCGGCATGTCGGTATCCTGCTGGAATATCTGCGTGAACTCCTCAAGTGTGTTGCGGGCACGCCCCTGCACGGTCTTGTTTATCATGGTGAACAGTATCGAGGCGATGACGCCGGCTATCGACGTGCCGAAGGCGTAGCGCATGCCGCTGAGCATGCCCAGCATGGAGGAGGAGACCTCGTCAAACGTGCCGAACTTCATCGTGGACAGCGATATGACGATACCTATCAGCGTGCCCAGAAAGCCCAGCGATACGAATACCGACGGCACGCTCTCGCCCAGCGACGAGCGCCCCGGCACATGTATCACGGTGTCCTCGTTTATGTAGTCCTCCACGCTGCAGGGTGCCTGCATGTGGCTGTCGGCGAAAAACACGTTCTCAAGGTACAGCCGCCAGCAGGGCTGAAGCGCGCCGTCGCCCAGAAACACCTCGTTTTCCCAGGTCTTGCGGCGCACGGTCTTGCCCTTGTCCTTCTTCATGGCCTTTATGGCGCGATTGAGTGCGCGCGTGTTGGCCATTACAGGAGCCAGGCACTTTATGCAGGCCACGGCAAATATGACGGCTATCGCGGCATATACGGCATACGTGGCTATGTTGTTGAAGACGTTCATAAAAACATCACCCATATGAATATCCTCCCGACATATGTTAAATCGATTCGCATAACTATCTAGCCTCATTATACACGGAAACAAAGCCCTTGTAAACGTCCGATGAGTTTACTTTCCGCTTTTGACCGATAATTGACACAATGATTGCGGGGAACGCGATGAGCGCGGCGCGCATGGGCGATGGGCGGCGGGCGCGCGCTCAGGGGGCGGGAGAGCGCGTGCGCCGGAGCAGGAGCGGCTGCAGGCGGCGGCCGGGCTGAGCTTTGCGCGCGGCAAATCGGGCCGGGCAGCGCTTGAGGCGGGCGCACCTGCGCGGCACAAGCACATTAAGTAGAAACGAAACCGGCTGCGTGCTGTGCGCCACACAGAGTGCGCGGCCTGCGGGCGGCGGCAGCGGCTAACATATTGCAAGGGCAGGCATGGGATAAGCGCGCGGCATACGGGCGCGGATAGAGCGAAACTGGAAATTTGCCGGATCGCTTGCGGCCTGCGTATGGCGTGTCGTATCGCAATGGCGGGCATGAGATAGGCGCGCGCCCTGCAGGCGGCAGTGAGCGGCAATGCGCTCATACAGCGCGGAGCGCGGCGCGCAAAGGATGTTCCATGCATGTTGACTGGCATAACTATGCAGCATGTAGGTATATCGTTGCGCATGTGCGCACGGGCTGCCGCCGGGACGCGCCCGCAAGGAACATGCGCCGTTTCCCTCGCAGATGCGGTGCGCGAGCGCATGCGCAAAATGGCATGGAGCAGGGCGAGACGTTTCGCGGCGCGCGTGCATTCGCCTATACATATGTGCCATCGGCGTGTGTACCGCGCCGTGCGAAGGCGTGGCGCAGAGTGGGAGCGCTGCGCCGGGATGCCGCCCTGAACGGCCGTTAAGCGCGCGCAGAGCCATGCATGTGAGCGGATAAGCCTGTACAAAGCCCCATGTCCGCGCGGCAGGCTCGGCATACCGGCGCACGCTGCACATCGGGTAGCGTGCCGTGGATGCGCCCTGATGGCACATTGCGCTCATAAAATGCGACTTTTATGCACATGCTTGGTTGCGTATCTGTTGGGTTTTTGTTGGCTGTTATCAAGGCGCGCGCCGCAATGGGTACATGGCTTTGACTAATGGAGAGATGTGGTGCTGAAAGGGTTAAACGTTAGTAAATGGGCTTGCAAATGCAACGCAGAAGCCTTATTATATATGCGACGGAAGGGGATTCCGTCATGCCGCTGGCATAGCGGGGACTCGAAACGGCATAAATCCATTGGTCAGTGTTTTAAGGAGGTAATTCCCAATGAAGGCTGTCAATATCAAACTGAGCCTGGCTGAGAATGTCAAGACTTTTGTGAACATCGTAAACAAGTATCCCTATGATGTAGATCTGCGCGCCGGCCGCCACGTTGTGGATGCCAAGTCCATACTGGGCATATTCAGCCTGGACCTGAGCAAGCCGATCGCCATGGAAGTATACGATGACGCTTGCGAGGATCTCCTTGAGGAGATAAAGCCGTTCATAATCTGAGCGGAAGGCGTATGATGCGCGAGGTATGGGGGCTGCGCGGAGCTTGATCCGGCGCGGTCGCTGTGCCTCTTTATTTTTTTGCGCGAGGATGGATGAGAGCGCCCTTGTAAGGAGGCATTAAGCGCCCACACTGTGAGCGGCGGGCGACGATGCTGGGGAGCTTGAGCGGCATATGGGCTAAATGGCGGAGCGCGCCGCCGGTTTCCGCGCATAAAAAAGCGCCCGCTTCCCTGACTGCCGGCAGCGGCATGGGGGAGCGGGCGCTTTGCGTCAGGGCTTGCAGCGCTTGCAGGGTCCGTATCCCCTGGCAATCGCGTCCTCTCGGGAGAAGATCTCGACCTTGTTCGCTTCGTTCATGCTGTCCACCGAGGAACAGGAGGCTTTGTGGAACTTCAGCGTGTTGGCGTTGCCTATGTAGGGCGCGGGCTCGCTTTCGCCGGTCCCGGCATCACCGGCTGCATTGACCGCGACGGGCGCGCCTTCGCCTGTAATGCTCTCATGTGTGGCAAGGTCGCACTTGCCGGTCTCGGGCAGCCCCGCCGCCTGCTGATACGCCTTTACTGCGGCTTCGGTCGCCGCGCCAAACTCGCCGTCGGCAGAGCCGCTGAGGTAGCCCAGCTCGGCAAGGCGGCTCTGAAGCGCGGTCACATCGTCGCCCTTGCTGCCGCGCGTCATTGCCTTGTATACCGGCGCGGAGGCATAGTCGAACGCGACCCCGTCCTCGCCTATGCGTATGCCGCTCACGAACTCATGCCAGCCATCGGCACTGCCTGTACCAGCGCAGAACGCCAGCTTATACGCGCAATCATCCAGCATCAAGACGAGCGTCGCCGACGCGCTTTCTCCGAGGTCATACGCCGCGCCATCGGCATAGACTATGGCCGCGTCATGCCCGGACACCTCGACGCATTCCAGTCTACCCGCCTTGCCGGTCCTTTCAGCTATCTCATCATAGCATTGCGAATAGAACTCAGCCGGGGCAATTCCCGCATTATCGCCATGCACCGCGCTGACTACCACCGCGCCGCCCAAAGCACCGCCGTCAGCGCTCAGGCGATGCATGCGCTCGCCATCCGCATCCGTCGCGCTTTCAGCCTTGCCCTCCGCGCGCTCCCAGCCTTCCGGCACGGAATAGTGCAGCTCGCCCAGCGAAAAGCTTTCGCCCTGCGCCTGCTCCGCACCGGCGACCGCGGCACAGAGCAGCATAAGCACGGTTATGACGGCCCATAGGCGGTGGAATGTGGTTTTCATATTGCATCCCTCCCAGAATGTTGTGGCGGGCAAAAGCCGCCTCCCTCGCGGCCTTGCGCGCATGATGCCCGTATGCGCGACATTTCTTTAACACATTATACACTGCATTTTGGCAATAGTAAAGGGCATTTTTGCAGATAGCGTCCATGGATGCCGCCGTTAGCTTGAGGGCGCGCATTGCGGCATGCTGAGGGTGCAATGCATGCTTGCAATAGGCGTGCATATCCGCGCTACGGTCTGCTCGATGGGCAAGATTGAGTGCCGGTGTGTGCTGCCGCGCCCATAGGGTAGATGTGCGGGCAAGGCGCAGCGCAGGGGGTGCAGGGCTTGCCGCGTGCGGATTGCAGCATGAAGGGCGGGCGCTAGACCGGCTGTGTGCCGGGCTTGCCGGGAGCGGACTCGTCAGCGCTGCCGTCGCCAACGCTACGCCCCCAGCAGACCCTGTTCAAATGCAAACAGCGCCTCGTTTATCTCGAATATGTTGTAGTTGCCGCGCTCTATGAAGAACTCGATGATTATGTCGAACTTGCTGGCGTGCGACAGCGCGAATCCCGCCGATCTTAGAAGCGCGTTGGTCTGGCTGAGCGAAAGCTCCAGCGCTATCGCAAAGGCTATGGCGGTGGACTTGGAGGGCCTGTACTGCCGGTCGCTGCGTATCTTGGAGAACAGCTTGCGGTCTATGTTGGCCTTCTTGTAGCACTGTGCGTCGGTCATGCCGGACTGATCTATCATGCGCAGCAGCATCTCGGAAAAGCTCTCGTCAAGTTGCGCCATGGCAGCTTCGAGCGGGTCGCGGCGCGCATCATGCTCCGCCGCGCCCGCGCCGGCGCACCCGCCATAGCCTTGCGCCATGCACGGCGCATCCGCTTCCGACGCGGCCATGCGGCGCAGGCGCGCCTCCCGGCTGTCGGCATGCATATCGGCATAGCGGTCGTCTATGTACTCCTCGATGTCGGCAAACAGTCTCTCGCTTATCTGATATGACTTTCGGTCAAATATGACTATGAACACGGTCATGTCGTTGCTGAGCAGAAACTCGCCTATGGTATCCACGGCTACGCGCAGCGCCTCGGCCTTGGGATAGCCGTATATGCCCGAGGATATCAGCGGAAAGGCGACCGTATCGCACTTGGCCTCAAGCGCCAGCTCCAGCGCAGCGCGGTAGCATGATGCCAGCATCCGGCGCTCGCCGTGCCTGCCATCCTGCCAGCGCGGGCCAACGGCGTGTATCACATACTTGCAGGGCAGCGCATAAGCACCCGTAATCCTGGCGCTGCCGGTCGGGCATCCTCCGAGCGTCAGGCATTCGGCCAAAAGCTCCGGCCCGGCGGCCCTGTGTATGCAGCCATCCACGCCGCCGCCGCCCATGAGCGAAGGATTGGCGGCGTTGACTATTGCGTCCACCTGCATTCTGGTTATATCGTTTCGCACCAGCTTAAGCGGCAAATCAAACACCTCACATGCAGCCCGCCGCCTGCCGCAATCGCATGTGCAGCGGCCATACGCTTTTTTGCCATTATACCACAGCGCGCCGGGGGTGGGTAGGGGGTGGGGAATTTTGATAGCGCTGCGCAGACAACCGTGCAGAAGCCGCCCTTGACTATGGCGGCTGGCTACGCGCATGCTAAGCGCATTATGTCATGGCGCCTTTTCGCCTGACGCGGCATGAACGGACTTGCGCAAATGGCGGGATGTGCTGAAATACTGCGATATTCGGCAAAGCTATATTGATGATGGCGAATGCATGTGATATGATATATTAAGAGTGTAAAGCAAAATTGCCTGTGCAAAGCATGTGCGCATGGCGCATAAATGCACATATTCAGGCGCCGGCTGCAATTGAGGGGGAACTTGCCTGTGCGCATGCAGATGGCGTGCGTGCTGCGATCCAAGGAATAGTATTAAGCGATGCGAGGTGGATATATATGTCCCTACACACAACATCATTTGTGACCCTGCGCTCGTCCTCCCGGGCGCTGGAGCAGGGCTTTGACAGGGTAAAGCGTCAGGCGCTGCATTGGGTGTTTGAAGGCTATCCCGTGGGCGACTATTACGAGGCTGCTCTGCCTGGCCGGGATGCGTTTTGCATGCGCGATACTTCGCACCAGTGTACCGGCGCGGAGGTGCTGGGGCTGTCCAGCCATAACTTCAATATGTTCCGCAAGTTCGCGGCATCCATGACGGAGGCGCGCGACTACTGCGCGCTCTGGGAGATAGACCGGTATGACCGCCCCTGTCCCGTGGACTGGACAAATGACGCGGACTTCTGGTACAATCTGCCCGCTAACTTCGACATGCTGCACGCGCTGTGGCGCATGTATGAGTGGACGGGCGACGCGCGCTATCTGCATGACGGTGCCATGGAGGAGTTCTGCGCGCGCACTGTGGAGGACTACATTGCCCGCTGGGATCGCGACGGCGATGGCCTGCCCGACAGGCGCGCGAGCGAGGGCAGGCGCGGCCTTGCCTCGTATGACGAGAGCGACTATGCCGATGGCTATCTCGTGGGCTGCGATCTGCTTGCGTCCATGGCGCGGGCGCACCTGTCCTATGCGGCCATGTGCCGTGCAGCAGGCAGGCGCGAGCAGGCGGCCATATACGGCAAGCGCGGTCAGGCGCTCATGGCCAAGTTGCACGGCGAATGGTATCAGCCGGGGCGCGGCTATGCCAGCGCGCTTGGCACGGACGGGAAGCTGCTGTTTGCTGAGGATCAGCACTACTCTCAGTCGCTGCTGTACTGGGATGCGGCGGGCGACATCGCGCGCGCCAATGAGTGTACTGAATACATGATAGGCCGCATGGACGGCGCGATAATAGAGTCGCTGTCGCACTATCCGGAATTGCTCTGGCGCTATGGCAAGCCCGATGCTGCCATGCGCGCGCTGGAGCGGCTCATGGACCCCGCATGCTATCGCAAGGAATATCCAGAGGCCAGCTTCAGCGCCGTCGGCGCGGTGGCCATCGGTATGATGGGCATCCGCCCGGAGCGCGCCGATTGCGCGGGCAATGTGCTTTCCGGCATGGGGCGCATAGGCACGCGCGCCTCGCTTGCGGGCGTGGACTGGGCGGAGCTGGACCATGTGCCGGTGCTGGGCGGCGAGATATCGGTTCGCCATGAGGGCGATGCCCGCACGCTGTTCGCGCGCGAGGCGGGCGAAGGCGTAATATGGCGCGCCGCGTTCGACGGCGAGTGCGCCATAAACATAAACGGAGCGCGCGTGCCGTCCGCCGTCGCCGTAGATGAGTTCAGCGGCGGAACGTACACGTATGCCGACGTAGAGGTGCGCGCGGGAGAGGAGCATGTGGCCGAGCGCGCGTGACGCGGAGCGGCCTGTCATAAAGTGGCATGCGCTATATGGCGGCAATGCTAAGAGCCGGGCTGCTAATGCAAGGAAAAAGATCGCGTACAGCGGTCTTTTTTCTTTGGATATGCTCAAAGGTGCCTGCGCCGAAAATAAGTTTGCGGGTTTGACTGTGCGTCAATGTGATTGTAAAGCGGTATGCGGCTTATGAAGCTGTGACAGGGCGCACTGCATTTGACCGCGCGTCAAAATGCATTAAGCCGCAATTTCCACTCATTCCCATCCGCCAAATACCCGTATACATCCAAGATACCCGGGCTAAGCTAGTTGTGAGAATAAGTTCCGGGGGTATCTGTATGGCAGGGTATAAGGTCGAGATATGCGGCGTGGATACGTCCTCGCTGCCCGTACTGAAGAATGAGCGCATGCGCGAGCTGTTTCCGCTGATACGCAGCGGCGATAAGGCGGCGCGCGAGGAGTTTATTTCGGGCAATCTTCGACTGGTGCTCAGCGTGATAGCGCGCTTCACGCGCGGCGGCTACGGCAGAGCCAAGGGCGCGCCCAACGCCGACGATCTGTTTCAGGTGGGCTGCATAGGGCTAATAAAGGCGATAGACAACTTCGATACGGAAAAGGATGTGAGGTTTTCGACCTATGCCGTACCCATGATAATAGGCGAGATAAGGCGCTATCTGCGCGACAACAACCCCATCCGCGTGTCGCGCTCGCTCAGGGATACCGCCTACAAGGCCATGCAGGCGCAGGGCGAGTTGCAGTCGAGGCTGGGGCGCGAGCCAACTATGGACGAGATAGCCGCCGAGATAGGGCAGGATGCGGACAGCGTGTATCTGGCCATGGAATCCACTTACGAGCCGGTATCGCTGTACGAACCCGTGTATCAGGATGGCGGCGATGCCATATGCGTGATAGATCAGGTGCAGGATACCGGCGTGTCCACCGAGAACTGGGCCACGCACATAGCGCTTCAGAACGCCATGGACAGGCTGGATGAGCGCGGACGCGGAATAGTGATAAAGCGATTCTTCGCCGGCAAGACGCAGATGGAGGTGGCGCAGGAGATAGGCATATCTCAGGCGCAGGTGTCGCGGCTGGAGAAGGCCGCGCTAAAGGAGATGCGCCGCTATGTCTGAGCAGCCATGCCGGGGAGCTGCGCGCGGCTGAATGAGATGCAGATGGGCTGTGTTTAGCGGCCTGAGTGCGGCTCAAACGCGGGGCATTGGCGTGCTGCGCATGGCAAGTTTTTTCCTATCATATATGGCCCGCCGCGCGCGGTTTGAGGCATGGCGGGCGGCGCGCGAACTGCGCAAGGCGCATGCGCGCCCGCTGCCCGGTAAACTTGTGCGGCGCACCCGCATATAATGGCTGCGGGGTGGTGCGCATGACGTTTTCGGAGCTAAAGGCAAAGGAAGTCATAAACATATCGGACGGCGCGCGGCTGGGGCGCGTGATAGACATAGTGTTCGAGCAGGACGCCGCCTGCGTGGACTCCATAGTCGTGCCGGGGCAGCGCTGCTTTGCGGACATGATGAAGGGCGTGCGCCAGGGACTTCCCATAAAGTGGCACAGCATCAAGGCCATAGGCGCCGACGTGATACTTGTGGATGTCGATCCGGAAAAGCTGTATGCGGGCGCGGCCGTGTGAGGGACGGGCGCTAATGCGGCGCGAAAATGCGCCTGCGGCGGCGCCCGCCCCTTGTCTGCATGGGCGCTGATAGGCGCGGGGCATAAAAGTAAAGTCAAACAGTTTCTTTTGGGAGGGCATATATGCTTTACAAATGTGTACTTATTAGCGCCGGAGAGCGCATTTTGTCGGGGCTTGGCAGCTGCACGCCTGAAAGGCGCAAAAAAATTGCGCAATAATGGCCCTTTGTGCGATAGTTTTTAGAAATAACGCTTTACAATACGCCGGGAATGCTTTATAATGTTAAGAAGGGTAGGTCTTTATAGGCTTGTGAAAAGCCGCTCTTCGACCCCTGCGCCGCCGCTGCATATGCGCGGGCAAAAGGCCGACGCGGAGCTGCTGATGCCGCATGAGCGACTGCGGGGCAATGGCCTTGCGGGAGCGAATGCGCGCCATGTGAGCGCACGCATGAGGCCGGGCACATACGCGCGGCTGCTTGGCCGAACGCCGTGTCGAGCGTGACTACCAAAATATTTATAAAGCGAGGGATTGATATGGCACACGAACTGATATTGGCCGTGGATGACGAAGCCCACATACTGGAACTGCTGTCTTTTAATCTGGAGAATGAGGGCTATCGCGTTATGACCGCCGCCAACGGCGAGGATGCGCTGACCGTATGCACCCGCGAGCGTCCGTCGCTGGTGCTGCTGGATTTGATGCTGCCCGGCATAGACGGCATGGAAGTATGCCGCCGCCTCAAGGGCAATACCTCCACCGCGGACATACCGATAATAATGCTCACCGCCAAGGGCGACGAGGTGGACAAGGTGCTGGGCCTTGAGCTGGGTGCCGACGACTACATAACCAAGCCCTTCAGCGTGCGCGAGCTGATAGCCCGCGTAAAGGCGCTGCTCAGGCGCGCTCAGGCTCAGAACGACGAGGAGGGCATACTGCGCGTAGGCCCGCTGGTAATAGACACCAGCAACTACGAGGCCTTCCGCAACGGCGAGAAGCTGTCGCTGACCCTCAAGGAGTTCGAGCTGCTCAAGCTTCTTGTCATATCCCGCGGCAAGGTGCTGACCCGCGACTTCCTGCTGGACCGCATCTGGGGCTATGAGTTCTATGGCGAGACCCGCACCGTGGACGTGCATATCCGCCATATCCGCCAGAAGCTGGGCGACGATGCGCATTACATCGAAACCATACGCGGAGTAGGATATAAGCTCAACGACAAGCCCGAGGCCAAGGTGTGAGATCTCGTCTGGCGGTCTACGTGCTTATAATAACGATGGTCGCCTGCCTTACGGTGGGCATAGTGGCAGGTACCATGCTCAGAAGCAGCGCCATTGAGTTCACTCATGAGGAGCTGGAGAGCGAAGCGCGTGCGCTTAGCACCATGATGGACGGGCGCAGCGACGAGGAGATGCGCGAACTGCTGCGCGCCGTGGCCACGAGCGAGGGCATACGCGTGCAGCTGATAAACGCCGACGGTACCGTGACTGTGGATACGCGCACGCTGAGCGGCACTATAACGCTGGATACAGCCGAGAACCCGGAGATCGCTGCGGCCTTCTCCGGGGGCGACGCATACAGGCTGAGCGACGAGGGCGGCACGGACATAATGTACGTGGCCGTGCCGTACAGCGATACTCAGGTGATGCGCGTGCTAAGGACCATGACGGCAGTGTATAAGGACGTGGACTCCCGCGTACGCATATTGTACATGTGGCTGGCGGTGACACCGCTGCTGGCGCTGGCATTGATAGTTGTGATGTCGCGCATGCTGGGCAACACCGCCAATCAGTTGCTTACAGGATTTAAGCAGCTGGAGACAGGCGACTTTTCCGTGCGGCTGGACGAGCGGCGATCCGATCCCGATGGGCTGATAAAGGGATTCAATGAAATGGCCGAGCAGATAGACCGCAAGTGGAAGAGCGCGCGGCGCCGCAATCACGCCATGAACATGGTGACCAACACCATGCAAAGCGGCATACTGGCTGTGGACAGCGATCTGCACATAGTGCTTATCAACCCCGCGGCCAAGCAGATGATGGGCATATCCGGCTCGGCAGAGGGCATGTCCATAACCGAGGCCTCGCACGATGTGAACCTCAGCACTGTGTTTACCGACGCCATGGGGCAGGAGGGCGTATACACCTGCGATGTGGTGGCGCGCACGGCAGTGGGCCGCTCGCGCAGGCCGCTAAGGCTATATGTCACTGCGCTGCGCGACGACGGCAACACCGTGGGTGCGCTGGCGCTGGTCGAGGACGTGACCGAACTCAAGCGCCTGGAACAGGTGCGCACCGACTTTGCCGCCAACGTATCCCATGAGCTTAAGACACCGCTTACCAGCATAAAGGGCTTTGTGGAGACGCTGCAGGCCGGCGCTATAAACAAGCCCGAGATGGCGCAGAAGTTCCTCAACATAATCATGCTGGAGGCCGATCGCCTGACTAGGCTCATAAACGACATACTCTCGATAAGCAAGCTGGAATCCGGCGACGACAAGGTGGAGATGCAGTCGCTGCCGCTCAACAGCATGGCCGCCGAGATATGCGAGCTTTTGCGCATGCACGCGGAGCAGAAGCACATAACCGTGAACTGCGCCGAAAACGCGCCGCAGACGCTCATCTGGGGCAACCCGGACAGAGTCAAGCAGATGCTCATAAACCTCATCGACAACGCCATCAAGTACACTCTGGACGGCGGAAGCGTGACCGTGGCCGTGTACAAGGACGAGACTACGGCGTACTTCTCCTGCAGTGATACCGGCATAGGCATCGCCGATGAGAACATACCGCGCCTGTTTGAGCGCTTCTATCGCGTGGACAAGGGCCGCTCGCGCTCCATGGGCGGCACAGGGCTGGGGCTTGCCATAGTCAAGCACATAGTCCTGTCCATGGAAGGCCATATAGAGGTGCATTCCAAGCTGGGCGAAGGCACGGAGTTCCTCATATCGCTGCCCCTCTATCAGGGTCAGACCGTACAGCCTGTCACCGGCCAGTCGATGGACGCGGCGGGCAAGGTGGAGGACAGACGAAACTGATGATGCGGCGGTCGCATCCCGCGACTGCCGTGTTTGATGCGGAATACATTTAAAACATTCGATATAATGACGCCTTGAGCGCCCTATTTTAGGAGGAATGGTCATGGAATACCGCAGCTTTCCGGGAATCGATGTAAACGCTTCTCTGCTGGGCATGGGCTGCATGCGGCTGCCCACGAACGAGGACGGCTCTATAAACGAGCCTGCGGCGATAGAGATGATACGCTATGCCATAGATAACGGCGTGAACTACATCGATACCGCATATGGCTATCATGGCGGCATGAGCGAGGTGCTGGTGGGCAAGGCGCTCAAGGACGGCTATCGCGAGCGCGTGACGCTTACCAGCAAGCTGCCCGTGTGGCTGGTAAAGACCTATGATGACATGGAGCGCCTGCTGGACGAGCAGCTGGGCAGGCTGCAGACCGACCATCTGGACTTCTATCTGCTGCACGCGCTGAGTCTTGCCAGGTTCCATGAGATGCAGAAGCTGGACTACAAGAAGTTCCTGGCCGATATGCTCGCCAAGGGCAAGATACGCTTCCCGGGCTTCTCCTTCCATGACGATGCCGCCGCCTTCCGCGAGATAGTCGATGACTACGACTGGAAGCTGGCTCAGGTGCAGATGAACGTGCTGGATGAGTTCGATCAGGCGACGCTGGAGGGCGTGCATTACGCTGGACAAAAGGGCATAGGCATAGTCGTCATGGAGCCGCTGCGCGGAGGCATGCTGGCCAAGCAGCCGCCTAGGAACGTGGCCGATGTATACGCGCGCATGCCCGGCGAGCGCACTCACATAGACTGGTGCTTCCGCTGGATATACGATCAGCCCGCGGTCAAGGTCATACTCTCGGGCATGTCCAACATGGAGCAGCTCAAGGACAATCTGCGCATATTCGCGGATGCTTCCGCCAACTGCCTGACCGAGGACGAGCGCGCGCTGATGACCGAGGTGCGCAAGGCGTATGAGAGCCGCGTGCGCGTGGGCTGCACCGGCTGCCGCTACTGCGCCGAGTGTCCCAAGGAAGTGCATATCGACACCATATTCCGCGAGCTGGATTCCTGCACCATGTTCGATGACATGGAGCGCTATCGCAAGCGCTATGCCAAGCTGGTCGAGGAGAAGCACGACGGCTCCCAGTGCATACGCTGCGGCAAGTGCGAATCGGCCTGCCCGCAGAAGTTCCCGATACGCCAGCTGCTGTCTGAGATAGACGCGGAGTTCCATCCCAAGGCGTAATGAACTGCGCCGGTCAGGCGCTCTCCGGCGCAAGTGCGCAGGGAACGAACCCTGTCAATCCAAGCGCGCCAAGCCACATCCGCGCTGCAGGGCGTGGAGGGATTCGGCCTTTGCATTTGCAGCGAGATATCGCGGCATTTGAGCGCCGCCGGCAATAGGATGACCGATAGTCAAGAATGCCGGCGGGCGCACAATGTCTTTTGGCGCTGCGAGTATGCATGCGACCGCATGCGAGTGCATGTAAAGCTGCCACGCTGCCGGTAACTTGCGCGGCTAAAGGCCGGCTGTTGACCGATGTTCGATACATTGCTTATGCACTGTGCATTTAAGCAGAAACGTCTCCGGTTTGACGGCACTGCGCGGCACATTGAGCATCGCCTGGCGCAATGCGCTGCCCGGGCAAAAGCGGGCATGGATTGGGGCGCAGCGTGCGGGAATGTCGATGCTGACCGAAGGTCAATGTGCTGATGCACGGGATTTTGCCATGGGCGCTGCTGCATGAACGATTATGCGGCAGCGCCGTTTTGTGCGCGCGCGGCATTTGGGTTGCATGAAGGGAAACGGTATGAGCAGGAAGAAGGTTTTGCTGGTCGTGGCGATAGCGCTGGCGCTTGCCGCAGGGTTGATATACTCTGCCCATAATGTGTGGGTCCAGAGCGCCGAGTACATAGGCGGTTCCAGCGCCTATTCGACGCTGAACGAATATATCTCGCTGGACAAAGACAGGGCCGGGGGCGGCAGCCCGGCATCCGATAGCGGCCGCGCATCCGGCAAGGCGGCGGACATTGCGCCGGATGCGCCCGACGCTGCCGGGAAGAAAGTGATACAACCGGCGCACGCGGCAGAGCGTGAGTACGATTATCTCGGCATTGTGTGGCCGAACGTAGACTTTGCCCGTCTCAGGCAGATAAACCCCGATATAGTGGGCTGGCTGTATGCAGAAGGCATGAATCTGAGCTATCCGGTTGTGCAGGCGGGCGACAACGGGAAGTATCTGGACACGATGTTCGACGGCACAAAGAACAAGACCGGCTGTCCCTTTCTGGACGCGGGCAATGCAAGCGACTTTTCGGACAGGCACAGCGTCATATATGCGCACAACCGCAAGGACGGTTCGATGTTTGGCAGGCTCAAGCTGTATAAGGAGCAGGAGTTCTGCGAACAGCATCCGCGCATACTGCTGATAACTCCCGATGCGCGCTATGTGATGGAGACATTCTCCGGGCATGTGGCCAGAAGCGACAGCGGCGCATGGCGCATAGCGTTTTCGGACGATGCCGAGTTTGCCAGCTGGCGCGAAGTCATACGCGGGCGCAGCAGCATACATTCGGACACATTGCCGGAGGATGGCGAACGCATACTGACGCTCTCTACATGCAGCTATGAGTTTGAAAACGCGCGCTATGTTGTGCATGGAGTACTGCGCAAGGTCAAGCTCCCTCAATAAGGATAGGCATACAAATGCGCGCGGACACAGCGCCATATAGACAAATCAGGTAATTTAGGCAACTTGCCGTGCATTCGCGCAGGTTGCCTTTGCTTTACCCAAACAAAACACCGTCAAGGAGGATAATTATGTTCAATATGGAATATGGCTATGCGCGGGTATCATCGAAGGATCAGCATCCCGACAGGCAGATAAACGCATTGCTGGGTGCGGGTCTGATTAGCAGCAACATCGTCGTAGAAAAGCAGAGCGGCAAGGACTTTCGCCGCCAGAAATACGAGGCGCTGCTGTGCAAACTTCGCCGTGGAGACACGCTCTATCTGATGTCGCTGGACAGGCTGGGGCGCAATTACCGCGAGATAATCGAACAGTGGCAGCACATAACGCGCGACATAGGCGCGGATATAGTGGTGCTCGACACAAGAAACAAGGCGCGCGACCTTACCGGAACATTCGTGATGGCTTTTACTGCTGCTAATAGCCGCGTACATGAGCCTTGTAATGTGCTTTGCGCGCAGAAAGCATCAGCGTCAATAGAGAAGATCGGACATGGCAGCTGGATGCAAAAGCGCATATATGAGCGGGCTGGGTAACCCGCATCTGGGCGGGCCGGCCTTACCGCTGTTCACACTTGAGCGGCGGCAGGGTGGCCCGCTTTGCGCTATGCGGCAGGCAATGTGCGGCGCGCCATATCCCGGTGCAGACTGCGCTCATTGCCGCTGCGTGCGATGGACGGCGCGCAGGGTGTGTGCGCCTGTGACGGCTAATGCGTGCGCTAAGGCTGCATCGCATGCGCGCCCCGCAGCGCTGCCAATTTGTTATGACTCACCCCTTGTAGCCAAGGCGTAAAGAGTATATAATGGAGACGTAATACTGCGCTGCGCGCGAGTGGGAGGGGTTTTCATATTTACAGTACTTGTTACGCACAACATACCCGGAGACGGCCTTGAGGAGCTTAAGCTCAAGTGCCGCGTGATAACTCCGCCCGAGGGACAGCTGTCCTTTGACCGCGCGGAGATACTGGCGCGCATGCCCGAGGCGGATGCCGTGCTGGCCTGCGCCGCGATAGATGCCCAGATGATAGCGGCCGCGCCGCGCCTTAAGATAATCAGCAATTACGGCGCGGGCTACGACCGCATAGACACTCAGGCGGCGGCAGCGCGCGGCATACCCGTGACCAACATACCCGACGATACCATGCAGGCAACCGCTGAACTGGCGCTGGCGCTGCTTATGAGCCTGTCGCGCCGCGTGACCGAGCTGGATCGCGCGCTGCGCGCGGGGGAGCAGGGGCTGTTCACTATGGGCGCGCGCATGGGGCATACGCTTAATGGCAAGCTCCTTGGCATAATCGGCATGGGTCACATAGGCGGCGCGCTGGCAAATATGTGCCGTGCGCTGGGCATGGACGTGGCCTACTATAATCGCCATCGCCTGCCCGGGGAGCGCGAGCAGGGCTGCCGCTATATGGAGCTGGACGAGCTAATAGCCGCAAGCGATGTGATAAGCATAAACTGCCCGCTGACCGACTCCACGCGCGGCCTTATGGATGCGCGCAGGATAGCGCTGATGAAGCCGCAGGCGATGCTGATAAACACGTCGCGCGGCGGCGTGGTGGACACGGCGGCGCTTATAGAGGCGCTAAGGCAAAAGCGCATAGCGGGCGCGGGACTGGACGTGTTCCCACAGGAACCCGATGTGCCTGCCGAGCTGCTTGAGCTGGACAACGTAGTGCTTACCCCGCATGTCGGCACTAACACGGTCGAGACGCGCGCGCAGATGGCAAGCGCCTGTGCGCAGCGCATAATGGAGGCGCTGGACGGGCGCACTCCGCGCAATGTGGTAAACGGCGTAGTGCTGGGCTGACGCGCGCAGCATGCGCAGGGCTTTCCAAAGACAAAACTATATCGATACGGAGGACATCTAAATGGCTGAATGGAAGTTCCCGGTATTTGGACATGGCGGCGACTACAACCCCGATCAGTGGCTGGACAATGAGCACGTGCTGGAAGAAGACGTGCGCCTTATGAAGCTGAGCCATTGCAACATAATGTCAGTGGGCATATTTGCATGGGCGGCGCTGGAGCCTGAGGAGGGCGTGTACAACTTCGACTGGCTGGAGCGCGTCATAAACAGACTGTATGCAAACGGCATATCCGTGCTGCTTGCCACGCCCAGCGGCGCGCGCCCCGCGTGGATGAGCCAGCGCTATCCCGAAGTGCTGCGCGTGCGCGAGGATGGCCACAGGAACACTCACGGCAGCCGTCATAACCACTGCTACACTTCGCCCACCTATCGCATGAAGGTGCATCAGATGAATACCAAGCTGGCCGAGCGCTTCGGCAAGCATCCGGGCGTGGTGGGCTGGCACATATCCAACGAGTTCGAGGGCGTGTGCTACTGCGACCTGTGCAAGAACGCCTTCCGCGACTTCCTGAAGCGCGAGTATGGCTCGCTGGACGAGCTGAACCGCTGCTGGTGGACTTCGTTCTGGGCGCACACCTATACCGACTGGAGCCAGATAGACCCGCCCACCAAGTACGGCGAGAACGCGGTCATGGCGCTCAACCTCGCATGGGCGCGCTTCATAACCTATCAGACCGTGGACTTCATGAAGAACGAGGTCGAGCCGCTGCGCCGCCTCACGCCCGACCTGCCGGTGACGGCCAACTTCATGAACCGCTACATCGGCCTTGACTACTTCAAGTTCAAGGACGTGATAGACTTCGCCTCCTGGGACAACTATCCGCTGTGGGGCAGGGACAAGGGCAGCGATGCCGAGGTCGCGCGCAACACCGCCTTCTATCACGACTGCATACGCTCCATACTGCAAAAGCCGTGGGTGCTTATGGAGTCCACTCCGTCCGCGACCAACTGGCAGGAGGTCTGCAAGCTCAAGCGCCCGGGCATGCATCTGCTCAGCAGCATGCTGGCGGTTGCGCACGGCGCGGACAGCGTGCAGTACTTCCAGTGGCGCAAGAGCCGCGGCTCGTCCGAGAAGCTGCACGGCGCGGTAGTGGATCATGTGGGCCACGAGCATACCCGCGTGTTCCGCGACGTGACCGACGTGGGCGAGTACCTCATGGACATAAAGCCCGCGCTGCACAGCATGACGCATGCCAAGGCCGCGCTGATATATGACTGGGAGAACCGCTGGGCGATAGAGAGCGCCGAGGGCATACGCCGCGACAAGAAGCACGATGCGCTGGTTGACGATCACTACTACGGCCTCAAGTCCCAGGGCATAGACGTGGACGTAATCGACTCCGATCAGAGTCTGGACAAGTACTCCCTCGTGGTTGCGCCCATGCTCTACATGATAAAGCCCGGCGTGCCTGAGCGTCTGGAGGAGTTCGTAAAGCGCGGCGGACAGCTGGTCATGACCTACATGAGCGGCGTGGCCGACGAAAACGACCTGTGCTTCCTGGGCGGCTGGCCGGGCCCGCTCAAGGATCTTATGGGCATATGGGTCGAGGAGACCGACGGCCTCTGGGATTACGACAGCAACTCCATCGTGGCCGAGGACGGCAACGAGATGGGCATAACCGGCAGCTACGAGTGCAACACGGCCTGCGACCTCATGCATGCCAACACCGCGCGCGTTCAGGCCGTGTATGGCGACGATTTCTATAAGGGAACGCCCGCCGTGACCGTGAACGACTTTGGCGAGGGTCAGGCATGGTACATCGCTTCCCGCGTCGATCGCGCCTTCCTCAAGCAGTTCTACGCCTCCCGCGTGGCCAAGCTGGGCATGCCCACGCTGGCGCGCGAGATACCCGACGGCGTGCTGAGCGCGTCGCGCGATGGCGAGGACGGAGCAAAGTACATATTCTACATGAACTTCGACCATGAAACGCGCACGGTAGTGCCGCTGGAGGGCTGCCGCGATCTGCTGACCGGCGAGGAAATCACCGGCCCGATAGAGCTTAAGCCGCTGACCGGCGCAACCTTGGTGCGCAAGTAAAGGCGTTCTGTGGCGCGCGGCTTATCCGCGCGCATTAGTTAATTGCGGATGAGCGGGCGGAGCTATCTCCTTAAATAGATATAGGGCATTGCGCGCAAATGGCATAGCGCGGCAGGGCGGAGTGTGCTTTGCAGTGCGCGGCAGGATGCTCATTTTCGCCCGTGCATTCGCTATGATATCAAAATGCGCATCATGCGCAGCGTGATGCAGCAGGGGAGTTGACTTATGGATAAGATAAAGCTGGGCAATACCGGCCTTGAAGCCACATCGGTGTCGTTTGGCGCGCTGCCCGTGCAGCGCCGCAATATGGAGGACGGCACGCGCCTTCTGCGCTATGCCTATGACAAGGGCGTGCGCTTTTTCGATACGGCGCGCTCGTATACCGACAGCGAGGAGAAAATTGGCCGCGCGCTCTCCGACGTGCGCCATGACATAGTGATAACCTCCAAGTCCCCGGCCAACAACGGCGCGGACTACATGAAGGATCTTGAGACCAGCCTGCGCATGCTCAAGACCGACTACATAGACGTGTATCAGTTCCATAACCGCCAGATGACCATAGCCCCCGGCGGCGAGGATGGGCTGTACGACGCGGCGGTCAAGGCGCGCCAGCAGGGCAAGATACGCTTCATAGGACTCACGCAGCACTCCCTCGAATACGCCAACGAAGCCGTGGACAGCGGCCTGTTCGATACGCTGCAATTCCCGTTCAGCTACCTTGCCTCGGAGGAGGATAGCAAGCTCGTGGAGAAGTGCCTGTCGCGCGGCATGGGCTTTATCGCCATGAAGGCGCTCTCGGGCGGACTCTTGACCAATGCCCGCGCCATACACGCCTTCATGCGCGCGCACAAGGGCGTGGTGCCGATATACGGCATACAGCATCAGCATGAGCTGGACGAGTTCCTGGCCGCGGACAGCGAGGGCGTGGAGCTGAATGACGAGCTGCGCGCGGTGATAGCAAAGGACAGGCAGGAGCTGATTGGCTCGTTCTGCCGCGGCTGCGGCTATTGCATGCCCTGCCCTGTGGGCATACCGCTCAACAATGCCTCGCGCCTTATACAGCTGCTCACGCGCTCGCCGATAGACAGCTGGATGACGCCCGAGTTCAAGGAGCAGATGGACAGGGTGGAGGACTGCACGCACTGCGGCGCGTGCGCATCGCGCTGCCCGTATCACCTGAAGCCGTATGAGCTTATACCCGAGAGCCTGAAGTTCTATCGCAAGCTTTATGCCGAGTATACTTCGGGCAAAAAGGAGGAATGACGCAATGAATAAGGCGGGATTTTGCCCGGACAGGCTTAAGAACATAGACAGGCTGCTGTCCGGCTGGGTGGAAAGGGGCGAACTGCCCTGCGTGCAGGCGCTGGTGATTCGCCATGGCGAGGAAGGCTACTTTGCGACATATGGCAGCGCCGACATGGAGGCGGGCAAGCCGCTGCGCGAGGACTCCATATTCCGCATATTCTCGATGAGCAAGGTGTTCACCTCGGTCTGCATGATGATACTGCACGAGCAGGGCAAGTACAAGATGCACGACCCCGTGGGCAAGTTCATACCCGAATACAACGACGTAAAGGTCGGCACGCTCACGCCGCTGGGCGCGATAGAGCTTGTGCCGCCCAAGCGCCCGCTGGAGATACGCGACCTGTTCACCATGACCAGCGGCATACCTTATCCGGGCGGCAACACCGTGTCCGATCTGGTGCTGAAGGACATGTACGCCGCCATGGAGCAGGATATAAAGGCAGGAAAGCCTTGGGATACCCAGCGCATAGTGCGCGAATATGCGCGCGCGCCGCTGTGCTTCCATCCGGGCGAGCATTGGATGTACGGCTTCTCGATAGACGTGCTGGGCGCGCTGGTCGAGGTTATGTCGGGCATGAAGCTGAGCGAGTTCATGAAGCAGCACATATTCGACCCGCTGGGGCTCAAGGACACCGGCTTCTATGTAGAGGGCGATAAGGCCGATCGCTTAGTCAGGATGTACGGCGTGGACGGCGACGACCACTTCACGCCCGCCGACGACATGGACCGCCGCACGCAGGCGCCCGCGTTCGAGAGCGGCGGCGGAGGTCTCGTCAGCACCGCGCGCGACGTGGCGCGCTTTGCGCGCATGCTGCTGGGCGGCGGCGAGCTGGACGGCGTGCGCATACTCTCGCGCAAGAGCGTGGAGCTGATGAGCACCAACCACTTAAGCGCCGAGCAGCTCAAGGACTACAACTGGGACACCCAGCGTGGCTACGGCTACGGTCTGGCGGTGCGCGTGATGATGCACCCCGAGATAGCGGGCTACGGCAGCGTGGGCGAGTTTGCGTGGGACGGCATGGCCGGCACGTGGTTCTCGGTCGATCCCAAGGAGGACATGGTGAGCGTGTTCATGGTGCAGACCAATCCCGGCCGTCATTATCGCTTCGTGCCGCTGTATGCGCAGGCGGTTTATGGGGCTATAGTGGACTAAAGTTTATCATGGCAGAGCTTCGGGCATATGTCCGGGGCTCTGCTTTTGTGCGCCAATATGCGCCCTGAATAGGCATGAGAGGCGAGCCTTGGCATTCCTGAATAATAAAAGTCAGCCTGTCAAAAACCCCGGGAGAGCTTGGCGGGCCTCGCAGCCCGCCGGCTTAGGTAGCGCCCAGCGGCATGTGCGGTGGGCGCTCAGGATTTTTTACGCGGGGGAAATCTCGTTTCCCGGGGTAAAAATATATGTCCTCAGCCTGTCAAAAAACCCCGGGAGAGTTTGGCGGGCCTCGCAGCCCGCCGGCTTAGGTAGCGCCCAGCGGCATGTGTGGTGGGCGCGTAGATATTTTGGCGGCGGGAAATCCCATTTTCCAGAGCAGCATATCTACCCTGCAGTTTCCACGCTCGTAAACCTTAAGGATTTCAGTGGAAACTGAGCAGGAGTGGCTGTGGCGGGGGAGGTTCTCCCCCGTCCACGCTTGTCAAGAATACATTTTTGACAAGCTGAAAAGGTAAAGCGCCGCGCGGTTTATCATGCGGAACACAGCGTGCTGACGTGTGTGAAATATGCTTTGACTGATACAAGCCTGCACGGGATGAATCCCGCATGCGACCGCGCGCTGTGCTGAGTATAAGTCTGCGCAACCGGTGTTTTGCATATGTTTGCACAATGCGGACTCCATGTGCAACTGCGGCATGCGCTTGCAAGGTCTTTGAATGGTGCTGGGCATGTCTGTGTAACACGTGCTTTGTACAAGACGGATTTCGTATAGCCTAATTAGCCGCGCTTAAATCGAGGGCATGTTGGACACAAATGATGCAGTTGCTCTTGCGCGCATCTGCCATAATGCTCATCTCCGAATTCATGCGCGACATAATTTTAGCGGCGGCTATTGTGCGGCATGCATGAAGCGCGTCACAATGTTAATGCGATAAAGTATTGCCACCTGCCCGCCGATGTGGTACAATATGCGGCATAAACGGCAAAACTTATGGAAACGGGTGAATAGCATGGAGCGGGAAGTCACACTGGTGGGCAAGGTGGGCTCTATGGCGCTGATACGCCGCGAGGACAATGACATAGATTACAACATACTCTCGCGCCTGGGCGATGAGCTGCGCCCAGGCATGATATGGGTGACCAGCGGCGCGGCGGAGATAGGCAGGCTGGACTACATGAAGCGCAACGGCGGACGCGAGCTGGAGGGCGATGCCGAGGAGTGCAAGACCGATTACAGCGCGCAGGGGCAGTCCATACTCATGGCCAATTATCGCCAGTTCATACACCCGGAATACTCGGTGCGTCAGCTGCTGGTGGAGCATCAGCACTTCAACGACCCCGAAAAGCGCCTGCACATACGCCGCGCACTGGAGCGCGCCATGGCGCAGGATGCCATACCCATAATCAACTACAACGACCCAGTGTCCGACGAGGAGACGCGCAAGTTCGAGCTGACCGAGCTGCGCCGCAGGAGCGATCACGTGGTCGAGTGCGTGGACAACGACGAGACGGCAGCGGTCGTGAGCGAACTCATGCACTCCAAGTACCTGCTAATCATGACCTCGACCGAGGGCATATACCGCGACCCCAAGGACCCTAAGACGCTGGTGGACGAGATACGCGCGGACAACGCCGATGACTGCATAGCCAGGATACGCGCCATGCAGCTCTGCTGCGTGGGTACCTCGCGCAAGGGCTCGGGCGGCGCGCATGCCAAGCTGGAGTTCTCGATAGAGCCGGTCAGGCGCGGCACGACCGTGCTCATAGCGCACGCGCGCCATCGCATATCGGACATACTGGCGGGCTGCGTAGCGCACACCCGCATAGGCGTGTATTGATGCAAACTATGGCACAGCTTCGCCACACATCCGCCACAGCTCACTATTATGAAATCCGCGATATGATTTGCACAAGATGGCGCTATGGAGAGGTTAAATAAAGACAATTTTATGAACTCTGGCCAAATACGCTTGCATTTATCTGAGTTGGCTTTATAATATAAAGTAATACTTGCGTGAAAGGGATGTATTTTGATGAAGACTCGTGTACACTATACCAGCCCCAAGGGCAGCGCCGAAATGGTCGCAGAAGCCATAGCGCGCATAGCAACTCAGCCCAAGGAGCCGTTGCCGCCCGCATATATGCCTGAAGCCGTGCCGCTCATGTTCTTGGGCTGCGAGGAGTCGGGTGGCAAGATAGATAAGGTCATGCAGGCCTTCATCAGCACCATGGATACCAAGCGTGTTGCGCACGTTGCGCTGTTTACCACTTCGCCCAAGGGCGCTCATGCTACCATCGACGCCATCAAGCAGGTGTTCGTGAGCAAGGGCATAAAGGTAGTGGGCGACACGCTCATCACCAACGGCAAGGGCGGCTTCCTCAAGGGCGGCCAGCAGCCCACCGAGGCCGACCTCAAGAAGGCCGGCGAGTGGGCCAAGAAGCAGATAGACGCTGTTCTGGCTGAAAACTGATAATATAAAGCATATCGCGCGGACTGTTCCTAAAAATGGGGACAGTCCGCGTTTTGCTGTTTGCGGGCATGGTGCGCCGCGCCATGGATTGAGGTCAAAACTGCATTTGCACATGCCGGCCCTGCGCGCTTGCCATCTTTCGCATAAATGCCCGGCGCTAAATCAAGGCATTTTGCGGCTGGTCAATTCGCAGGCGTTGTGCTATAATCTGGCTATGAATGACATAGAGGAGGCAGGACTTATGCTCTCTTTATATGACCTTAAATGTGAAAACTTTACCGCCCCAATAGGCATAGCCACGGATAAGCCCCGCTTCAGCTGGAAGCTGCGCAGCGATGCGCGCGGATGCGCTCAGTGCAGCTATCAGATACAGCTGTCGCACGACGATGACTTTGCCTCTATACTGTGGGACAGCGGCCGCATTGCGGGCGATCAGAGCCAGCTGTGCGAGTATCGCGGCGAGCCGCTGGAGCCGGATGCGCGCTATTACTTCCGCGTGCGCGTGGAGGACAATCACCGCGAAAAGAGCGACTGGGCGCAGTCCATGTTTGAAACCGGCATATTCGATGCGGATGATTTCCGCGCCGACTTCATAGCTTCGCCTCTTGACAAGCCCGAGGACTCCTGCGGCATATACTTCAGGCGTGGCTTTGAGGTAAACGGCGAGGTCGCGCGCGCCAAGGTGTACGCCACGGCGCTGGGCATGTACGATTTGCACATGAACGGCGGCAAGGTGGGCGATGCGTACTTCGCGCCCGGCTTCCTGTCCTATAAGAAGCGCCTTCAGGTGCAGGCATACGACGTGACCGGCCTGCTGCATCAGGGCGAGAACGTGATCGGCGCGGTCGTGGGCGCGGGCTGGTACAAGGGCGATCTTGTCTGGAAGAACAACCGCAACTTAAGCGGCGCGCGCAATGCGCTGTTTGTGCAGATGCACATATGGTATAAGGATGGCCGCACTCAGACGGTCATGACCGGCGAGGACTGGCAGAGCGGGCTGGGTCCGATAACCTTTAGCGAATTGTATCACGGCGAGACTTATGACGCGAATCTGGTCGATCCCGACTGGTGCCGCAGCACCGGGAGCGGCCACTTCGTAAAGTGCGTGCCGGAGAAGTTCGACAAGAGCGTCATGCGCATGCAGACCGGCGAGTTCGTGCGCGAGCAGAAGGTGCTGCGCCCCATAGCCAAGATAAAGACGCCCGCAGGCGAGACCGTGTTCGACTTCGGTCAGAACATGGTGGGCTTTGTGCGCGTAAAGGTGTCGGGCAGCAAGGGCGACCGCGTGCGGCTGGGCTTTGCCGAGGTGCTGGACAGGGACGGCAATTTCTATACCGCCAACATGCGCTCGGCGCGCAATGACATAAATTACGTTTTGTCCGGCGAGGGCGAGGAGGTGTTCCAGCCGCACTTCAGCTTCCAGGGCTTCCGCTACATGCGCGTTATAGAGTTCCCCGGCTTTGCGCAGAGCGAGAACTTCGAGGGCGTGGTGCTGGACTCCGACATGAAGCCAACAGGCGAGTTCACCTGTTCAAATGAGCTTATCAACCGCCTGGTCGAGAATGTGCGCTGGGGCTTCATGGGCAACTCCGTGGACGTACCCACCGACTGCCCGCAGCGCGACGAGCGTCTGGGCTGGACGGGCGATGCGCAGGTGTTCATACGCACGGCCTGCTTCCTGAACGATACGCGCGCGTTCTACTCCAAGTGGCTGGACGACATGGCCTGCGATCAGCTGGAAAGCGGCGGCATACCGCATGTGATACCCGATGTGCTGAAAAACGGCGATTCGGCCTGCGGCTGGGCGGACGCGGCGACCATATGCCCGTGGACGCTATATCTGTGCTACGGCGACAAGCGCGAGCTGAAGAAGAACTATCCCATGATGAAGAAGTGGGTGGAGCATGTGCGCAGCGTGGCCACGCGCGGCGTGTACTGGGATAGCGGCTTCCACTTTGGCGACTGGCTGGCGCTGGACGCCAAGGAGGGCAGCTACATGGGCGCGACGCCCAACGAGCTGACCGCTACGGCGTACTATGCCTATTCCACCCAGATAATGAGCCGCGCCGCCGAGGTGCTGGGATACAGCGCCGAGAGCGCCAACTACATGCGCCTGCACAACGACATAGTGGACTTCTTTAAGCGCGAGTTCTTTACGCCGCATGGCCGTCTGGCCGTGCCTACTCAGACCGCGCACGTGCTGGCGCTGATGTTCGATCTGGTGCCGGAAAACGCCGTTCAGCGCACGATAGACGAGCTGGTGCGCCTGATAGACGCCAATGACGGCCATCTCACCACCGGCTTCCTCGGCACGCCCTACCTGTGTTACGCGCTCAGCCGCCATGGCCGCATGGACGTGGCCATAAAGCTGCTTATGCGCGAGGAGTTCCCCTCATGGCTGTACTCGGTCAAGCAGGGCGCGACTACCATATGGGAGCATTGGGACGGCATAAAGCCCGACGGCACGTTCTGGAGCGATGCCATGAACTCCTACAACCACTATGCCTATGGCTGCATACTGGACTGGATGGTGGAGACGCTGGCCGGCATAAACGTGGACGAGCGCATGGTGGGCTACAAGCGCTTCTCGGTCGCGCCGCAGCTGCCCAATGAGTGGGACAACCTGAGCTGCCGCTACGAGAGCCTGTATGGCGAGATAGCCGTTGCGCTGCGCCGCGAGGGCGACAGGATAGCCGTGTCGCTCAAGGTGCCGGAGAACACGCTGTGCATGTTCCGCATGGGCGACTATCGTAAAGATTTCGGTTCGGGCGAATATGAATTCGATTGCCCGGACGTGCCGGTATTGACAAAAGGCGAATAAGCGCCTATAATGTGAATGTAATCGCGATACATTAACAAAACGTTCGTGTTTGCGAGCGCATAAAGCAATATGCCCGGATGAAGGATCAGGGAGAGAGCCATGAAGCTGGCCGCCGAAGGGGTAGATGCACAAACTCTCAGGCAAAAGGACCGGATCTGGACGGGACTCTGGAAAGCCGATGGAGCGCTATGCGCTCTCATTGGCGCCGAAGAAGCAATCCCGGCGCGCAGCGCAGGAGAATCTTTCAGGCGATATAACAGAGGCGCATGGAGCCGCAAGCCTGCCTTGCGCGCGGCTCTGTGCGCCTTTGTGCTTTTGCGCGCGGCCAATATAAACAAAACGGAGGTATGCGCAATGGACAGAAAGACGCCGCTTTACGAGCGGCATGAACAGCTGGGCGGCAAGATAGTGCCGTTTGCGGGCTATCTGCTGCCGGTTCAGTATCAGGGCGTGATAGCCGAACACAACGCCGTGCGCACGGCTGCGGGCCTGTTTGACGTTTCGCACATGGGCGAGGCCATGCTGACCGGCCCGGATGCGCTCAAGAACCTCAACCTGTGGCTGACCAACGACTATACCGACCTCGAGGATGGCCGCGTGCGTTACAGCCCCATGTGCAACGAGCGCGGCGGCGTGGTGGACGATCTGCTGGTATACCGCTACAATGCGCAGAAGTATCTTATAGTCATAAACGCCTCCAACCGCTTTAAGGATGTGGAGTGGATGCAGGCGCATCTGGTGGGCGATGCTAAGCTCACGGACATATCCGACGGCTGCGCCGAGATAGCGCTGCAGGGCCCCGCCTCCCGCGACATAATGAAGGCGCTGGAGCCGGAACTCAAGCTGCCCGCCAAGTACTATTCGTTCATACCCGAAGCCACGGTCTGCGGCGTGCGCTGCCTGATATCGCGCACGGGCTACACAGGCGAGGCGGGATACGAGCTGTACTGCGCGACCGGGGATGCGGTCAAGCTCTGGGACGCGCTGCTTGAGGGCGGGCGCGAGTCCGGCCTTGTGCCTTGCGGACTGGGCGCGCGCGATACGCTGCGCCTGGAAGCGGGCATGCCGCTGTACGGCCACGAGATGGACGACGAAATATCCCCGCGCGAGACGGGTCTGGGCAGCTTCGTCAAGATGGACAAGCCCGACTTCATAGGCAGGCAGGCGATGATAGAGCGCGGAGAGCCCAAGGTGACGCGCGTTGGCCTTAAGATGATAGGCCGCGGCATAGCGCGCGAGCATCTGCCGGTGTTCCGCGACGGCGTGCAGGTGGGTCACACCACCAGCGGCACGCATTGCCCGTTCATAAACTACGCCGCTGCTATGGCGCTGGTCGATTTGTCCTGTGCCGAGGTCGGCACGGTGCTGGAGGTAGAGGTGCGCGGACGCAAGATACAGTGCGAGGTAGTGCCGCTGCCGTTCTACAGCCGCGTGAAGAAAAAGAAGGCCGAGTGAGCATAAGGCGCGCATAGGGCGCAGCGATATGCCGTTTGAGCGCATGCGGCGGTCAAGCGTCGTGTGCGGGGAAGCAAAATAGTCTGTGATAAATCAAATAGTCTATACGGCGGCGGAGTGGAGCCCAATCCATAGCCCGCGGATAATGAAATAATATATTGTATGGAGGGTATTATCATGATAATGAACGACAGGATGTACAGCAAGTCTCACGAGTGGGTGCTCAAGCAGGACGACGGTTCGGTGCGCATAGGTCTTACCGACTATGCTCAGCAGGAACTGGGCGATCTGGTGTTTGTCGATCTGCCTCAGGCGGGTGACGATGTGACTGCGGGCGAGAGCTGCTGCGAGGTCGAGTCGGTCAAGGCCGTTTCGCCGGTTTACAGCCCGGTCAGCGGCAAGGTGCGCGCCGTCAACGAGGAGCTGCTGGACGCGCCCGAGTCAATAAACGAGAAGCCCTACGAGGCGTGGCTGGTAGAGGTGGAGGATGTAGCCGAGGAGGGCGAGCTTATGGATGCCGCCGCTTACGAGGCGTTCATTGCGGAGGAAAAGTAATATGGGCGGATATATTCCCTCTACGCCCGGCGAGCGCCAGCGCATGCTGGAGGCTCTGGGTCTGAAGAGCTACCGCGAGATGTATCAGGCGATACCCGACGACATGCTGTTCAAAGGCGAACTGGACATACCCTCCGGCAAGAGCGAGCTGGAGGTAAAGCGCGAGATGGGCGCGCTGGCCGCCGAAAACCATGTGTACCGCACCATATTCCGGGGCGCGGGCGCATATCGCCACTACATACCATCGATAGTCAAGCGCGTAATAAACAAGGACGAGTTCCTGACCGCGTACACGCCCTATCAGGCCGAGATAAGCCAGGGCGTGCTGCAATCGATATTCGAGTTTCAGACCATGGTGTGCGAGCTGACCGGCATGGACGTGGCCAACGCCTCTGTGTATGACGGCGCCAGCGCCGCCGCCGAAGCCGTACACATGTGCTGCGAGCGCAAGCGCCTGCGCGCGATAGTGTCCGCGACCGTGAACCCCGACTTCAGGCAGGTCATAAAGACCTATGCCTACGCAGGCGACCGCCCCGTATATGAGGTGAGCGCGGCGGGCGGCGTGACCGATATAGAGGCGCTCAAGGCGGCGCTGGGCGCGGACGTGGGCTGCGTGGTAGTGCAGCAGCCCAACTACTTTGGCCAGATAGAGGACATAGAGCAAATAGCCGAAGTCGCGCATGCGGCGGGCGCCAAGCTGATAGTGGCCGTGCAGCCGATAATGGCGGCGCTCCTCAAGACGCCCGCCGAATGCGGCGCGGACATATGCGTGGCGGAAGGCCAGCCGCTGGGCATGGAGCTGAGCTTTGGCGGGCCGTATCTGGGCATAATGGCCTGCCGCAGCGAGCTGATGCGCAAGCTGCCCGGCCGCATAGTCGGTCAGACCGTGGACACCGAGGGCAAGCGCGCCTTCGTGCTCACGCTGCAGGCGCGCGAGCAGCACATACGCCGCGAGAAGGCTTCTTCCAGCATCTGCTCCAATCAGGCGCTGTGCGCCATGGCGGCTTCCGTGTACATGGCGGCAATGGGTCCCGAGGGCCTTACCGAGGCCGCGAGCCAGTGCTGGTCCAAGGCGCACTATGCCGCGCAGCGCATATGCGCGCTCCCCGGCTTTGAGCGCGTGTACGAAGGCGAGTTCGGCATGGAGTTCATGACCAACTGCCCGATATGCCCGGATGAGCTGAACGCCATGCTTGGGCAGCATGACATGCTGGGCGGCCTGAACGTGGACGGCAAGCTGCTGTGGTGCTTCACCGAGATGAACACGCGCGAGGAGATAGACGCGCTGGTAAAGCTGCTTGAGGAGGTGCATGCGTGATGCTTACGCTGTTTGAACGCAGCCGCGCAGGGCGGCATACGAACTACCTGCCCGAGCTGGACGTGCCGCGCGCTGAACCTGCGCAGGGCATAAAGCGCTCCATGCGCGTGCGCCTGCCCGAGATAAGCGAGAACGAGCTGGCGCGCCACTATACCGAGCTGAGCCATGGCGCGTTTGGCGTGAACAGCGGCTTCTATCCGCTGGGCTCCTGCACCATGAAGTACAACCCCGCGCTCAATGAGGACGTGGCGGCGCTGCCCGGCTTTGCGGGCGTGCATCCGCTGCAGGACGAGGAGAGCGTAAAGGGCAGCCTGCGCGCGCTCAAGCTCGCCGAAAAGTACCTGTGCGAGATAACCGGCATGGATGCCATGACCTTCCAGCCCGCTGCGGGCGCGCATGGCGAGTTCACCGGCATGATGCTGATAAAGGCGTATCACCTGAGCCGCGGCGATGTTAAGCGCAAGAAGATAATCGTTCCCGACTCCGCGCACGGCACCAATCCCGCCAGCGCGGTCATGGACGGCTTCACCGTGGTCAGCATACCCTCCACGCCCGACGGCCTTGTGGACATAGAGGCACTGCGCGCCGCCGTGGGCGAGGACACCGCAGGTCTCATGCTCACCAACCCCAACACCGTGGGCAAGTTCGACCACAACATAGGCGAGATAACCCGCATAGTGCATGACGCGGGCGGACTGTGCTATTACGATGGCGCTAACTTAAACGCCATAATGGGCATAGCGCGTCCGGGCGACATGGGCTTTGACGTGGTGCATCTCAACCTGCACAAGACCTTCTCCACGCCGCACGGCGGCGGCGGCCCGGGCAGCGGCCCTGTGGGCTGCAAGCGCATACTGGAGAAGTTCCTGCCCAACCCGCGCGTGAGTGACGATCTCAAGCTCTATTGGAGCGAGGACAGCGTGGGCAAGGTGCGCAGCTTCTATGGCAACTACCTTGTGGTAATGCGCGCGCTGGCGTACATAATGTCGCTGGGTCGCGAGGGCATACCCGAGGCGGCGCGCGGCGCTGTGCTCAACGCCAACTATCTGCTTAACGCCATGCTGCCCGCGTATACTCCCGCGTTTGCGGGCATATGCATGCACGAGTTCGTGCTGACGCTGGAGGAGATGAAGAAGCAGACCGGCGTGTCCGCCATGGACATAGCCAAGGGCGCGCTGGATCGCCGCATGCATCCGCCGACGATGTACTTCCCGCTGATAGTACACGAGGCGCTGATGTTCGAGCCGACCGAGACCGAGACGCCCGAGACGCTGGACGCGGCGGCCAAGGCGTACATAGAGCTGGCGCAGAAGGCGCAGAACTCCCCCGAGGAGCTGCACGAAGCGCCGGTGTGCGCGCAGGTGCGCCGATTGGACGAGGTGGGCGCGGCGCGCAATCCCGTGCTGCGCGCAAGCTGGTAAGCGCAAGCATGACCGCTGGCGGGCAGGCCACTGTCCGCCAGCAGTTTGCCCCAATAGCCTCTTTGACAAGCCTGCTAGCGGAGAAAGACTTCTTTTGTGAGGATATCCATTGAGCTTGCGCTGAAACCGCAATGGATTTGCGGGCGCGGAAACTCAATGGAATATGCGTTTGCGCTGGCAGATGAGATTTCCGGGCGCAAAATACCCTCGCGTCCACCGCAAATGTCGCTGGGCGCTATTTGAAGGCGGGAGGCCTGCGGCGGCATCGGCTCTCCCGGGATTTTCTTTGACAGCATGAGCGCGGGCGGGCATGTCCCTGCCCGCGCTTGCTATGTCCCGATATGCAAGCCAGCGTGGGCGCTGCTCACGCCGTGAGGAGAAAATGTGAGAAACTTTTATCTGGAGTCAAATTCGCTCGATCCATACTATAACCTTGCGCTGGAAAGCTGCCTGTATCGCGCCATGGGCGAGGGCGACGCGGCGCTGTACCTCTGGCGCAATCAGAACACGGTCGTAATAGGCCGCAATCAGAACGCATGGCGCGAGTGTCGGTGCGAACTGATGGAGAGCGAGGGCGCGCATCTGGCGCGGCGCAATTCGGGCGGCGGCGCGGTGTTTCACGATGTGGGCAATCTGAACTTCACGTTCACGGCCTGCCGCGAGCGATACGACCTTGCGCGCCAGCTGGGCGTCATAATCAGCGCATTGGGCGAATTGGGCATACGCGCCGTCGCATCCGGGCGCAATGACATAACGCTTGAAGATGGGCGCAAGTTCTCAGGCAATGCCTTTGAACACAGCAAGGAGCGCTCGCTCCAGCACGGTACGCTGCTGATAGACGTGGACATGTCCCGCCTCACGCGGTATCTCAACCCCAGCCCGCTCAAGCTGGCGGCCAAGGGCGTAAGCTCGGTGCGCTCGCGCGTGTGCAATCTGAGCGAGATGATACCCGGCCTTACGCCTGAAGCTATGCGCCCGCTGCTGCGCGCGGCGTATGAGCGCGAGTATGGCAAGTGTGAAGTGCTTGCGCCCGCCGACTTTGACGCGGACGAGCTGGAGGAGACGCGCGCAAGGCTGGCATCGTGGCAATGGCGCTTCGGTCAGACGCCGCGCTTTGATGCGCACTTTGAGACGCGCTTTGACTGGGGCGAGGCGGAGCTGGATCTGAGCCTGCGCGGGGGAGCGGTGGAGAGTTGCCGCCTGAATACCGATGCTATGGACGCAACTCTGCCCGTCCGCGTGGAAGAAGCGCTCGCGGGCAGGGCGTTTGGCGATGTCGCGGATGCGCTGCTCGCCATGCCGGGACGGGAGGAGCGCGACATGGGCGCGTGGCTCAAGGATGAGATGAAGTGATGGCAGGCAATGCCGCTTACAGCAACCCTGCCGCTTGTAGGTGCGGGTGATGGCTATGCCGATGCTGGTATGAGAGTACGTTGCGTGCATGTATCGCCATTACCTCGCTGATAACTTGTGCGATCAGCGCGACATGGGCGCGTGGCTCAATCTTAGATGATGCGATAGCTCATTCAGCCGGCGACAGTGCATATGCGCGCTGTAATCAAAGCATGCAAAGCGCGCCCGCTCTCAGACCATGTGGTGAGAGCGGGCGCGCTTTATGCCGCTTGAGCGATTACTTTGCGGAGAACTTGTATATGGTCACGGTGTCGTACTTCTCGCCGGGCGCGAGGAAGGGCTGCGGCCACTCGGCGTGGTTCACGCTGTCGGGATAGTGCTGCGTCTCCAGGCACAGGCCGGTGCGCTTGGTGTAGAACTTGCCGGGCACGCCCTTGACAGGCATCTTGGCATCCAGCGCGTTGCCTATGTACAGCTGTACGCCGGGCTGGTCGGTGTACACTTCCATGACGATGCCGGTCTTGGGGCCGGTTACGCAGGCAGCCTTGCGCACGCCCTTTTCATCGGACAGCACAAAGTTGTGGTCGAAGCCGCCGGTGTTCTTGAGCTGCTCGCAGTCGCACTCCAGACCCTTCTCGATGGTCTTGGGCGCGCGGAAGTCGAAGCAGGTGCCTTCGACGGGGCGCAGCTCGCCGGTGGGTATGGACTCGCCGTCGACGACGGTGAAGCGGTCGGCCAGTATCTGCACGGTGTGATCGACTATCGTGCCGGAATCGTGGCCGTTGAGGTTGAAGTAGGAGTGGTTGGTGAGGTTGCACACGGTGTACTTGTCGGTATCGGCCTCGTAGTGCAGCTTCAGCTCGCAGTCGTCGTCGAAGGTGTAGGTGCATTTTACGCTGAGATTGCCGGGATAATTGCCCTCGCCGTCGGGCGATACGCGGCTGAAGCACACGCCGCCGTCCACTATCTCCGCGTTCCACAGGAAGTAGTTGAAGCCCTTGAAGCCGCCGTGCAGGTGGTTGTTGCCGTCGTTGCACTCCAGCTGCAGCGTCTCGCCTTTGAGCGGGAAGCGGCCCTTGCCGATGCGATTGCCGTAGCGGCCTATCAGCGCGCCCAGATAGCCGCTGGTATGCTCATAGGCATGCACGTCGTCGCAGCCCAGCAGCACGTCGGTGAGCTTGCCGGTGCTGTCCGGCACGCACAGCTCGACTATCGTCGCGCCGTAATCGATTATAGATACATATGCGCCCTTGGAGTTGGTTATGCGGTAGAGGGTAACTTCCGCGCCGCACTCCAGAGTGCCGAACTTTCTGGTGGTAACTGCCATGTCGTTCATCCTCCCGTAAAGATAAGTCCTCATGCATAATGATACACCAGCCGGGCGCGCATGTCAACGCGCAAAGTGAAGTTGTGCGCGCGGGCGCAAAGTTTGGCATGGGGAGGGCTTGAGCATTGCGAAAATGCATGACAGGGTCAGCTTGTCAAAAAATTCTTTTTGACAAGCGTGGACGGGGGAGAACTTCCCCCCGTCACTGCCACCCATACTCAGTTTCTACAGAAATCCTTAAGGTTTCCGGGCGTGGAAACTGCAAGGTAGATATTTTGGCTCTGGGAAATGGGATTTCCCGCCGCCAAAATATCTGCGCGCCAACCGCACATGTCGCTGGGCGCGATTAAAGCCGGCGGGCTGCAAAGGCCCGCCGAGCTCTCCTGGGGTTTTTTGACAGGCTGCAGGGTATGTATATTTCATGATTTGTTCCTGCAAACTTAATTTCATGGCAAAAACCTATTGGCATATCCCGCCCAAGTGTGATATAATCAACACATGAAAGCGTGCCTTAACCGGCAGGCAATGGTGCTTAACATGTATGATGAAAAGAGGAGAATGGAAATGAGCAACAAGGCTGACGAGGTCATGTCCAAGTTCACTCCCGATGTGGAGACCAAGGCGGTCGATACTTCCCGCAAGCTCAAGATAGGCATTATCGGCACCGGCTGGATAGCCGAGAGCCACATACTCAGCTATAAGAAGATGCCCGACGTGGAGATAGTCGCGGCGGCTGACCTGATACCGGGCAAGGCCGAGGCCTTCATGAAGAAGTTCGGCGTCGAGGGCGTGCGCTTCTATCCCAGCCACAAGGAGCTTATCGACAACGAAGAACTGGACGGCGTGAGCGTCTGCACCTACAACACCGCCCACAAGGAGCCCACGATCTATGCTCTGGAGCATGGCGTTAACGTGCTGCTTGAGAAGCCCTTCACCGTCACTCTGGACGAGGCCGTCGAGGTCTGCCGCGCCGAGAAGAAGAGCGGCAAGATACTGACCATAGGCTTCCAGCCCCGCAACGATGCCAACATGAAGATGATCAAGCGCATCGTCGAGAGCGGCGCGCTGGGTAAGATATACTACATACAGACCGGCGGCGGCCGCCGTCGCGGCATACCCAACAGCACCTTCATCGAGAAGAGCACCGGCGGCATAGGCGCGCTGGGCGATATCGGCTGCTATTCTCTGGACATGGTGCTTAACGCAATCGGCTATCCCAAGCCCCTGACCGTGTCCGGCTACACCTCCAACTTCTTCGGCACCAACCCCAAGTATGCCACTCCCGACGCGACTCACACCGCCGCCGAGAATGCCGCGCGCTTTGGCGTTGACGATTTCGCCGCCGCGTTCGTGCGCCTGGAGGGCGATATCATACTGGACTTCCGCATAGCTTGGGCCATGCATCCCGACACCCCCGGCGATACCATCATATTCGGTACCGAGGCGGCGCTGCGCATACCCTCCACCGACTGCTGGAACGGCAGCGTGGGCGGCCCCATGACGCTGTACACCGACCTGGCCGGCGAGCGCGTCGAGACCAAGATACCGATACTGCCCAACGATCCCAACTGGGGTCTGTTCGACCTGAAGATACGCTCCTTCCTGGATGCCATCAAGGACGGCACTCCCGCGCCCGTACCCACCAGCCAGATACTCTACAATCAGGCTATCATCGACGGCATAAACAAGAGCGCCGCCGTGGGTCACGAGATCAACGTCGAGATTCCCGAAATCTGATAGCACACTTCCGCGTGGAACACATCCGCGCATACGGCACGCCGCTTGCAAACGAGCGGCGCGCCGTTTTTTTGGTTATTCCGGTCGGGCAGGCTAAAGCGCTGCGCATGAAAAAGCGGTATTCAGGGGGCGTGCCTGCGCCTTTCAGCATGGACGCCGCTGCCCAAAACCGCGATAATCGGCCTTGGCGCGCAAAGTTCGCCGGGCTTTTGTGAGCGCCTGCTGTCTCGACCATTCTAGCCTGACCCTGCGTGAAGGACTGTTTTGCCAAGGCATGCTGTGCTGAGGATGGGCATGGCCATGAGGCGCTTCAGCGCGGCGGGTATGCATGCATCGCAAGTGCTGCACACGCAGATGTGCATGCGGTGAAAGCGTACTGCAAGCGCGCATGTATCGCACATGGCATACATGCGTGGCGCGCGTCGTGCAAGCATGCTTCGGATGCGCAAGGCATGGCGCACACGCAGTGCGAGCATAGTACAAGCGCGCGTAGCATGCGCGGTGCGCCTGAAATTTGGCGGCACTGCTTCAAGACGATGTCGGCAATGTGACATAAGTGACAAAGCCATAGCACATTGTTATAATATTCGCAGGGGCTTGACTTTGAGGCGCAAAGGATTTAGTATCATAAGTGAGGGAGAAAATACGTTGCGCGCGGCATGTGCCGGGCGCGTGGGAGATGGGGTATATGCGCAGACAGGCAAGCCTTATAAAGCCTCAGATGCTGCTTATGCAGTCGCTGGGGCTGATAGTGCTGGGAATATTGGTGCTGGCACGACCGGAACTCATAAGCGCAGTCATAAGCACGCTGCTCTCGGCGGCGCTGCTCATAAACGCCGTGCTTTCGATACTCACGCTGTTTACCGAGCGCAGCCCGGCGCAGGGCGAAGCGCGCGACGAGGCCGAACCGCAGGGCTTAAAGCAGCGCGCCTGCGCCATGGGGCGCGAGCTGATGGGCTTCCTGCGCGAACAGAAGCGCTGGCCACTGATACTCAACGCATCGCTGTCGCTGGTACTGGGGGCGCTGATAGGTTTCTTTCCCAGCATAGTTGCGGGCGGCTTTGGCATGGGCTTTGGCTTGTGGGCGCTGCTGACCGGCTTTGTGCAGGCCTCGTATGTGTATCAGCTGCGCTCGACCGGCAGCCGCGGCTGGATACGCTATCTGGTTATCGCCGTGCTGTCGCTGCTGTTTGGCGTGACCATGCTTTTGCATCCCATATCCAATGTGATAAACGTGCGCGTGGTGGCGGGAGTGTATCTGCTGCTGGAGGGCTTGTGCGCATTTGTGGAATATCTGCATGCTATGCTGCGCTGGGATATGGAGAACTCGCGCTTCCTCATGCGCGTGCGCATACAGCCGCCGGTCATGCTGACCAGCTTCCTGCCCGTGTGGCTGCTGGACAAGTTCAACCGCATGCTGGAGCGCAATAATACCGACCACATATACGAAAAGCCCGCGCCCGACGCGCCCAAGGCCGACATATCGAATAAGCGGCTGACGATACTGTTCCATCTGGGGCGCAATGTCGCCATGGGATATGGCCATGTCGATTTCGCGCTGGGCGATACAGTGTACTCCTACGGCTGCTATGACGATGCCAGCAATCGCGTGCTGGGCTTCTATTCGGACGGCACGTTCATGGTGACAAAGCTCAAGCCCTATCTGGATTACTGCCGCCGATGGCAGAAAAAGACGCTGGTGGGCTTCACCATGCTGCTCACCGTCGAGCAGGAAAAGCAGGTGCGCCGCACGCTTGAGCGCACGCTGGCCGATTGCGTGCCTTGGAAGCCGAGCGAGCGCAACTCTACCGACGTGGGGCAGAGCGCTCATGCCAGCCAGTTCATACCGATACGCTACTACAAGGTGGTAAGCGGTCCGTTCAAGATATACTCCGCGCTCAAGACCAACTGCGTGGCCATGGCGGAGATACTGGTGGGGCAGAGCGGACTCAAGGTGCTGCCCAGCTATGGCATAATCACGCCGGGCTCGTACTACGCCTTCATGGAGCGCCAGCTCAAGGACCCCGACAGCCCCGTGATACGCAAGACGGTATACAAGATAAAGGGGCGTCAGACCGCGCAGGAGGCGGTGTCCTGACCTGCGGGCTGCGGTCAAGTGCGGACGGCGATATGCCGCCTGCAAAAGCGATAGTTATCTCAGCGCGCCAGCTAAATGACGGCGCGCTGTATGATTATGACAATATGTGCGCCGGACATGCTTTGGCGCGCGCATCGGAAAGGTGGATAGGCAATGAAGAGGATATACTTTGGCGGCAATATATTGACCATGGCGGACGGTACGGGCGGGCGCGTGCAGGCGCTGCTCATAGAGGATGGCAAGGTGCGCGCAGCGGGCGGCCTTGCAGACGTGGAGGCGCTGGCGGGCGGCGATGCGCAGCGAATAGACCTTCAGGACACCACGCTCATGCCGGGCTTTGTGGATGGCCACAGCCACATATGCCAGTATGCGGACACGCTGCGCTGCGTGGACGTGAGAGGCGCGCGCACAGGTCAGGCCATAGCCGATGCCATGCGTGCAGCGCTGCGAGAGCGCGCCCAGACAGCGCTGCGCTCGGGCGACATGAGCGGGCTGGATGCATGGCTGGCTGGCTTTGGCTATGACCAGAACCTGCTGCCCGGCCGTGAGCACCCCGATAAGCACCTGCTGGATGGCATAGGCGCGCAGGTGGCAGACGAGTTTGCCGCTCTGCCCATGGATGCGCGCCGCGCGCTGGCGGCCACGCCCATGCTGATAACGCATGCCTCGGGGCATATGGGCGTGCTGAACAGCGCCGGGCTGGAGCGCGCGCACGTAGGCGCGGATACCGAGGTGGCGGGCGGCATGATAGCGCACGACGCGCAGGGGCAGCCGACCGGCTACATGGAGGAGGCCGCGTTCATGCGCGCGGCGGGCGGCATGGGCGCGCCCACCGATGCCGAGCGCATGGCGCTGCTGGAGCGCGCTCAGCGCGAATACCTGAAGCGCGGCGTGACCACGGCACAGGAAGGGCTTGCGTCTCATGAAGGAGTGCGCCTGCTAAAGCGCGCGTCGGCGGCGGGCAGGCTCAAGCTGGACGTGGTGTGCTACGCCGATCTGCGCGAGGCCGTTCCGCCCGAGGAGATAGTGGAGTTCATGCGCAAGGGCGATATGTCGCGCGGTGACATATTTGCCGAAGAACCCGAACTCGCCTCGGGCTATCAGGGCGGCATGCGCCTGGGCGGATATAAGCTGTTTCTGGACGGCAGTCCGCAGGGGCGCACGGCATGGCTGCGAGAGCCGTATCTGCCCGGCGAGGGTCAGGGCGCGGACTACCGCGGATATCCCGTGTATTCCGAGGAACAGGCGCAGGCGTATGTGCTGTATGCGGCCAAGCGCGGACGCCAGCTGCTCACCCACTGCAATGGCGACGCGGCCATAGACCAGCTGCTGCGCGCTCAACAGCTGGCGTGCCTAAATACCGATGCGCGCCGGAATCGCAATGTGATAATACATGCGCAGCTCATGCAGCCGGATCAGCTGCCCCGCGCGGCGTATCTGGGCATGATACCCAGCTACTTCGCGGCGCATGTGCGCTACTGGGGCGATGCGCATCTGCGCAACTTCGGCATGGAGCGCGCCAGCGGCATAAGCCCGTTGGGACTTGCCGAGCGGCTGGACATGCCGTTTACATTGCATCAGGATACGCCCGTGCTGCCGCCCGACATGCTTGAGACCATGCAGATAGCGCTGAACAGGCGCACGGCGGCGGGCGAGCTGCTGGCCAAGCCCGGCATTACCGATGTGAGCCGCGCGGCGATAATGCGCGCCGAGACAGTGTATGGCGCGTATGAGTACTTCGAGGAGGAGCAGAAGGGCAGGCTGTTGCCGGACATGCGCGCGGACATGGTGCGCCTGTCGGCAGACCCCCTGACCGCGCCCGTCGAGGACATAGCCGGCATAAAGGTGCTGGAAACGTACAAGGACGGCAATGCGGTATACAGCGCATGACGTGCTGTGCGCGCCGCATAGCGCTGGCGTGTGGGATTGACGCTTGCCGATGCCTGCGCCGCGCATACAGCGCATGACGGATGTGCGCGCCGCATAGCGCTGGCGTGTGGGATTGACGCTTGCCGATGCCTGCGCCGCGCATACAGCGCATGACGTGCTGTGCGAGCCGCATAGCGCTGGCAGGTGGGATTGACGCTCGCCGATGCCTGAGCTACGTATACAGCGCATGACGTGCTGTGCGAGCCGCATAGCGCTGGCAGGTGGGATTAACGCTTGCCGATGCCTGCGCCGCGCATACAGCGCATGACGTGCTGTGCGCGCCGCATAGCGCTGGCAGGTGGGATTAACGCTTGCCGATGCCTGAGCTAAGCATACAGCGCATCAGCATCTGCGCATTGAGCAAGGCGCGAATATCTCTCGCGGAGCGCAATGCGCATAGAGCATGAATCGCTTCGCCGCACACAGCGCACGCGCTATGTTCCAGCCGGCTGAGATGGGGCAAGCGCGCGTGCGCTGCGCGGCAGAAGGCCAGGGGCTTTGTCAAAGACAGGTTATTCACGGTTCCGTGTGGGATTAATGCGCTAAAGCCTATCACGGCTTAGCCATGATATGAATGGCAATTAAGGGCGGCTTGCATTTTTCAGCATTAACCATCTTGCGGAAATTGCGAAGCTTGACCTTTGCTTTCAAAAATTCCATAGGTTTCCGCAAAGAACCGCTTTTTCAGCCCCTTTAGCCTAAGTTTCCGTGAAGATCCCAAAAATATGCGGCTGAATGCGTTTGGGAAGGAATTTGGCTGCCAAAACATGAATATATAGATATCATGGCCGTTTTGCGGCTGCGGGAGGGAAATACATGAGGAATCCGTTCAAGAAGCAGGGGGAGAATGCGGGGAACACGGGCTTTGCGCGAGGTCTTTTGAGCGCGAGCAACATAGTGACGGCGGTCATATATCTGCTGTTCGGTCTGGCGCTGCTGATAGCGCCCGGCACGTCTAATCACATATTCGGCATAGCACTGGCGGTGCTGCTCATGATAATGGGCGTGTACTACTGCGTGCTGTATCTGCGCGGAGATAAGCTGACCGCGTTCACGCGGCAGGATCTCACGCTGGGGCTTACGCTGTTTGCGGGCGGCGTGGTGCTGCTTGTGATACCCGAGATACCCGTGGGCGTGCTGCCGTACATATGGGGCGGCTCGCTGATAGTGGGCGGCTTTGCCAAGCTCCAGACCGGGCTGGACATGAAGCGCCTGAGCGCGGCGGGCTGGTGGCATTGCCTGATAGGCGCGGCGATAGCGCTGATACTTGGCACGGTGGCGCTGTGCGATCCGTTCAGCACGGAGCTTATACTGCTGCGCTTCGTGGGTGGCTGCCTGGTGGCCGAGGGGCTCATGGACGGCTATTGCTGGTACATGGTCTCGCGCCTGCGCAAGGCGCTCAAGTGACTGCCTGAAGCGCGACATGAGCGCAGCGCGCCTGAGCCGGTTGCACCTTTATATGCGCGCGCGTTCATCGGGAAAACTTGCATATGCGCATAGAATGCTTAGCGCAGCCGTGCCGCCATTCGGTACGCAGGGCTGCGCGCAAAGTCCATTCGATACGCTTAGCGCAGCGCAATGCTGCCGCCCTCGCATGGCGCAGGCGGCATATAGGCATGGATAGGACATTGCGCCCTAATGCGCATGAAAAGTGCATATAATAAAGTGAGCGCGGCCCTTCCCGCAAGATTTGGCGAAGGGCCGCGCTCTCATACCTATCGAAAACCGGGAGCAAGAGAAGTCGATAGGCTAAAAGCCCTCTCGACTTCAATCGCGCCCAGCGACATGCGCGGTGGGCGCACAGAGATTTTTGCGTCGGGAAATCCTATTTCCAATAGCAAAGATGTATTCCTTGCAGTTTACACACCCGGAAATATTCAGGATTTCAGTGAAAAATGGTATAGGTGGCAGTGGCGGGGGAGGTTATCCCCATACACGCCTAGCAAGCCCCTTTTTTAAGTGAGCGCGGCTAATGCATGCCGTCACTCGATTCCCAGCTGTGCGGCCTGCGCGCGCACGTATGCGGCGGCGCGGTCGTAGCTCTCCAAGTCGGGCAGATGCTCCAGCATCATCGGTATGTCGGGGTCGAGCGCGTTTATGCCGCCCAGCAGCGCGCCGTAATCCAGCACACCCGTGCCGGCCAGCGTCTCCTCGATGTGTACCAGCATGTCGCTGCGCATTATCACGTCCTTGAGATGGCAGGAGCGTATGTGCGCGCCCAGCCGCTCTATGAAGCGGGTTATGTACTCGCCGTTGTGTACATAGCGGCTGGGGCTGTTTATCAGGTTCACGGCGTCAAAGTGTACGCCAAAGTGCGGGCTGTCCACGTCGCGCAGCAGGCGCTCGTAGCTCTCTATGGAGTCGGGTATCATCCATTGCATGCACTCTATCGTGAACGCGGCGCTGCGCGGAGCGGCCTGCTCGATTATGTGCTGTGCGGTGCGCACGACTCGCTCATATGCAGCGTCGCCGTCGAAGTCGGGGAAGCACTTGTCCCATGCCGAGTCGCTGCAGGGGTTGCCGGACACGTTCACGCTGCATCGCGCGCCTATGGCATCGGCCAGCATCAGGCAGCGGATGTTGCGCTCCACATTGCGCGCGCGCAGCTCGGGCGAGGGCGAGAGCATGTTGCTCCAGCCGCCGACCTCGGCGATAACTATGTCGTTTTCCACGGCGGCCTGACGGTATTCGGCTATGAGCGCATCGGACGCATCCACGTCCAGCGGGCAGTATGCGGCGCGGTATCCCTTGGACTTAAGCTCGGCTATCCATTCCTCGGGGGAATGGGTGGCCCTTATGTTGGCGCCCAGTCTCATTGCGCGCGTCCTCCTTACTTGTTTTCCAGCAGCTCTATCACGGTCTTGAGCTGGGGCATGGCGTCTATGTAGGCGTAGCGGCCGGTGTCCCATTCGCCGCGCTGGGTCATGGGCATGCCGGCGGCATCAAAGCGCGCTATGACCTCGTCCATGCCGCGCACCCAGAAGGCGATGTGATGCACGCCCTCGCCGCGCGCGTCCAGATCGTGCCGCCAGGTGCTGGGCTCGTGGTCAGGCTCGATAAGCTCTATGTTTATGTTGGGGCCAACGTCAAAAAACGCCTGCTTGACGCGCGCCTCGGTGGGCTGACCCTGATAGGTGGTGCGCGCCAGCTCGTAGCAGTTGGTCTCAGTCACGGTGTAATCCGCGCCGAGCACGCGCTTGTAGGCTTCTGCGGTGGCGATTATGTCGTTGCAGAGTATGCCTATCTGACATACGATATCGGTGCCGAGCATGTTATTCTTGTCCATAGAACTTACCTCCTAAGGAGTTAGTATATCAAGCATTATAGCCTTGCGCGCGGCTCATGTCAATGCCGCTGTGATGCGCATGCGCAGAATTGATGCCGTGCGGGAATGGAAGGGCATTGTATGAAAAGAGGCATTGCAACATGCCCCGCTTCCAACACTGGAAGCGGGGCATGGTTTTGTGGCAGTGGTTCTATTGTCAAGGTAAGGTGGCAACGTAGCCCAGCCCAGCCTTACCTTTCAGGGACGCCAAGGTTATTACCACGCAGCCGCCTTCGATTATAGCTTTGCTTTGTGCGTTGCGCAGGGATGCGCCGTAGCTCTGCCTTAAAATGCTCGCGGAAAGGGGAACGGATTCTCATAAGCATTTATAGACACCCCGACACGCCATTGCCGTGCAACCGTTTAATAAGCGTTCGCAGACGCGCCCATGCGCTATTGCGGGGCAAACTTGCCGTGCGGTACGCCGCGCTTGCCCAGCCGCTCGTTGGCGCTGCCGCGCAGCAGCGTGTATATCACCGAGGCCATCGGTATGAACACCAGCATGCCGACTATGCCGAACAGTCCCTGCCCTATCACGACTGCGGCCAGCGTCCACATGGGCTTGAGACCTATCGAGTTGCCCACGACATGCGGGTATATGAGGTTGCCCTCTATCTGCTGCAGCACCAGGAACAGTATCACAAACCATATCGCGGTTATGGGGTTGTTCAGAAGTATCAGCAGCGCGCCCACTATGCAGCCCAGCCATGCGCCCACCAGCGGTATCAGCGCCGTGACCGCTATGAACACGCTTATCAGCAGCGCATAGGGCATCTTAAACAGCGTCATGCACACAAAGAACATGCCGCCCAGTATCAGCGCCTCGGTGCATTGCCCGGCTATGAACGAGGAATACGTGCCGTGCATAAGGCGGCATACCTCGACCGTGCGGTCGGAAAAGCGCTCCGGCAGGAAGGCGTAGAGCAGCTTGCGTATCTGCACGCCCAGCCGCTCCTTGGCCACCAGTATGTATACGGCAAACAGCACGCTGAAGAACACGTCCATCATAGCGCTAGCTATCGAGGACACCAGAGCGGTGGAGAAGGTCACGCCGCTTATCAGTATGTCCAGCGCCTGTATGAGCTGCTGGCGCACATCGCTTGCGGATGTGGGGGCGTCGCCCTTGGCAAAGAGCATCTCGCTTATGTTGATGCCGTAGCTCTGCAGGAATGTGTCGGCGCGGCGCAGCAGATCGGGTATCATCTCAAGTATCGCAATCAGCGTGCGCAAAAGCTCGGGTATTATCATGGTCAGCAGCATGTACACCAGCCCCACCATGAACGCAAGCGTGACCAGCAGGCCTATCGCGCGCCTGTGACCCAGCTTTAGTCGCCCGTGCTTGTCCAGCTTGACTATCAGCCGCTCGACCGCGCTCATCGGCACGTTGATTATGAAGGCGATTATTGCGCCCCACATAAGCGACGCGGCGGCGCTGGCAACATAGCGCACCACGCCCGCAATGTCGTTTATGCGGAACAGCGCAAAGCTCAGCAGCACGCCAAATCCTACCACCGTCAGTGAGAATATAAGCGCCGTGCGCTTGCTTTTCACATTGCATCTCTCCCATACTTCGCGCCCGTTAGCCAGCGCGCACTATGATGACATTATAGCATGCTTGCGTAAAGAGACGGTTAAAAATCGCGCCGCTTTGCACATTATGTAGAATTTACAGGCACTTATTTTCAATATTTAAGCGCAAGGCCAATCCACACATGGCTTTGCCCGTCTGGCAAACGCCACAGGAGCTAAGCGCGCGCCTAAACTGAAGCGCTTGCTAAAAGCGCTTAAGGCGGCAAATGCGCTTGTCGCCAGCCCGCCTGCGCCACATGGCCGCAAGTCTGCTTATCGCCCAATCACATGCCGCCCGCTCTGCGCATCATATCCGCGCTATCGCCTCAAGCAGCGCCCCGACCGCTTCATCGCTTGTCGCCCATGAGCATACGAAGCGCGCGACGTTTCTTCCGTCCCCGGCCTTTTCCATTATCAGGAAGCTGGCGGTGCTGCGCAGCGCGTCGCACTGCCTGTCGCTGAGTATCGGGAATATCTGATTGGTGGGGGAGTCGTATCGCATGGCTATGCCGCGTGCGGCAAACCCTGCGGCCAGCCGCTGCGCGCACTCACAGGCGTGGCGGCTGGCGCGCAGGTACAGCTCCGCTCCGTTTGCCATCAGTGGCTCAAACTGTACGCCCAGCAGCCTGCCCTTGGCCAGCATTGCGCCGCGCTGCTTGATTATGTAGCGTATGTCGCGGGCTATCTCCGGCGCGTTTATCACTATGGCTTCGCCGAACAGCGCGCCGCACTTTGTGCCGCCTATCGTGAATACGTCGCAGTTGCCTGCCAGCTGCGCAAGCGTCATGTCCGCGCCCGCGCGCCCCAGCGCGCAGCCCAGCCGCGCACCGTCTATGAACAGATACATGCCGTGCGCGCGCGTGAACTCATATAGCGCGCGCAGCTCGTCAAGCGAATACACCGTACCCCACTCGGTGGGCTGGGATATGTACACCATGCGCGGCTTGGCGGTGTGTACGGGCATGTGCTCGTCCAGCGCCCTTTGTACGTCGCGTGGGGATATCTTGCCGTCTACGCCGGGGAAGGATATCACCTTGTGGCCGGCAGCCTCGGGCGCACCGGTCTCATGGGTGTTTATGTGGCCGCTCGCGGCGCAGACTGCGGCCTCATGCGGGCGCAGCGCGGCGGTCAGCACTATGGTGTTGGCCTGAGTGCCGCCGACTACGAACTGCACCTCGGCCTCCCTGCCCATGCAGCCGCAGATGAACTGGCGGGCGCGGCGGCAGTGATCGTCCTCGCCGTAGCCGCTGGTCTGCTCAAGGTTGGTGGCGCAGAGCGCGGACATGACTTCGCTCAGCGCGCCCTCGGCATAGTCGCATTCAAAGTTGTATATCAATTCGTGCATCCTCCTGCCCGCTACGGGGCGTCGCAGTGCTGTGCGCGGGTGCGGTATTCGCCGGGCGTCATGCCGTAAGCGCGCTTGAACAGCTTGGAAAAGTATTGCGGGCTGGATATGCCCACGGCCAGCGCAGCGTCGCGCAGCGTGCAGTCGCCGCGCATCAGCTCGGCGGCATGCTCAAGGCGCACGCGCTGTATGTATTCACAGACCGAGTATCCGGTCTCATCGCGGAACAGCTTGTGCAGGTATGTGGGATGTATGTGCAGCTCCTGCGCTATGGACAGCGCGGTGAGCGGCCCGGAATAGCGGCGGCGTATTATGTCCAATGCGCCCGCCACATGCGCAGAGCGCGCCGGCATGCGCGAGCTCTGCCACAGCCGCGCCATGAGCAGTATTATCTGCGTGGTGAGCAGCGAGCAGAGCCGCTCGGACTCAAAGCGCGTGGAGTCGGCCAGCAGCACTATCTGCTTGAGCAGGTCGTGTACAGCGCCGTCCTCGTCGGTCAGCACAAGGTAGGGCGAGGCGCTGGACAGCATGCGCCCCAGCGCGGGCGAAGCCTGCATGAGCGTGCGCGTGCCGGGGCAGCGGCCATCGCCCGGCTCGTATTGGAACTCTATGTTCATCATGCCAAAGGGCGCGTCGCTGTTCAGCAGCAGCCTGTGCCGCACGCCCGAATCCACGAATATGAATTGCCTGCGGGACAGCGTTATCATCTGGCGCTCTACCTCGACCTCGGCAGTGCCGTCCAGCACGTACATTATCTCGCACAGCGAATGCGAGTGATCGGTTTCGTCCAGCGTGGTGGATATCATGTCGGCGCGGTCGTAGTATGCGTACACTACCGGCACGTGATCGTCCTCCCGGTAGCAGGAAGAATATATAGATAGCATGTACTCATCCCTCGCTGAAGTCGGTAGTGGGGAAGTTCATGCCGCGATAGTCGCATGTCACGGCATATGTGCGCCGGTACTCCTGCGGGGTCACGCCCACATGGCGCTTGAAGCAGCGGCTGAAGTACTGCTGCGTGGTTATGCCGCACAGCTTGGATATGCTCAGCATGCTAAGGTCGGTGCGCGCCAGCAGGAAGCAGGCCTTTTCCATGCGCAACGTGTTCAGGTATTGACCCGGATGCTCGCCGGTCTGCTCGGTGAACAGCCTGTGCAGATGCCCCACATGCACTCCGGCGGCGCGGGCGATGTCCTCGGTGGTTATGCTGAACATGTAGTTGTCACGCATGAACTGTATCGCGGCGCGCACATGGCGATTGCCCAGCGGCGCACTGTCGCCGGGGCGCACGCAGGCGCTGGCGGCGCATATGAGCAGCGTGCTGAGCGCGCAGCCTATGAGCAGCTCGCGCTCCGAGCCCTCGTATCCGCTGTATACCTGCAAGAGCGCGCTCATGCTAAGCACATGGGCCTGCTTGTCGTGAAACACGAAGCGGCGCGCCTTGAGCTGACAGAACTCGCGGTAATCGGGATATGCCGCATATATCGCCTCCGGGGACAGCACGCCGGGGCGCGCGGGTCCCAGGCGCATGGCTATCTGCATAAGGCGCAAATCGACTGAGTGCGATACCGCGCGCGGGGCAATGCCGCGCAGCAGCAGCACCTTGTCGCCCGCTATCGTCACCTCGCCATCATCGAATTTAAGCTCGCAGCTGCCCTCGGTGGCTATTATGAGGCGAAGTTCTCCGGGAGCGCAGCCTATCTCGTCAGTGCTGCTGGCCTCAGCCAGTTCCAGCGCGCCCGGCGCCATCAGCCAGCCGTTCATAATACCGCCTCCGCTCTATTGAATTGATACAATTATATCAAAACCTGAGAAAAATGTAAATACAGCGCTGTTTTATGCGACAAAAATTCCTTTCGACGCCATAATGAGCCGAATGACAGCGTGCGCCGGGCATGGCGCGGCTGAGCGGCTCCATGAGCGCATCGACCGGCAGCTCGCGCAGGCTGACCGTTGCGCGGCGCAAGGGGGAGGGCTACATGCCACAACCCGCCGCTGAACTGCACCGGCAGCTCACGCAGGCCGACCGTTGCGCGGCGCAAGGGGGAGGGCTACATGCCACAACCCGCCGCTGAACTGCACCGGCAGCTCACGCAAGCCGACCGTTGCGCGGCGCAAGGGGGAGCGGCTACATGCCACAACCCGCTGAACTGCACCGGCAGCTCGCGCAGATCTTGGCGCATTATGTGCCGCGCGCCATGGGGCAAAGGCCAATCAGGCTCATTTTGAACACAAAAAAAGAGCTTCCACAAAGGAAGCTCAAACCGGAACCGAAGTCCCAACACGCCCTGAGGGATTCGAACCCCCGACCTCCTGGTCCGTAGCCAAGCGCTCTATCCAGCTAAGCTAAGGGCGCACACCGTTCGACGCACCGAACGAGATATATTATATCACTCAGAGGCAAACCTGTCAATACCTTTTTTGAACTTTTTTTCAGAAAAATTGGGACTTTTTGAGAAATCACCGGCAATGGCTCGAAAGTGGGCGAGCATTGCGCCTTTGAATGCCATTGCGCATGGCCGAATTCAGTATGCGGCGCTTTCTGTGCCGCAGCGCGGCCCCGCAGCCATACGCGCAGGCGCATGAGCAATCGGACAGCCATTGACATGACAAGCGCACGACCATCGTTAGGCATAGGCACAGCGCAGCCAACGCCATAACGCAAGCGCTCTCGCGTCCTGCCGCAAGCGCAAAAAGTTCCCCGGAGCGAATGCAGCCGGTAGGGCGGCGTGCGCTTGGCTGACGGTGCATACTGCGGCTGGAAGCTGCGAGTCGGGCGAACTGAATACAGGCGCGCTCGTGCGCATGCAGGCATTCATGGCGCTCGCTCATGCGGCGTGCGCAAAAGTCCGCATATGCAAAAGAGAGAGTCTCTTACGAAACTCTCTCTTTGAACACGCCCTGAGGGATTCGAACCCCCGACCTCCTGGTCCGTAGCCAAGCGCTCTATCCAGCTAAGCCAAGGGCGCACACCATTCGACGCACCGAACGAGATATATTATATCACGCCGGAGACGTTCTGTCAATACCCCAAACTGTTAAGTGCGGGTAAAACATTGAGAGTCGCGCGCATGCGCCCACAGCAGTGAATGGCGCGCTGCGGGCAGGCAAAGCAAGCGCCCATGCCGCCGTGAATGCGCTGCGGGCAACCGCATGCCAATATAGCGCTCATAAAATAGGTAGGCATTGCCTGCAAAGGGCGCATTGCCGGGGGTGTAGGGCTGGATATGGCCGCAAAACGCGCGAATGAGCAGATATTGCTTTGGCTGAGCCCACCGGCCTGCCATGCGCGCCCTGATGCGCAGGCGCACATGCCGTCGGAGAGCGGGGCGATAGCGCATATGCAGTCGCGTCCAGACAGGGCAGGCGCACAGCGCATATCGAAGCGCCATGCGCCCGCGCGGCACGGCCTTACCAGCCGCCGCCATCCCATACGCCGCCGTCCAGCGCCGAGCGCGCGGCCAGTATGTAGCGCGATGTGTCCAGCGGATCGACCGACCTGCGCGGGCAGGTAGCGCCGTTTGCCATGTCGCATTCGCGATATCCGTCCAGCTGTGCTATCATCACGCCGCGCCCGCCGGTCAGCTGCGCAAAGCGATCGCCGTAGCGCATGGAGGTCGAGGCCGGTATCAGCGCCACGACGCTCACCAGTTCGTCCAGCGTGCGCGTGGACTCTATCGAGCCGCGCATCAGCGCCACATCGCTTATCAGCCCGCCCAGCGCGCTCGCGGGCAGCGTGAAGCGCACGCGCTGTATGGGCTCAAGCAGCGTGGTTCCGCCGCGCTTTAGCCCGTCCATCACGGCCATGGGCGTGGCCAGCACGAAGTCCAGCGGGTGAGTGTGCCACTGGTGGTCGTTGCCATCGACCAGCGTAAGACGTATGTCAGTCACAGGCCAGCCCAGCATGCCCTGCTTGAGCGCCACGGGCAGCGCCTGCTCTATCTGGTGCTGGTAGCGCGTCTTTATCTGTCGGTCCGGCACTATGGAGTCGAACTGCACGCCCGCGCCGCGCGGTAAAGGCGTGAGCTTTAGCTTTATCACCGCCCAGCAGGGCTTGGGCATGGTGTATGCCACAAAGCCGTATGTCTCCCGGCTCACCGTCTCGCGGTACATGACCTGCGGCGGGCCAAACTCCACGCTGAGGCCGCGCGCGCTCAGCTGCTCGCGCATCACGTCCAGCTGCATGCCGCCCATGGCCATCACGTGCAGCTTTTGCAGATAGCCCGACCAGTCGGCGCTCAGCAGCGGATCTTCGCGCTCCATGTCGCGCACGGCGGCGCGCAGCGCGGGCATGCGCTCGGGCGGCGTGCATAGCTCCACCATTATCAGCGGCTGGCGCAGCCTGCCCATGCCTATGCCGCGCGGCGGCTGAGCGCCTATCGCCTGACCCATGCGCAGCTCGCTCACGCCAAACAGCGCCGCTATCTGCCCGGCGTGAGCGGAGGCGGCATCCTCCCAGCCCGAGGCGCGCAGCAGCTTTATCTGGGTTATCTTCTGGCCGCACAGTTCGGAGCGCACCGCGACCTCGCCCGCGAATATGCGGCAGAGCGCGGCGCGCCCCATTGCCTTGTCGGTCATGAAGCCGAACACAACGCCCGAAAGCTCGCCGCTTTCGTCGCACTGAGGTCCGGGCAAAAGCTTAGCCGCCGCGTCCATGAGTTCGCTCACGCCCATGTCCTTGAGCGCGGAACCCGTGTACACCGGGTATATCTCGCACGCATGCACCATCGCGACAAGGCGGGCGCGGCAGGCTTCCATGTCGGGTGCGCCCTCAAGATAGCCCTCCATCAGCGCATCATCGCTGGCGCACACCTCCTCGATAAGCTCATCCGAGCCGGCCAGCGGACAGGGCTTGCCTGTCATGCGGCGCAGCTGCCTAAGCACCGACGGCACATCCGCGCCGGTGCGGTCAATCTTGTTTATGAATATCAGCGCGGGTATGTGCGCGCGGGACAGCGCTTCATATACTATCTCGGTCTGCGCCTGCACGCCCTCGGCGGCTGACACAACCAGTATGGCCGCGTCCAGCGCCCAGAGCGAGCGTTCCACCTCGAAGCTGAAGTCGGCATGGCCGGGAGTGTCTATGAGCGTAAACTGCCGCCCGCCGTGTTCAAAGGCTATGGCGGCGGCGCGCACCGATATGCCGCGCGCACGCTCGATGGGCAGCGTGTCCGTGTGAGCCGTGCCGCTATCCACGCTGCCCAGCGTGCGTATGGCGCGCGCGTGATACAGCATGCGCTCGGTCAGCGTGGTCTTGCCCGCGTCCACGTGCGCAAATATTCCTATGTTTAGCAGTGACTGATTGGTCTGCATGACTGCCTCCGACTGTGTTTGTTGCTGACAATTATATCACAGATATCTGCGCGCGAAAAGTGTACAGGGCAAATTGCTGCGCCTATCTATCAAAAACACGAACATTATGTTTTGAATACGCCGCATACTTTGCCAATATTAACAGTAAAAGGCCAAACTTAACTTGAAACATTCGCCATGTGATGCTAGAATACATTCATCAAGCGCCTGACATGTGCCAGACGCCACAACACGCCGCCACTTAGGCGGAGAGGAGATAGTACTTATGAAAAAGTTCCTTTCGGTACTGCTCATGATCATGATGCTGACGACCGCTTTTGCGGGCGTGGCCATGGCCGAGGGTGAGGTTGAGGAGCCCATCAAGATCAAGGCTCTGATACTGCCCAAGTTCGAAAACGGCGAGATGTCCGGCGACTTCCCGGGCGAGGCTCAGTTCTACTATGAAGGCTATTGCGAAGGCGGCGAGGAGTACCAGATAAAGGGCGGCTTCGGCGAGAACCCGCTGTACGTCAAGGACGGCGTTGCCCTGTACGTGACCGGCATGGGCAAGGTCAACAGCGCCATGAGCCTGCAGGCCATACTGATGGACGACCGCTTTGACTTCTCCGAGGCCTATGTCATAAGCACTGGCTGCGCCGGCTCCGCCTATGAGTACGGCGTTATGGGCGACGTGTTCGTGATAACCGCCGCCATAGACTTCGATCTGGGCCACCATGCCGATGCCCGCGAGCTGGCCGATCCCGAGGCTAACACCTGGTATCACGATGCGGGCTATGACAGCGCTTCCTGCAAGATACTCAACGCCGAGCTGATGGACAAGGTGTACGAGATGGTCAAGGACGTAAAGGTCGAGACCACCGACCGCACCCGCGCCTACATGGCGGCTGCCTTTGACAACGCCGAGTGGGCAACCCGTGACCCCAAGGTACTGCGCGGCACCACCGTGTCCGGCGACAACTACTGGAAGGGCATGCACGACCACAACAACGCCATGCTGATGAACGAGACCTACGGCTGCCCCGATCCCTATGCCCTGACCGAGATGGAGGATGTGGCGCTGGGCGTAGTTCTGGATCGTCTGGGCATGCTGGATCGCTACATCATAATCCGCGACTCCGTCAACATGGACGTGTTCATGAACGGCGTTACCCCCGAGAGCCTGTGGGATCCGGAGTTCGACGAGTCCTTGGCTTCCGAGAGCAGCGTTGAGTCCGCTGACATCTTCGCCACCGCCATGGAGAACAACTACAAGGTGGGCAAGGTAGTCGTGGACGCCATACTGAACGGCGAACTGTAATAAGATGCAATTTGAGGCCGCTATGCTGAAAGGCGTAGCGGTCTTTTTGCACGTTGGCAGAGTAACGGCTTTACCGGCAAGGAAAAGTTTCGCGCTCCGTGCGATGCATGCAAAGGCTCACGGCCTATTCAAGGAGAGCTTATGAAGCCGCGGGCGCGGGCGGTATGTTTGCGCTGTTTGAATGCGAGGATGCGCATGGGCATTGCCGTGCGCAGAAACGGCATCGATGGCCGTATCAATGCTAGCATCCAAGCCTGCAGTACGCGAAAATGCGTTAACGGCGGCATGCACCGATGTGAACGGCGCATGATCCATGGGCGGGCTTTCGTCTTTCAGTAATGTCGCATCTTGCTGTGGGCGGGCTTTCGTCTTTCAGCAATGCTGCAGCTTACCTGTGGGCGACTTTCGTCTTTCGGCAATGCTGCTACTTGCCTGTGAGCGGGCTTTAGCCTTTCGGCAATGCCGCAGCTTGCCTGTGGGCGGGCTTTCGTCTTTCGGCAATGCCGCTACTTGCCTGTGGGCGATGTGCTTTGGCGATGATGAGAGCGCTTGGGCAATCACTGTATATGCACAAAAAATGAGGCGATGTTTTATCGCATGTAGGGCCGGACGGGATTGCCGTGTGGACGGGTGTGCCGGTTTCGCGCTTTGCACTATGCTCCAAACGTCGCGTTCGGCATGCAGAAACATAACGAATGACAAGCGCCAAAAAGTGCCGCGCCTCCAAACATGCCAGAGCGCATTTGGAGGCGCGGCTCGCTTAGAGCTTGGGCGGGCAAAAGGGTGCGCAGTATGTTTCGATGGTGAGCGCGGCGGCCAGCAGCCTGCGCTCATCCGCGCCATAGATTATGAGGCCGCTGGGCATATCGGCCTTTTCCATGCGCCAATGCAATGAGAGCGACGGCAGACCCGCAAAGTGCATTATGTTGGTAGGCCCGGTCATTATACATGCGTCGTACTTTTCAAGCGCGTCCATGACCTGACTGCGCATGCGGGCGCGCTCCGCCATGGCTTCTATGTAAGCCGAATCATCGGTGCTTTTCCGGGCGGCTTCCTGCAATATCGATATGCCGCAGCGCATCATCGTTTGCGGGTCGGATTCATAGAACGCTATTATATCGTCCAGCGTTTTAAGCTTTGCGTTCGAGCATGCGAGGTAACGTTCCAGGTCGCGCTTAAATTCGCACAGCATTATTTTGAACTGGTGAGGGGAGTAGGGCTGGTTTATCTTGTCGAACTGCGCTCCGCCGGCGCGCATGGCGGCAAACAGCTGCTCGTACTGCTGCTGCTTATCGATCGATATCCGGTCTATATTGTGCTGATTTACGCAGAGCTTCAATTCACTCACAGGGACAGGCTGTATGGCTGCAAGCGGCTCGTCCGACATTCCGCTGTACAGCAGTATGGCATCGGATAGATTCCGGCTCAACGCGCCCGCGCTGTCCAGCGTATTGGATATGGGGATTATACCGCTGGAACTCAGCGCGCCGTGTCGCGGCTTTAACCCCGCTACGCCATTGTCCGCCGCGCAGCGTATTATCGAAAATGATGTGTCGGTGCCTACCGCCATGGCGCAGAAGCCGGCTGAAACGGCTACCGCCGAGCCGGTGCTGGAGCCGCTGGGATCGCTATCGGGATTGTAGGCGCTTTTGACGGCGCCGCCTTTGGAGCTGTAACCGTTTGGCATATCGTAGGATGTGAAGTTTGCAAATTCCGTCATGTTGGTCTTGCCTAAGACTATGCCGCCGTTTAGCAGTATGTTTTCGATGACCGCCGCGTTGCGCGTAGCTCTATTGCCGGCCAGAGCCATGCTGCCCGCCGTAGTGTGAAGTCCCGCAACGTCTATATTGTCCTTCACCAGCAGCGGCAGTCCGAACAATATCGCGTCGCGCCCTGAGCGCCGGGAATCCAGCTCGCGCGCCTGCTTTAAAGCCGATTCGTTTAGCTCGGCTATCGTATTCAGGCGGGAATCATACTTTTCGATGCGATTGATGTATGCGCGCGTCAATTCCTCAACGCCGATATTTCGCCTTTGTATCTCCGACCGGAGTTCGATGGCGGTCATATTGAATAGTTCGTCCATATACTTCTCCTCTGTCCGGTAAATCATCGCTGTTTGCATTGAAGTCAAATAGATTATACCATAAAACGCGGCCGCATCGATATGATATTTTGATGGGATTGCATTGCTGAAACGCACACCATGGCGGAATCGGCTTTCAGTTGACTTGCGGCTTTGACTTGCATTAAAAAAAACCGCCCGGTAAAGCCATAGCTTTCACAGGCGGCATTATATATAGTTTTTCATATCGCAGTGACCGGCGTACCGGCGTCCTCAGGGGCGCGCGCACTGGCATGCTTCGCGCGGAGCCATGAGCCAACTCGTTTGACCGCGACCGGAGCCAGCGTCCGATCGGCTTTGCCCAGGTGACCGACGTATCGGCGTTCTCGCGCATGTGCTGCGCGGGCCAACGGCGAACGGCGCTTGGCCGTCCTTATGGAGCATTCAGGGTCATGCTCACTTCTTGTATTCGGGCAGCTTCATGTCGCCCTCGTGTATCCAGCCCATGCGGCGCAGTATCCAGTAGAGCAGCAGCGACAGCAGCGCGGGCAGTATCAGCTGGGTGAGCGCCATGTTGGTGGCCAGCAGCCATGCGGGCGTCTCTGCGGACATGACCGCCCATGTGCCTATCTGACCGACCAGACCGCTCGTACCCATGCCTGCGGCGGAGCCGAGGTTCTTCATCTGGAATATGGTGGTGCAGAGCGGGCCGGTTATGGCCGAGGCCAGCGTGGGGGGCAGCAGTATTGCCGGGTGCGCAAGTATGTTGGATATCTGTATCATGCTGGTACCCAGACCCTGCGATATCAATCCGCCCCAGCCGTTCTCGCGGAAGCTGGTCACGGCAAAGCCCACCATCTGCGCGCAGCAGCCCGCAGTGGCCGCGCCCGCCGCCAGCATGAGCCCCAGACCCGCGACTTCGCCCTCGGGTACGGTGAATATCATAGCGCACAGCGCCGCCGACGATATGGGTGCGGTAAGCGCAAGGCCGACTACGACCGACACTATTATGCCCATGGGTATGGGGCTTAGCAGCGTCGCCCAGTCGATGAACTCGCGCAGCGCGGCCATGACGTGATTGATGCCCGGCGCGCATATCATGGACACCACGCCGCCCACGATTATGGTCACGGCCGGTATCACGATTATGTCCACGCGCGTCTTGCCCGCGACCCAGCCGCCGGCCTCTGCCGCAAACACCGCCGCCAGATACGAACCCACCGGCCCGCCCTGAGTATAGCCTATCGCGCCCGCAGCCGCGCAGGCAAACATGCACAGCGGATGCACCTTCAGCCCGTAGGCTATGGCAACGCCTATCGCCGCGCCGACCACGGGCGTGGCCTTGCCCGCTATGAAGGCGTCGTTTGTGAACGTGGCCAGAAAGCCAAGTCCGGGTATCTTGCCGAGCTGACCCAGTATCAGCCCGATGATAAGCGAGGCGAACAGGCCCTGACCCATCGCACTCAAGGCATCCAGCAGGTAACGTTTGTAGATGTAATTCCATACTTTTTTCATATTACCCACCTCCTCGCGGCGTATTATACCGCACTCTGACACATTTTTGACAAACACAGTGTTACGGATATAATGTGGACGTGTAAATTGAATGCTGGATGACGCATATTCTGCAATTTGGACGCGCAATGACAGTGAATGCAGCATATATGCAGAGAAACTGCATATCGCAGGAAGCTGCCGCCCGGCGACCGGCCCGTGAATGATGCCATGCAAGCCAGATGCGGGGCGCAAGCCGCCGCATGCGCCCGGCAATGACGCTCAAGCGCCGCTGCATCCTTATGCGGGCATGCGCTTGAACATGCATATGGCAATGAGCGGGCATTCGTCGGACGTGCATCAGGGCGTGCGTCATCCGGGCGCGATACAGCTGTTTAAAGCATACACATAAGTTAGTACTAATGTATGCACAACGCCTGCCAAACGCAGCCGCGCCGTGGCGCAAAGTGCGCTTGCCAGCGCGCATGGACGCGGCGGCATCGCTTGCATCGGGCGTGGAGCGCGCCTGACAGCGTGGGGTGCGGAGCTGTTTTTACCAAAAGTGCTTTAAATTATGCGCGATATGTACTATAATGAAAGATATGGACATGTATCGAGCCTGAAAGGGCTCGCTTTGAGGTGCGATTTATGGCAAGGATCATAGCTGTTACAAATCAAAAAGGCGGCGTGGGCAAGACTACCACCTGCGTGGACCTGTCCGCCTGCATGGCGGCACAGGGCAGGCGCGTGCTGGTAGTGGACATAGACCCGCAGGGCAACTGCACCAGCGGCTTTGGACTCAAGGCCGCCGAGGGGCGTTCGACATACGAGGCGCTGCTGGAGCCGGAGAGCGCGGCAGACTGCATAGTCGGCACCTGCGTGGACGGGCTGGAACTCATGCCCAGCAGCATGCAGCTGGCCGGTGCGGAGATAGAGCTGATAGGCCTTGACGAGCGCGAGAGCAGGCTCAAGCGCGCGCTGAGCGCCGTCGCGGACAGGTTTGACTATATAATGATAGATTCGCCGCCCTCGCTGGGCATACTGACGCTGAACGGCCTCACGGCTGCCGACAGCGTGATAGTGCCTATACAGTGCGAGTACTACGCGCTGGAGGGCGTGGGTCAGCTGATGAACACGCTGAATCTGGTGCGTGCGCGGCTCAATCCCGGGCTGGAGGTGGAGGGCGTGGTGCTGACCATGCTGGATGGCCGCACCAATCTGGGCATGCAGGTTGTGGGCGAGGTAAAGAAGTACTTCAAGGGTCAGGTGTATTCCACGGTTATACCGCGCAACGTGCGCCTGAGCGAAGCGCCCAGCCACGGACTGCCCATACACCTGTATGACGCGCGCTGTCAGGGCGCGCTGGCATACGAGGCGCTGGCGCGCGAGGTGATAGAGCGCGCCGAGGATGAAGATGAATGATCAACGCCGCCGGGCGGTCTAATGGGAGGAAATGATGGCAAGATCGAGAGGACTGGGGCGCGGTCTGGATGCGCTCATACCCACGGCTGCGCCCAAGGCGCAGGAGCAGCCCGCCGTGCCGCAGCGCGAGGGCGAGGCCGTGCTCAAGCTGAGCCTAGCCGACATAGACCCCAACCGCGAGCAGCCGCGCAAGCGCTTTGAGACCGAGGCGCTGGAGCAGCTGGCGCAGTCCATGCGCAATGTGGGCGTGTTGCAGCCGATAATAGTCAGCGCAACCGAGGGCGGCAGGTATCGCATAATCGCGGGCGAGCGCCGCTGGCGCGCCGCAAGGCTGGCGGGGCTTTCCACAATACCCGCCATAGTGCGCGACATGGACGCCGCGCACACAAGGGAGGCGGCGCTCATAGAGAACCTTCAGCGCGACGACCTCAACCCCGTGGAGGAGGCGCAGGCCATACGCCAGCTGATGGATGACTTCGGCGCTACGCAGGAGCAGATAGCCGGTAAGCTGGGCAAGTCGCGCCCGGCGATAGCCAACGCAGTGCGCCTGCTCACGCTGCCCGACGAGGTGCTGGAGCTGGTGCGCGAGGGCAAGCTCACGGCGGGGCATGCGCGCGCGCTCGTAGTGCTGGACGCTCCCGAGCGGCAGATAAAGCTGGCGCTGATGGCGGTGGAGAAGGGCTGGACGGTGCGCCAGATAGAGGCCGCCGCGCAGCTGCCCGCGGGCGGAGCAGAGCACAAGCGCCCGCCGCGCCTGCCGGAGCTGACCGACATGGAGCGCATGGCGCGCGAGGTGTTCGGCACGCGCGCGCAGATGAGCGGCACGCTGGAGAAGGGCAAGCTCACGCTCAGCTACTATTCGCGCGACGATCTGGACAGGATATACGAGGTGCTGGAGATAATCCAGCAGAGCGAGCAATGATGAGGGTATGGCCGCTGTGCGCGGCGCTGGCGCTGATAATCTGCGCCGCGCCCGCATGCGCGGATGAATCGCCCGCTGCGACGGCGGCGGTTACAGAAGCGCCGCAGTCAGGTGCTTCTGCGCAGCTTGAAGCGACCGGGCAGGCTGATGCATCGCAAACTCCCGCTGTGACCGGGCAGCCCAACGCTTCGCAAGC
>JBMNUB010000008.1:0-83346 GCA_050946055.1 Candidatus Fimadaptatus sp. | reverse complement strand
ACCGGCACGGCGCAAGGCCGCGCTTGCAGCGCAGCGCTCCTATGTGACATTCCGCAGGCTTGCGCTTCGGGCTGTGTGCGCTGGCGCGCTCTATCTCGCTTCCCGTGCATTCCGCAGGCTTGCGCTTTGGGCTGTGTGAAGCGGCAGGGCTACGTCATGCGCGACCGTATATAAATCTGCCCGCATTTGTACACCTCCGCCGTTACGGTTCGAGCGCTATCGCCCCGAATGCGTAAGATAAGGCTCGCAGCACTTTTATCCGGCTCACAAAACGCATTCATAATGTCCGGCCATAATAATAATTTAATGCGCCTTTGAGCGATTGCGCGCACTCCGGCTTATTGACACGCGCCCCAAGGTATGCTAAAATCAAACTGCAATTCCGAGTGAAATAGTAGGAATTAGTTTGATGCGAGAGGTGAACGGAGGCCGATGAAGCTATCCATGCGGGCGCGCTACGGCATACACGCCATGTTCTATCTGGCGCAGCATGCGGGCGAACCTCCGCAGCCGCTAAAGACCATAGCCGAAACGGAGGGCATACCCGAGCCGTATCTCGAACAGCTCATGAGTCCGCTGCGCAAACAGGGGCTGGTGACTTCCTCGCGCGGCGCACAGGGCGGCTATACACTGAGCGCCGCGCCCGGCAGCATATCGATAGGAAGCGTGCTGCGCGCGCTGGAAGGCTCGCTTGCACCGGTCAGCTGTCTGGAGAACGACGATGCCTGCGGCAAGACCTGCGACTGCGCGTCGCGGCTGGTGTGGCGCAGATTGCAGCTGAGCATAGAGCAGGCCATGGACGCCATGACGCTTCAGGACATGCTGGACGACTACGCGGGCGTACACGATATAGACAAGACTGGAGATAAATGACATGGAAATAAAGAAAGTATATCTGGACAATGCGGCCACCACGGGCGTGAGCGAGCCCGTATTGGAGGCCATGCTCCCCTATCTCAAGCAGGCATACGGCAATCCCTCCAGCGTACACAGTTGGGGACGCGAGGCGCGCAAGGCGCTGAACAACGCGCGCCGTCAGGTAGCCGCCGCGCTGGGTGCGCGCGAGGACGAGATATTCTTCACCGGCTGCGGTACCGAGTCCGACAACTGGGCGGTGCGCGGCACGGCGATGGCGCTGCGCAGCAAGGGCCGCCACATAGTGACCTCCGCGATAGAACATCACGCCATACTGCACACCTGTCAGGCGCTGGAGAAGGAGGGCTGGGAAGTCACCTATCTGCCAGTGGACAAGTACGGCTTCATTTCCCCCGCCGATGTCGAAAAGGCCATACGTCCCGACACCGTGCTGGTGAGCATAATGGCCGCCAACAACGAGATCGGCACAATCGAGCCCATAGACGAGATAGGCGCGATATGCCGTGCCAGGGGCGTGCTGTTCCACACCGACGCCGTTCAGGCCGTGGGTCACGTAAAGTTCGACCTCGATAACAGCAACATAGACATGCTCTCGCTGAGCGGTCACAAGATACATGCGCCCAAGGGCGTGGGCGCGCTCTACATACGCAAGGGCGTGCGCATAGACAACCTCATACAGGGCGGCGCGCAGGAGTCCCGCCGCCGCGCGGGCACCGAGAACATGGCCTCGATAGTGGGTCTGGGCAAGGCCATAGAGATAGCCACCACCGACATAGAGCGCCGCGCCGCCGAGCTTGCCGCCAAGCGCGACCACATGATAGACCGCATACTCACTGAGATACCCGAGACCATGGTCAACGGGCCGCGCGACAGGCGTCTGCCCGGCAACGTGAACATATCGATAAGGTATCTGGAGAGCGAAGCCGTGCTGCTCAACCTCGACCTCAAGGGCATAGCGGCCTCCAGCGGCTCTGCCTGCACCTCCGGCTCGCTCGATCCTTCGCATGTGCTTATGGCAACCGGCATATCGCATGAGCTGGCCAACGGCTCGCTGCGCCTGAGTCTGGACGAGAGCAACACCTGCGAGGAGCTGGACTACGCCGTGGACGCGCTCAAGGAGATAGTGGCGCGCCTGCGCGAGATGTCCCCGCTGTATGCCGACGCGCTGCGCGGCGAATACGTCGAGGACAGCGACGACTGCAAATTCTGCCATTGACCGTCTGACGGCGAAAGGAGATAATCATGTATAACGATACTGTAATGGATTACTTCACCAACCCCCGCAATGTGGGCGAGATAGAGGATGCCAGCGGCGTAGGCACCGTGGGCAACGCCAAGTGCGGCGACATAATGCGCATATTCATAAAGGTCGAGGACAACATCATAACCGACGTAAAGTTCAAGACCTTTGGCTGCGGCGCGGCCATTGCCACCTCCAGCCGCGCCACCGAGATGGTCAAGGGCAAGACCATCGAAGAAGCGCTCAAGCTCACCAACCGCGACGTGACCGAATCGCTGGGCGGACTGCCAGCCGTCAAGCAGCACTGCTCGGTGCTGGCCGAGGAGGCGCTGCACGCCGCCATACAGGACTACTACGACAAGCACAATATAGACAAGCAGGTAGCGCCCGCCGAATAAAAGCGGCGCACGAGTTCCGGGGGCGCATTGCGCTCCCGATTGGCTTGTAAGAGCTTACTTTTGACGGGCTGCTTAGCCCGCCGCTGCCATCCCCTTTGAGTTCCCGGTGAAGCCCTGGCGGTTCTCCGGGCGCTCAAAATGCCGCGAAGCCGTCTCCGCGCCCACCACATATGATGCCGGGTGCGGTTGCAAGTCGAAAGCGGCTCTGCCCGCTAAAACTCTCACGTTGCTTCGATGGCCGGCAGCACAGGTATCATGATATAAAGGAGGGCTTGCGATGCAGCGCCGTCCCTCGCTGACCGAAGGCAAGCTTATGATAATGCGCGCGCTCAAGGCAATGGAGCCGCTGGACGAAAATCAGCTGACGGAGTTCTTTCAGGAACTGAATTCGCTCACCTTTTTTGAGATAAAGGAAGCGCTGTCCGAGCTTATGGAGTCCGAGCTGATAACGCCAATACGCGGCGAGCTGTCGCCGGAAGCCTATCTGCTCACGTCGCGCGGGCGCGAGATATACTCCATGTTCAGCCATTCGCTGCCGCTGCCGCTGCGCGACAGCGTGGATTCACTGCTGCCCGAATGGCGGCGCAAGTTCCGCCGCCGCGAGCAGGTGCGCACGCGCTTTTTCAAAGTGGCCGACGGCGATTACTGCGCGTTGCTCGAGGTATACGAGCACGGCGCGCCCGCCATGGAGCTGAAGCTGCATCTGCCCGATGCCACTCAGGCGCGTCAGGCCGCGCGCGGCTTCGAGATTAACGCCGAGCGGCTGTACAGCGGCATATGGAAGGCGCTGGACGTGGAAAGCGCCGGCAGGCGGGACGGCAAGTAACGCGCGCATGCAAGCGTCTTATGAACAGCACCGGCACGATTTCCATACATAAGGACATATGCTCCCCATGTGAAAGGCAGCAAAGCATCTGCGCCGCCTTCCGCATGGGGAGCATATACATATAGCGATAGCGCTCAGCACGCGCACCATAGCGCGCCGCACACATGCACAGCGCTCAGCACGCGCAACCCAGCGCGCCGCACACATGCACAGCGCTCAGCACGCGCACCACAGCGCGACGCACTCATGCGCAGCGCTCAGCACGCGCACCACAGCGCCCAGCCCTCATGCACAGCGCTCAGTACGCGCACCATAGCGCGCCGCACACATGCACAGCGCTCAGCACGCGCACCCCCAACGCGCCGCACTCATGCACAGCGCTCAGCACGCGCACCACAATGCGCCGCGATCACATCCCGTCAGCCCTTGACCGAACCTATCATTACGCCCTTCACAAAATAGCGCTGCACGAAGGGATACATTATTATGACCGGCAGCGAGGCCACGATTATCACTGAGTACTTGAGCAGCTCCGCCATGCCTATCTGGGCCTGATTTTCCTCGGCCATGAGCAGCTGTTCCTGATTGATGCTGTTTAGCACCAGTATCTCGCGCAGCACCAGCTGAAGCGGCTTCTTGTCGGGGTCGTTGAGGTATAGAAAGGCGTTGAAGTAGGAATTCCAGTGCGCCACGGCATAGTACAGGGCTATGACCGCTATAACCGCCTTGGACAGCGGCAGCACTATCTTGGTAAGATAGAGAAATTCGTTGCAGCCATCCAGCTCAGCGGCCTCACTCAGTTCCAGAGGTATGTTGCTCTGTATGAAGGTGCGCACTATTATCATATTGTATACGCTGATTGCGCCCGGTATGACCATCGCCCAGATGGTGTTTAGCATCCTTAGGTCGCGAAGCAGCAGATAGTTGGGTATCATTCCGCCGCCAAAGAACATCGTGAATGTGAACATCATCATGAACGCATTGCGGTAAGGCAGCTTGGGATTGGCCAGCGGATAGGCCGCCAGCATGGTCATGACCAGATTTATGACCGTGCCTACTATCATGTATATGAAGGAATTGCGATAGCCTGTCAGCACGCTGTCATACTCGAACACGGCCTCATATCCGCGCACGGAGAACTCCACCGGCCAGAACTTGACGCGCCCGGCCACAACTGCGCTCGGCGATGAAAACGAGTTGGCTATTACGTTGATAAGCGGCATAAGCACTATCAGCATTATCAGCCCCAGCACGATGTTTGTAACCACATAGTATATCTTATCATCTAACGGAGTCTTTACCTTAGTCGCCATAATCGTTCCCTTTCCTTCCTAGCATTCGATGGAGCCGTATCACCAGAGGCTGGTCGAGGACAGCTTGCTGGACACGGTGTTGACCAGCACCAGGATTATCATGTTTATGACCGAGTTGAACAGGTCAATGGCCGTGCCGTAAGAGAAGTCGGAAGTACCCGCTGTCATGCTTATCTTGTATACGTAGGTGGATATGACTTCCGAGGCGCGCAGATTCAGGTTGTTCTGCATCAGGTATACCTTCTCAAAGCCGACCGACATTATGCTGCCGCTGTTGAGTATCAGCAGTATTACCGCCGTGGGCAGTATGGAGGGCAGATCGATGTGCAGCACGCGCTGGAAGCGGGACGCGCCGTCTATCTGCGCCGCCTCATGCAGCTCGGGATCGACGCCGGCCAGCGCCGCTATGTATATTATCGACGACCAGCCCATGCTCTGCCACACGCCCGACCACACGAACAAGTGTCTGAATGCCGCCGGGTTGCCGAACAGATCGGGCATGGTTTTGCCAAATACCGACTTGTATGCCACACCCACCAGACCCGCGCGCGCGTTGAAGGTCTGGAACAGTATGCCGACCAGCACGACCGTGGATATGAAGTGAGGGATATATGTAATTGTCTGTATCAGCTTCTTGTAGCGCTCGTTGCGCAGGGTATTGAGGCTCAGCGCCAGTATTATCGGCACGGGAAAGCCCGCCAGCAGCGAATACAGCGACAGTATGATGGTGTTTGGCACCACGCGCTTGAACTTGGACGAAGTAAAGAACTTCTCAAAGTAGTGCAGCCCCACCCATTCGCTGTGCCATATGCCGCCCACCGGGTCAAACTTACGGAAGGCGATCTGCACGCCCAGCATGGGATAATACTTAAACACCAGCAAATATATCAGCGGAAGCGCCAGCAGCAGATACAATCGCCAGTACCGCCGCATCAGCTTATGCCGCGTCAAGCGCTCCTGCCGCTTGATACTGAAATTCTGCGGATAACCTTTTGTGGCTGTAGAACTCATACATGATCACCTTTCTTCACGTTGTTTTAGCGGACGTTATGCTTACTCTATATTAGGTTAAATCCACCTCTTTGAAAACATGATAATCTGGAACAAGCGGGAAAAAAGTAAGATTCCAACTTTTTGGAGGGTACAAGAGCATCATCCTCTTTACTTTTGGGTTATCATTCGGCAAAATAGACGCAAAGGGCAAGGCACACTTGCTACATTGAATCTGAGGAGGTCTTTCCATGAAACGCAAGCTTTCCCTTATACTGGCTCTGCTGATGGCACTCAGCATTCTTCCCAGTTTCGGCCTAGCCGAGACCGCTGAGCGCAAGACCATCTCCATAATGTGCGCAGAACCCACCACCCTCGAAGACGTCGAGACCAACTATGCTACCCTCTATCTTGAGGATCGCATGAACGCCGACTTCACCTGGAGCTTCCTGCCCGCCAGTGAGTGGACAACCAAGCTGGAGCTGATGATTACCGCCAATGAGACTCTGCCCGATGTACTGTTCGGCAATCTCAGCGAGCTGGTCGTCGCCAAGTACGGCTCCAACGGCACCTTCATAGATCTCACTCCCTATTATGAGACCAGCACCCACATCAAGGCCGGTCTGGAAGTCGATCCCAACTTCCGCAAGATGGTCACCTTCGCCGACGGCAAGATATACTCCGTGGCACGTCTGCAGCAGGAGACTCACACCGAGTACGGCCACAAGTTCTTCCTCAACAAGACTTGGCTGGACAATCTCGGTCTGGCCGTTCCCACTACCATAGACGAGTTCACTGAAGTGCTGCGCGCCTTCCGCGATCAGGATGCCAACGGCAACGGCGATCCCAGCGATGAGATTCCCATGACCGGCACCACCTCCGTGCAGCACACCAATCCACTGTTGTACCTGATGGGTTCCTTCACCTTCTTTGACACCGGCACCTATCTGCAGGTCAACGACGGCGTGGTCAACGTGTGCTACAACACCGACGGCTGGCGCGAAGGCCTGCGCTACTTCGCCGGTCTCTATGAGGAAGGCCTCATCGATCCCCTGATGTTCACTCAGGACCTTGACCAGCTCAAGGCCGTGCTGCAGCGCGAAGGCGACACCATTGCCGGTGCGGCTTCCGGCATGAACAGCTCCCACGTATTCTCCGGCAACCCCAAGATGCTCGAGTACACCGGCACCACTCCCTTCGTCGGCCCCGATGGCACTCAGTATGCTCCCTGGCAGTCCTACTCCGTAACCCACAACGGCTTCATCACCAAGGACTGCGCCGACCCGCAGCTGGCCTTTGACCTGCTCGACCTGTGCTGGGAAAAGGAAGCCGGCATGGTCATACGCTACGGCGAAGAAGGCGTTGACTGGGAATGGGCGCCCGAAGGCACCGAGGGCATATACGCCGACGTTCCCGCCACCTTCCGCATAATCAGCGATGTTCAGAGCGGCGTGCAGAACAAGTGGTGGAACGTATGGAGCCCGCTGTATCTGGATTACTCCATAGGCGATGGCCGCGCCAAGAGCGACAATCCCCTCGATCCCAGCGCGCTGGCTTACGCTACCGTACCCAAGCTCAAGGGCTATATCCCCGAGGAGCGCGTAGCCAAGATTATATACACCACCGACGAGTCCAACGAGATAGCCGAGATAAAGAGCAATCTGGATTCCTACTGGAAGGAAGCCATGACCCTGTTCATAATAGGCGATATGGACATCGAATCCGAGTGGGAAGATTACCTCGCCGAGCTGGACAGCATAGGCCTTGGCAGGTATCTTGAGATAACTCAGAACGCTTACACCCGCGTATGGGGCGAATAATTCCACAGAAACAGGCATCGTATAAATAATCCTGCCGTGGCAAGCGGACTGCCGCTTGCCACGGAATTTCTGTAAGAGGGAGGCCGAAGCCGAGTGAAGATATTCCTAATGGTGGACAACGAAGGCATAAGCGGCGTATACACCTTCCGCCAGACCCGCGCGGGCGATGACCGCAGGAGCGAGGGGCGCGCAGCCATGACCGCCGACGTAAACGCCTGCGCCGAGGGGCTAAAGCGCGCCGGAGTGGATACCATAGTCGTGCGCGACTGCCATGGCCGCGCCGAGACGCTTTTGTGGGATCAGCTCTCCCCCGCCGTTGACGAGTGCATAATGGGTGCGGTAGGTCCGGACAGGTTCTTCGGCAGCGAGGGCGCGGACGGCGTAATACTGCTGGGCTATCATGCCATGGCGGGAACGGCCGAGGCGTTCTTAAATCACACCTGGAGCAGCGTCACCATACAGAACATGTACCTAAACGGCGTAAGGTCGGGCGAACTGGCCATGGACGCCGCCATAGCTGGCGAGCGCGGCATGCCGGTCATAATGGTGTCGGGCGACGACAAGCTCAGGAAGGAGAGCGAGCACTTCCTGCCCTGGGCGACCTATGCTCAGGTCAAACGCGCGGCCACCAACGAGGGCGGCGCACTGCTTCACCCCGACAAGGCGCATGCCCTCATCGCCGCCAAGGCCGAGGAGGCCGTGCGCCGCATAGGCGAGATGCGCACTTATATAGTGCCAAAGCCGGTTACAATGCGCGTGGAGTTTTCCCAGTCCGTATCCATGCCCCTGCACACCGACAAGCCCTACATGCGCATGCTCGACGGGCGAAGCTACGAGGTGGATGCCGACACGGTGCAGCAGGCTCTGAACCGTGGTTTGTAAAATCATCGGTTGAAATCCCTGCCAAATTGTAGTATATTAGAGAAAATCACGTGAAGGCTGTGCTTGCTTAATGAAGAAAACTCTCCATAAGATTCTCTTTTCCCACATAACGATAGCGGTAATCGTGCTGCTTACGATAATACCGCTCATCGGCCATACGCTGCGCTCTGAAAGGGAAAAGCAGGTTAAAGCAAGTTACAGCCTCGTCTCGGGCGACATAGGCACTCTGTCCACCAGCTTTAGCTCAGCCGAGAGCATGATAGGTGCGCTGCACCGCAATCCTTCCATAAAGAGCATCATAAATATGGAGGGCGAACTTACCGGCGCACAGCGCTATCATGCCGCCGAATCGCGCAAGACATGGTATGCCACCACCGCAAGCTGGAACATACTGCGCAACAACTATGTCTATTTCGCCCGAAACGACATAGTCTTTTCGCCGGACCGCATCTTCTTTTCATGGGAGGATTCCTATGACTATTGGCTGCGCTATGAGGGCGTGGACTGTGCGCAGTGGCGCGAGCGCCTTGAGCGGGAGATGCAGGCTTCGCGCCGCGGCTTTCGCCCGGTGGAGCAGGTATTCACCTATTCGCCAAACGGGCAGTCCGGCTATGCCGACACCATAACGTACAGCTTTCCCTTTGTCGATCCGTTCAACTCAGGGATGGTCGTCTGCCTTATAGATGTAGCCGAACTGCTGCGCGCCCTGCGCTTTGACAGCCTGCTCACCGACTCTTTCCTGTGCCTGTATGACTCGACCGGCCAGCTGCTGCTCAGCCACAAGGCTCCCTATGCCGTGACCGCGCAGGCGCAGGACGTAAGCGAGATGAGCATAAGCGGCCAGTCCCACCACGTATTCACGATAACCGACACCGCCTCCGGGCTTACATACGTGATAGGCACGCCCAGCTCGTTCTTTAACCGCGACTTTATCTCCAGCTTCGGCATGCTGTTTGGCTATACCATAATCGCCTTCCTTGTTGCCTTTGTGGTGTCGGTGCTGCTTACCAAGCGGCAGTACTCCCCCATCAAGGAGGTGTACTCCTTCTTCAAGCAGCACTCCAGCGTGCCGTCCTCGACGGAATACGCCAAGGACGAGTACCAGTACTTCCTGAGCAGCTACAAGGAGCTGCTGCAGAGCAACCACTCCATCCGCAACACCATCGCCGACTACGACGCCGCCCTGACCACGCGCGCCATGGAGGATCTGCTCTATGGCCGCTACAAAAACGAGCGCGATATGCAAAAGCTCTGCGCGCGCATTGCGCTCCCCGATATGTGGCGCGCCTGCAACGCGGTGCTGGAGTCGGAATGCGCAGTGGAAAAGGCCGCGCTGGGCGTTATAAGCGTAACTCTTGTGGACATGCTGGAAAAGTCGTGGAAGGAGAAGCTGCTCATACACCCGCTCAGCGAGAAGCGGCTGCTGTTCATAATGCCCACTGAGCAGGACGGCTCCGCCGTGTCCATAGCCGAGCGGCTAAACGCGATTGTAAACACGCTGCGCAGCGACACGGGCGTGGAAGCGTTCTTCGCCATATCCGGCGTATACTGTCAGCCCGAGGATGTGGCGCACGCTTACGAGGAGACCAAGAGCATACTGGGCTGCCGCCACGCCGTCAACAGCAACATACTCTTCCCCGAGGACGTTGAGAGGAGCGACGAGCTGCCCATACTGACCATGGCCGCTTCCAACAAGCTGCGCGAATACGTGATGGCGGGCGACACAACTCGCTCGGAGGAGTTCATACGCTCGTATCTGCAAAACCGGTATCTGCGCGACCGCGATTACGGCCAGCTGTTTAGCAGCATACGCGGCATACTTCTTCAGATAGCGGCGGACTCCACCTCCATAGGCGAGGACGAGCTGCCCTTCTTTGCGCCCACCGCTCCACGCGATGAGCAGACGGGCGAGCTTGTCGATGCCTGCCATGCCCTGTGCAGCAGCTTCAACGACCGCCGCAAGAGCTATAACGAGCAGCTCAAGAACGATTTGCTCACATACCTCGAGGAGAACTACGCCGACCCCGATGTATATGGCAAGTCGGTGGCGGCGCACTTCTCGATAAGCGAAAAGTATCTGTCCACATTCTTCCGCGAGCAGACGGGCGTGGGCTTCTCCAGCTATCTGGAGAATCTGAGGCTTACACAGGCGGCTCACCTGCTGGACGACAGCCAGTTCACCGTCAACGAAATCGCCAACATGGTGGGCTTCAACTCGCCCAACACCTTCTACAAGGCATTCCGCCGCATGTACGGCATCGCGCCCTCTGCCTACCGCAACACGCCTAGAGCGCAATAGTGAAAGGAGCGACATATGCCATGTCCCAACTGCCGCGCTTTACCGTGGAGATATATCACGATCTGGCGCCCTATCTTGCCGGAATAAGCGCAAAGGAGTTCTTTCTGGACGCGGACAAGCTGATTAAAGCATGGACGATAACTACGGAATGGACGCTTGACACCTTTCATGGCCGCTTAAAGCCGCGCACACCCACCGCCGCGCCCAATTCATACGGCCATCTGATATGCATAGGCGCGCCGCTTAACTACTCGGAAAGCGCCGAGCCCAACATATCGCCGGCGGCGGCTTCGCTGGACGAAGCCATAGAGCGCCTAGAGGCGGCGCGCGGCATGGACTTTACCGCATGTCCAATATTTAAGCAGTATGCCTGCCTGTCCGCCCGTGTGAAAGAGGTCTTCCCGGAAGCGCCCCATATGGCCGGGCTGGGGCTGGAGGGACCCATAACGTCGGCGGCGCTGTACCGCGGCGAAGGCTTCTACATGGACGTTATGGACGAACCTGAGAAGGCCGCCCGCTACATAGCGCTCATGACCGACAGCATAGTCGCTTTCAAGCGGCAGCTCAATCGCTTCTGCGGCGAGCCTGAGGTAAATGCCAGCGGCGCGGGACTGGCTGACGACCTCGCCAGCATGCTCCCGCCCAAGATGTGGGATGCGCTCGTCATACCCTATTGGAGGCGCTATTACGAGGGCATAAGCACAGGCCGCAGCCGCTTCCTGCACTGCGAGGCGTTGCTGCCCGCTCAGCTCCCCTATCTGCCCAAGGCCGGCATCACGCATTACCAGCCCTCCGTGTCCCCGCAGCTGACTCTAGATGACATGAGGGACAGGAACTCGCTGCCCTTTGACTGGCTGCTGTATGCCTATCACATAACCGGCATGGATGACGGGGAGCTGGACAGGTGGATAGCCAAAGCCGTATCATACGGGCCTACAAACATTCGCACCCAATTCGGCGCATACGCCGTTAGCATTGGCAAGACCGACCGCATCCGGGCCTTCCTGGACATTGCGGACAAGTACACAACAAACTAAGGAGTGATATCTATGGCAATCATCAAAGAAATGCAGGCGGACTCCCTAAAGGTAATCGTCGCGGACAGCCGCGAGGCCATGGGTCAGGAGGCGGCGCGCCGCGCGGGCGAGTGCATACGCGCGCTGCTGGCTGAAAAGGACGAAATCAACATGATATTCGCCGCCGCGCCCTCTCAGAACGAGACGCTCAAGTACCTCATGCAGGAGCAGGGCATAGACTGGTCGCGCGTCAACGCCTTCCACATGGACGAGTATGTGGGGCTTAGCCGCGAAGCGCCGCAGTCGTTTGGCCGCTATCTGTATGAGCATGTGTTCTCCCACCTGCCTTTCAAGTGCGTCCACTATCTGCGCGGCGATGCGCCCGATGCCGAGGCCGAGTGCGCGCGTTACAGCGCGCTGCTGCGCGACAACCCCGTAGACGTGGTCATGCTGGGCATAGGCGAAAACGCCCACATCGCCTTCAACGACCCCTGGGTTGCCGACTTTAGCGATCCTGCGCTGGTCAAGCGCGTGCCGCTCGACCCCGTATGCCGCCAGCAGCAGGTCAACGACGGCTGCTTTGCCAGTCTGGAGCTTGTGCCTGAGTACGCCTTTTCGCTGACCATACCCGCCCTGACCAACGCCGGTCACATGTTCTGCACCGTGCCTGCCGCCACCAAGCGCAATGCAGTCACCCTGACCGTCACCGGCAAGGTGGGCGCGGACGTTCCAGCCACCGCCATGCGCAGCCACGCGGATGCCACCATGTTCTGCGACCCGGACAGCGCCGCCGGCCTGCTTGCGTGAGGTAGAGTATGAACATTGCATTTTGCGGCCTCAGGCATGCGCATATCAACGTGCTGTACGACCTTGCCTCTGCGCAGGCGAGTACAAGCGTGCTAGGAGCATGGGAGGAGGACGACGCGGCGCGGCAGGCTGCGCAGGCGCGCATGGCCTGTCCGTTCTACGGCAGCTATGACGAGCTGCTGTCGGACGAGCGCGTGGACATAGTGGCCGTGGGCGATTACTACGGCATACGCGGCCAGCGCGTCATCGCCGCGCTCAGGGCGGGCAAGCATGTGATGTGCGACAAGCCCATATGCACGCGCCTTGAGGAGCTGGACGAGATAGAGCGCCTGTGCCGCGAGAAGGGGCTTTACGTGGGCTGCATGCTGGACCTGCGCTACGACCCCGCGCTCAGGCTGGCGCGCGACATAATATTGGAGGGCCGATTAGGCGAGATACACGCCATAAACTTCACCGGCCAGCACCCGCTCCAGTACGGCGTGCGCCCCATGTGGTACTTTGAGCCGGGCAAGCACGGCGGCACGTTCAACGATCTGGCTATACATGGACTGGATGCCGTGCGCTATATAACCGGGCTCAAATACCGCCGCACCGTCATGGCGCGCCAGTACAACGCCTTTGCCCACAGCCAGCCGGATTTCGCCGACTGCGCACAGCTGCTGGGCGAGTACGAAAACGGCGCGGGGCTTATGGCGGACGTGTCATACAGCGCGCCCGCACCCTCCGCGTTCAGCCTGCCCACCTACTGGCGCTTCAGCTTCTGGGGTGAAACGGGCATGCTGGAGTGCCGCCTAGGCGAAGGTCGGGTCACGCTCGCCTGCGCGGGCATGGAGCATGCTCAGGCGATACAGGCCGCGCCCATTGACGAGGACTGTCTGCGCGACCTCATGCTCACGATAGAGGGCAAGCCCACCGCGTTTGCGCCCAACGACGCATTCATATCCACGCGCGTGGCGCTTGAGATACAGCAGTATGCCGACTCATTGACCAAATAAGAAATATATCCGCACGCAAATTTAAGGAGGACAATTGAAATGAAAAAGCTGAGAGTTGCCATCATAGGACAGGGCCGAAGCGGCCGCGACATACACGGCGCGTTCTTCCGCAGCGAGGAGAATGAAAAGTACGAGGTAGTGGCCGTAGTCGATGCGCTGGCCGACCGCCGCGAGCGTGCTAAGGCCGAATACGGCTGCGACGTATACGACGACTACCGCAAGCTGTATGACCGCAAGGACATAGATTTGGTCATAAACAGCACCTTCTCCCACATGCACTATCACGTAAGCATGGATTTGCTGACCCACGGCTTCAACGTGGTCGTGGAAAAGCCCTTCTCCGCCCACAAGGAGGAGTGCGCCGCCATGATACGCGCCGCCAGGGAGCACAACGTGATGCTGTGCGTGTTCCAGCAGTCGCACTTTGCCCCCTACTACCGCCGCATACGCGAGATACTGGACAGCGGCGTGCTGGGGCGCCCCGTGCAGATAAGCATCAGCTTCAACGGCTTTGCCCGCCGCTGGGACTGGCAGTGCAGCCAGCGCTTCTACGGCGGCAGCCTGCGCAACACCGGTCCGCATCCCATGGAGCAGGCGCTTGATTTGCTGGACATGGACGAGCTGCCGCAGGTCATATCCCGTCTGGACAGCGTGAACAGCTTTGGCGACGCCGAGGACTATGTGAAGATACTGCTGCTTGCCCCCAACAAGCCCGTAATAGACGTGGAGATAAGCAGCTGCGATGCCTACAACGAAGGATATCTGTACAAGATACAGTGCAGCCGCGGCACGCTGCGCGCCAAGATGAATGAGATAACCTACCAGTACTTCGTGCCCGAGGAAGCGCCCGAGCAGCACCTGATACTGGAGCCGCTGTGCAAGCCCGACGGCACTCCCGCCTACTGCGGCGAGAAGCTTGAGTGGCACAAGGAGGTGGAAGAGGTCGTAGGCACTTCGTTCAACGCCGCGGTCAAGGCCTACTACGACAACATCTATGAGCATCTGACTGAGGGCAAGGAACTGATAATCAAGCCCGAAAAGATAATGCAGCAGATTGAGCTGATGGAGGAAGTACATCGCCAGAACCCCATGCCGATCCGCTTTTAAGGAGCAGCCATGAATACAAAGATCACAGGCGGGCATTTGATAATCGACGGCGAGATTCGCGACGGGCTAAATCTCTACATAGAAAACGGCAAGATAGCCGCCATCACCGCGCAGGAGTTGCCTGCAGATGAGGTGATAGATGCCTGCGGAAGCTATGTTTCGCCCGGCTTTGTGGACATACACTCCCATGGCGGCGGCGATGCCGACTTCATGGATGGCACGAGCGCAGCCTTCTTAACCGCCGCCGAAATGCACGCGCGCCACGGCACGACCACCATCATCCCCACCGCCACCTCCGGCACTGCCGGGGAGATGGCGGGCATGGAGGCTTCATTTGAAGAAGCCCGGCGCAACAATGTGCGCGGCGCCGACATGCCGGGGCTGCATCTGGAGGGGCCGTACTTCGCCATGTCGCAGCGCGGCGCACAGGACCCGCGCTACGTGCGCGATCCCGATCCCGCCGAATACGAGGCAATACTAAACAGTTCCCGCCACATAATGCGCTGGAGCGCCGCGCCCGAGCTAAATGGCGCGCTGGAGTTTGGCAGGGCGCTTAAAGAGCGCGGCATACTGGCATCCATAGGTCACAGCGATGCCAGCTATGACGAAGTCGTCAAGGCGGTCGAGGCGGGATATTCGCACGTTACGCACCTGTACTCCTGCATGAGCACGGTACACCGCAAGAATGCCTTCCGCTATGCGGGCATAGTTGAGGCAGCCTATCTGATGGACGATTTGACGGTGGAGATAATCGCCGACGGCATACACCTCCCCGCGCCGCTTTTGCAATTCGTGTACCGCTTCAAAGGCCCGGATAGGACCGCGCTGGTGACCGACTCCATGCGCGGCGCGGGCATGCCGGACGGCCTGAGCATACTGGGCAGCCGCAAGACCGGCCAGCAGGTGCTGCTTGAGGACGGCGTAGCCAAACTGATGAATCGCAGCGCGTTTGCGGGGAGCGTCGCCACCACCGACAGGCTGGTGCGCAACATGGTCAATCTCGCCCATGCGCCGCTGACCGACGCAGTCAAGATGGCGACCCAAACGCCCGCCCGCATAATGAAGCTCAACGACCGCGGCATGCTGCGCGAGGGTCTGCGCGCTGACATCGTGATATTTGGCGAAAGCATCAATGTATCCCGCACGATTGTGGACGGCCGGACGGTGTATGAGCAGTAGATTAGGAGGAACATGATATGTTTCGCATTGGCATACTTGGCGCGGAAAACTCTCACGCCATGATATTTACCGAGATATTCAACGGACTAAAGCCCGAATACCGCGATGAGTTCAGCGACATGCGCGTAGTTGCCGTGGGCGGCAATTATCCCGAGTCCAACAAGGCGGTGTTTGACAAGGGTCAGCTGAAGTTCATCGCCGAAAAGCCCGAGGACATGCTGGGCAAGGTGGACGCCGTTATGGTGACTGCTCGCGACGGCAGGTTCCATGCGCCCTTTGTGCGCCCGTTCATAGAGGCCGGCATTCCCGCGTTCATAGACAAGCCCTTTACAAGCGACTGGGATGAGGCCAAAGAGCTGGTGGAGCTGGCCCGGCAGAAGAACGTTCCCATAGTGGGCGGTTCTGCCGTGAAGCTGTGCGAAGGCGTGCGCAAGCTGCGCAAGGTCGTATCCGATGCGCCCGGCGATGTATTGAGCGGCGATATAACCGCGCCGGTCAGCATGACCAACGACTACGGCAACTTCTGGTTCTACTCCGCTCACCTGGTAGAGAGCTGCCTGAACATATTCGGCTTCGACCCGGAGTGGGTCTGGGCGAGCAGGCACGAGGGCGGCGTGACTGCCATCGTACACTACCCCACCTTCGAAGTGACCAATCACTTCAACGAGAGCGCCTACTACTACTCCGGCACTGTGTTCGGCAAGCAGGGCGAGCAGCGCGAGATACTGGACATCAGCGACATATTCGCGCTGGAATGCCGCAGCTTTGCCAAGATACTGCGCGAAGGCAAGATGGACTTCAGCTATGAGCAGCTGATAAAGCCCGTGCAGGTGCTTGCCGCGATAGAGAAGTCCTACACCACCGGCGAAAAGGTATTCGTGAAGTAAGCCCTGCATATGCAAAAGCCCCTGTCATGCGTGCCTTTATGAGCGCGTATGGCAGGGGCTTTATGCTTGTCGGAAGACCAGCGTGCAGGAGCATGCATGGTATAGTGCGCGGCAACAGAATGCGTCACTGCGGCTGCCCGCACCGCACACGCAGTCAAGCTCAGACTGTGCCACGAACCAACGCACCATGTGCCGCACAGCGCAATGAACCGCGCTGCCGCATTCGAGCAACGCGGCGCATTCTTCTTTGCATCGAAGCAGCATATGGCAAAGCTGCAACAGCGCGCCCTCCGCGTTTGCAGAGGGCGCGCTCTGCTTGTCAAAAAAGTCTTTTTGACAAGCGTGGACGGGGGAGAATCTCCCCCGCCACTGCCACCCCTACTCAGTTTCCACTGAAATCCTGCGGATTTCCGGGCGTGTAAACTGCAAGGAAGATATTTTTGCTCTGGGAAATAGGATTTCCCGACGCAAAAATATCCACGCGCCCACCGCACATGTCGCTGGGCGCTACCTAAGTCGAGAGGGCTGCGAGCCCTCTCGAGCTCTCCGAGGGTTTTTTGACAGTCTGAGCGCGCCCTCCGCGTTTGCGGAGGGCGCGCTGTCATGTCCCGCTATTGGGTAAGCCCGGCGCTATCGCTTTAGCTTACTTGCTGCTGAAGCGCTTGCGCAGGGTCAGGCCGGCACCGGTCACTACGGCAGCGGACAGCACCATCAGCATGATGTACAGCGAGGTGTTGGCGTTGTCGCCGGTCTTGGCGATCTCGCCGTCCTTGTCGTCTTCCTTGTCGTCGGTCTTGCCCGCCCAGGTGTTGGTGATGCGGGCGGTGGTGTCCTCGGTCAGCTCGCCGCTGCAGCGGGAGTAGGAGGTCTTGTAATCGTCCTCATCGGCGTTGCGCACGCGCACCTTGTACTCGGTACCGGCGGGTAGATTGTATATGGTCAGGCTCTCGCCGCCCTTGAGGGTGATGCGGTCGCCGCTCTCAATCTTGTCGCCATTGGAGGTCTTGAACTTGCCCTTGGCATCGAAGGTCACGCGGATGGAGAACTTGTCGTCCTTGTCAGCGCCCTCGCCCTTTACGGTGTTCTTGATTCTCAGGTCGAAGTACTCCTTCTCATCGGGCTCGGAACCGGCGGTGTAGGTGTTGCGGTACTCTACCGCGGTCTTGCCGTCCGCGCTGATGGTGAGCTTGACGGTGTCAGCATCCTGCCACTTGCCCTCGTCTACGCGCAGCTCGGTCTTGCAGCCTACGTCAGGCGTGTTCTGCTCGACCGTGTACTCGCCCGCAGGCATGTCCTTTATCACGGCGGTCTTGCCGGCAGGTATTATTACCATGCCCTTGACGTCAGCCTTCTCGCCATCGACTACAGCCTTGCCCACATAGGGATGACCCTCGGAGTCGCTGATTATATAGCTGAACTCCTTGTCGCCTTCAGCGGCCATGTCACCGGTCTTGCCGGCGGTTATGGTCAGCTCGCCCTTGGCCTCGGGCTCGGCAGTCGGCTCGGCAGTCGGCTCAGCGGTCGGCTCGGCAGTCGGCTCAGCGGTCGGCTCGGCAGTCGGCTCGGCGGTCGGCTCAGCAGTGGGCTCGGGCTTTGCCTCGTAGGTCTTTACGAAGGTCACGGTGCAGGTGTCGCCGTTGTTCACTTCGACAGAAGCGCTCTTGCCTTCGCTGGCGCTGCCGCCGTTTACGCTAACGGTGGTCGTCGCCTTGTCATCATCGGAGATGCGAACGGAGAATTCGCCCTCTATGCCCTTTATCTTGGCGGTCTGACCGGCCTTGATGGATATGGGCTTGTCCTCGCTCAGGGTGTACTCCACGCCGTCTATGGTGTAACGAGTGGAGAAACCGGCGTTCTTCATGGTCACGTATACCTTGTATACGGCATCGGCATCCCCATCGACAGCGTCAACGTAGATGTTCAGCGCGCCCGTAAGCGCATAATCCGCAAGCGCGGACATAGGCGCTATGCACAGCATAATAGCCGTCATTACAGCCAGTATGCTCTTGAGGAACGAGCCATGCATCTTATTAAACATAACCTTACCTCCCAGCATTGTGTATCATTTAGACCAAGCGGATATATTGCCCGCTCTGGTTCTACTCTATTGACGAATTAGGAGGCACATTTGCTCCAAAATAATTGTAAAGAATACATTAATTACCACTTACCCGCCCAAAATGTGCCTCACACGCTCAACTTAAATTAAAAACGCTGCAACACGCGCGCCGTCTGCGCATAGTCGCCGCCGGTTTAGTAGGCATTCGCGCGAGTTCAGCCCGCCCGAGCTTCTCACGTCGGCAATGCTCCCCCGCCCGCGCTTTACCCGTCCAATCCACGCGCATATCACCGCGCCGCCATAGTCGCCGCCGTTTTAGTGGGCATTCGCGCAAGTTCAGCTCGCCTGAGCTTCTCACGTCGGCAATGCTCCCCCGCCCGCGCTTTACCCGTCCAATCCATGAGCATAAATCTGCGCTGCCATAGTCGCCGCCTTGCATGGCGCACACGCATGCGGGAAAGCCGCCACAGCACGTTAGGTTCGCATTCACGGCTTATGCCGCAGTTCCATGCGCTGCCATTCCGTATGCAGCCCTGCCTACTCCAGCCCACGCAACGCGCGGCTGCGCTGGCATGCCTATGCGAATGTTGGCGAAAGCGCCTCCCCGCGCCCGTCGAACCGCTGACGGCCGCTCAGCCATGTAGCTCTCCGCAGTCAGCCCGGCCTCGCTCGCGTCGCCAGCCTTGCCTGTACAGGCGCTTGATTCGCATCAGTCGCAGAGCTTTCCGCGCTTATAAAGCGGGCTGCACTGCCAAAAAACAGATGGGCGGAGGTGCCTCCCCCGCCCATCCGTATGTCGAAGCCCGCTTTTGCGGACTGATTATCTGTCCTCGCGGTAATAGTTGATGCCGCAGCTCTTGGGCTGCTGATGCTTGTGCGAAGGCCGTATCGAGGACACGACCAGCACTATCGCCGTGGCGATAAAGGGCAGCATCATGAATATGGCCTGCGGTATGTTGGCGACCGAAGCGGGCGTATACAGCCTCAGCACGCTCAGCGCGCCAAACACCAGCGAGCCTATGACCACGCGATACGGACTCCAGCCCGCGAATATGACCAGCGCCACCGCTATCCAGCCCAGACCGTTTATGCAGTTGTACGTCCACTGGCCGTTGCAGGTGACTATTATGACATACGCACCGCCCAGCGCGCATATGCCGCCGCCCAGCAGTATGTGAACGTACTTATACAGCGTTACGTTTACGCCCATGGCATCGGCAGCGGCGGGGTTTTCGCCCACCGCGCGCAGCGAGCGGCCACGCGAGGTGCGGTTTATGTATATGCCCATTGCTATGCACAGCAATACGCCAAAGTACACGAACGGATTGTAGCTAAACAGCAGCTTGCCCACATAGGGCAGATCGCTCAGCCCCGCTATGTTCAAGGGCTTGAATATGCTCATCATGCTCTCGGGCAGCGCGCCCGAGGTGGTGTAGTTGCTGCCGAACAGATTGGCAAGTCCCGTGCCGAATATGGTCAGCGTAAGGCCGGTGACGTTCTGATTGGCCTTGAACGACACGGTCAGTATCGCGTATATCAGAGAGCCCAGCACGCCCGCGCCAAACGCCGCCAGCAGCGCCAGCGCCGCATTGCCGGTATAGAAGCCCGCCGCAAAGCCGCATATAGCGCCCATGTACATAAGACCTTCTACGCCCAGATTCAGGTTGCCCGCCTTCTCGGTGACTATCTCGCCCAGCGTGCCATACATAAGCGGCACGCCCGCCAGCACTGCGGCGTACAGGAACTTGATTATGTAATCCAGCGTCTCGTTCATGCCTTAACGCCTCCCCTGTCCATGTCTTCGCTGCGCCACGCTATGCGGTACTTGAAGAACAGCTCGCTGCCCAGCACGAAGAACAGCAGTATGCCCTGCAGCACGTCGGCGGCCGCCGTGGATATGTTGAACGTGGACTGCACCGTGCCGGAACCCTTCTCCAGTATGGAGAACAGCACCGTGACCAGCAGTATAACCAGCGGATTGAGCTGACCTAGATACGCTATGATTATCGCCGTGAAGCCCACGCCGCCAGCCACCGAGTCGGTCAGCGTGCGGTCAGGGCCTGCGACCTGTATCATGCCCGCCACGCCGCATATCGCCGCCGACAGGAACATGGTGCGGATGATTATCCACTTGTTGTTCATGCCCGCATAGCGCGCGGTGCGCGAGTTTTCGCCCACTACGCTTATCTCATAGCCGTGCTTGGTGTAGTTGAGATATATGTACACAAGCACCACCAGCACAAGCGCAAATATCCAGCCTATATGCACGCCCAGCACCTGCGGCAGCTGCGCATTCTTGCCAAAGCGCGCTATGAAGTTGAAGCCCATGGCCTCCGGGCTCTTCCAGGGACCGTCGCGCAGGTACTGTATCATGTACAGCGCCACGTAGTTGAGCATCAGCGTGAACAGCGTCTCGTTGGTGCCAAACTTGGCCTTGAAGTAAGCCGGCGCAACGCCGAACAGGCCGCCGCCTATCGCCGCCGCCAGAAACATCACCGTCAGCATCAGCCATCGAGGCCACTCCGGGAAGTTGAGCGCAAAGAACGTGGCGCAGATAGCGCCAAAGCATATCTGACCTTCCGCGCCGATGTTCCAAAAGTGCATGCGGAAGGCAAGCGTTATGCCCAGCGCCGCTATCAGCAGCGGCACGGCCTGCTTGACCGTCTCCTTTATGACCATCTTGGAGCCCAGCGAGCCGCTTATCATGGTGCCGTACACCTCAAGCGGATTGTGACCCATGCTGAGTATGAACAGTCCCCCGGTCACAAGCGCCAGCAGCACCGCCGCTATGCGGTACAGCACCATCTGCCTGCGCGATATGCGGCCGCGCTTTACCATATGTATGCCGGTCAGCTTACTCATTGCCGCTTTCCTCCTCGACGAATCCCGTCATCAGCGCGCCCAAGCGCTCCTTGAGGCGCTGGCGTGCCTGCATGGCGCGGGAATCGGCTTCCTCGTCCTCGCGCGATATCGTGCTTGCGTCCTCCGGCTCGCCCAGCTCCGCGCGCACGTCTATTATGCCGGTCACGCGCCCCGCGCACAGCACCATTATGCGGTCGCACAGCTCTATCAGCACGTCCAGATCCTCGCCCACGAACAGCACGCCCACACCCTTGGCCTTCTGGCCGTTGATGAGTTCGTATATCTTATAGGACGAGTTTATGTCCAGACCGCGCACCGGGTATGCCGCCATCAGCACGCGGGGACTCAAGTGTATCTCGCGCCCCAGCAGCACCTTCTGCACGTTGCCGCCCGAGAGCTGTCCCACGGGATGCATTACGGAAGGCGTGGATATCTCCAGCTCGTCCACCATCTTCTTGGACAGGCTGCGCGCCGCGGCGCGATCCACGAACATGCCGTGGTTCTTATAGTAGCTCTTGAGCAGCACATTGTCGGACACGCTCATGCTTCCGACCAGACCCATGCCCAGTCTGTCCTCGGGTACGAACGACATGGCTATGCCGCGCTGCATTATCTCGCGCGGATTGAGGCCCTCAAGGTCCTGCCCGTCCAGCTTTATCTTGCCAAAGCTTATCAGGTGCAGTCCGGCGATGGACTCGCACAGCTCCCTCTGACCGGAACCGGCTATGCCGGCCACGCCCAGTATCTCGCCCGCATCCAGATCAAAGGACACGTCAGTCAGCGCGGGCAGTCCGTCCTCGTCCTTTACGCACAGGTTGGACACCTCCAGCCTGCGCCTGCCGCGCTCGCGGGGAGTGCGCTCTATCTCCAGCTTGACGCTGCGCCCGACCATCATCTCGGTCAGCTCGCGCACATTGGTCTTGCTGGTTTCGACGCTGCCCACGCTCTCGCCCTTGCGCAGTATGGTAACGCGGTCGGATATGGACAGCACCTCGTGCAGCTTATGGGTGATTATTATCACCGCGCAGCCTTCCTTCTTCATGCGGCGCAGTATGTCGAACAGGCGGCGCGTCTCCTGCGGCGTGAGCACGGCGGTTGGTTCGTCCAGTATCAGTATGTTGCAGCCGCGGTACAGCACCTTGAGTATCTCCACGGTCTGCTTTTCGCCCACCGACATGGCGCTTATGGGCTTATCGGGGTCTATCTCCAAACCGAATCTGTCGCACAGCTTCTTTATCTCGCGCGTGAGGTCGGCGGCGCGCACTCTGCCATGCGTGCCCAGCACTATGTTCTCCTTGGCGCTCATGGCATCGACCAGCTTGAAGTGCTGATGTATCATGCCCACGCCCAGCTCATAGGCATCGCGCGGCGAGCTTATGTGCGCCTCGCGCCCGTTTATGTATATCGCACCGGCATCCGGGCGATATATGCCCGATATCATGTTCATAAGCGTGGTCTTGCCCGAGCCGTTTTCGCCCAGCAGCGCAAGTATCTCGCCATGATTCAGCGTAAGATCGACATTCTTGTTGGCGACCACCGAGCCAAAGCGCTTTACTATCCCCCTGAGTTCAATCGCGGCAGCCTGTTCCTGTGCCAAGGCACACACATCCCTTCGCGTAATTCAGCTTTGTCGTATTCATCCGGCCATGTGCCGGAGCAAGTGGCCGACCCGGCCTCATGCGGCGCGGTCAACCATACAAAACGAATCAGCCGCCCCAAATCAATTCTAATTCGGAGCGGCCGACACAGCTTACAGATCAGTTACGCGACCACAACGCCCTCGACCAGCCAGTCGATGGAGGTGATCTCGGCATCGGTCAGGCGCTGACCCTTCTCTACGCGCACCGCACCGGTGTTGTCCTTGATCTCGCCGTCAAACACGTCGAAGGAGCCGTCCATTATCTTGGCGGTCCACTCGTCTACCACGGCCTGAGTGCCTTCTTCGCAGTTCTTGGTCAGCGGCGAAAGGCCTACCATGCCCTCACGCATGCCCAGGAAGTAGTTCTCGCAGGTCCAGGTGCCGTTGATGACGTTCTCCAGCTCGGTCTTGTATATGACCGACCAGTCCCAGATGGGAGCGCACAGGTGCGCGTCGGGAGCGGCCTCGGTCATGTCGGCGTTGTAGCCGCAGCTCCACACGCCAGCTTCCTGAGCGGCAACCTGGGGCAGGGTGGAATCCTGATGCTGGCCGATTACGTCGCAGCCCATGTCGATGAGGGCATCGGCGGTCTGGCGCTCAACGGTGGGATCGTACCAGGTGTTGGTGTACTTTACGTATACGGTCGCATCGGGGTTGACCACGCGCACGCCCAGAGTAAAGGCGTTCAGGCCGCCGTTGCACTCGGGGTTGTCCATGGCGGACACATAGCCGATCTTGTTGGTCTTGGTCTTAAGACCCGCAGCCAGACCGGACAGGAAGCGCGGCTCGTATATGCGGCCAAAGTAGTTGTTCATGTTGACGCCGTTGTTGATGTAGCCGGAGCAATGGGAGAAGATTATCTCCGGATACTCCTCGGCTATCGGCTCCATGTAGTACATGTGGCCGAAGCTGTCGGCGAAGATTATCTGGCAGCCCGCCTCAACCAGCTCGCGCAGAGCGGTCTCGCAGGTGGCATCCTCGGGAACGTTGGTCTTCTTTATGACCTGATCCTCGCTGAGACCCAGCTCGGACACAGCCTTCATCAGAGCGCTGTCGTGAACGAAGTTGTAGCCGCCGTCGGAAGTATCGCCGACGTAGATCATGCCGATCTTGAGGTCTTCCTTAGCCACTGCCGGGAAGGTAGAGGCTTCTTCCGCCTGAGCAGGTACCATGAACAGGGCCATGGTCAGCACCAGAGCAAAGGCAAGCATTTTCTTGAACATATGCGCTTCTCCTCCATTTGCATTAACGGCTTTGCCGTCAAATCGATTACAAGTATACACCATGTTCGGCCATAATTCAACGAACATTAGATTACTTTTTGGCTTTTTAGTTGGGTTTATGGTATATGCATGACGCTTTGCGGCGAAAATGTGCGCCTTTGCCCTGCGCGTTAAGCTTATATTTGCCCGAATCATGGTTCACGGCGGACAGATTGCGTCATAAGCGGCATTATCCTCATCGCGGCGCGTTTTGCGCGGCATGCGCGCGGCAGGGCTGTGGAGACGGCTTCCCCGCAGCCCGCACGTATGTATGTGAAGGCAACGCAGCATTATCCGCATCAATGCGCCTGCGCATACGGGCGCAAGGCTGCTGTAACCCCCTCAGCGCGTTTTGCGCGGCATGCGCGCGGCAGGGCTGCGGAGACGGCTTCCCCGCAGCCCGCACGTATGTATGTGAAGGCAACGCGGCATTATCCGCATCAATGCGCCTGCGCATACGGGCGCAAGGCTGCTGTCCCCCTCATCGCGGCGCGTTTTGCGCGGCATGCGCGCGGCAGGGCTGTGGAGACGGCTTCCCCGCAGCCCCATAGTATGCACGGATGCGCGGGCAATTTTGAGTATCGCCATATGCCGTCCATGCGCGGCAAGGCTTTTCCCCCGGTGTAAGGACGGCTGAGCCGCGCACCGCTGCCGCTCAGCCTCCTTCAAACAGCAGCGCAAACTCGACTTCGCCCGCATATGCGCTTTCCAGCGCCGCCATGTCGCCTCCCTGTGCGTACAGCCGCATGCCATTCATTGACGGCATAAGCAGCGCCGTCTCCAGCCTGCCCTGTGCTTCCTCGCCCGCAAGACAGGCTATTATGTCGCGGCATACGGCAGCGCGCGCCTGTGCGCCCTCGTCGTCCGCAGCCACGATAGACGCAGCAAAGTACATGTCGCTGTACGCCTGCTCCATCGGAATAAATTTATGCGATGGCGCTTTGCCCTGCGCCTGAGCCAGCGCGAGCTGGCGCAGCTGCCACTGACCTGCCGGTATGCACGCCACCCTGCCGCTCTTAAAGTCGGCCATGGCCTTTACCTCGGAACACTGCATGTAGTCGGGCGGCAGCATGTCGCCCTGTTCGGGCAATTCGCCCAGCACGCGCCGCGCCGCGTTCGGCCAGCGCCCCTCGCCCGGCACTTGCAGCGCATAGTGCGCCTGCTCTGAGCGCGTAGCTGCGCGGTACTGCTGCTGCACGGCCTCCTGCCAGTCGGACGGGAGCTGCGCCATGTCGCCCGGGTTCATCAGCACGCCATATCCGCCAAAGCACAGCGGCACGGCGCGGCACTCGCCATTTGACATGCACGCCCTAGCCAAATCGCCGCGCACAGTCTCCGGCATGTCAAGCGGCAGCAGCCGCGACGCATCATCCAGCGCGCCCGGCGTGAATATCGCGATGTCGGGCGGTATGTCCTGCTCAACCGAGCGGCTTAGCGCGGCTTTGGACACGGTCTCCACCTGCACATACACGCCCGGATGCCGCTTCTCATAAGCGCTCAGGCAGGCGTTTAGCCATGGCACTATGGAGCCTGTACCGCTGCGAAAGCCCTGATGCACGCTAAGGCGTATCACACCCGACCAGCCTTCATACGGCAGCGCGGTAAGCCCGCGCGGCGGCACGGGCAGATGCGATTCGATGTGCGGCGCACCGGCTACAAGCAGCGCAGTCAGCAGCGTGCAGAGCGCACAGGCTATGCGCCTTGCCATATCATCACCCCCATTCCAGATGATATGCTGCGGCGCGCGCCGGTATCACATGGGGTTGCCCGCGCGGTTTGCACAGTGCCGCCGCCAGCCGCTTGCCATACGCGCGGCGCTTTGCGCAGCACACCCTGTTTGTGCTGGCACATTTACATCGCGCGGCTCACTCGCGCCAGCCGCTTGCCATATGCGCGGCGCTTTGCGCAGCACTCCCTGTTTGTGCTGGCATATTCACATCGCGCGGCTCACTCGCGCCAGCCGCTTGCCATATGCGCGGCGCTTTGCGCAGCACTCCCTGTTTGTGCTGGCGCATTCACATCGCGCGGCTCACTCGCGCCAGCCGCTTGCCATACGTGCGCCGCTTTGCGCAGCACTCCCTGTTTGTGCTGGCATATTCACATCGCGCAGCTCACTCGCGCCAGCCGCTTGCCATACGCGCGGCGCTTGCCATCTTCCGATGCCCGCGACTGCGCCTTGGCCGGATGCGCTTTCATGACCTGTATCGCCGCCGGTCAGGCACGCAAAAGCGGCGCGCCCTGCCTATCTATTCGGCAGGACGCGCCGCTTCCATGCAGCTTAGCCCTAGCGGGCGCTCACTGTATGTTCAGCTTTTCCATGACGAACGAGGTTATGCGCGAAAGCAACTCAGGATCGCCAAAGTATACGTAGAGCATGGCAACGAGCGCGCCCACGCTTAAGAGTGCGCATAGTATGCTCAGCACCACATACGCCACATAGCGCCCTCTGCACTCCGGCACATAGGACGATATCACGCTGTACAGACCTATCAGCGACAGCAACGCGCCCAGACCAGGTACCCAGCAGATAAGCACGCCCGCGACCGACAACACCATGCCGCGCCCCAGTTTGCGGCGCTGTGCGGGATTGGACATAGCTTCTTCAGACATAGCGGCCTCCATTTATCATGAATTTAGCAGCGCAAGCAGCTCACTTAGCTGCTCCTCGCCGAACAGTCCTCCCGACAGCATGGCCAGACCGCGCAGCGGCATGTATTCCATCATGCGCTGCATCATACCCGCCATGTCGGCATCGTCGTCGGGATGAGCCATAGCGCCCATGAACACCTCCAGCAGCGGCTGCACCTTGGCGCAGGCCCTATCATCGCGCAGTATCTCGCCCACGCAGGAATTGCGCGTATACACCGGGCGCGGCGCGCTGTTTGAGGTGACTTCGATGTCGAATGCGGCGAGCATGTCCCTTGCAGACCTGCCCAGAAGTATCCTGTATCTTCCACTATCTGTGACGAATGCGGCTGCGCTTTCGTTCCAGTAAGCGAAGCTGTCCGCGTTAAGTTTCATGGAAACCTTGCCGCTCCCGCCCGGTTTAAGCTCTATCCGGGCAAATCCCTTCAGTTCCTTTATGGGATGCAGCGCCGTGCCGCACTCCTTCTGCACATACAGCTGCAGCACCTCGCCGCCCGCCATGCTGCCCGCGTTGCGCACGTCGGCCTCGACCGTGACCTCCTCGCCCCCGCTCAGGCGTTCGGCGCTTATGCGCGCGCCGGTCACGTCAAAGCGCGTATAGCTGAGGCCATGGCCGAACGGGAACCGCACGGCAGTCTCGCCCAGCATGTCATAGTAGCGATAGCCCACGAATATGTCCTCGCGGTATTCCACAGTGCGTCCATCGCCCGGGAAGTTCAGGAAGCAGGGCGTGTCCTCCAGCCGGTACGGGAAGGACTCGGCCAGCTTGCCCGACGGACTCACCTCGCCCGCCAGCAGCGCGGCCATGGCCTCGCCGCCCTGCTGTCCGCCCAGATACCCCATCATTATGGCATTTACGCCGTCCGCCCAGGGCATCTCGACCGGCGCGCCGCACTGCAGCACCACGGTCACGCGCGCGCCCTGAGCGATCAGGCGCGCTATAAGCTCGTTTTGCGCGGCGGGCAGGCGCATGTCCGTGCGGTCGCCGCCCTCGGTGTCGTAATAGCCCGCAAACACAACTGCATCCGTGCAGCCCTTTGCCGCATTAAGCGCCTCGCCTATCAGCGTCTCATCCACCGCGTCAGGGCGCTCCGCGTCGTAGCCGGGCGCATACCTGAGACCCGCAAAACGCGCGCGCAGCGCAGCCAGCGGCGTGGTCATGTGCGTGGGCTTTATGTGCGACGAGCCGCCGCCCTGATATATGGGCGTCTCTGCCAGCGCGCCCAGCACGCACAAACCGCTGCTGTCGCCTGCCAAGAGCGGCAGCGCACCCTCGTTCTTGAGCAGCACGGCGGCCTTGAGCGCGGCGCGCTTTGCCAGCGCATCGTTTGCATCCATGTCGCACTCGCCCTCGCGGTGATTGCGCGCGCACCAGTCCATGACGCGCATTATGCGCTCTACCGCCCTGTCCAGCACGCGCTCGTCCAGCTCGCCCGCGCGCACAGCTCTGACAATCGCCGCCGCTCCCGCGCCGCCGTCGCCGGGCATCTGCAGTTCCATGCCCGCCTTGAGCGAAGCCACGCGATCGTCCACCGCGCCCCAGTCGCTCATCACGAACCCGTCAAAGCCCCACTCGCCGCGCAGCATATCGTCCAGCAGCCAGCCGTTCTGGCAGGCATATGTGCCGTTTACGCGATTATACGCGCCCATGTATGTCTTTGGATGTGCGCGGCGCGCCGCCTGTTCAAACGGATACAGGTATATCTCGCGCAGCGCGCGCATGGACACGCGCGCGTCTATCGTCATGCGCGCGGTCTCCTGATTGTTGACCGCGTAGTGCTTGACCGACGCGCCCACGCCCTCGCCCTGAAGCGCGTTGACATAGCTGACCGCCATCTCGCCCGCCAGATACGGGTCCTCGCTGAAGTACTCAAAGTTGCGCCCGCACAGCGGCGAACGCTTTATGTTTATCGCAGGACCCAGCACTATGCCCACGCCGCCCGCCTGCGCCTCGCGCGCTATGGCGCGCGCCACGTCCGCGATCAGCCCGGTGTCCCAGCTGGAGCATAGCCCTGCCCCCGAAGGGAAGCAGGTCGCAGGCACGGAGTCGTTTATGCCCAGATGATCGGCATCCGCCGCCTGCTTGCGCAGTCCATGCGGGCCGTCGGTCATCATTATGGAGGGGATATCCGCTTCGGGTATGGCGCGGCTGTGCCAGAAGTCCTGACCTGCGCATATGGCGGCCTTGTCCTCCAGACTCATCTTCCTTATAGCTTCTTCAAACATAAGCCCGACCTCCTTTATTCAGTCATCGGTGTCCGGCGATGCTGTGTACCGGCTTTACATATATCCGCAAGTGGAAGCCTGACGCATACCATTTGCGAAGCGCAGCCCCTGTTTATTGCGCGAATGCCTTTCGCTTTCATATTTTATCTGAGCGCCATTGTATTATCCATCGCTTCACAGTGCTTATGCGGCATCTTGCGCCGCGCATGGCTTCATGCTGTGCGCTTGAGCGCGATACAGCTTTGGCATAATCCAGTTTCGGCGCGGCCGCATGTTCACGCGGACGCGCCGAAGTCGTTAGCTATGTACGGCGGCGATTCGCTCCATGTGCCCCCGCGCCTTATCTGTGACCGCTGCGCTCAAAGCGTTGCGCGCCCAGCGGCTTGCGGCAGCGCAGCAGCGCCGCCTTCTTGCCATTGACCAGTATGTCCAGCCTGCCCTCGGGGCGCAGACCGGCCGCACGCGCGGCGCGCATGGCCTCCACCTTGACGGCGGACAGCAGCGTCAGCGTGCCGCCCGGGCGCAACACGCGCACGAACTCGCGCATGAACTCGTTGTAGAACTCCTGTATGTCGCCATAGCGCTCGCCGTCGTATATGCCCCACGGCGGATCGGTGATTATCCTGTCTATCGAGCCGTCCTCTATCGAGGTCATGTCGCGCGCGTCCCACTGATAGACCGCCGCCTTGCCCTCCTCTATGGGGGCGGCGAACTTGCGGCGCATGCGGCGCACGCACTCGCGGTCGCTGTCGCCCATTAGCACGGCGGCATAGCGGCGCGACTTGAGCAGCTGACCGGGCAGCGCGCCATGACCCGCGAAGGGGTCAAGCAGCGTCTCGCGCGCCGCCGCGCCCGAATACAGGCATATGCAGCGCGCCAGCTCCGGGCGAAGCTCACCCTGCGGCAGATCGCGCTCAGTTTGCTCCCTGCGCGACACCAGCATGCAGTACAGCCCTATGTTCTCCGAGCGGATTATGTACCAGAACTCATGGTCGGGATGCTCGCGATCCACGCGCAGGCGGGCGCGGCGCTTGACCAGATCCTCGGCCTGCTCATGTACATCGCGCTCCACGCGCTCCAGCTGGCCGTTCTTCTGAAAGCGCACGCGGAAGGTCTGGCCGTTTCGCACGCGCGAGGTAAAGCTGGGGTCTGCCTTGGCCGCGGCCTGACGCACCATGGACTTGAACGTGGGATTGTTCTGCCTGTGCAGCACGAGGTATGTGTTGGCGAATATATCCAGCCTGTCCAGCATTTCCTGTTTGCCATCGAAGCGGAACACAATCAGGCCGTTATATATGTCGTATATCTGGCAACCGCGCAGCAATCGCGGCAGCTGATCCTTTATCAGCGGCTCCAGTCCGCTGGTAAATGTGGATGCGTATATGGGCATATTTTCTCTCCAGTCCGCCGCGCTGTGCGGCGCATTTATGTGTATTGCCCTGCCGGTGCATGCACATCGCGCGCAGCCATGCGGCACAGCGGGCGCGCATCACACTCGCGGCGCACCCGTGGGCATCTATCGTTTATTCAGTATACCATATCCGCGCCGGATTGCAAGACAGATAGCGTTATGCGCGCCAAATACGCCTCATACTATTTTTCAGATTCCTTGCAGCAATATGCGCCGGGCATGAACTGAGCATAAATACGCCGTCGCCGCCATGCGCTTGACCGATATGCGCCGCCGTGATATCATCTTGCCAACGACATGAGGAATGACGCTTTCACCATGCTGGAAAAGATGGATGTTTTCTTTGAGAATCGGCTTTCGGGCTACGATGAACATATGATGCTCACCGTGGACGGCGCGAATGAGTTCTATCGGCACACCGCCTCGCTGCTGCCGCGCGCTGATGGCGCTGAGTTACTCGACCTGGGCTGCGGCACGGGGCTGGAGCTGGAATACTACTTCGCCATGAACCCCGACGCGCGCGTCACCGGCATAGACATGTCGCGCGGCATGCTGGATGCGCTGCGGGCAAAGTTCCCCGAAAGGAGCATAGACCTCATATGCGGTTCATACTTCGATGTGGACATGGGCAGGGGCAGGTACGACGCGGTAGTGTCGGTGGAATCGCTGCACCACTTCACGGGCGAGCGCAAGCTGCCGCTCTACCGCAGCGCCCTGAATGCGCTCAGGCCGGGCGGCACATTCGTGCTGACCGACTACTTTGCCGGGTCGGACGCAGAGGAGCGCGCGTTCTTCGACGAGCTTTCCCGGCTTCAGGCGGAGCAGGGGCTAAATTCCGAATGCGGCTATTACCACTACGACACGCCGCTGACCGTGGAGCATGAGATGGCAGTCATCCGGACAGCTGGCTTTTCGGATGTAGCCATATCCATGCAATGGGGCGCTACGCGCACGCTTATCGCCCGCGTCTAGCGCCACTGGCAAAGCCAGCGAGGTGTCAGGCGGCGCGGGCGCGCTCACAACTTCATTCACGCTTTGCGGCGCAGTATGCCCGGAAATCGCCGCTGCTTTTTGCACTGCGCATACATACAAAAGCGGCGCAGAGCCGCATTGTGCAGCCCTGCGCCACATTGGTCTTATTGAACAGGTATCACATGTATCACATGCGAGGTTACGGTATTAACGTCGTCTATCTTGGTGAAGTCAAGCGTAAACGACACCAGTTCGTCATTCTCGCCCTCCAGCTCGGTCTTTACCTCTATCTCCGCGCCGTCCTCGCCTATCAGCGCCAGCTTGCAGTCTGCCAGCAGCTCGGCGGGCAGCGTGAACTTCACCTCGCCCTCGGGATCAAGGCGCTCGCCCGCATGCTCAAAGCAGGCGCTCAGCACAATCTCGCCATTGCTCAGCTTGCCCATGCGCAGCACAACCTCGCCGCCGGGCAGCTCGCCGTTCAGCAGCTCGGCCTTTACGTCCTCGATAAGCTCAAGCTGCGCAGCAACGCCCTCCGCATCCCTGACGTGTTCACACACCATGCAGACATCGAACTGATATACCTCGCCATTGTCCATGAGCATGGTCATCGTGCGCGGCTCGCACTTGACGGTTTCCGCATAGCTGCAGTCCTTGCGCAGACAGGCCGCGCTGTGCCTGTCGTTGCCAGCGAACTTCCCTGCGCCTAAGTCGTGCGCGAGTGGTCTGGTCTCATCGTCCTTGTAGCTATCGCCGCAGTTTTCGCACTCATACAGCGTATAGCCGCCGTGCGTGCATGTCGGCTCTATTACGGACTTGCTGTAATCGTGCGGCTTCATGGGTATGGTCTGCTGTTCAACCATAGCCTCGCCGCAGACACTGCAATGCTTACCCTCAGTAAGGCCCTTTGACGTGCAGGTCGCATCGACCGCTTCGTCTATCACCTCGGTATGTCCCTTGGCTTCCTCAAGCACCGCATCGCAGCCCTTGCGCGCACATACCTTGGCGGTCGTGCAGGTTGCATCTGCTCCGCTGTAATCGTGTCCCAGCGCGGTATCGGGTATCTCGCGCGTGTAGCTTGCCTTGCAGTTTACGCCGTCGTACCACTTGCACTTCGCAGTCTCTGTGCAGTTGTCCGTGCAGCTTGCGTTGTCGTCCGACACGTAATCGCTAAACTCATGCCCCTTTTGAGGATCGTTGGGATTGACAATTACTTCCGTATGGTCGCAGTTCTTGCATTTCACGATTGCCGTACCCATCGAATAGCAAGTCGCGTCATTGTTCGGCACGACATTGTCAAAGTCCAAATCATGTTCGGGCGAATAAGTCAGGCCGCATATGCCACAGACCTGCTCTTTGCACGTGCCGTCATTTGTATGCTGTCCGACATCAGAAGCTCCGCAGACTTTGCAGTCCCGCGCATGGCAGAGTTTCTGCTCGGGATGCTGATAGTATTCTGCGTAATCATGATCGCCTATATCGCCGTATTCGCCGCCGCAGGTCGCGCAGACAGCGGGCTGCTGGCAGGTAGCTTTGCCGCCAGAGCAGGCTTCCGGCGCAAACTTCTCGCCGCATACATCGCACGTGCTGCGATGCTTCTTGCCAAGTGTGTCTTCCACCTGTATCCATCTGGAGTAATCGTGGTCGCCCAAATTACCGTACGGCGCGGCACAGACATCACAAAAAGCGAGATTCTGGCATGTAGCATCGCCGCCATAGCAGTACTCTATTTCAAAATAATCGCAAAAACGGCAACGACGGGTATGATACATTCCGTTACCATTCAACAAATAGGTTGAATGAGCGAGAGGTTTATCTGGATAAAGAAAGGCCTTTTCGCATAGTGTGCACTTATACTCTCCTACATGTCCTTCTATTAATGTGATTACACGCACCAAATACGCATATGTGCCATAAGGCGCAGTGATGGGGCAGCCGTGATCAATGTTCTCAATTTCATAAGGCAAATTCGGATCATTCGCCAATGAAAATGAAACAGAAGGTGCTAAGATTGTAAGCAGAATCGCAACACAGAGAAACCAAGCGAGTTTTTTCATCAATACACCTCCTTAAATATTGTCTCTGGTTACTTGCCAAATATAAGCCGCTATGCAGAATCAAAAATGTGCATGCCTATCGGGCGCGCTTTGCCCATTCTGAAGTCGAGCCTGTAAGGAAATTTCATGGCCTGTTTGGATGCGCATCCGCACACTGTGCGCGGCAATCGCAATCAGGTCGCTTATCGCCCTTCAAAGCCAACGTCAGAATTATACCAAAACGCGCCCGGCATGCAATTGATTTTACTCACATTTTGTGTAATCGATTCATACGACGTGCAGGGTTATCATATGCCCCATGTGCCTATCAGAACTCCTTCCTGCCGAACCTGCGCACGGCATCGTCGTAGCTCTCGGGCGTGCCTATGTCCACGCACTCGCCCTTGAACAGATACGCGCGCACGGGCTTGCGCAGCGGGTTATCCTGCTTGCACAGCCAGCTCGGGAAGTGGCCGGGCGCGTCCTTGGGCTGACCCTCGGCCAGATACTCGCGTATCAGCGGCACGGTGTCGCGCCTGTACACATACAGCGCATACACGCCCACGTCGCTGCGCGGATTGGCGGGCTTTTCCTCCATGTTCAGCACGTCGCCGTTTTCGTCCAGCACCGCCACGGCAAAGCGCTTGAGCAGCTCCTTGTCCTCAAAGCGGGAGGCGCAGATGGTGTCGTGACCGCTGACGCGGAAGGTATCGACCAACTCGCTCAGGTGGAAGGTGAAGAAGTTGTCGCCCGCCGCCACGAACAAATCGTCATCTATGCCGGCCTTGTCTATCGTGAACTGCATGTCGCCTATCGCGCCCAGTCTGTCCTCGTTGCTCACCGTGCCGTCGTCCCACACGCGTATGTCCACATGGGCGTATTCGGGCTTGAGTATCGCCTGCTCGCGCCACGACACGAATTGATCTATGAACTTGTGGTTGCTGACCACGTGTATGGCCGTTATGCCCTCTATGGCGGCCAGTTCGTCCACTATGAAGTTGATTATCGGCTTTTCGCCAATGGGCAGCAGTGCCTTTGCCCTGCCCTGCGCCCGCTCTTTAAGGCGCGTGGCATATCCAGCCGCAAGTATTATCGCCTGCATGATGCGCTCCCTTCGCCGCACAACATATCCAGCGGCATATTGTATCTATGATATAGCATATTACATTTTTCTTCATTTGTCAAACACATATGAGCCTGCGCACGCAAATACCACAAATTCGCCATATGGCGGCGCATTAGCACATGCATGCCGCCCTGTATGCCGCGCAGCGAACGCCTTTGCGCAAGACTAGCGGGCCGCGCATCAATCGGAATCGGCCCGCACAGGCAAGGTCAGCCGCGCGCAGCCATAATCACGCGCATGCACCGGCCTCACACCGCCATGAGAACGCCGCTTAAGCAACACAGCATGCCCCTGCCCGCACAGGCAAGGTCAGCCGCGCGCAGCCATAATCACACGCATGCACCGGCCTCACATCTCTCCGCCCGCATAACAAAGGCGAGCCGTCCGCACATCGCAATGGACGCACGGACGGCTCGCCGTATGGAAGGACTATTGCCCTCAGCCTTCCTTGTAGTAGTTTATCAGGCAGCCCGCCAGCAGTATGCGGCGCTCATCATCGGTGAGCGGCATATCCAGCTTCAGCGTGCGGCGGCCGGCCTCGCCTATCACCTCGGCCTCTATCGAGGTCGCGCCGCTGCGCACGGCCTCGCGCACGCCGCGCAGAACCACTATGTCACCCTGCGCTATGCCGCTCTGCTCGGCATCGGGCAGCACGAAGGGGATTATGCCCCAGTTAATCAGGTTGGAGCGATAGCGCTTGGTGGCGTACTCGCGCGCTATGTTGGCGCGGCCGCCCAGCACGCGCTGGCAGCTGGCCGCCTGCTCGCGCGCCGAACCGTCGCCCGGCTTGAGCGCGAACACCGCCGTGCCCAGCTCCACGCCCTCGGCATCCATGCCCGCCGCGCTGAGCATGGCCTTGGCTTCGTCATTCAGCTCACCCGCGCGCAGCGAAGTCTCGGCATCGCGCACCTTGCGCGCCAACGGCACATAGGACGGCACCTTGCGCGACAGCGCAAAGCCCGCTAGGCGCTCGGGGTTGGAGCGATAGGACGAGGTGTCGCCCGAGGGTATCAGCTCGTCGGTGGTGGTCACGGCATCGTATATGGCCGCGGCGGTCTTGAGCACCATGGTGTCGCCCATCGGGTAGAACTTGGGCCAGTCGGATATGTTGGGGCCGTACTGAAGCTGATGCCCGGGCTGCGGATGGCCATAGCCGTGGTACACGCGCCTGTCGTAGGAGGTGCGGTCGAACTCGTATGTGAGGTCGATGTCCTCGGGTATGTCCACCTTGTCCGCGCCGGTCAGTATGCCGCCGTTCAGCGCAGTGGCCGCTATCGAGCGCGCGTCCATCAGCGCCACATAGGCGCTCTGACCTTCGCCGGGCTTGGAGCCTTCGCGGTTGGGGAAGTTGCGCGTGGTATGGCGCAGCGACAGTCCGCCGTTCTGCGGCACGTCGCCCGCGCCGAAGCAGGGGCCGCATATAGCGGTGCGCACTATCGCCCCCGCCTCTATCAGCCTTTCCACAGAGCCGTTGCGCAGCAGCTGCATCATCTGCGGCTGCGACGCGGGATAGGCGTTGAGCTGGAATCTGCCGCCATCCACGCCGCGGCCAGCCAGCATCGCCGCCACGGTGGTCAGGTTCTCGAACGTTCCGCCCGAGCAGCCCGCCACTATGCCCTGCTCGGCGCGCACGCCATCCTTTGTGACCTTGGCGCGTATCTCGGGCGCGGTAAGGCCCATTTCATTCAGTATGTCGGCGGCGTTGGCGGTGAATTCGTCTATGGTGAATGCGTTGCTGGGATGGAAGGGCAGCGCTATCATCGGGCGCACCTTGTCCAGCGCTATGGTTATCGCGCCGTCATATAGCGCGCCATCCTCGGGCGCAAGCTCCCGGTAGTCGCCCGCGCGGCCATGCACGGCCAGGTAGTTGCGCACCTTGCCGTCGGTCTTCCACACAGAGCTAAGGCAGGTGGTCTCGGTGGTCATGACGTCTATGCCGCCGCGGAAGTCCACGCTCAGCTCATCCACGCCCGGGCCGATGAACTCCAGTATCTTGTTCTTGACCAGACCCTTGGCGAACACCGCCTTTATCAGCGCCAGCGCCACGTCCTGCGGGCCGACAAAGCGCGCGGGCTTGCCGGTCAGATACACGGCCACCACCTCGGGGCGGGCTATGTCGTAGGTCCTGCCCAGCAGCTGCTTGACCAGCTCAGGGCCGCCCTCGCCCACGCCCAGCGTACCCAGCATGCCGTAGCGGGTATGGCTGTCCGAGCCCAGCAGCATCTTGCCGCAGCCCGCCATCATCTCGCGCGCATACTGATGTATCACCGCCAGATGCGCCGGCACGAAGTCGCCGCCATACCTTATGCAGGCCGACTGGCCAAAGGCATGATCGTCCTCGTTTATGGTGCCGCCCACTGCGCACAGCGAGTTATGGCAGTTGGTCAGCACATAGGGCAGGCAAAACTCCTGCATGTCGCCCATGCGCGCGGTCTGTATTATATTTACATAAGTTATATCATGGGACAGCATGCCATCAAAGCGTATCCTGAACTCGCCATCGCTGCCGCCCTGATCGTGTGCCTTGAGTATGCGGTACGCGATAGTGCCCTCGCGCCCGTGAGTCTCACCCTGTGCGGGTATCAGCCTGCCGCCGCTTAGGCGCATGGGCTGCATGTTGCAATCTACCATGTATATCCCCTCCCGTGTGCTTGCGTATCGCCCGCGAGTGCGATAGTTATGTTTGAATGTTAACTCCATATGCGCAATAAGTCAAGCGGGAGGTTAGTACGGGGCTGTTAAGTTTTTAATCCGGATGAATATTTATGAATTATCGGGCGGAAACCTGCTTTCGATGAGCGCCCCGAGCGCATGCGCATCGGCACATGCCTCGTCCGCATCCTCGCACTCCGCCATAATGCGCACCAGCGGCTCAGTGCCGGACGCGCGCACCAGCAAGCGCCCGCGACCGGCATAGCGGCGCTCTATCTCGGCTATGCGCCGCGCTATATCGCCATCCGCGGCATATTCGGCGCGCCCCTTAGCGCTCACGCGCGCATTGACCTGCGTTTGCGGCAGGGCGCGCATGCATTCGGCCAGCTCGCTGAGCCTGCGCCCGCGCGTCGCCATTATGGCCATCAGCTCCGTCGCCGTGAGTATGCCGTCGCCGGTCGTGGCGCGGTCGAGCAGTATTATGTGGCCGGACTGCTCGCCGCCCAGATTGCAGCCGCGCTCCAGCATAAGCTCCAGCACATTGCTGTCGCCCACCTGTGCGCGCGGATTGGCAAGGCCATGAGCGCCCAGCGCGCGCTCCAGCCCCGCATTGCTCATGACCGTGGACACCACCGCGCCGCCGCGCAGTGCGCCCCGCCGCTGCATATCCAGCCCTATTATCGCCAGCAGCCTGTCTCCATCCAGCTCGACGCCGCGCTCGTCCACGGCTATGAGCCTATCTGCGTCGCCATCAAACGCCAGCCCCACATCCGCGCCCAGTTCCGCCGTGACCCTGCGCAGCTTCTGCGTGTGCAGCGCGCCGCAGCCCGCGTTTATGTTGTAGCCATCCGGCTGGTTAGACAGCACTGTCGTCCTTGCGCCCAGCCGCCTAAGCACCTGCCCGGCGCAGAGCGATGCGGCGCCGTTGGCACAGTCAAGCACGGCGTGCAGCCCGTTTAGCCGCGCCCGTGCGCCCTGCGTGAGCGCAGCAATGTAGTCGCTGCGCGCGTGGGCGATGTACCGGGCGCGCTCGCCCGCTGCGCCCCGCCCGCACTCATGCGCGCGCGCAGTAGTGCATTCATCCATATGCCGCTCTATGCTGTCCTCCAGCGCCCGCGACAGCTTCATGCCCGTGCCGCCGAATAGCTTTATGCCGTTGTACTCGGCGGGATTGTGCGATGCCGATATAACCACGCCCGCATCCGCTCCATACTGCCGCACCAGCAGCGCGACCGCGGGCGTGGGCAGAACTCCTGCCACCAGAGCCTCAGCGCCCGCGTCGCATATGCCGGCCACCAGCCCGGCCTCCAGCATGCCGCCCGAGGCGCGCGTATCCCTGCCCACCAGCAGCGACGCGCCGCCCCCGCCCGCCAGCGCTCTGGCGCTTGCCCAGCCCAGTCTGTAAGATAGCGCATAGTCCAGTTCGCGCCCCGCTATGCCCCTGATGCCATCCGTGCCAAAGTATCTCGCCATGCACATACCTCCGAATCCAATCGCACATCGCTTTCTATTATCGATATACGCATCGGCTCATGAATATGCGCATGCGCCCCTGCCGCATGCAGCAGGGGCGCACATGACGCTGTGCCAGACAGCGCCTCGTTATTCAGCTCATCATCAGATACTTACCGGCCATAGATGCGGCCACCGCGCCGTCGGCTGCGGCGGTTATCACCTGTCTTAGCGCCTTGGCGCGTATGTCACCGGCAGCGAACACGCCCGGTATCGAGGTCAGCGTGTCCTCGCCCGCCACGATAAAGCCCGCGCCATCCAGTTCAAGCTGGCCGCGCACCAATTCGCTCTGCGGTGTCTGCCCCACGGCTATGAACGCGCCCGACACCTCGAGCACGCTCTCCGCGCCGGTCTTTACATCGCGTATATGCGCGCGCTCCAGCGCCTTTGCGCCCTCAAATCCCGTTACCACGCTGTTCCAGACCATCTCTATGTTGGGCGATGCCGCGATTCTCCGCGCCAGCGCAGCGTCTGCGCGCAGCGCATCGCGGCGATGCACCACATACACCTTCTCGCACAGCGCCGCCAGATACAGCGCATCCTCGGCCGCCGTATTGCCGCCGCCCACGACCAGCGCGCGCTGACCGCGATACAGCGCGCCATCACAGGTGGCGCAGTACGACACGCCCCTGCCCCTGAACAGATCCTCGCCCGGCACATCCAGCTTGCGCGCCTGCGCGCCCATGCACAGTATCACCGTGCGCGCCTCGACTTCGCCCGCCGCGGTGCGCGCGCGCTTGACATCGCCGCTTAGCTCCAGCGACTCTATACCGTCATAGCGCACCTCGCAGCCCGCGCTTTCGGCCTGCTGCTGGAACTCCATCATCAGTTCTGGGCCGCCTATGCCCTTGGAATAGCCGGGATAGTTCTCTATTATGCTGGTCGTGGATGCCTGACCGCCCACCATCAGCTGCTCCATAACCGCCGCGCTCAGGCCCATGCGCGCCGCATAAAGTCCCGCAGTCATGCCCGCCGGGCCACCGCCCACTATCATTACATCCAGCATATATACATCCTCCGCATCCGCGCTCACGGCGCACATAATATCCACATTGTCCATATTATACCACAAACCTTCCCTATCCAAACAGCCCCTGCGCCATGCTGCCAATGTATTCCATATCGCTGGCCAGCATTGACATATCGCCTATGCATTGGTTACGATATACCATGTGCTTACAAATTTGTCAGGGAGATGATATCGATGAACCGTTCAAAGCATAGGTCACTTTGCGCCGCCTGTGCGCTCGCCATGGCGCTTGTCTGCGCGCTGCCGCCGGATGCGCGCGCCGATGAAGGCGCTCGCATTCAGCAGGACATGCCCGCAAGCGCCCATGCCCGGCAGTACGCGCCCCAGCCCGACACAGCCCTTGCGCACGAGGTGCTCGCCATGGTCAACTCCGACCGCGCCGCGCGCAGTCTCCCCGCCATGCGCATGGATGCAGAGCTGTGCGCGGCGGCATATGAGCGCGCGCAGGAGATAGCGCGCAGCTTTTCGCACACGCGCCCGGACGGCAGCCGCTTCTCCACGATATGTGAGGGAGCATACGCCGAGAACATAGCGCGCGGCCAGCGCAGCGCGGCGCGCGTAATGGCGGCATGGATGTCCTCGCCCGGCCACAGGAAGAACATACTGAACCCGCGCTACGACGCGATAGGCATATGCGCGCTTGAGCAGGACGGCGTCATGCACTGGGTACAGCTGTTCGGCAGGGACGGCTGAGCGGCGGCAGGCTCGCTCACGCGCAAGCGCGCAGCCGCACTCGCTCCCGCCCATTCAAGCCCACCCCACAACAAAACCGGCCTGCATCAGGCTCATCACCCAAGGCAGACCGGCTCCGATATCAAGGCCCGGTAAAGCGAGCCGAATGCTCACTGTGCGCATCTCACCCAAGCCGTCTTGCACGTCACTCGCATTCGCCGCGCTCCTCCAGCACCTTGCGCATGCGATCCATGCCGAAGGCTATGCCGCCGCCTATTGCGAAGCAGGCCACGTACAGCACTATATGCCCCGCATCCTGCGCGCCCTGTCCAAAGGGCAGTATGCCCGCCGTGGACGCTATGACTATGCCGAATATCGCGTTTAGCACCACGGCATAGTGCCGCTTGAGCAGCCAGCCCATAGCGCGCGCCAGCAGCGCTACCGTGGCCAGCAGTCCCGCCAGCAGCGGCAGCACCACTCCCATATCCAGCGCGCTTATGCCCGCCGTCATGGGCTGATACAGCCCCAGAAATATGAATATCGACGAAGGGCTCAGCCCCGGAACTATCAACCCCAATCCCCACAGTGCGCCGCATATCAGCCACCAAATCGTGTTGGGCGAGACAGCCGCGCCGCCTTCGCCCGCGCCGCTCATGAAGTACATCCACAGCGCCATAAGCGCCGCGCCCGCGATAAGCGCCGCATATGCGCCGAGGCCGCGCCCCTTCTGCCCGGCCTCGCGCCACAGCGAGGGCAATGTCCCCATCACTAGTCCCGAAAACAGCCACACTGCCGGCACGGGCGATTCGCGAAACAGCCAGTCCACGAGCTTTGCCAGCCCCAGTATGCCCAGCAAAAAGCCCACCAGTATCGGCAGGAAGAACCACGCCTTGCGCCGGAATTCCTGCACGGGATGCGCCAGGAATTCCATGAGCGGGCGGTATATGCCAAACACCACGCTCAGCACGCCGCCGCTTATGCCGGGCAATATCGCGCCCACGCCTATCACTGCGCCCTTTATCACGCGCAGCGCGAACTGCACGGGATCATGCTTACGTCCGGTATCGGGGTTAGGCGCATCTTTCATACATCTGCCTCCTGCTGATTCTATATAACTATTTATGCCCTTGCGCGCAAGTCCATGTCGCGCATATCAAGGCGGCGCGTCCGCATCGATTCAAGCGCGTCATGCCGCCGCGCGCAGTTTGCGGCATATCACTCCTGCCCGCACGCCAGACGGTCTATCAGATCGCACAGCTCCTGCTCGCTGGTCACGGTGTAGTCCGGCACCTGTTCGGGCGCATCGGGCTCGTAGTCATAGCGCGGCGACCAGCGCATCAGTATGCCGCGCACGCCAAAGCCATGCGCGCCCGCTATGTCGCGCCGTATGTTGTTGCCCACCATGAACGTGCGCGCCTTGTCCGATTCGCTTAGACCCATAAGCTCATATGCGCGCCGGAACATGCGCACATCGGGCTTCTCGCAACCCATGTCGCCCGAGTACACGCGCTCCTCGATGAGGTCATATATGCCGGTCAGGTGATGCACGCGCTCAAACGATATGCGCGTGCCGTCCGCCACCAGCGCCACCCTGTGACCCTGAGCGCGGATGTGCTCAAGCGCCTGTCTGGCGCCCGGCATCAGCTCTGCCGTTACCACGTCGCCATTGTCGTCAAACACCTGCGTGCCTTCGTCTATCAGCGTATCTCCGCTGTCTATAAGTATGACAAGCTGCATGCCTTACCTCACTTCCATCCCTCAAAGCAGCGCAATGTGAATCCGGCCACCACGCCCTCAAAGTTCTTAAGCATGGGCAGGGCATAGTCCTCGCCCTCCAGCACGCGCTTTATCAGCCCGCCCTCTATGGCGCACAGCTCGTCGTGCTGCGGGAAGTATTCGTTTATCAGGAACATGGCGTACTTGCCCAGCCTGTAATGTCCGTACACGCGCATGTGCTCGCCCGGATACTGTGCCACGGCCACGGAGTTGGCCTTGCGCACCGAGTCCAGCACGGCTTCGCGCTCCAGCGCGGGGCTGAACACTATCGTGGCCTGCGGTATGGCGCTGGTATTGTCATATGCACTGGTGTTGGTGCTGTTGTGGCTGTCCGACGAGCCCACAACCGGGAAGTCCATGCCGCGCCCGCGCGCCTCGTGGTATATCATAAGCTGCATATTGTTTTCATGCACGGTCTGGCCGCCCAGCAGCTCAAATGCGTCGAACGGCTTGTCGCTAAACAGCTTCCACGTCATAGCATCGCTCACGTTATAGGCGTTCTCTATCCAGTGCGGATGCGGATATATCGCCAGTCCGCCCGACTCGCGCACCTTTTCGCACAGTATCTGATAGGAAGCCAGTTCCGTCGCGTCCACGCCCTCGGGCAGCTCGCCCAGCTGCGCCTTGCGCTCCTCCACCATGCGCAGGTAATCGTCCTCATGCTCTCTGCGCGCCCAGTCGTTTACCGACCATGTGCCGCCGAAGTTGACAAGGTGTATGTGGTCTATCGGGGTATGCACTTCCTCGCCCTGCATTATAAGCATGCCGCAGGGCAAATCGGCATAGCGGCTGCAGACCTCCTCTGACGGATGCATCAGCCCGTGATCGGTCAGCGCGAAGAAGTCAAAGCCATAGCTCCGGTAATTTGCCGCCACTACGCCGGGATCTTCGCGGCCGTCGGACTCGCAGGAATGTATGTGCAGATCGCCGCGATATGGGCGCAGCGCATACAGATCGTCGTTTAGCGAATACACCGACAGGCGCACGTCCTTGCCGCGCATGCCGTAGTTATAGCCATATGTATAGGCGTTATTGCGGCGGAACTTTATATAGTGTTCCTGCTCGCCCTCAAAGCGCCAGCTGAAGCGATACGCGCCGCGCTCATAGTGCGCCGTCACCTTGGGATAGCGGTTAAACCCATCCTCAGCACCGGCATGCTGTTCCAGCGGTATTATGGTCAGCTCTATGTCGGCGACCTGTCTGGAGCAGTCCTCCACCTCGTTTAGCGCATGGCGGCCGCGCGGATATATGGCGACCTCGGTAGTCTGACCCGCGCGCACTATGCGCGGATACACATAATAGTCATGCAGTTCCTCTCTCATGGCTGCCTCCTGTGATGTTTATGTTGCAGTCCAGCCATTAATATTATATACCAATACCGCCGATTTGCAAGCAGAAAATGCCGCGCGGCCGATTGTGCGCGGCGCGCCATGCCAAATCGCAGCCCTATGCCCGCCTGTGCGCGCGCACTGTTTGCCGGCACACAGTGCTTCGTGCCGTGGGGCAATACGCCCTGCATGCGCGATCGTTACGTCAAGGCATCCGTCGCGCCGCACGCCCCAACGCCGCGCAGCCGGATGTCCACTCAAACAAGCAAGCCACTCAAAGCGCATTGGCCTTGAGCGGCTTTCCATCATATAACTGTGCTTATGCGGCGCGCAGCTTCTTGTCCGTGCCGCGCACTACCCTTTCCAGACCCGCTATCTGCGGTATGAACGCCAGCGCCATGGTCACCAGCGTCTCGGGACCCATGTAGGTCACGTTGTAGGTCAGCGAATATATCCACGGGTTCATGTCGCCCGCGTACTCGGCAAAGAACACCGCGCCCGATATCACGGCGCAGGCATAGCGGCCCACGCAGGCAATCAGCACCGCCGCCGGCAGGCGCAGAATGCCCCAGTTCTGCTTGCGCACCAGCGCGCCCAGACCCATCATCGCAAACGCTATCGGATAGTCCAGCAGCAGCTGCATGGGATGCACGACGTACATCGACTGCAAAAGGTCCAGCAGACCCCAAGCCGCGCCCACTATTACGCCCGGCCACACGCCGTACGCCATGCCGAACAGTATCACCGGCAACATCGAGCCGGGGGTTATCGAACCGCCCTGAGGCATGCTGTACAGCTTTATTGCGCCCAGCACGAACGACAGCGCTATGCACATGGCCGCACTGGACAGCATGCGCGTGTTCCACTTGACCTTGCGCCCGGCCATGAGCATGGCCACCGCAAACAGCACCAGCAGCACCACCGCTGCTATCACATACCACTGCCATTCGGCAAACTTGCCGAAGGCGCCCGCAAGATATTCACCCATTGAGAAATTGCCTCCCCGCGCGAATCTTCGCAAAGATTCCGCCCGGACGGGCCGATGGCAAAGCAAAAACCCGTGCGCCCTGATTCAGGCACACGGGAAACGCATGCGCATGCGAAAACATCTCATGCACTTCGCTTCCCTACGGTGGGATTACCCACATACAGGTTCCAAGGGTCCGGGCTTGCGCCCGCTCTCAGCCATAAGCTCCCCCAGCGGTATATACATTATATAGTCATGCTGCGCGCCTGTCAACACATTTGCGCCATATTTTACACGCCGCTGACGCGCAGCAGGCATGCGCCTTAAGCCTTTTATCGCCTGCGCCGCACGGCAAGTGTGCAGCCTGCGCCCTGAGTGCAGGGCTAGTTCTGCAAAAGCATCGCTACATAATCAGCCCGGCTTGTCAAAGATGTATTTTTGACAAGCGCGGACGTGGGAGAAACTCCCCCGCCGCTGCCACCCTTACTCAGTTTCCACTGAAATCATAACGCATTTCCGGGTGTGGAAACTGCAAGGTAGATATTCTGCTTGTCAAAGCGTCTTTTTGACAAGCGTGGACGGGAGAGAATTTCCCCGCCGCTGCCACCCTTACTCAGTTTCCACTGAAATCCTGCGGATTTCCGGGCGTGGAAACTGCAAGGAAGATATGCTGCTCTGGGAAATGGGATTTCCCGACGCAAAAAATCCTGAGCGCCCACCGCACATGTCGCTGGGCGCTGCCTAAGTCGGCGGGCTGCGAGGCCCGCCGAGCTCTCCGGTTTTTTTTGACAGGCTGCGCTACATAAGCAGCTGCTTTATCGCGTATATCGCCAGCAGATGCGCGGGATAGAATGCATAGAACACGTACTTATTGAGGCGCATATTGGTGTGCGTGGGGAATATTATAAGCGGCAGGCTCATAAGCGCCGCCGACTGCATGCCGAACTTAAAGCCGCCCACGGTAAACAAAGTCACCGAATCGCGCCCCCAATACAGGCAGAACGCGCTCACAAGCAGCGCCGCCAGCAGTTTGGAGCGGCGCACAAGGTACAGCAGGATTATCAAATAGACGCCGTCCATGCCATAGTTGGGCTTCATGAAGTAGGCGGCCAGCAGCGTCATGGGCAGCGCCCAGTACTGGCGCTCCCTGAGCGACCATATGGCGACAAGCCCCAGCAGCAGCGTAAGATATATGTTGTGCTGCGTCCAAGCCCGGCCAAACGCCAGCACATAGCAGGGCTGGCTCACGAAGTAGAACAGCGCCATGCGCTTCATATAGGCGAGCATGTCATGCGTGTATTCGCTGCCCACGACCACGCACCACGCAAACAGCGGATACGACAGCCGCCCTATGGTGCGCATCACTATGTCATTGCCCATGAACTGATAGCCTATGTGGTCTATGACCATCAGCGCTATCGCCATTAGCTTCAGGAATCCCGTATCTGTATTCAGTGCTATATCCGGCCTTGAGCGAAGCTCATTGCTCTGCATGCTATTCCTCCAGACTGATATGCCGCGTCAGCCTGCCCATTGTGCAGATGACGGCTTTGATATGGACTAATTTCTACGCGCGCAAACTTCATTCCTGCCGCGCCGCAAAAAAAGCCCCGTGCCGAATCGACAGCAGGGCTGAAATGAAAGCAACCATCAATGTGCCGTAATGACCTCCGCTCCTAAAGCCGCCATAATGAATTCAGGGCAAACAAACATGCTCACCTGAGCGGAGAAATCTATCGCGCAAGCGACTTGTATCCCGCCGCAATGAGCACAGCCTTCCATGCGCCAAACTCCGCTTCTGCTAGAACCGCGCTCCCGTATTCAGCACAAACCTCCCTGCACTCACGCGCCACCTTCCCTTTCAGGGCGGGCAGGGCTGAGCTACGGCGAAGTTTCAGCACACTTTACCACTTCACCTACATAAACGCAAACACCAGCGCCGCTATCGCCGCTATCAGCCCCATCATAAGCGCCGCCGACACAAACATCAGCACGTTGGTTCTGTCTATGTCGCGCAGTTCGGGCGGACGAATGTCATCGCCTATCGTGGGTTTTACGACCGTCTTGCCAAAGTAAGTGTGCGTGCCGCCCAGCATTATGCCCAGCGCGCCCGCCGCCGCCGCCTCGCTCCATGCACAGTTGGGGCTCTTGTGATTGGCATGGTCGCGGCGCACCGTGGCAAACGCCCGGCGCATGTTCTGCCCGGTCAGCCCCGCCGCCAGACACATCAGCAACGCGCATATTCTGGCCGGTATGTAGTTCAGCAAGTCGTCCAGCCGCGCGCTCGACCAGCCTATGTCGCGGTACTTATCGTCCATATAGCCCACCATGGAGTCCAGCGTCGAGGCCGCCTTGAAGCCCATCATCAGCACAGGCCCGCCCAGCGCCGCATATATCAGCGGCGATATCACGCCGTCGGTGTTGTTCTCGGCCACAGTCTCGACCGTTGCGCATATTATCTCGCGCTCGCTGAGCGATGCCGTGTCGCGCCCGACTATGCGCGCCACCTGAGTGCGCCCGGCCTGTACGCCGCCCTTATCCAGCGCGCGGCGCACGCCCACCGCCTCATGCGCGAGGCAGCGCGCCGACAGCCCCAGCCAGCTTATTACCGCCATGCCCGCAATCAGCGGCCAGCGCCCCATAAGCGACATAAGATACAGCACCGCCGCCGTGATGAGCATGGTAATCGTCACCGTCGATGCCGTGAGCAGCACCGCGCCGCGCCTGAGATTGCCGCCGCGCGCACGCAGCCTGCCCTCGCAAAACGATATGTATTTGCCTATGAAGCGCACCGGATGCGGGAACCACTCCGGATCGCCTATCGCCATGTCCAGCGCGCAACCTATCAGCAGCGCTATTATGTGATCGGGCATATTCATTCCTCCCCGCGCGCTATGCGGTATATGCGCTCCATGTCCACGCTGGCGCGCACTATGTCGGCTATGCGGTCGAACTCGCGCTCGCGGAACTCGTCCATGGTCATGGGGCGGCTGTCATCCGCGCCCATGCCCTTGCCCGCGCGCACATGGTCGCGCAGCGCCCGCCACAGCGCGCCGTTGTCGAACAGGCCATGCACGTAGCTGCCCAGCACATTGCCGCCCGCGTTCATCACGCCATCCGGCGCGCCGTTTACGTACAGCCAGGGCTTGCAGCCCTCGTGGAACTCATTTACGCCCGCATGTATCTCATATCCATCCACATTTACGCCATTTAGCCCGCTTAGCCAGCCCTCGGCGCGTATCTCGCCCACCGCCTGCGCCGTGCGCTTCTCGCCGCGGAACTCAACGTCCATGTTTAGCAGACCCAGCCCGGCCACCTCGGGTACGCGCGACTCCACATGTTCGGGATCGCGCAGCCTGTCGCCCAGCATCTGATATCCGCCGCACACGCCTATCACCATGCCGCCCGCCCGCGCATGCCTGACTATCGCCGCATCCATGCCGCGCGCACGCAGCTCCATCAAATCCTCGATTGTGTTCTTGGTGCCGGGCAGCATTATTATGTCCGCGCCCTCCAGATCCTTTGCGCTCTCTGCATAGCGCACGCGCGCGCCGCCCGCCAGCGTGAGCGCCTGAAAGTCCGAGAAGTTGGATATGTGCTTTAGCCTTACCACGGCAATGTCTATATCGCCCTCGCCGCTCACGCGCCCAAAGCGCTCGGTCACGCTGTCCTCGTCCTCCAGCTCCACGTCCATCCACGGTATCACGCCCAGCACGGGTATGCCTATTTTCTCCTCCAGCATGCGCAGGCCCGGCTCGAGTATCTTGACATCGCCGCGGAACTTGTTTATCAGCACGCCCTTCACGCGGGCGCGCTCGTCCTCCTCAAGCAGCATGACTGTACCCAGCAGCGACGCAAACACGCCGCCCAGGTTTATATCGCCCACCAGTATCACCGGCGCATCCGCCGACTTCGCCATTGACATGTTCACTATATCGCCCTCGCGCAGATTGATCTCTGCGGGCGAGCCTGCGCCCTCTATGACAACGAAATCGTTGTCCTTCTCCAGCAGGTCATAGGTTTCCCTTATCATGCGGCGCAGCTGCGGCTTATACTCATGGTATTCAAGCGCGGTCATGCTGCCCAGCGGTCTGCCGTTGACTATCACCTGCGAACGGCGGTCGCTGGTGGGCTTGAGCAGCACGGGGTTCATGCGCACGCTGGGCTCAACGCCCGCCGCCTGCGCCTGCGTTACCTGTGCGCGCCCCATCTCCAGCCCCTCGGACGTGGCGTATGAATTGAGCGCCATGTTCTGCGCCTTGAACGGCGCAACGGTGTAGCCGTCCTGCTTCATTATGCGCAGTATCGCCGCGCACAGCACGCTCTTGCCCACCGACGAGCCGGTTCCCTGTATCATAAGTGACTTGCCCCGCATAAGTATCCTCCCCCATATGCCGCGCATGATATGCGCTGTAACTTGCCCTGCCAACCTGCGCCATGGTCAAAAGCGATTCCGCCGTATAAGTCCACGCGGCGCACCGCATGTACCGGTAAAGCGCGCGCTGCCGTGCAGTGTGAATGTCCGACATGCATCTGTCAGTATAAGGCGCAGGCTCATTGCAAGCCCCGCCGCGTGCCGCTGCGATGCGCAAGGCGCAGGCATTGCCCCGCCGCCTGCGCGCCCGTACAGGCGGTGTCCTGCACCGCAAGTGCCACAGCTAGCGCGCCCGCTGCAGCTCCGCGCTCAGCGCCTCCAGCAGCCGCGCGTTCTCATCATCGGTCTTTACCGCAAGGCGCATGTACCTTTCGTCCAGCACGCCAAACGAAGTACAGTCGCGCGTAAGTATGCCGTGCTGTTTAAGCCCCGCCGCCACTACGCGCGCCGCAACAGGCAGCCGCACGAGCAGGAAGTTGGCGCGCGAGGGTATGACCTGCACGCCCATGCGCATAAGTCCCTCCTCCATGCGCGCCCTGCGCCCGTCGTTAGCGATGCGCTCCGACTCCATGTCGTCCATGTGCAGGCACACCTGCCCGGCTATGCGCCCCGCGCCGCTGTTTAGCGCCCACGGCAGCGCCAGCGCCTGTGCGCGCGCAATCACCTCGGGCGCGGCCACCATATAGCCCAGCCGCGCGCCCGGCACGCACAGTATCTTGGTCAGCGAACACACGACCGTGAGCGCCGCATCGCGCGCCGCCACATCGCGCACGCTTATCTCCGGGCAGTAATCGACAAACGCCTCGTCCACTATCAGGCGCGCGCCTTGTGCCTTTGCCATGTCCAGCAGGCGCAGCACCTCGACGCGCTCCAGCGCTTCGCCGCTGGGGTTGTTGGGGTTGCACAGGAACAGAGCATCGCCCGCGCGCAGCTCATCCGTCACCCCGCCGAACTCCGCGCATGCATCCAGCCTACCCCATGCGCGGCTGCCCTCGCCCACATACACGCCTGTATCCATGCCATGCGCGCGCGCCCGCCGCACGTACTCGCCGAACGTGGGCGGCATTATCAGCACGCGCCCGCGCGCCATCATGCAGGCCATGTCTATCGCCGCTATGCCGCCCGCCGTGGGCAGCACGCAGGCTTCGTCCACGCCCGCCAGACGGCTCAGCGACGCGCGCGATGCGCTCATGCTCAGTTCGGGATAGTAGCGCGCACTGTCCACGCCCTGCTCAAGGCAGGCGCGCGTCCAGCCAAACATGCCCTCCGGGCGCAGATTGGCCGAATAGTCCAGCCAGCTGCCCGGCCCCTGCCCCTGCCAGACGTTGCCGCCGTGGCGCATTACCTCATCCATGCAAAACACCTTCGCTTTCTGTGGAAGCTCACGCCCTGCCCAGCAGCCGCACCATCAGTTCAGGCCGCGACCAGAAGTGTATGTGCGGAAATCCCGCCAGCGCGTTCAGGCGCGCATAGCCGCACTGCCAATGCCTGTCGGGCGCTGTCGGGCGGCAGATGTCAAACGCACAGCGCACCTCGCCCACGGGCTCGGCCAGCGAATGATGGAACTCATGCGCCGGGAAGCTCAGCCCGCTCTCGTCGCGCACCTCGACATAGCCAAAGCGCTGAAGCCTGCCCGTCATGCGGCATTCTACCGGCAGAAAGCCGGTCATGGCGCGCCCGTCCATGCTGCGCGACAGGTATATCAGCCCGCCGCACTCGGCATAGCAGCGCATGCCGCCCTCAAGAGCCGCGCGCACGCTGCCGCGCATGGATGCATTGCCCTCCAGCTGCTCTGAGAACACCTCGGGGAAGCCGCCGCCTATGTACAGCGCGTTTATGCCCTGCGGCAAGCCCGCGTCGCGCATGGGCGAAAACTCGACCAGCTCCGCGCCCGCCATGCGCAGCGCGTCCAGACACGCCTGATAGTAGAAGCCGAACGCCTCATCGCGCGGCACGCCTATGCGCATGCCATTAAGCACGCGGGGATGCTCGCCCAGATAGCGCGTCATCTCGCATTCACCGCGCGGCAGCTGGGGCGCGCCCGCCGCTATGCGCTCTATCATGGGCATGTCCAGCCCCTCGCGCGCCAGCTCTGCCGCGATGCCCAGTTGGGCGCGCAGCTGGGGCAGTTCGTCCGCCGGAACCAGCCCCAGATGGCGGCTGTCCAGCCTGAGCCGCGCATCCTTGCGCAGCCAGCCCACGCAGGGCAGGCCGGTATAATGCTTAACCGCTGCGCGCACCAGTTCATAGTGATGCGCGGACGAGGCACGGTTGACTATCACACCCGCTATCGTGTTGTCCTGCGTCATGCGCTGAAAGCCCAGCACCTGCGCAGCCACGCTGGCCGCGCCGCCCGCCGCGTCCACGGCCAGCAGCACGGGCGTGGCGGTCTCGCGCGCCAGCTCATAGCTGGAGCAGCGCAGGCTCACCGCGTCGCTGCCGTCGTAGAAGCCCATCACGCCCTCTATCACCGATATGTCCGCGTCCGCGCCGTAGCTTGAGAGCAGATAGCGTATGCTGTCCCACGAGAGCAGATGCGCGTCCAGATTGTGCGAAGGCCGCCCGCAGGCGACGGCATGAAAGCCCGGATCGATGTAATCCGGGCCAGTCTTGAACGGCGCCACGCGCGCGCCGCCCTCGCGCAGCGCCGCCATCAGCGCCAGCGTGACAGTGGTCTTGCCGCAACCCGAGCTTGCGCCCGCTATCATCAGCCTCATGCGCGCGCTCCCTCTATGCCGTACATGAGGGCATTGACTATCGCCGCCGCCACATTGCTTCCGCCGCGCCTGCCCATGGCCGCTATGCACGGCACGCCGCTGTCCACCAGCTGCTGCTTGGCTTCACATACGTTGACAAAGCCCACCGGCACGCCTATCGCCGCCACATCGTCGCGCCGGGCGCTGTTGACCAGCGGGAACAGGAACGTGGGCGCATTGCCGCACACCAGTATCAGCGGCCCCTGAATCGCCAGCGCGCGCTCCATGCTCACCTCAGCGCGCGTAACGCCGCGCGACTTGGCCTCGCCGGCTACGTCCTGCTCTGCCATGAAGCACTTGAGCGCAAGCCCCAGATGCGCGGCGGCAGTCTTGTTTATGCCGGCCAGCGCCATGTTGGTGTCGGTGACCAGCGTCGCGCCGCGCTGCATCATGCCGCGCATGCGATCCACTACGCCGGGCGCAAAGTACAGGTTCTCCGCAAACGAAAAGTCGGCGGTAGCGTGTATCACGCGCTTTACTATGGGCTTCACATCGTCGGGAAGCTCCACCTGCAGCTCGCTCTCGATTATCTCCATGCTGCGCCGTTCTATGTCCATAGGCCGCATACATATTCCTCCTGCAAATCAGTTTGTCTAAAATCTGCGCGCATCGATTTGGGCGCGGCTTTTTCAATATGAGCATCGTTCATGGGCGGCATTCCGGCACATGCGCATTGAACCTAACGCATCCCGGCAGCGCCGCACATGCCGCAGCCGCCCTTTGCCAGCGCCGTGCGCGCGCATATCGCAAGGCCATGCCGCATTCGCCCATACCCGTCACAGCGGCTCATGCCGGTCTTTGCTCCAGTCCAGCACGCGCATGCCCCGGCTCTGCGCATGGCAGAGCAGCTCGCGCGCCCTGGCGTTGCCGCCTGCAAACGGCGCGCCTGTAAGCATCAGCGTGCCGCACTTATCCAGCTCCGCCTTTGCCGAAGCTATCGCCGCATCGTCCACCGCGCCAAACGGCGGCAGGCTCACCACGCGCGCCGCCAGCTGCCGCGCGGCCTGCCAGTCGAGGTCATTTTCCGCCAGTATGCCCGCGGCAAAGGGCGTGCGCTGCCTTTGCAGGCGGCGAAACGCGCGCACGCCGGCCCCGCCGCCCGCCAGTACGAACACGCGCGGCTCGCCCGCCGGCCGCTTTAGCTCCACGCTGCCAAAGCCCGCATTGTAGCTGCCCGGCTCCAGTCCGTAAAGCGCGGTCACGTTCTCATCGGTGAACACCTGCTCAGGCGTGCCTGCGCGCGCCACATGGTCGCCCTGCACGCACAGCACCTTATCGCTCACCTTGGCGGCCAGGTCTATCTCGTGCAGCGACATTATCACGGTTATGCCCTGCTCGCGCGCCATGTCTATCAGTATATCCAGCAGCTCCAGCTTGTGCCTTATGTCCAGATAAGAGGTCGGCTCGTCCAGCACCATGACTTCGGGCTGCTGGCATATGGCGCGCGCCAGCAATACGCGCTGCTTCTGTCCGTCGCTCAGGCGGCGAAAGTCGCGCCCCGACAGTTCCAGCGCCCGCACGCGCTCAAGGCTGCTAAGCGCTATCTCGCGGTCGCGCGCGGTCAGCCTGCCGAACCTGTCGGTATACGGATACCGCCCCGAGGCCACCACGTCAAAGCAGCTCATCATCTCGGGGTCGACGCGGTCAGTCAGCATCACCGATACGCGCGTGGCCATGTCGCGATATGACATCCTGCCCAGCTCGTCGCGGCCTATCCACACCGTGCCGCCCAGCGCCTCCAGCTGGCGCGTTATGGTCTTTAGTATGGTGGACTTGCCCGAACCGTTGGGGCCTATGAGCGTGAGTATCTCGCCGCGCTCAAGCTCTATGTCGATGTTCCGTATCAGTATCTCCGCGCCATAGCCCACATTCAGGCCGCGCGCCGTAAAATGAACGGCCAATCAACCATCTCCTTTGCGGCGTGCCATAAGGTATATCACGACCGGCGCGCCAAACACCGCCGTGACCGAGCTTATCGCCAGCTCCGTGGGCGCAAACGCCGTGCGCGCTATCATGTCGCACATCATGCAAAACACCGCGCCGCACAAAAACGCGCCCGGTATTATGACTAGCGGCCTTGCCGTGTTCATGAGCTTCTTGGTTATGTGCGGCACGGCTATTCCTATAAACGATATCGGGCCGGACAGCGCCGTGACGCAAGCCGACAAAAGGCTGGACATAAGTATCAGCAGTATGCGCATAGCGCGCACGTTCACGCCCATGCTCTGCGCATAGCCCTCGCCCAGCGCGAACGCGCCTATGGGCTTGCTGAGCATGAACACCGCCGCCATAGCCAGCGCTATCACGCTCACCGTCACCATCAGGTCGGGCCACGATATCGCCGAGAAGCTGCCCATAGACCACGAGGTGAGATTGGCTATCTCGCTCTCGGCGGCAAACGATATCATAAAGTCGGTTATGGCGGAGCAGATATTGCCCACCATCGTGCCAACCACCAGCAGCGTGGCCATGCTGCGTATGCGCCGCGCCATTATCAGCACAAATCCCGTACACAGCATCGACCCCACAAACGCCGCCAGCATGGTTACATAAAACGGCATGCTGCCGCTGCTGCGCAGCATGAATATCATCACCAGCCCCACGCACATCTTGGCCCCCGACGATATGCCCATTACATAAGGCCCGGCTATGGGATTGCGGAAAAAGGTCTGGAGCAGAAAGCCCGATACGGACAGCGCGCCGCCCAGCACGGCGGCGGCTATCAGTCGCGGCAGACGTATCTTCCAGACCACGTTGTAATCGCTGCTGCCCTCGCCCGCGCGCAGGAACACTATCCTGAACACGTCAAGCGGCGCTATGCGCACGCTGCCGGTGTTGACGTTCATCACCAGCAGCAGCGCGCACAGACCTATGAGCAGTATAAACGATATCTGTATGCGGGCTATTCCCCTGCCGCGTTTGCTCATTGCAGCTTGAACAGATAGGTAAGTTCGGAATCATTGCCATTCAGCATGGAGTTCATGTCCACTATCATGCTGCCCAGCGTGTTGGATATCTGGAAGAAGTCGGGCGTGGTGCAGTAGACATTGCCCTCCTTGTAGGCGCGCATGTCGCTCACCATGTCCCAGCGCTCGGCGAGGTCGCCCCGCGTTTCGGGCTTGCCGCCCAGGCTCCATATGTATATTATGTAGTCTGCGTCGGCGGCGCGGGAATAGAACTCCTCCGGCTCTATCTGACCTGCGCCGGTCTTTTCGGGGTTGAAGTCGGCAAGCGCGTACTCGCCGCCGGCCAGCTCCAGCATGCGCGCCACATAGTCGCTGCCGTTGCGCGCGTGCAACGTACCCTTGGAGGTTATGTAGAATATTGCGCAGCTCTTGCCGGTTTCGGCGCTGTCAAGGCCCTCCACCAGCTGCTTCTGCGCGTCGAACACGGCCTGCGCCTGCTCGTCGGCATCCAGCAGCGCGCCGTACAGCTTTATCCACTCCACGCGCGCCAGAGGATGATCCTCGTATGTGGAGAAGTCGCGTATGAAGTTTATGCCCAGCTCGCCCAGCTTGTCCGCCACGTCCGGCACGCTGTCTATCATGGTGGAGAACACGCCGAACCTGGGCGGCTGAGCGGCCAGCACCTCGAAGTCCGGCTCCTTGTAGCTGCCTATGTAGCTAAGCGCGCCGCTTTGCATTGCCGACTTTACCTCGTCTATGTACCAGCCATCCGTGTCGGTAGTGGTATAGCGTATCGCGTCCAGCCTGCCCAGCGCGTTTATCAGTGACGTGGTGGGCGTGGAGGATATCAGCATTTCGCTCACCGGCTGCTCAAGCAGCATCACGTCCCCGGGCAGTCCCTCGGGTACGGATGCGCCCTCCGGCACGGTCAGCACGCGCGCGCCGTCCGATACCGTTATAAGCTCATACCCGCCCTCGTAGTAGTCCACGGAAAACTGACTGGCGTACTCCAGCTCCATGGAGCCGGTGTACTTGAGTTCGCCCAGCGACTTGTCCGCCTGCTCCTCAGCAAGCGCGGGCAGCGCCGCAAGCATCATTAGCAGCGCCAGAGACAGTGCAAAGAACTTCTTCATACCATAGTCCCTCCCTGATGATAGTGTTGCGGCGTTTGAAAAAGCGCTCTCCCGCAAATCGGGAAAGCGCTCGAATTATGCTGTGCAGACGCAGAGCATGACCCGGCCCGATCCTTCACCGCCCAAGAATCCAGTACCGCAAAGGGGCTTGCGCCCCATGGGAACAAGGCAGGTCTCCTGACTCATGGCCGGCTCATCGCCAGAGCGGCGCCTTCTCGGAAATAATCCAATGGCATGCTGCCGCCTTTTGCCACACACAGTAATGGCTGTTGTACCGGATTTGCACCGGTTTCCCTTTTGATCCGCACCCGAAAGCGCGAAACCCTGCATCCCGTATTGAGTTGACGCGCAAAGTATAGCACCTGTGGCGGCATATGTCAATCTCGCCCGGCGCATTCCGAAAAACTTTGCACGTTTTGGGCTGTTTATTGCCGCTTGACGCAAAGATTGCCTGCTTTATGCCGGGATATGCGCGCATGGCTTGCTCAATACAAGCCGCTAATAATTTCAAATAGCGGATGACTTTTGCCGTATAACATGATATAATATAAGCGGGCGCAGCATGACTAAATATGCGCTTGAGCTGCGGGCTGTATGTTTACGGCTTTAGCGGCGCAGCTGATTATATACTCCCGTTGTCCGTCGAATATTTGGAGATGACACTTAGCGAACTTGCAGTTGATTATGATGCATGTTGTGGATGCATTTGCTACCGTGGCACTTGACGCCAATGGCTTTGACCCGGAAGGCGGCGAGCTGCCGGAGCGGGACGAACTTCACTACGAACGGTTAAGAAGTGAAGTGATTAAACGCGCGGCAGAATACGGGATTCCTGCGGAGCGGTTGCAGTTTTACAGAGACGATGCACCAGAAGCGTGCGCGTGAGTGATATATATTGAAGGGAGAGTGTAAACATGGGTGGATTTATATGCGTGGCTTTGATAGTGATTGCAATAGTTTGGGATAAAGTTTGGCGCTTTATGTGGATGTTGTATTGTGACAGTAAAATGGCAGAAGGCTGCGCAGAGCATAAAACGCAAGAACACTCTAAAAATGGAAAGTAAATCAACCACACAAGCACAAGAGCGGGCAAATCAACGCCCGCTCTATTTAAGATAAGTATGGAGGATGAACTATGAATAACAAGCGCAGGGCGAAGCTCAGAAAGATAATCGATAAGATAAAAGGACTGGTATTCCCAATAGATGCAGACGATGTAAACGACGTTCAGAATCTTGTGAATGAGTTGTACGACGATGTGGAAGATTTCTACTCTGAAGAATCCGACAGCTACGATAATCTTCCCGAGAGTTTGCAGGATTCAGAGCGCGGCGAGGCTATGCAAGATGCTATGGACGAGCTGGATAACGCCATGAGCGAGCTGGCGACGCTTGTTGATGAACTGGCGGCAGCCGAGGACGGTAGTGCCGATTGGGATGTATGCAGAAAAGCGGCGAACAGCGCGGTGGATGCGATACTCTGCCGCGCCTTTGCTTGACACCGCCTGCGGGCGTATGGTAAACTGCGTTTAATATAGGGCGGCATAATGTGCCACACCGCGCAGCAAGGAGGCGGGCATATGCAGGACATGCTGGGCAAAGTGCCAAACAAGGCCAATACCCTCTGGAAGGTGATCATGCGGGTAAGCGTCGTGCTATTGGTGTTTGCGCTGCTCATATCGCTGTGGGCGTACAGCAAGCTGGTGAGGGGCGGCTGGGCATGGAGCGTGCCGCAGGAGCTTGTGGACAGTCTGGACTTCGACAAGCTGACCGGCAGCTTTGAAGACATGATAGCGGACGGCTTTGTGGACAGATCGATTGAAAGCGAACTGCCCTTTGACGAGCGCAGTTCCTTCTTTGTGGGGTATGCAGACCGCTCCCAATTTGCCACGCCCTTTGTGCAGGTTCTATGGTCGCGCAACGGCGCGAACCTCCAATCCGAAGCAATATGCCTCGCCAAGACTGAATTGCAAATAAACCTCGAAGACTTTGACTTTGCGGATGGCAATCACTTTTATCAGGAAGTGTACATCAAAAAGGGCTCCTGCATAATGGAAATATCATGGTACACCCCGACCTGTTCGGCGGCAGGCAGCTGGTCACAGATTACCTCCGCAACTTCTGCGACAGGTATTGCGCTGATTGATTGCGGAACGCATGATCTAAACACAGACAGCAGACCGCGTTTCATATGCGGCAAGTTGGCTTCGATATGCAGGACATTTTGGTGAATGGCTTCATAGATATTTATAGTGACGATGGATATTGTAAGACATAAAAAGAGTGATGGAATGCTCAGATATGTGCTAGATAGAGTAGAAAATGGGATTGCGCATTATCCGGAGCATGACGAAGTTCCGGGTATTGTATCAGTAAACAAAGAGAACGGGGAAATCGAAATAGTTGAACTTTCGCCCGATGATAAGTCGCGAATATATGCATTTAAGCTCGTTAGGCGGCTCGAGAAGTTCTGTAAAGAGAACATCTACTGGACGAAGGCATTATAGCATGGTATTAAGTTTGTTATGTGGCAGAGTATATTCGCCTGCAAAGCAACTCATGCGTATCAACATACAAAATATGGATGATGCAATTTTCAGCAAAACCGAGATTGAATTCATTCAGAATAATGAAAGCGGCAGACAACTCGTGGTGTATTGCCTAAATGACTTCTGCGACAGGTATTGCGCAGAATAACCCGGATTCATACGCAAAATTGCTTTATCGGTCGATGCAAGCGCGCATCGGCCGCTTATTTTTTGCCCGCCCGCTCATACGCCGTGCGCGCGGCTCAAAAATGTGGTACAATGTATGAAGCAATATATGGAGGTGGTCATGTGACACATCGGCCCAATATACTGTTCATACTTTCCGACGATCAGGGCGCGTGGGCCATGCACTGCGCAGGCACGCCCGAGCTGATAACGCCCTCGCTCGACCGGCTGGCGCGCGAAGGCATGATGCTGGACAGCTTCTACTGTGCCTCGCCCGTATGCTCTCCCGCGCGCGCTTCGCTGCTCACCGGACGCATGCCCTCCGCGCACGGCGTACACGACTGGCTGGCCTCGGGCAACTTGTCCTCCGAGGTGTGCAAGGATTTGGACAATCCCTATTCCAACGCCGAAGAGCGCGAGCCCATCGCCTATACGGACGGCATACCCGCCTTCACCGATGAGCTGGCGCGCGCGGGATACGTATGCGCGCTGAGCGGCAAGTGGCATCTGGGCGACAGCATGCGCCCGCAGCACGGCTTTGACAAGTGGTACACAATCGGCAAGGGCGGCTGCTGCTACTATCATCCCGACATAATAGAGGATGGCCGCATATCCATGCGCCACGGTGAATACGTGACCGACCTGTTCACCGAGAACGCGCTTAAGTTCCTGGACGAGCTGGCCGCGCAGGACGCGCCCTTCTTCCTGAGCGTGAACTACACCGCGCCGCACGCGCCCTGGGGCGAGGAGCATCATCCGCGCGAGTACCTCGACCTGTATCGCGACTGCGACTTCGCCTCCATACCCGATGTGCCTGACCACGACAACATGATAACCGGCCCCGTATACGGCACGCCGCGCCGCCGCGAGAACCTGACCGGCTACTTCGCCGCCATAACCGCCATGGACGCGGGCATAGGCCGGCTGCTTGACAGGCTGGACGAGCTGGGCATAGCCGACGACACGCTTGTCATATTCACCGCCGACAACGGCATGAGCATGGGGCATCACGGCGTATGGGGCAAGGGCAACGGCACATGGCCCATGAACATGTACGACAGCGCCATCAAGGTGCCGTTTATAGCGCGCATGCCCGGCATAGCCGCGGGTTCGCGCAGGAGCGAGCCGGTCAGCGCCTGCGACCTGTTCCCCACGCTGTGCGAGCTGGCGGGCGCGCACCCCGATGACGATCCCCTGCGCCCCGGCATGAGCTTCCTGCCCATGCTGCTGGGCGAGGCCGCGCCCGAGCGCTGCGCCGTGGTATACGACGAGTATGGCCCCACGCGCATGCTGCGCACCGAGCGATACAAGTACGTCCACCGCTATGCCTATGGCCCCAACGAGCTGTACGACATGCTGAACGACCCCGGCGAGGAGCACAACCTATACGGCCTGCCCGAGTACTCATCCATAGCGCTTGAGATGCGCACGCGGCTGTTTAAGTGGTTTAATGAGCATTCGCTGCCCGAGCTTGACGGTTCGCGCGAGCCGGTGACAGGCTCCGGCCAGCTTGACCGCGCAGGCGCAAGTTCCGGCAGGCTGGACAACTACGCGCCCGCGCCCAAGATAACTACGCCTAAGCGCAGCTAAGCCCGCGCATGTGGCAGCTGCAATGCACTTGCATGCGCACCCGTTCGCGGCACATGCGCGCATGCGCCGCCTCAGAATCAGCCTTGCCGCTTGGCATGAGCGCCGCTCTGCGCAGGCCATGGGCATTTCGCCTTAATGCGGGACATACCGCATAAGCCGACGCTTATGGGATTGCATGCGCAAGCGGTTCGCCTGCATGCGGGACATACCGCATAAGCCGACGCTTATGGGATTGCATGCGCAAGCGGTTCGCCTTAATGCGGAACATACCGCATAAGCCGACGCTTATGGGATTGCATGCGCAAGCGGTTCGCCTGCTCGCGGGACATACCGCATAAGCCTGCGCTTATGGGATTGCATGCGCAAGCGGTGACATACCGCATGCACAATGGTTTAAAGCGCCCCAGCGCGCTTGACATAAGCATATATTCGGAGGAAAGCATATGAAGCCTTATGACGCGGAATTCGTAAAGCTCCCCAAGTATCAAAGCACCGTTCACTTCAGCGAACGCGGCGGCTACACCGCGCCCGACATCGAGCTTGACGAGGAACAGAAGAAGTGGTGGCGCGACTGCAAGCTGGGCATGTTCATACACTGGGGACTGTATGCCATACCCGGCAAGGGCGAATGGGAGTACTTTAACGGCAAGTGGGATCGCGAGGAGTATGCGGGGCTCGTGAATGAGTTTGCCGTCGATTCCCAGCCCGACGACATCGCCCGCGAGTGGCTTAGCGTCGCCAAGTCCGCCAACTGCCGCTATGCGGTCATGGTCACGCGCCATCACGACGGCTTTGCCATGTGGAACAGCGACGCGAGCCACTTAGACTTCGATGCCGGGCATACTCAGGGGCGCGACTACGTGGGCGCTTACGTAAATGCCTGCCGCGAAGCAGGAATAAAGCCCGGCCTGTACTACTCGCCCATGGACTGGCGCTTCCCCGGCTACTTCGACCCCGACGGCCAGCCCGAGAGCGCTCAGGCCATGAAGCGCCAGTGCCATGCCCAGATAGAGGAACTGATGACGCGCTACGGCGACATAAGCATACTCTGGTACGACGGCGGCTGGCTGGCGCACAGCGGCACAGACTGGCAGGCCGCATGGCTGTGGGACCCGATGGAGCTGTGCCGCATGGTGCGCCGCCATCAGCCCGGCATAATTATGTCGCCGCGCTCGGGCTACATAGGCGACTTCCAGTGCGACGAAGGCCCGCATGAGATAAATGGTCAGATAATAGACGAGCCTTGGGAGAAGTGCATGACCACGGGTGATGCATGGGGCTATCAGCCCGACGCCATGGTCTACTCGCCCGACGTGATAATACGCATGCTGGCAAACGTAATCTGCCGCGGCGGCAATCTGATGCTGAACATAGGCCCGGACGCGAACGGCCATGTGCCGGATGCGGTCAAGCAGCTGTTTGCGGCGCTGGGCGAGTTCGTGCGCGCCAACAGCGAGTCGATATTCGGCACGCGCGCGGGCATATGGCAGCCGGTGGACGGCGTATTCGGCTCGGTGTACCGCGATGACACGGTATATCTGCACGTGCTGGACGCGGCGCGCTTTGACGGCATGACCCTGCCCGCCACAGGCAACCGCTTCGCAAAGTGCCATGCGCTGACCGGCGAGCAGATACCCTTTGAGCAGGATGCGCGGGGCTTGCGACTGCACCTGCCCAAGTCGCTGATAGACGAAGCTCGCACCGACCTCGTGCTGAGGCTGGTGGCGGAAAGGCCGGTCGTGCGCGATGTAGAGTAAGACCGGCGCGCTATTGGACGGAGACCGCCCGCCCTAGGCAAATGCACAGTCAACAGGCGGGCCAGCGGCGCGGCGTTGACGGCGTTTACACGACTAAGTGCCGCCTGCTCAGATGCATAGGCTTCGTGCGCGGGCGCATATGCTGCTGCGCGCATAAGCGCCGCCTTCTCAGATGCGTGCGCCGGGCTGTCATTTTGGCGCGGGGCTTCGGCCCTCATCAGCGGCCATCGCGAGGGTGCCGGGCGCGGCAATGTCCTTTGGCGCGGGGCTTTAGCCCTCATCAGCGGCCATCGCGAGGGTGCCGGGCGCGGCAATGTCCTTTGGCGCGGGGCTTTAGCCCTCATCGCGGCATCTGGCACACAGAGCCATACTATTGCACATCTTTCCCGGAAGCGGCGCGTTCGCTTTCGGGAATTTGCGCATTTAGGGCCTTATCTGCGCTTCATGCGCTTGAACGGCGGAAAAAATGGTTATATAATATGCATAGGCCGCCCGCTGTTATGTTCGGCGGCATACTTACGGGAAGGCATCGCCTGCCCGGGCGAGGAGATACGCAGTATGAGCATGAATTCCACCCCCACCTCAGCAAGAGTCCACATAGGCATATTCGGCAGGCGCAATGCCGGTAAATCCAGCATAATGAACGCGCTGACCGGTCAGGAGCTGTCCATAGTGTCCGAACAGCTCGGCACCACCACCGACCCTGTCTCCAAGACCATGGAGCTGCTGCCCATGGGGCCGGTGGTCATATTCGACACGCCCGGTCTGGACGACGAGGGCGAGCTGGGCGCAAAGCGCGTGCGCAAGGCCGTGCAGGTGCTGAACAAGACCGATATAGCGCTTATAATCGCCGACCCTGCCCTGGGGCTGGGCGATGAGGAGCGCAGCCTGATAGCGCGAATCGAGAATAAGGGCATACCCTATCTCGTAGTATACAACAAGACCGACCTCGCCCCCGCGCCCGAAGGCGCTATCGCCGTGAGCGCCGCGACCGGCGCGGGCATACATGAGCTAAAGGAGCGCATAGCCGCGCTCAAGCTGCCCGAACCGCCCCGCATAATGGAGGGGCTGTGCGCAAGCGGCGACGTATGCCTGCTGGTGACGCCCATAGACAGTGCCGCGCCCAAGGGGCGCATGATACTGCCCCAGCAGCAGGTCATGCGCGAGGTACTGGACAATCACGGCATCGCTCCGCTCGTGCAGCCCGAGGAGCTGAAATCGGCGCTGGACATGCTGCGCGTCCGCCCGCGCATAGTCATAACCGACTCGCAGGCGTTCGGGCGCGTGGCGCGCGACCTGCCCGAGGACGTGCCGCTCACCTCCTTCTCGATACTGTTTGCCCGCCAGCGCGGCTTCCTCGGCGCGGCGATAGATGCGATCAAGACCCTGCCCACGCTGCGCGACGGCGACAGGCTGCTCATATGCGAGGGCTGCACGCATCACCGCCAGTGCGACGACATAGGCACGGTCAAGATACCGCGCTGGCTGCGCGAGTACACCGGCAAGGACTTCGTGATAGACCGCACCAGCGGCACGGAGTTCCCCGACGACCTCACCCCCTATCGCATGGTGATACACTGCGGCGGCTGCATGCTCAACCCGCGCGAAGTCAGCTACCGCATGAACTGCGCCAAAGATCAGGGCGTGCCGTTCATCAACTACGGCATACTGATAGCCGCGCTGCACGGCGTGCTGGAGCGCAGCATACGCCCGCTGGGGCTCACTACCGAGCAGTGATGCGCGCACGGCGATGCCGATTTCCTGGGCGCAGGCAGCGGGAGTTCACTGCGCGCCATAGCTCCAGTCATGTCCGGCGTACATTTGCGAATGTTCGGCGCGCGTGATTGCCCATATCGCTTGGATGAGCGCGGCAGCGCCTGTTGCCGCGCTCCCTTTTGCCGCATGCGCTGCTCCCGCACCTGCGCCTGCGTCCGCGCCTACATGCGCGCCGATGCACAGGCCGGCACATAGCCTGACGCGGCGTTTGCCCGGTTTTCAAGCGCATCTCATAATAACATCATCATGACGCAGGGACAAAGTGCGCGCCGCATTGCCGCGCTATAATATGGTCATAAAGAATAAGCGAGGGCAAAGAATGATAGATACGATACTTCTGGACATGGATGGCACGCTTCTGCCCGTGGAAAACGGCGCATTCACCCGCACCTACTTCAAGCTGCTGTGTGCCAAGGTCGCACCGCATGGCTTTGCGCCCGAGGACTTCATGCGCGGGCTAAAATACGGCATGGCCTTCATGGTTAAAAACGACGGCTCGCGCACCAACTGCGAGGCGTTCTGGGACGGCTTTACTCAGCTGCTGGGCACGGATGCGCGCCGCATAGAGCCTGTGTGCGACGAGTTCTACTCCGGCGAGTTCAACAAGACGCGCGAGCTGCTGGGCATAAACGTGAATCGCCGCGCGCTGATAGAGATGCTGCGCGCCAAGGGCTATCGGCTGGTGCTGGCCAACAACCCCATGCTGCCCGCGCCCGGCACGCGCTCACGCCTCGGCTGGCTGGAACTATCGCCCGACGACTTCGATCTGGTCACGGACTACGGCAACTGCACGTACTGCAAGCCAGCACTGGGCTATTACCGCGAGATACTTGCAAAGATAGGGCGCGCGCCCGAGCAGTGCCTTATGGTGGGCAACAGCCTGACCGACGACGCATGCGCCGCTCATCTGGGCTGCGAGGTCTACATAGTGGCTGACGCGCTGGAAGGCGATCCCGCGCAGCTTGGCAATTACCGCCACGGCAGCTTTGCCGACTTCGAAGCCTTTGCGCAGGCGCTGCCTGCATTGCGCTAAGGCGCTTGTCATAAGTGGCATAGCTTTTTGCACAAAACTAAGAGCGGCATGTTCTGACCCAAAGGCCAGCGCATGCCGCTTTGTTATGCACGTCGCATCATATCAAATATACCTGCCCACTGTAACATGGGCAATGTACAATAAGCTCACGAATCGCTTCATATGACAACCAAAGCACAAGCGGCACGTGCCGACTCAAAAGCCGGTGCGTGCCGCTTTGCCATGCGCACACAGCCATGTAAATCCGCCCTCCTGATGCAGCATGGGCAAAATACAATAGCGCGAAGAAGCGCTACTCTAGCCTAAACCAAAGCACAAGCGGCACGTGCCGACTCAAAAGCCGGTGCGTGCCGCTTTGCCGTGCGCACACAGCCATGTAAATCCGCCCTCCTGATGCAGCATGGGCAAAATACAATAGCGCGGAGAAGCACTACTCCAACCTCAACCAAAGCACAAGCGGCGCGTGCCGACTCAAAAGCCGGTGCGTGCCGCTTTGCCATACATATTGCACCTGCGGATGTCAATGCTCTTGCCATCACACGCTATGCGCCAGCTATCGCATCAGGCATTAGCGCTGGAAGCCGCGCGGTCACTCAAGCGCTCCACCTCCACGCGCACCGCCATGCCGCTTTCGTACACCAGCGATACCAGATACTCGTCGGTGGCGTACACGGGCCTTACCCCGGGCGCGGCATCGCTCACATTGCCCAGCGTCCACCACGCTTCGAGGTCGCCCAGCTTATAGCCATCGGCGGCGAACACATGCGCGGAGTTGAACGCCATGCACGCGCTGCTGAACATCGAGGCGCGCTCCACTTGCTGCGTCGCCATGTCCATGCGGCATATCACGGCGCTGCCCGCGCGCTCATCGTCGGGCGCATACTGATACTCATAGAAGTACAGATAGCTGTCGCGCAGCACGGGCAGCGCCGCACGCCGCTCGCTCACCTGCACGTCCTGTCCGTCCGCAATGCCGTGCATGCGCAGCAAGCCCTGCTTAGCATCGGTGTAGACCAGCCACTCGTCGTTCAGCATGTAGAACTGCGCCACTCCGTCCAGTATGGCCTGCGCATCGCTGCCGTCCAGCGCCATACTGCTTAGCTTGCCCGCGCTGTCGCAGCAGTACAGCCTGCCGCCATACAGCTGCATGGCGCGGAACTCTCCTTCCAGCAGCATCTCGCGCTTGCTGCCATCCCTGTTTACGGCGAATATGCCGCTCTCGCCAGACACGCCCTCGCGTATGTAGTAGAGCCTGTCGCCGTCAAAGCTCAGTGCGCGCGCAAGACAGCCTTCATCCAGCGCCCGCGCCTCGCCCATCACCGTCTCGCCATCGGTAAGCGCCCGCACCGAGAGCATGGCGCTTCCCTGCCCGTTCCAGCCAAGGCCGAACAGCTCGCCGCCGTCTATGGCAAACAGCCCGCCGTTTACGGCATTGCTCATGGCCATGGCCTGTGCGCCGTCATAGCTTAGCGACATATCCGCTCTGCGCTCGAAGCGAGCCTTGGTGTCCTCGCCGTCCATGATTAGCCTGCCATCCTTGAGCATGAGCGTGTACTCGACGGTGGGCGTGTGCAGCTCTATCGTCTCCCCGCTCAGCTGCCAGCTGCCTTCTTCCGTCTCGCCGTACAGCATGTGCTGTGCGCTGCCATCGGCGCGCAGCTCTATGCGCTCGTCCATGTCGGCGATGTCATCGGCCGTGTACTTATCACCATCGAACTCGTATTCGGTCAGCTGCCAGCCGCCCACTGCGGGATGCCCCTGAGTGGACTCGCCGCCCGCAGCCTGTGCGCCCGCGCATATCATAATCAGCAGCGCCATGATGAGCGCCGCATATCGCTTGAGCATATAGCTCCACCTCCACAAGACTTATACGCTATGATTATATGCGTCACCTTTGGCAAAACTATGGCGGCACATGGCGCGCTTCCAAGGCATCTGCCGCGGCGCAGTCCGCCACATAGCAAAGAACGCGGCCTCCTTTAGGAAACCGCGCTCTCAGACTGTCAACCCTACCCGGAGAGCTAGGCGAACCTCGCAGTCCGTCGACTTTAATCGCTGCCCGCGACATGCGCAGCGGGCGTTCAGGACTTTTTTACGCGGGGAAAGCTCATTTCCCAGAGTAAAAATATCTACTTTGCAGTTCCCACGCCCGGAAGCCCGTTAGTACTTCAGTAGAAGCCGGGTGGGGGTGGCAGTGGCGGCGGAGGTTCTCCCCTAGTCCACGCTTGTCAAAAATACATTTTTGATAAGCTGAGAGCGCGGCCTCCTTTCGGAAGCCGCGCTCCTTTATCGCATATTACACGGGATGGGTCATGTCGCCACGGTTGAACATGGTGGAATCCACGCCCTTCTGAGCCGCAGCGCGGTACTCGAAGAACTTCTTGGCGACCTGCGGGAACAGAGCGTAGGACAGTATGTCCTCCTCCTGCTGCATGTAGTCGCCTATCTCGGCGCGGTACTTCTCCAGCTCCGGCGGGATATCGTCCGCAGGACGCTTGGTTATGACCTTGGCGTCGCCTATCACCTTGCGGCGCACCTCCTCGTTGACCGGGGCGGGCAGGCGGCCATACTCGCCGCGCATCAGGCCCTGGCTCTCCTTGGGGCACATCTTGTAGCGCTCGCCGGCGATTACGTTCATGACGGCCTGAGTGCCTACGATCTGGCTGGTGGGGGTAACCAGCGGCGGATAGCCGAAGTCCTTGCGGACGCGCGGCACCTCTTCCAGCACCTCGTAGAACTTATCCTCCTTGCCGGCCTGCTTGAGCTGGTTTATCATGTTGGACAGCATGCCGCCCGGAACCTGATACAGCAGCGTGTTGATGTCTACGCCCAGCACCTTGGGATCGAGGAAGCCGTCCTTCTTGAGGCGGTCGGCCACGCCGCGGAAGTGCTTGGCGGCCTCGCTCATCAGGCCCAGATCCAGCCCGGTGTCGCGGTCGGTGCCGCGCAGGGTGGCGACTATCGGTTCGGTGGCGGGCTGGCTGGTGCCGTTGCCCAGCGGCGACAGCGCGGTATCCACGATGTCTACGCCGGCCTCGATGGCCTTGAGCAGGGTCATGTCGCCGGTACCGGCGGTGTTGTGGGTGTGCAGATGTATCGGCACGGTGACTTCGCGCTTGAGGCGCTTTACCAGCGTGTACGCATTGTAGGGCAGCAGCAGGTTCGCCATATCCTTTATGCAGATGATATCGGCGCCCATCTTCTGCAGCTCAACGGCGAGCTTTACGAAGTAATCCTCGGTATGCACCGGGCTCACGGTGTAGCTCATCGCCACCTCGCAGGTGCCGCCGTACTTCTTGGTGGAGTCGATGGCCTGCTTGAGGTTGCGGGGATCGTTCAGCGCGTCGAATATGCGGATTATGTCTATGCCGTTCTCGATGGACTTCTTGACGAAGAAGTCTACCACGTCATCGGCATAGTGCTTGTAACCCAGTATGTTCTGGCCGCGGAACAGCATCTGCAGCTTGGTGTTGGGCAGGGCCTTGCGCAGCTTGCGCAGGCGCTCCCACGGGTCTTCGTTCAGGAAGCGCAGGCAGCTGTCGAAGGTAGCGCCGCCCCAGCACTCCAGAGAGAAGTAGCCTATCTTATCCAGTATCTCGCACGCCGGCAGCATTTCGTCGGTGCGCATGCGCGTCGCAGACTGAGACTGATGCGCGTCGCGCAGAATAGTTTCAGTGATTAGCAGCTTATTAGCCATAGTACGACCTCCTTGATGGCTGTTGCGATATTATACTGCCGCGAACATGGACAGGAACACGCCGGCAGCGACGGCGGAACCTATAACGCCGGCAACGTTGGGACCCATGGCGTGCATCAGCAGGAAGTTGGAGGGATTCTCCTTCTGACCAACAACCTGAGACACGCGCGCGGCCATAGGCACGGCGGAAACGCCCGCAGAGCCTATCAGCGGATTGACCTTGCCGCCGGTCAGCTTATACATGAGCTTGCCCAGCAGCACGCCGCCCGCAGTACCGCAGGCAAACGCGAACACGCCCATTAGCAGTATGACCAGAGTCTGCGTGGTGAGGAAGGTCGCGCCCTTGGCGGTAGAACCGACCGATATGCCCAGGAATATCGTAACTATGTTCATCAGCTCGTTCTGCGCGGTCTTGGAGATTCTGTCCACCACGCCGGAAACGCGCATGAGATTGCCCAGCATCAGCATGCCGACCAGCGGAGCAGCCGACGGCAGCAGCAGCGACACGACTATCGTGACCATGACCGGGAATATTATCAGTTCCTTCTTGGACACGGTGCGCAGCTGGTCCATCTTGACCATGCGCTCCTTCTTGGTGGTCAGCGCCTTCATTATCGGGGGCTGTATGACCGGCACAAGCGCCATGTAGGAATACGCGGCGACCGCTATCGAGCCCAGATACTCGGGCGCGAGCTTGGAGGTTACGTATATGGCGGTAGGACCGTCAGCGCCGCCGATTATACCTATGGATGCGCACAGCGCGGGGTCCTGACCCAGCAGCAGCGCGCCGGTAAAGGCGATGAATATGCCCAGCTGAGCGGCAGCGCCCAGGAAGAGCGACTTGGGGTTGGCAATCAGCGGCGCAAAGTCGGTCATAGCGCCTACGCCCAGGAATATGAGCGGCGGATATATGCCTAATTTTACGCCCTGATACAGGTAGTAGAGCAGGCCGCCCGCCTGAGCAAGCGTGCCGTCATCGTTGTATATGGGGTCGGCGGTCAATCCTGCAAAGGGCAGGTTGGCCAGTATCATGCCAAAGCCTATCGGGAGCAGCAGCAGCGGCTCGTACTGCTTGCTTATGGCAAGGTACAAAAGCACGCAGCCTATCGCTATCATGGCCAGCATCTTCCAGCCATCGGCCTCGAAGAAGCCGGAAAAGCCGGTCGTAGACATGAGGTTTTTAAGCGTTTCGCCGATGTTAAACGACCATGTGCTGGCGGTCTCGGCGGCCGCCTCAGCGCCGTCGGCCAGCGCTACGGACGAACCAAACAAAAAGCCCATTAAGTCCCATCCTTTCCTCAAGCCCCGCCGGTCACCCGGCAGGGCTTACCGTATTTCATAAGCGCTGTTCGCTTATTGGATGGCAACTATCACGTCGCCGGAGTTGACGGTCGCGCCCTTGGTCGCGCTTACGGCCACGACCTTGCCGTCGGCGGGAGCCATTATCTCGTTTTCCATCTTCATGGCCTCAAGAACAGCCAGCACGTCGCCCTTCTTTACGGACTGACCCACGCTTACCTTTACGTCCACTATCGTGCCGGGCATGGGCGCGGTGATGGTGGTGGCATCGGCGGGAGCGGCAGCGGGCGCGGGCGCGGCGGCCTTGGGAGCGGCGGGCGCAGCCTTGGGCGCGGGAGCGGCCTTGGGCGCGGCGACGGGCGCTACGGGCGCGGAGGACGCGCCGGCGGCGACTTCTTCTACTTCTACTTCATAAGCTGTGCCATTGACCACAACATTGAACTTGCGCATTGTATGATCCTCCTCAAAATAGTCGCATAGACTTATTCACATAAGAGAGTGTTTACGCTTTGAGCTTATCTGTAAGCATGCTTCCAGTCGCGGCTGGAGCGGCGCACGGCGCGCACTACGGGGCGCTTGCCCGTGCCTTCGTATACGCAGCTGAGCGCGGCCATTATCGCGGCCACTATCTCGCTGTCATCGTTCAGGTCAGGCTCCTCCTCGACAGCGGGAGCAGCCACAGGAGCGGGCGCAGGCGCAGCCTTGGGCGCCGCAGGAGCTGCGGGCTTTCCCATCTTATCGAACGCAGCCTGCATGAGCTTTATGAGCGCTACCAGTATAAGCAGGCCGGCAAAAACCACGACCAGACCCACAAATGTAACGCCCAGACCGTTAATCAACCTATCCATCCAAATCCTCCCTCTCGCCCGAACTTAGAGCGTCCGGATCGCTTAGGAATCACAGCGGCATGTTGCCATGCTTGCGCGGCGCGCGCTCCTCGCGCTTGCCTTCCAGCGTCTCAAGAGCGCCTATTATATCCTTGCGGGTATCGGAAGGCACTATCACCGCGTCAACCTGACCGCACTTGGCGGCGTTTATGCCGTCAACTACATCGTGCAGGTAAGCGCTCTCCAGTTCGGCGCGCTTGGCGGCGGGATTGGCAGCGCCCACCAGCTCGTCGCCGTGCATCATCTGTACGGCAGCCGGAGCGTCCAGCGGAGCTACCGAAGCCTGCGGCCAGGCAAAGGCTATGTCGCAGACTTCCTTGGAAGCCAGCGCCATGTATGCCGCGCCCATGGCCTTGCCGGTTATCACCGCTACCTTGGGTACGGTGGCCTCGGCGGTGGCGAACATCAGCTGGGTCTGCGCCTTTATCATGGCGGCGCTGTCGGCCTCATAGGAGAAGCCCTCTACATCGCACAGCGTCACAACGGGGAGGTTGAAGCTGTCGCAGGTGCGCACAAAGCGCGCTATCTTCTGGCACATGCCGGGGCATACGCGCCCGGAAGCGGCCACGAAGCCCACCGCGCGATCGCCCAAACGGCCAAGAGCCGTCACGGCGCGGCCGGCATAGCTGCTCAGCACCTCTATCACGTCGCCATTGTCGGCGATTGCCTTTATCGCGGCGCGCATATCGCAGACATCCATGTCGTTGAGCGCGGGTATCTCGCGGGCATAGTCGTCGCCGGTCTCCACCAGATCGTCATCGCAGGCGGAGTTGAGCGGCAGGAGGTTTACCACCTTGGCGGCCAGCTCAAAGGCCTCGTCCTCGGTCTTGCAGGTTATGTGGCTAAGACCGGCGCGCGCGCTGGCCTCAGTGCCGCCCAGCGCCGCAGGATCTACGGGCTTGCCGTGCGCCGAAGCGATTATCTGCGGGCCGTTGGACAGCATGTAGCCGCACTCGGCCTGTATTATGAAGTCGCTCTGAGCGGCGACCATGGCGCTGCCGCCCATCACCGGGCCCAGTACCAGCGCTATCTGAGGCACTACGCCCGACAGCTCCGCCACCTTGCCCAGTATGCGCGCAAACGCCGCCAGTCCGCACACGCCTTCATCCAGGCGCGCGCCCGCGCTGTCCAGCAGCGCCACGACGGGCTTGCCGGCCTTCTTGGCCAGATCGAGCAGTTTTATGACCTTGTTTGCGCCGCAAGCGCTTATCGCGCCGCCCTTGACGGTGTAATCCTGCGCCCAGACGTAAACCGGCGTCTCGCCCAGCACGCCATAGCCGGTGACTACGCCGGACTCGCCGCCCGCAGCCAGCTGATCCAGCTCGGTGAATTCCGCGCCCAGCAGCTTGTCGATGCGCTCGCGCGCGGTCAGCTTGCCCGCATCATGCTGTGCCTTGATGCGCGCGGCATCGCCCGCGAGTATCGCTTCTCTGCGCTGAAGCATCTGTTCCAGTTCCTTGCCCATATTTGTGCCTCCTATCTCATCGCGCCCGACCCTGCGCGGCGCGCAACCGCTCCGTGCCTGGCCGATAAGTAATATGAAAACCATGGGATAGGGTCGATTGCAGCTCACCCGAAACACATGTCCGGAATGGTACAATCTCATCCTTAATTCTCTTGTTTCTACATCTGCTCCCTTTTTTCCTTCTTTTCGCCCGAAAAAAATCTCATTTTACGCCGACTTTATCTATTAACGCACATCGGTGTGCATTTGCCGACCGCATTCCGCGCGCGTTCTACATTTGACCGATGGACAGTTTTATTTTTCCACTCGCCTGACACCAAAATGCCCAATGCTTAAACGCACTGAGTTGCACCGGCGGAAGTATTCTGCTATAATTATCGCAGCACATGTACCCCACGTGAGGAGCGTGCATAATCATGAAAAAACTCATCGCGATATCGCTGTGCGCGCTGCTGGCAATGCATTCGCCCATGGCTCTGGCGTCCGATGCGGGCGAAGGGCTGATAGGCCGCGCGCTGACCTCCGGCGGGCAGGAGGACAGCCCGGCGACCGCAGATAGCGATACAGCCGGGTCGCACTCCGATGACCGCGGCGCAGCGCCTGCAAGCCCGCAGTCCCCGTCCCCTGCACCGCCCGGCGCCGAAGAATACATCGCCGCGCTGCTCGATTGCATGGAGGCCGATGGGCTGGAATGCGTGCGCAGCGGCGATTCGCTCAGCATAGGCGATCTATTGCACATAGATGTGCGCAGCGCTCAGGGCGAGATAGAGTCGATAGCCATAAGCGCACAAGGCAACGGCAGCGCGCGCTCGGGCGAGTCCATAAGCGCGGCTCTGCTCAGCGCCATACAGGCGTACTCTCCAAATACCTACAGCAAACCGCTGGTGCGCGACAAGTTGCTGGAACTTATAAGCCTGACCTCGGGCGAAAAGGCGCTGCCGGGGCTCAGCATATCGCTGGAATGGGCCGCCGACTCGCTGCGCATGACGCTCACGCCCTCCGATGAAGCGCCGTCCCAGCAGCCCGACAAGCCCTCGCGCAAGCCGCATCCCGGCAATTTGAGCGAACTGATATCATATTGTTCCACATTCATGCCCGAGGGCTGGACTCAGACCAGCTATCTGGGCGCCGCACCCGCCAGCGCGCTGCTGAACATATACTCCAGCTCCGCCGAGGTAGACGCGCTCTGGGCCTGTGCGCACGATGTGCTGAGCCACTTCTGGAGCATGGCCAGCCGCGCAGAGCTGGAATGCGACCGGCTGTCCATAGTATTCTACTCCAGCGACATGACGCCGCTGCTGTCGCTGGGCATAAGCCGCAGCGACGCACTCTCATGCGCCGCGCTGAGCGCAGACGGCACGCCCGAGCAGCTCATGCAGGAGCTGGACAGGCTGTTCGTCGAATCCGACGCGCTGGTTGTGCGCCACTATGAGGAGGGCTGACGCAGTTCGCCTCCGCTCGCGCCGCAAAAGTCCCAGCAGTATGCATTGACCATCGGTCAGTTCATTGTACATCAGTCAATCGTCCCGCTTATCTCCAAAGCGCCCCGACATGGCATCGCGCGCGCCGCACCTTGCCGCATGGCCGGGGCGCTTTGCCGCAATCCGGCGCATTTGCCACGCATGTGAATGGCGCGGCGCATATTTTGTCTTTCGGTCAATTGCGTATCTGCCGCGCTGCGCGCCTTGTCCGCGCGGCATTGCGCGCAGGCTCATGCGAGGCGCACTGACCATGGGTTCAGCGCGCACGCCATAATGCCAATCTTTGCCATTGTTGTCTTCCAGACTAATCGCGCATGCGCTGCCATTTGCAGGCAGGCAGGCTGCGGTCGCGCCGCATTGTCCGCACGGCCATGTGCATTCAGCGCGCGCATTTCGCATAACCGGCGGCATCCTTCCCCGGACCATCGAAAAGGCCAGAGAGTTAGAGCGGTCTTGCGTCCCTCTCAGCTTAGATAGCGCCCAGCGGCATGTGCGTTGGGCACATTATCTTGCAGCGGGCAATCCTATTTCCCAGTGTCCGGCTTGCAGTTTCCACGCCCGTGGACATTCAGGATTTCAGTGAAAACTGGCAGGGATGACAGCGGCGGGTGAACTGCTGTACACGCTTGTCATAAAACCCCCGGAGAGCTCGGCGGGCCTCGCAGCCCTCTCGACTTAGGTAGCACCCAGCGACATGTGCGGTGGGCGCATGGATATTTTTGCGTCGGGAAATCCCATTTCCCAGAGCAGCATATCTTCCTTGCAGTTTCCACGCCCGGAAATCCGCAGGATTTCAGTGGAAACTGAGTAGGGGTGGCAGTGACGGGGGAGATTCTCCCCCGTCCACGCTTGTCAAAAAGACGCTTTGACAAGCAGAGGATGCCGCATAAGCGGCATCCTCCCCCTATATCACCTTATCAGCAACACTGCCTTGTTCAGCATATCGCGCAGCTGCGTCTCCAGACAGTCGGATATGTCGTCCACCATGCGCGTTATCTCGGGCGTGGGCTTGTCAAGGTCGGCCATCAGTCCGTCGAATATCGCAAAGGCGAAGTCATCCTGCTTGCGCTCAAGGCTGGCATGGAAGCGCTTCTCCGAGAACAGGCGGCGCACTCCTTTGGGCAGATCGACGGTGCGCAGCTTCTTGTCGGCGGCTTGCGAGCCTATCACGGCCACGACCAGCCCCAGCATCGCGCCCACTATCAACCCCGCAGGGCCTGTGGCTATCAGCGCCGTCTCCGTGCCGCCCATTATCATGGCAAATATGGACGCGACTATCACGTCCAGCAGCACCTTGAAGCCATCAAAGTTTATCAGCTGGCCCGAAGATATGTCTATGCCGCCGGGCGCTACCATGACCGCGCCCGAGAAGCGCAGCGCCGTGCGCGGCAAATCGTACCTGTCGCATATAGGATCGGTCAGCGACTCCAGCTGTGGCCTAAGCTGGCGAAGCCACTCCAGCACATACGGCTCCAGCATCGCCTTCATCTCGCTCCCCTGGAAGTAGGCGCCGGCGGCGCTCTGTATCTCGACCGCGATGTCGTTTATGGTCTTTATCGAGCCCGCGCGCCAGCGCTTGAACACGGGCTCGGCTATCTGCGTGGTCAGCACGCCCGCTATGGGCTTGGATATGTCGGAGAACAGCCGGTTAAGCTCGCCCTTAACTATGTCCTCGACGGCGGGCGACTTGATGAGCTTCTCCACGTCGCGTATGAAGCCCTCGGCGCGCGCGTCGGTGCGCAGCGCGTAGCACAGCCCGCGCGATATGGCAAACTCCGGCTCAAGGCCATGCACTATCAGCGCCTCGGGGAACACCTGCGCCGCTATCTCGGGCATGAAGTCCATGCGCGATGCGCCGCCGGTCATTAGTATCACGCTGACCTGCTGTCCCAGCATGTCGCGCGCGCCGGTCAGTATGCGGCGATACGCCTCGGTATAGCTGAGTCCGCCCAGCTCCTCAAGCGGCGCCGCCAGCACCTTTTCCATGTCCTCGTCGGTGCAGGATATGTCTATGGTCGTTGGCGGCATGGTGCAGTACAGCTTGACCGACGATTCGCAGGGTATTATGGAATCACTGTGACCGCGCCTGCGCCTTGTAAAGTACATCTCCTTGACCTTGCGCGCCTCCATCTCGCAGCGCGAGCGGCACTGCGGATACTTGTCCAGCAGATCCAGCACCGCCGTGTCGCACTGGCGGCGCAGGTTGAGCCTGAGCAGCTCCTGCTCTATCAGCCCTCCGCCCAGCGCCGTGTCGCCAAAGTCATGCACGGGCAGGCGCTGTTCGGTAAGCTCTGCCACGAACGTGAAGTCGGTGGTGGACGAGCCCGCGTCTATTATCAGCGTGGGCTTGCCCAGCAGCTCGCCCGACATGCGCAGTTCGCCCGACTCGCGCGAATACAGAAACGCCGCGCGCGATTCCGACACCACGCGCACGTTGGGAAAGCCCGCCTTGCCAAACAGATTGGCATAGGCCCGGCGCGTCTGGCCGTTCCAGCCCGAGGGACAGCCTATCGCGCAGCGCACCGCCGTGCCTTCGGGCATGCGCCCGCTGCGGCGCAGGTCCTCTACCAGCGCGTGCGCAAATTGCTCTATGTAGCCCGATATCAGCTCGGTCTCGTGCAGATACCTGCTCTTAAAGCGCAGATGCAGCGCCATTGGGTCGGCTATCTGGCAGGCTTCCTCGCCTATCACCACTGCGCCGTCCTTTAACACGCCCAGCGCGGATATTATGCTCTTGCTGCCGCGTATCTCCAGCATCTGCGGCTCGGTCTGAGTGTCCGAGCGCAGCCACGACACCGCCGATTCACCGTCGCCCACGTCCACGCCGAAGAACTCCATGACCGGCATCTCCACCGGGCGCATGGCCTCGCGCAGTTCCGCCTCGCGCTCATCGTTCTGCCTCTTTATCTCCTCCGGGGTAAGTTCCCGGCCGCGTTCCCATTCGCTCATCTCATCCTCCGTAAACAGCGCGCATATATAGCTCCGGCGCGGCACATGGCGCGCTGTCCCAAGCGGCTTCGCTGTTCACTCCGTATTATAACATCGATGTATTTGACATTTCAAGGCCGCGCATGCCGCGCGCACACAATGGATAGTGCCGCACACGCATATGCGCTCCGCATAGTATGCGTCATATCATGGCTATACATCAGTCGATGCATATGCGTCGCATCGTAAGCGCAGCGCGCCAGACGATTGGCATGCGGCTCATCATAGACGCAGCGCGCCGATTGACACGCAACGCATAGCCTCGCCGTCACTGCATGACCTTCTGCGTCACCTGACCCTTGGCCACCAGCTTGTCGCCCAGCATCAGCGCCGGGCGTATCGTATAGCCATCCTCCATGCCGGGCAGGCGCTCAAAGTACATGGCCGTGTCCTCGCTGTACTCGCACAGCTTCAGCCCCTGCTGTTCCAGCGAAATCATGAGCTGCGGCAGCGTCTTGAGCGCATATCGCCCGTCATCCTGCCTGAGCGCTTCCCAAAGCATCTGCACGGCTTCCAGCTGTTCGGGCGACCAGCGCATAACCTCGGGCAGCAGCGGCTTGGCGCTCTCGCCCAGCATGCGCGCATAGGCGCTGTCCATGTTCATGGCCAGCCTGTCCAGACGGCGCATCAGTTCGTCTATGTCTGCCTTTGGCACGCCCTGTGCCTCGGGCAGTGCCGGTGTTGCGTTCAGCTTTATGTCGTCGCGCCTGAGCGCCACGGTCTGCCATGCCGTGACCAGCAGCGACACCGCCATGGGTACCCACATGCTCTCCAGCAGCAGATATGCAGTCAGCAGCGCGCTCGCGCCCGCGCCTATGTACTTCTTCCAATCAAAGCTGTGCCTGTGCCTTGCGGCCTCGGGCGGCGCGGCCTTGAACATGACGTCCGCCTCGGACACGCTGAGCATGCACGATATAGCGCTCTTGGCCACTACGAACAGCTCATATCCCAGCTCGCGCGCCCTGCCCTCGCTGACCTTGGTGGTAAAGTCGTGCTGCATGCCATCCCAAAACAGCCTTACGCAGTCCTCGACCTCGGTGAGATCGCGGCAGCCCTCCAGATGCGCCCTTAGCTGATCCTTGCCCCCGGCAAAGTAGGCGCTGAACAGGCCCTGCTCCTGATCCATACGCTCTTATCCTCCCGCCCGCGCATATGTGCGCATATATCGCGGCATCATATTTTATATCGCGCAAATGCCCGCCGCCTCGGCACATGCCCCACGCGGCGCGGCATCATCCGCGCATAATGTCCTGCGGCCCGTGCCGCCCAAAACATACTTTAATTATATATACCTCACCGCAGCGCTGTCAAGCAATGGCACAGTTTTGTCAAGTTTCGCGCCGCTTAAAATGCCCGCACAATAAATTATCCGCCCCCAGAATCATTTCTAGGGGCGGGTTAAGGCGCTCTTTATGGCAATCGCTTACGCTACGGCCTGCTCACCGTCGGCGGCATCCTCGGCTATTTCCTGCGCCTGAATGGAGGCTATCATTATCTGCGCGACGGCGGCAAAGCCCTCATCGCTTACGGGTGCAAACGCTATCTCCAGCACATAGCCCGCCTCGGTGGTCATGGCCACTACGGCGGCATCGCTTTCGGGCATGGAGTAGGTTATTACCTCCAGACCGTTTATAATGCCGCTGCCCACTTCGGTAATGCCCTCGGTGGTCTCAAGCAGCGCCTTGTACTCCTCGCTTGTCAGCCCGTTGGCGTCTACATACTGCACGCCCACCCTGCCGGTGTTCTCGGCGGTCTGGAAGTAGGCTATGTAGCCGCTGGCGCGATCCTCGTCGGTCAGCTCCACGGCTGCAAGCACGGAAGGCACGTACATCTGCACGGCCACCTCGTCAAAGGCTACGAACTGGCCTTCCCAGCCGGCTTCCTGCACCTTGGCCTCATAATCCGACCAGTTTATCTCAGGCACGGCATCGGTCGCGGCCTCTGCGCCCGCAAAGGCACACATGGCGGTGAGCAATACGGCAAGGAACATCGCGGCTATCTTCTTCATGACAAACATCCTCCTCAATCTGCGCATCTGCGCACGTATTACTCAGGCAGTATATTATACTCGATATCCGCATTCAATACTCAGTGCCTATTCGGGACATTTGGAGCCTATTTGGGACATTTCGTTGACACGGCAGCCGCAGCCGGCATATCATTTAATCAGCAAAGCACGAAGGATGATGAGCATGGCGCATATGCAGTATTATAAAGCTCCCCTTTCGACGCGGCTGCGCGCGGCGGCATGCGCATTGGCGCTTCTAATCGTCTCGGCTGCGCTGCTGTCATACTTTGCGCGCTTCACAAGTGCGAATACAACACCCGTGGTGCAGCCATTCAGCGGCGCATGGCAGATAAGCGACGCTAAGTCCAATCCGCTGGATGAAACGTCATATGCGGCCTTCGAGGGAATGGTCATGTTCTGCCGCGAACTGCCCGCCCCGCCCCAACCTTGCGGCGACGCTCAGATCGAGCTGCGCCCCTGCGCGGGCTGCCGCATAGTGGATGTGCATATGGACGGCCTTCGGGCGCACTCATCCGCGCCCGGCATGTTCAGCTCAGACGGCAGTATCATCATGCCGCTGCCCGACGCTGCCGCACGCCGCATAGTCATGCTTGCGTGGCACAGCGCGGGGCATGCCGGCCTGCCAGAAGCAGCGCTCATCTGCAGCGCCGGGGCAGAAGCGCAGACAGTCGCGCATGCCGTCGCCATTGCCTGTCCCGCGGCGGCATATGCCGTGCTGGGCGCATCGCTCATCGGAATGTCGCTTTATGGCCTGAGTCTCGGCCATTCCGACATGTTCATAATGGCTATGGGCGCATGCTCGCTCATGCAGTCGGTCTGCCAGTTTGCGCCGCTTGCGCGCCTACTGACCCCAACGCACATGGACGGGCACGCGCTTGCGCTCATGCGCTTCACATCCGTTACGGCGCCCCTCCTGCTCATATCCCTAAAGATGACCTATTGCCGCAGGGCGTATCTTGTGCTGGCGTCTATCGGCGCTTTGGGCACGGCGGCGGCGCAGCTGGGCGCGCTCGCGTCTTGTCCGCCCGCGCAGTGGCTGTTCTGTCTGCCCATGGTTGCGCTGCTCGCATGCACATTTATTGAATGCCGGCGCGGAAGCGAATGGCTGGGCGCATTCGCGCGCGCAGGCGCATGGCTAGCAGCGCTGCTTGCACTCACGGCCATGCTATCCGCGCATTGGGGCGGCGGGACGTGGCAGCATGTATCGGACATGGCCGCATCCGCCGCGCCGCAGTTTGCCGGGCAATTGGGCATGACTGCGCGCGCAGTCATAATACTTAGCGGCATGACAAGCGCCATATCCATAGCGCGGGGCATGGCTCAGCACAGGGGGCAGCTAGCCGCGCTGTCGCTGCGCAGCCGCCTAATCGACGAAAGCGCCGCGCGCACGCAGCAAAGCGCCGGTGAGCTGGCCGCGCTAAGGCACGACATGCTGCACCACCTGTCCGCAATGCAGCGCCTAGCCGACGCAGGCGAAGGCGAAGCGCTCAGCAGGTATATAGGCGAGCTTACGCAAACCGCCGCCTCCATACCTCCGCTCATGTATTGCGCCGAGCCCATCGTCAACGCGGTGCTGAGCAGCGAACTGGAGCGCGCGCGCCTTGAGAACATCGAAGTGGAGTGCAGCGCGCAGCTGCCGCCTAGCATAAGCCTGCCTGAATCCGACATATGCACGGTGCTTGCCAATCTGCTGTCCAACGCGATAGATGCCCAGCGATTTGCGCAGTCCGGGCAAAGGCGCTGGCTGCGGGTAAGGCTGTGGCTGGACGAAGCCGGACTATACATGGAGGTGGCGAATGCGCGCTTTAAGCCCGTGCGCATGGACGAAAGGACCGGGCTTTGCCTGTCCAGCAAGCCCGGCGCGAAGCACGGTCTGGGGCTAAAGAGCGTGCAGGCCGTGCTTAAGAGACATGGCAGCATGCTGCACATATCGCTGCCCGAGGGCGCGTTTTGTGCAAGCACGCTGATGCCAATAGAATATACATAAAGCTTGTCAAAGCGTCTTTTTGACCAGCGTGGACGGCAGATAACCTCCCCCGCCACTGCCACCTGCTCAGTTTCCACTAAAAGCCCTGCGGATTTCCGGGCGTGGAAACCGCAAGTAAGATATGCTGCTCTGGGAAATGGGATTGCCCGACGCAAAAAATCTTGAGCGTCCACCGCACATGCCACCGGGCGCAAAAAGCCGGCGATCTGCGAGGCCCGCCGAGTTCTCCTAGGGCTTTTTGACAGTCTGGATATACATATTCACGGAATGGGGCGTACTGATGTACAACATCGCCATACTGGATGACGACAATGAATTTCTGGGCGAATTTTCGCGCGCCATAGACGGCATAATGGCCTCCATTGCGCCGTCAAAGGACGCTTACTCGGTGAATGCGTTCTCAAGCTCTCATGACTTGCTTAGCTGGCTGGCGCTTGGGCGCAGCAGCTGCGACATAGCCTTCATAGACATGCGGCTGGGCGGCGAGCTTGGGCTGGACATAGCGCGCCGCGTGCAGGGCGACGGTACGGTGAAGCGAATAGTATACGTATCGTCGTACAGGGAATATGTATTCGACAGCTTCGACACGCATCCCATATGGTATCTGCTCAAGCCTGTTCCGCGCAGCAAGCTGGAATCGGTGCTTAAATACGACTACGACAGCAACGTGCGCCCGCATGAAATCGCGATAGAGCTGGGCAGGGACGTGCTGTCCATGCGCGCAGGCGAGCTTTACTATGCCGATGTATATCATCACAGGCTGACGCTGCACATGGCAAGCGGCGAGCGCAGCGGCGCAGGCTCCATGGCGCGCCTGTGCGCAGCGCTGCCCGGCGGCACGTTTTTCCGCTGCCACAGCAGCTATGTGGTAAACCTTGCGCACGTCAAGCGCGTATCGCGCTACAAAGCCGAGCTGGACAACGGCTGGACAGTGCCGATAAGCAAGCAGCGCTACAACGCCTTTCTAGACGAGTACATAGGCTTTTCCGGGCGCAGCATGCCGGTTTAACTAGCATACGCCGCCCGAGCATTTCGTTCACGGCCGCCACAGCCACGCGCGTTGGAGCGCGCACGCGTTCCGCCGCCCATGCGCTATAACACACTCAGCCGATATCGCCATCCATCGCCACATCGAAGCCGCGCCGGCGCGGGCGCACAGAGCCTGTACTTGACTGACCGCCCATGCGCTAAAGCAAAGCCCTCAGCGCACGCGGCAAATGCGCTTCCACTTCTATCACATTGCCCGTCACGGGCTGAATGCAGCGCAGTCTGTGCGAGTGCAGCGCGAACCTGCCCGGCAATCGCGCATCCTCCTGACCATACAGGAAATCGCCCAGCACCGGACAGCCCAGCGCCGACATATGCACCCTTATCTGATGCGTGCGCCCGGTCTCCAGCCTGAGCCGCACCAGCGCCCGCTCGCCCGCGCGGCTCAGCACTTCGTAGTGGGTCGTGCAGGGTCTGCCATCCTCGCACACGCGCCGCTTGACCAGAGAACACGGCTCGCGGCCTATGGGCAGGGTTATCGTGCCGCAATCGGGCGTGGGCGCGCCCGCCGTTATCGCTAGGTATTCGCGCTCAAAGTCGGGCGTGTGCAACTGCCTTTGCAGGCCAAAGTGCGCATGTGCGGTCTTGGCCGCCGCCATAAGTCCGCTCGTGCCCTTGTCCAGCCTATTGACCGGCCTGAACTGCCAGCCCGGCTGACTGCCATAGCGCGCATACATGACGCTCTCCAGCGTCAGCCCGTCCTGCCGCGCGCTGGCTCCCGTGGGCAGGGGCGCGGGCTTGTCTATTACCAACATGTCCTCGTCCTCGTACACGACTATCTCCTGCGCCAGCTCCGCCTGAGTGCGCGCCCTGCCCGAAGGCGACAGGCGCATTATGTCCTCCACATAGCGCGCATCCATGGCCGCGCACACCGCCGCCGTCATCGCCTGAGAAGGCACTCTGGCCCGCGCGTCGCCGCCTATGCTGTCAAGCGCCGCCTGCTCCAGCTCGCCTGGCACGGGCGCACTCTCCTCCTGCTCGATGCGCAGCGCTATGCTGTCGCCCGCGTGCAGCACGTGGTTGGCATGCACCACTGCGCCGTTCACGCTCATGCCGTCGCAGACTTTGAGCCTGCTGAGCTGGCGGTGCGATATCCCCAGGCGATTTCTTATGACCTGCTTTATCTGCCTGCCCTCATCGCAGGGCTCTACCTCGTATTCCAGCACGCGCATGTGCCATATTCCCTCTTTTCATCATATGTATTATTGCATACGACCCATTAGCGCATTGTGCGCACCGATTGGCATATATCACTTGCGGACATAACTACGCCGCGGCGCGCATTGGCCTGTCATGGCAAAATGCGGTCATGCTCAACTTCTGCTTGTCACGGCATGCGCTCACGTTCAACCCCGGATAGACAATGTAAAGCGCATTCATGCTCAATATCCCTGGCATAGCACGCTCATGCTCAACTTCGGCTCGCTACGGCATGCGCTCACGTTCAACCCCGGATAGACAATGTAAAGCGCATTTATGCTCAATATCCCTGGCATAGCACGCTCATGCTCAACTTCGGCTCGCCACGGCAGAACGCGCCGGCGCTGATATGTGACATGCCATGCCAAACGCACAGCAAGCCGCTCTCACTTAATCGTGCGCGTCAGCCAGCACACGGG
>JBMNUB010000007.1:0-85346 GCA_050946055.1 Candidatus Fimadaptatus sp. | reverse complement strand
TATAACGCCTATCATGAGCATAGCTTTGCACATTCTCGCTTGCCATGCCGCGCTGCGACAGCGGACATGGGCAGGCGCTTTCACACTATTCAGGAGAGATGCTTTATGGCAACAGAACTCATTCGCGCAGACGGGCGCGGCATAGTCCGCGCAGCTCAGGTGATACGCGCAGGCGGCATAGTGGGCTTCCCCACCGAGACCGTATACGGTCTGGGCGCAAACGCGCTCGACCCCGACGCAGTGCCGGGCATATTTGCCGCCAAGGGGCGCCCCGCCGACAACCCGCTGATAGTCCACATAGCGGACATGGGCGATATAGCGCCGCTGATAAGCGGTGACTTGCCCGAGCAGGCGCGCCTGCTGGCCGAGGCTTACTGGCCGGGGCCAATGACGCTGGTGCTGCCCAAGTCCGCGCTGATACCGGACGCGGTCAGCGCCGGGTTGGATACCGTGGGCATACGCATGCCCGCGCATCCCGTGGCGCGCGCGCTGATACGCGAATGCGGTCTGCCCATAGCCGCGCCCAGCGCCAACCGCTCAGGCCGTCCCAGCCCCACGTGCGCGCGCGACGTGCTTGAGGACATGGACGGGCGCATACCGATGATACTGGACGGCGGCCCATGCGGCATAGGCCTTGAGTCCACCGTGATATCGCTGCTGGACGGCGAAGCGCGCATACTGCGTCCCGGCGGCGTTACGCCCGAGATGGTGGAGCGCGTATTAGGCGGCGTAATTGTCGATTCCACCGCGCTCAAGCCGCTAGCGGAGGGGCAGGTGGCGCGCTCGCCGGGCATGAAGTACCGCCACTACGCGCCCAAGGGCAAGCTGATACTTATAGACGGCGAGGCAGAGCGCGTCAAGGCCGCCCTTCGCGCGCGCTATGCCGAGGAACATGCGCGCGGCCTGCGCGTGTGCCTGCTGCTGCCCGAAGCGCTGATGGAGGAGTTTCGCAACATGCGCGCCTATTCGCTGGGGCGCAACGAGGAGGAAGCGTCGCAGCGGGTGTTTGCCGCGCTGCGACAGCTCGACCGCGATGGCATAGACGTGGCCTTCTGCCAGACCTTCGACACGCACGGCATAGGTCTGGCGCTGATGAACCGCTTGGACCGCGCCGCAGGGTTTGCGATAGAGAAGGTGTAAGCCGCGCCGCAGTTGATGCACGATGCACAGCACTTGATGTCCACATAAATAGCAGCGCCGCCCGGCGAAAGACAAACTTTCGCCGGGCGGCGCTTGTTGTTGGCAACATGCATGGCCTAATCGGTCCATCAATTCGCTCTGGGTATGGAACATTGGCGCGGCATGATGCTGCTCATATGCCGCGCGTGTTGCCACTGCTTCCCATCGGCATCGCAGCTTGAGAGAGGCGCGCGGCATGACGCTGCTCATATGCCGCGCGTGTTGCCGCTGCTCCGCACCGGCATTGCAGCTTGAAGGCTCTGCTCAGCATGATTCGCTCTATCGCGCTCTATATCACACCGACCAGCTCTTTGCACAGAGCCACAAGGTTATAGCGTATTCCCTTGCGGCTCTGCCAGCTTCTGTTGCTCCACTCGTCCTGCGACACGTCATCGCCGCCATATATGAGCGCGCCGTAGGCAAATCCCCGGCAGCGCGCCACGGCTATGCACCCCGCCTGCTCCATCTCGACTATCTTTGCGCCCTCTGCCTTGCGCCGCGCTATCCTGTCGTGAGTCTCGCGGAACATGGCATCGGTCGTCCACGTTATGCCCCTGATATACGATATGGAATTGTCCTCAAGATAGCGCACTATGCTGTCCGTGACTTTCGGCTCGGTGTATATGTACCGCGAGGGCGCTATGTAGTGATATGAAAATCCCTCGTCCCTTATAGCGCCGTCAACGACGAGTATCTGCCCCACCTTTATGTCTCTGTCCAGCACTCCGCCCCCGCCGCAGAACATTACCTTTGATATGCCCATGGCGTAAAACAAATCCAGATTGCCGCCGCAGGCCGGACAGCCCACCTGCCCAAGCGATATCAGCACGTCCGAATCGGCAAAGCGATATACGTCCATCGGGTTCTCGCCGCCTATCGTCCTTTCTATGACTATGCTGCCTTCGTCGCGCAGTCTGTTTATGACCTCCGGGAAGAACGTTATGACCATCTTATCCGTCAAAAACGGATTCCCGGCAAATGCAGTGGGCTCCAGCTTGGCAACGACGTTGTCATCAAACTCCAGTATGGGATAGTCATGGCTGGATATCATGTTCACACCTCCTAAGCTCGATAGAGCCGCGCATGCAAGCAGAGCGGATCTGACTGCCCGCCGCGCGTTCAGCTGAGCTGCGCAGTCTGCCACGCCGCGCGGTCAAGCCAAACGGTGCAGCCTGCCACGCCGTGCGTTCCAGCCGCGCTGTGCAGCCTGCCACGCCGCGCGTTCCAGCCGCGCTGTGCAGCCTGCCACGCCGCGCGCTCCAGCCGAACGGTGCAGCCTGCCACGCCGCGCGTTCCAGCCAAACGGTGCAGTCTGCCACGCCGCGCGTTCCAGCTGAGCTGTGCAGCATACCCCGCCGCGCGTTCCAGCCGCGCTGTGTATTCTCCCGCGCCGCTCATTCAATTCAAGTGCCTTAGCCATCCCCCGCCGCTCACATCAGTATCGCCGGATATCGCCGTGCCTGCCGCTTAAATCTTCCAATCCGCATGACTGCCGTCGCGCAGGAACACCGGTATCAAATCAAGCGGCGCTTCGGCCTCTATCTCCTGACCGCCATCGTACACGCGGCCTGTGCCAAGCTGCGTCCAGCGCGCGCCCGCAGGCAGGAACACGCGGCGCGATACGGCATCCTCGTGGCATATGGGCGCGACCAGCACGTCCGGGCCGAACATGTACTCGTCCTTTATCTCATAGCAGCGCGCATCCTGCGGGAAGTCGAAGAACAGCGGGCGCATGGGCGGCATGCCCTCCTCGTGCGCCGTGCGCATTATCTCGCGCAGATAGGGGCGCATCTGCTCGCGCAGCAGCATGTAGCGGCGCAGTATCTCATAGTTGTCCTCGCCGAACGACCACACCTCGTTGTCGCCGCCCGAGAACAGCGCTTCGCTGCCGTCGGCGCGGGTTATCGTCTCGTGCGGGTCGCGGTCGCCGTGCAGACGCATGACCGGGCAGAACGCGCCGTACTCGAACCAGCGCACCAGCAGCTGCCTGAAGCGCGGGTCGCGTATGTCGCCGTTGTGGAAGCCGCCTATGTCGGTCGTCCACCAGTCTATGCCGGCCACGGCCATGTTGAGTCCGGCGCAGATCTGATTGCGCAGATCCTGCCAGGTGGAGTGTATGTCGCCCGACCAGACCAGCGCGCCATAGCGCTGACTGCCCGCCCATGCGCAGCGCACAAGGTTGACTATCTGATCTGTTCCAGCCTCGCGCATGCCGTCATAGAAGCCGCGCGTGTACAGCTGCGGATAGAGATTGCCCACCTCGGCGTGCGGGCCCATGTGCCAGCGGTATATGTCCACATCGTGACGGCTGAACTCCGGCTCAGCCTCGTCCAGCCAGTACAGCCGCGCGCCCTTGTCAAAGTAGTTCTGCTTGCACTTGCGCCATACGTAGTCGCGCGCCTCTGGGTTGGTCACGTCGTATGCCACGCTGTCCTCCACAAACTGCTTGCATACCCACACGCCCTTGTCGCAGCCTATCAGCAGTCCGCGCTCCAGCATCTCCTCATAGTTCTCGCTCTTGAGCGATATCTGCGGCCATACGGACACCATCAGCTCTATGCCCATCTCGCGCAGCTCGCGCGCCATGCCCTCGGGATCGGGGAAGAACTCCTCGTCGAACCTGAAGTCGCCCAGATGCGGCCAGTGGAAGAAGTCCACCACTATCACGTCTATGGGCAGGCCGCGGCGCTTGTACTCGCGCGCCACGTCCAGCACCTGCTGCTGATTCCAGTAGCGCAGCTTGCACTGCCAGAAGCCCAGACCGAACTCGGGCATCATGGGCGGGCGGCCTGTGGCTCGCTGGTAGTTCATCTCTATCTGCGCGGGGGTATCGGCGGCGGTTATCCAGTAGTCGAGCTGCCTGGCAGAGCGCGCCACCCAGCGCGTCACGTTGCTGCCGAACGCCACCTCGCCTATGGCCGGGCAGTGCCACAGCATGCCGTAGCCGCGGCTGCTCATCACAAACGGCACGCTGGCCTGCGAATTGCGGTGCGCCAGCTCCAGCACACAGCCTTTGAGGTCAAGGCGCTCCTGCTGATACTGACCCATGCCGTAGAGATGCTCGTCCTCGCTGCCCTCAAACGACGCGGTGAGGCGGAAGTTGCCGCCCGCCAGCGCATCGAACTCGTGCGCGCGCAGCCTGAGTGCGCCGTGGGAGTCCTGCTCCTTTATGAGCAGCTCGCCGCGCGCATTGAAGAACTCTATTGCGCATGTGCCGTTCCAGCCGTCCCTGTGTATGCGCGCCTCTATGCCGCCGTTTTTGATGCTGGCTTTGTCGCCGTCTATGGCTATCTCGGCGGTGCAGGGATCGGGATCGAGCAGCGCCCAGCGGTCATCGCGTATCTCGCCGCGCACCACCGCGCGCACGCGCAGCGAATCCCTGCCCCAAGGCTCCACCCACACTATCTCGTCCGCACAGCGGAATATCAGCCTGTTGTCACATTGCATAAAGTGTTCCATATCATCTTTCCTCCATATATCGGGAAGCCCCGCTCCCCTCTTAATTATTGCGTTTGCGCGGCAAAGCGCTTGCCTGCGCAGAGCATGGTATTAGCTCACGATGCATAGACCGCGCAGCATCCCAAACATGTACACAGGCAGTATACCTGTCTGCTTGTCAAAGCGTCTTTTTGACAAGCGTGGACGGGGGAGAAGCTCCCCCGCCACTGCCACCCCTACTCAGTTTCCACTGAAATCCTGCGGATTTCCGGGCGTGGAAACTGCAAGGAAGATATGTTGCTCTGGGAAATGGGATTTCCCGACGCAAAAATATCCACGCACCCACCGCACATGTCGCTGGGCGCTACCTAAGCCGGCGGGCTGCGAGGCCCGCCGAGCTCTCCGGGGGTTTTTTGACAGTCTGACAGGCAGTATACCTGTTTCATTGCCAGCGCCTATGCACTGTAAGTACGTCCTCTTGCGTCATAGTTCAAGCCTGTATACAGACAGTGCGCCCGCATATCAGCTCAAGCCCCTACGCTGGCAGTGCGTTTGCATTACATTTCAAACCTACGCACCAGCATTGCTTTCGCATCACAGCTCAAGCCTGTACATTGGCATTGCATCCGTGTCACAGCTCAACCTGTATGCATGTAATGCATTCACACCACAGTTCAAACCTGTAAACCGGGCATTGCGTCCGCATCACAGTTCAAACCTGCACGCAGACAGCGCGCCCGCATATCATCTATAACCTATACAAAAGCCAACTAGCATCACAGCTCAAACCTGTACACCGGCAGCACGCGCGCCGCCTTGAGGCAGGGCGTATTGTCCACCGGCAAGTCGTGATAGAACTCCTCGGTGGGCGCGTACACGCGCAGCTTGAGCGCGCGCGGATAGCCTATGCGCTTAAGCGCCGTGCGCCACCTCTCGCCGCTTGCGAACCAGTCCGCGACAAGCTCGCCGTCCGCATACAGCTCGGCGCGGTCGCCGCCGAAGTCCAGTTCCAGCAGCGCGTCCTCAATGGTGCCGCGCACCTCGCCCAGCGCTATGTCGTACTCGATGTAGTCGCCGTCGTAGGCGCTTCCGCGCTTGCCGGGCGCATGCATGCCGCCTGTCTGCCTGAACTCGCACTCGCACCTGACGGCGGGCGCGCGCACCTCCAGCTGCTCGGGATCGCCGCTTTCGCGCCAGCGCGTCACGCGCAGCACCCTGTCCGTGGTCTCGGCGAATATCTGCCCGCCCAGCTCGTACATAAGCGCATTCGATATGAACAGCTCGTCACCCAGCTTGCAGGCGTGCGCGGCCTCGTCGGGCGTGAGCGTGTCGATATATGCATAGCCCTCGGCGAAGTCGTACACCGGCTCGCCGTCACACCAGAAGAACCAGCGCTTGCCCAGCCTGCACAGCGGCTGAGCATTGGTCGTGCGCAGTATCGCATCATCCATGGTGAAGTTGTACGGCAGCGCGCGGCACTCGTCGGCGGCTATGTCCATGCCGGGCAGCGCAAGTTCACCTTCGCTCAGCCCCAGCGTGATATCGATATGCTTTGCGCCCATGGCTATGCCGCGCTGATGGTTGCTTATGAACGCAAAGCCGCCGCCGGTGCGCACATCGTGGCGCACGCATGCGCGCGGAGTGTCGCCATCGTCGGGCGTCTCCGGGCGCTCGCCCGGCAGCGCGCACACTGCCGGCGCTATCCTGCCGCCAAACTCGTTTAGCATGATGAGCAGGCGACGCAGCTTAAAGTAGCTCTCCGACGCCTCGCCCGACTCGCGCAGCGGCGCAAAGAAGTCGTAGCTCTTTATGGGCAGGTCGTTGGGATAGCCGGTTGCGCGCGATTCCTGAAGCGTGGTGCTGTGTCCGCGCGGGTTCACGCCGCCGTGATACATGTAGTAGCCCACAAGGTTCGCGCCCGAACCTATGCGGCAAAGCGTTAGCGCCTCAATGTCGTGCGCGCTCGGATATGTGCGGCGATGATGCGTAATCTGCAGCCCGCCGCCCAGTTCGGCGGTCAGGAAGGGATATGCGTCCGGGTCGAAGTTGAACTTCTCCCTGTGCTCATCCGCACTCCAGTCCGCGCCCGTGCCGCCGTCATCCAGAAACGGCTCGAACATGTGCAGCCGCGTGGGCGGATTGGCATTTGTGTGCTGATCCCAGGGCGCATCCACATAGCCGCCCTGCACGGGCAGCGTCTCGCCCTCGATTATGTGCGCGCCGCCCCAGCCCGTAGCCGTGTAGAAGGGCGCAATCAGCCCGGCTGCATTGGCCAGCCGCTTCAGCTCGCGCAGGTGGGCAACGCCTTCGGCATTGTCGCGAACACCTCCCACATGGCCGTACTCGTTCTCCAGCTGAATGCCTATCACCGGGCCGTCAGGATACATCTGGCCGCGCACCTGCTCGCCTATGCGCTCAAACAGCAGCTTCACGCGCTCAAGATAGCGCGGGTCATTGGTGCGCGGGCGCATGGCTTCGTCGTTCACTATCCAGTCGGGCAGGCCGCCGTTCCGGCACTCGCCGTGCGCGAACGGCCCTATGCGCAGCACAAGCGGCATGCCCACATCGCGGCAGGCGCGCACGAAACCGCCTATATCGCGCTCGCCCTCAAAGTCCCACTCGTCCTTTATCTCCTCGTGGTGTATCCAGAACACGTACGTGGCGGCTATGTTCACGCCGCCCGCGCGCATCTTGGCCAGTTCGCGCCGCCAGTCCGCCCCTGGCACGCGCGAGAAGTGTATCTCGCCCATTACCGGCAGAACCGGTGCGCCGTCCAGCGTAAAGTAGCGGCTGTTCACCTGTATGCGCGCATCGCCCATGCCCAGTGGTTTGGGTTCTGAATATCCCCCGGGAATTGAAATGTACATGTTGTCTCCCCCTCCAGCTTCATATTGCTTTAATGCATATAGTATACAATAATTCAGGCGACAATGGAACTACCTTTTTGTCATGGGCCGTCAGGCGCGCGCCGATGCAAATTTATTGTCGGTTAATTTTTCCGCATCAAATGGACAAGCGCACTGTGGCGAACTATAATATATATGTGCTTCAAGTATGCGGGATCACAGCCATGGGCAGGCTTCTCGCTTTAGCGCGCAGGTCGCGCTTTGGTGTATAGGTATGCGCACGATGTGCATTTCAAACAACTTAAGACACATGCCGCTATGTTGCGCGCCGCGTTGCAATAAGGCTTTCATCCGGCAAACGCGCGCGCAACAGCTTTCATTCCTGCCGATACATATGACATACGCATGCGAGGAGAGAAGCACATGAGATACGATTCCCCCTGGTCAAAGGCCATAATAGCCCTGATAGTGCTGGCGGCCTTTCTGCTGCCCTCCACCGAGATGACCGACGAGGCGCGCGACGGATACGAGCGCGCTGCATATGAGGCGCTAATGGCCTCGCCGCCGTCTCCGTCGCCCTCTGCCGCGCCCGATGCCTCAGCTGCGGCGCAGGATGCGCGTCTGCTGTCGCCCACCAAGGCGCTGCCCACATTCGCGCCCACGCCCACACCCGCGCCCACCGCGCAGTACACCCTGCCCATGGATACATATGACGGCGGATATGCGCCGCTGTCCAGCGGGTATTACGATGCCGACATAACGCTAAGCGATGGCTCGACCACAGCCGCACAGTGCTATCAGGACCCCACGATAGAGGCCAGTTATTACACGCGCAGGCTGTATGACTCCACCTGCCACTTCGTGCGCGTAAAGGTAAAGGACGCAAGCCAGTTGCGCACCGCCCTCGCCAAGAATGTAAATGGCTCCAGCTCATGCCACACATCCGACATGGCCGCAGCCAAAAACGCCCTCGTCGCCATAAGCGGCGAATACTACACCAAGCGCGAAGGCTCCGTGTTCGTAGTCAAGCAATCCAAGGTGATAAAGTCCAATCCCTCGCGCGAGCTGCATCAGCTGATAATCGACACCGAGGGCAATTTCCACATAACCACAAACCGCAGCGACAGCACCGCCATGGTATCCTCGCTCAGGGGACGCATATATCAGGCGTTTAGCTTTGGCCCTGAGCTGGTGAAAGACGGCAGCGCGGTGGACTGTCTGGACTACGCATTCGACGCGGACAGCCCCAACCCGCGCACCGCCATAGGTCAGATAGGCCGCCTTGAATACCTTGTGTGCGTGGTAAATGGCCGCACAGACGTCGATGCGGGCGTGACCATGCCGGAGCTGGCCGAGATCATGGCCGACGAGGGCTGCGTGTCCGCGTACAATCTGGACGGCGGCGGCACCAGCACGCTCTACTGGAAGGGCGAAGTCGTAAACGCCATGAACGAAAGCGGCAAGGAGCGCTCCATAAGCGACTGCTTATACTTTGCATCAGCCCTGCCCAACTGATATCGCCTAGGAGAGGAGCTGTAAGCGCATGGATACTCCCGGAACCATATTCACACTCGGAGGCATACGGCTGACCGCATACGGACTCATAGCGGCTCTTGGGCTGTTTGCCGGCTACTATCTGGCACAGAGACAGGCTTCTGCGCGCGGCATAAAGGACAGCGCGCTGCAAAAGACCTACTTCTTCGCGCTGATTGGCGCATTGATATTGGCGCGATGCGCGTATGTCATAGCCAATACGGGCTTTTACCGCAGCTATCCCGCAGCGGCATTGCGGCTTTGGGAGGGCGGATATTCGATATTCGGCGGCATACTGGGCGCGGTGCTGGGCGCGCGGCTGGGCGCGGGCAGGCGCGGCTTTCTTGAGGCGCTGGATACGCTCACGCCGCCCATGCTGCTTACGCTTGCGATATGGCGGCTGGGCGAGCTGACCACATGGCAGGGGCGCGGCATGATACTGGGCGACAGCGCGCTGGGCTTCCCGCTCGTGCTTAAGAACTCGCAGGGGCTGGACTGCCTTGCCGTGTGCGTGTACGAGGCGGTGCTGGCGCTGCTGCTGTGCGCATACTCCATGCGCCGTTCGGGTGCGCGTCCCAGCGGCGACCGCAGCATGATGAGCCTGATGCTGCTGGGACTGTGTCAGGTGCCGCTGGAGTCCATGCGCACCGACGAGTTTCTGGAGATAGGCTTTGTCAAGCTGGATCAGCTGCTGGCCATGGCCATAGCCGTGACCATGCTAAGCAAGTTTGCGCGCGGCTATCTGCGCTCGGAGCGCAATGAGCGCACCGGCTACATAGCGCTTGCACTGTCTGCGGCCATGATAGGCCTGTGCATAGCGCAGGAGTTTCATCTGGACGGCAGCGCCAATCCCGCTTTGGACTACGCATTGCTGGGCGCATACGCGCTCATAATGGCGGCGTGCGGATGGCTGCTGCGCGCGGGCTGGCGCGAAGCCCATGCAGGCAGCAGCGCGGCAGAGCGCAGTTCCTCCAGACTGCGCGACCGGCGCATAGCGCCCGCCTACTATCCCGCTCAGTATGGCGACGCGGCGCGCGCAGCCGGACAGCGCACTGCGGCGGCAGGCTCGTACCGCGACATGCTGCGCGCCTCCGGTAGCGAGGATGACGATCCCTTCCGCGTAGGCTCGCCTGCGCGCGGCAACTACCGCTACGGCAGCGCTCAGAGCAGTTCTAACAGTCAGGACAGCTTCCGCACTCAGGAGAGTTCCAAGCGCGGCGGCACGTATCGCCGCATATACGATACTCCCGAGGCCGCAGCCGGTTCCAAAGCTGCGTACTCCAGCAAGGTGGACGCATACCGGCGCAGCAATCTCGCCCCCAAGGATGACCGCTGACATGCGGCCCGCCGGGCAAAGCCGCCCGCATGACGGCAGCTTTGCACAAAGCATCTGCCTTCACTCAGCCGCAGGGATGGCGCTGTATGGCGCTCGTCCATAGCGGCAAGCCGTCGCAGGACTTGCGCACACGCGGTTTTAAGGCAGGACTGCGCGCATTGTGCGCAGCGCTTCACGATTTGTTAACGGCGCGCACTTGACAGCTTTATGATGGATGGATATAATATGTGATAAATGTATTGACAGGGATGTTCCCCAGCGCAAGCGCGCTCAAGAGAGCCGGCGGATGGTGCGAGCCGGTGCGCAGCGGCGGGGACGGCCCCCCTTGAGCAGCGCGCCCCGTAGCATACGCTAAGGCGCGACGGAAGTCGCCGTTATACGACGCTATGAGAGGCCCATGAGGGCAATCAAGGTGGTACCGCGAGAGCGCCATTTCGTCCTTGAACGAGATGGCGCCTTTTTATGCCCGCGGCGTGCTGCGCCGCACACAATTCCGCGGGCGCGCGCCCACGGAGAACAGGCGGCCTGATGCCGCAAATAATGCAAAGGAGCGAACCGGCAATGAACATGAACATATCCTCTGCCGCCGAGCTGCGCGCTCTTTTCCTCAAGTTCATGCAGGAAAAGGGTCACGCGCTCATACCCAGCGCCTCGGTAATACCCGAGAACGACCCCACCGTACTGTTTACCACTGCGGGCATGCACCCGCTCGTACCCTATCTGATGGGCGCAAAGCACCCAATGGGTACCCGCCTGACCGACGTGCAGAAGTGCGTGCGCACCGGCGACATAGACGATGTGGGCGACGCTTCCCACTGCACCTTCTTTGAGATGCTGGGCAACTGGTCGCTGGGCGACTACTTCAAGAAGGAAGCCATCTCCTGGAGCTGGGAGTTCCTGACCAGCAAGGACTGGCTGGGTCTGGACCCCGACAAGCTGGCCTTCACCGTGTTCGCGGGCGACGAGAACTGCCCCCGCGACGAGGAGAGCTACGAGCTGTGGCGCTCGCTGGGCGTCAAGGAGGATCACATATTCTTCCTGCCCAAGGAGAACAACTGGTGGGGTCCTGCCGGTGTGACCGGCCCCTGCGGCCCTGACACCGAGATGTTCATCATCCGCGATGTGCCGGACTGCGGCCCCAACTGCTCCCCCGCCTGCGACTGCGGCAAGTACCTTGAGATATGGAACGACGTGTTCATGCAGTACAACAAGCAGGCTGACGGCACGTTTGTGCCGCTGGAGCAGAAGAACGTCGATACCGGCATGGGTCTGGAGCGCACCATAAGCGTGCTGACCGGCAAAAAGACCGTGTACGAGACCGATTTGTTCACCGACATAATCGCCAAGATAAGCGAGCTGAGCGGCCATGAGTACGGCGAGAGCGACGAAGTGACCCGCTCCATACGCATAATCGCCGACCACATGCGCACCGCCACCATGATACTGGGCGACGACAAGGGCGTAAGCCCCTCCAATGTCGATCAGGGCTACGTGCTGCGCCGCCTGATACGCCGCGCCGTGCGCCATGGCATGAAGCTGGGCATGCCCGAGAACGCCACCTGCGAGATTGCCCGCGTGATAATCAAGCAGTATGAGGATGTATATCCCGAGCTCAAGCGCAACAGCGAGTTCATAGTCGAGCAGTTGCGCCTTGAGGAGGATCGCTTCCAGAAGACGCTGCGTCAGGGCCTCAAGGAGTTTGAGAAGGCGGTAAACAAGCTGGGCGATGCCAAGGTGATAGACGGCGTGACCGCCTTCCACCTGTACGACACCTTCGGCTTCCCGATAGAGATAACCAAGGAGATGGCCTCCGAGCGCGGGCTGACCGTGGACGAAGCCGCCTTCGACGAGGCCTTCAAGAAGCATCAGGCCACCAGCCATGCCGGTGCCGAGCAGCGCTTCAAGGGCGGTCTGGCCGACAACACCGATGCCACCGCGCGCCTGCACACCGCCACTCACCTGCTGCACGCCGCGCTGCGCAAGGTCATAGGCCCCGAGGTCGCTCAGAAGGGTTCCAACATAACCGCCGAGCGCCTGCGCTTCGACTTCTCCTGCCCGCGCAAGGTCACCAAGGAGGAGCAGAAGGAAGTCGAGCGTCTGGTCAACGAGGCCATAGATGCCCACGCGCCCATCATCTGCGAGGAGATGACCGTGGACGAGGCCAAGGCTCAGGGTGCCATCGGCCTGTTCGAGAGCAAGTACGGCGAGCGCGTCAAGGTGTACACCATGGGCGAGTTCTCCAAGGAGATCTGCGGCGGCCCGCACGCCTCCAACACCGGCGATCTGGTGCATTTCCACATCCAGAAGGAGGAGTCCTCCTCTGCCGGCGTGCGCCGCATAAAGGCTACTATTGATGCTAACAAGTGATGCTGTCTGCTGTGCGTGCCTATGAGCATTGCGTCTGAGCGCGGCTGAACGTTATACCCATCCCTTCCGCGGTATTATGCTGTGGAAGGGATTTTTGTTTGCGGCAATCGTCTTACTACATATATGTAAACGACAGCTTTTTGACCATCTTCGCACATCCGCTATTTCATAAATGTGCGCATAGACAATTTTTACTATGTTAGTATGGGCGCATTTAAAGCATGTGCATAAGGATTGACTCATCGCATTCTACGAGTTATAATATTTAAAGTTTCGCAAAAGGAGGTATATCATGGCGAAAGTTCGGCGTCGCATAATCATCGCCGGGCTTATAGGATATCTGCTCATGTTGGTTTGGGTCATATTGTTCCACGCAACTCTGCAAACGCTGAATACCGCATTTGACCCCATTTTTCGCAGCATAAATTTGAGTTTATACTTCAATGGGCGTGAGTCATTATTGAATATGCTTATATTCGTCCCAGTTGGCCTCTACTTTGGCGCATTGTTCGAAAGGCGGCGCATATATAAAAACTTGGCAATGATTGCGGCAATCTCTCTGCTATTTGAAGCCATGCAATACGCCTTTGCATTGGGCAGTACAGATATCATGGATTTGATAAACAACAGCACTGGCGGTTTCGCTGGGCTAGCCATCTGCGCTATGGCCAGAAATATTTTGAAGGAACACTTCAATAAGGCAGCCGTAATCGCAACGATATTGATTACGCTGTTTTCGGCAGCCGTTTTGATATTTGCACCCATATGACAGCACCAGCTTGTCAAAGCGTCTTTTTGACAAGCGTGGACGGGGGAGGAACTCCCCAGCCACTGCCACCCCTACTCAGTTTCTACTGAAATCCTAACGAATTTCCGGGCGTGGAAACTGCAAGGAAGATATGCTGCTCCGGGAAATGGGATTTCCCGCCGAGTTCTCCGGGGGTTTTTTGACAGTCTGATGATAGCACTATGCATCTGCAAAAATTCATAACATCAAAGCATATGCCAATGCATACGGCCTTGTAATGCCATAACTATGCTATATTCAAATTCCCCTTGACCCTTCCCCCACGTAATGGTATATGATGGTCGTGAGGTGATGCATATGTTGATAGGCGATGTGTGCGCATGCGCAGGACTTACTCAAAAGGCCGTGCGCTACTATGTGGACTGCGGGCTTATAGCGCCCGGGCTGCTCGACAATGGATACATGGACTTCTCCGAGGACGATGCGCATAGGCTTGCGCGCATACGTGTACTCAGGCAATTAGGGCTGAGCGTGGCTGAAACGCGCGCCGCGCTGGACGATGAGCGCGCACTGCGCGGCATATGCGCGCGGCATGAGCTGGAGCTTAGCCGCCATCAGGCGCGCATGCGGGCGCTGCGTGAACTGGCACAGAGCGCCGATTACTACCGCGCCGCGCGCGAACTGGATGCTCTAAGCACCGGCATTACCATAGCCGAGCGCATGCTGGACGCATTCCCCGGCGCTTATGGGCGCTTCCTGGCGCTGCACTTTGCCAGGTTCTTGGGCGCGCCCATAGAGAACGATGTGCAGCGCGAAGCATACCGCGAGGTCGTGGCATGGCTGGACGGCGCGCCCGCGCTCCCCGCCGAGGTCGCGGCGTGGCTGGACGAGTTCGCGCCGGGCGAGGACATGCTCGCGCGCATCAATGACAGCATGGAGCAGGCGATATCACATACCACGCGCTATATGGACGAAAACGCCGACATGATACGCGAGTATCAGGCGCTGCTTAACTCCGACGAGTTCCGCGCATCTCCCGCGTACAAGCTCAGGCTGGCCATGCAGGACTTCTGCCGCGCGAGCGGATATTGGGACGTATTCCTGCCCGCGCTGCGCAGGCTCAGCCCGGCATATGACAGCTATCAGGCGCAGCTTGCCCGCGCCAACGCGGAGTTTCTGCGCAGATATCCGCAGGCCGCAAGCATGTATGGCAGTTATGACGCACCGGCTGCTCAGGATAGCGGCGCTTGTTGCAGCTATGACGCACCGGCTGCTCAGGATAGCGGCGCTTGTTGCAGCTATGACGCACCGGCTGCTCAGGACAGTCGCGCTCATGGCAAACATGCGTAACGCGATACCCGAGTCTATTGGACGGGACTGTTGCGCGGCATGCTGAGCCTTGCCGCCCATCGACCTTATGAGTTTATGTGCGCCATGACGCGCGCGCATTGACTTTGCGGCGCGCGTTTACTATAATTATGCCATACAAATTCATCGCGCCGTGCGCAGAGGAGAGGTCAATATGGCATACACGCTTAAATATGACGACGAAGGCAAGCTGCTCATATCCGGCATAGAGTGCATCTGTCCCGGCCCGCATACGCTCCCCAAGCAGGACATATACGTGGGCAGCGGGCTTGTGCCGCGCATACCGGGCTACATACGCGCGCGCGGGCTGGGTACGCACTGCGTGCTGGTGGCGGACAACATCACATACGGCGTGGCAGGCAAGCGCGTCAGCGAAACGCTCAAGGCGGCGGGCTTTGATGTAATTGAGTGCGTGATAGAGCGCGAAGGCCATATGGAGCCGGACGAGCGCGCCGTGGGCGAAGTGCTGCTGAGCATACAGCCCGAGACGCAGTTCCTCGTCGCGGTAGGCTCAGGCTCCGTGACCGACACCACGCGCGTAAACGCCGCCCGCACCGGGCTGCCGTTCGTGAGCGTGGGTACAGCGCCTTCCATGGATGGCTATACGTCTGTTGTCGCGCCGCTCACGTTCAAGGGGCTGAAGATACACCGCGCAGGTCCCTGCCCCGAGATAATAGTGTGCGACACCGAGATACTGCGCACCGCGCCGCTGGACATGGTGCGCGCAGGCGTGGGCGACGTGCTGGGCAAGTACATAGCCAAGTGCGACTGGATGATAGGCAATATAGTAAACGATGAGCCATACTGCGCCGTATGCGGCGAGATAGTGACCGATGCCATAGCCAAGCTGCTTGGCAACATAGACGAGATACTCGCCCGCAGCGACAATGGCATGCGCATACTGATAGAGGCGCTGCTGCTGGCGGGCGTGACCATAATGATAGTCGGGCATACGCGCGCGGTGGCCTCGGTCGAGCACAACATAGCGCACTACTGGGAGATGCAGCAGATGCTGCGCGGCAAGCCCGCGCCCTCGCACGGCGCATCCGTGGGCGTGGCCACGCTGCTGGTCTGGCCGATGTTCGAGCGGTTTGCGGGCGAGGACATAAGCCATATCGACATAGACGCGATACGCGCGCGCCGCCTGACGCGCGAGCAGCGCATTAGCTGGATGATTCGCACATACGGCGAGGCCAATGCCCGCGCCATAATGGAGGAGAACCCCGGCGACTTCCTGAGCTGGGATGAGCAGCTGCACCGCATACGCCGCGCGCAGGAGCGCATATCGGACATACGCGCCGCGATAACGCTGATGCCGCGCTACGACGATGTGCGCGCCGCCATGGAAAGGCTGGGCGCACCGCTCACGCCCGAGGAGTGCGGCATAGACCGCGAACTGCTCAACACCTCCATGCACTGCGCCAAGGACTACCGCACGCGCTACACGCTGTTCAAGCTGCTGGACGAGTGCGGCCTGCTGGACGAGTACCTTAGCGAGTATCCCATGGAGTACAGGTACTGACATGTGCTGCATACTGATAGCGGGCATGCCCGCAAGCGGCAAATCATACATGGCCAGGCTGCTGTCCGAGCGGCTGAGCCTACCGTGTATGTCCAAGGACGGCATAAAGGAGGCGCTGTTTGACGAGCTGGGCTTTGCGTCGCGCGCCGAGAAAGTGCGCCTGGGGCTGGCTGCTGAGCGCGTGCTGATGGACTTTGCCCGGACGCAGCTTCGCACGCGCAGGCCGTTCATAGTCGAGAACAACTTTGAGCGCGCGTCGTTTGGCGCATGGCGCGAGCTTTTGAACGGGCATCGCGCGCTGACTCTGCTCATGGACTGCGATGTTGACGCGGCATATGCGCGCATGGTTGCGCGCGACAGCAGTCCTGAGCGCCATCGCGGCCACATCGTCAACACGCGCTATCCCGAGGATGCCGCCCTGCCCTATCGCGCCCCCGCACTCCAAGACTTTCGCGCGGGCGTGCAGGCGCGGGGCTTCAGCGAGTTTGCGCTGGGGCATGTGCTGCGCGTGGACGCAAGCGACCTCGCGCGCGTGGATTACGATGAGATAGTTCGGTCGGTCGGGGAGTTTATAGAAAAAGCAGCACCGCCAGTCGCACTTTGATGTGAATATACGCAAAGAATCCGCTCTCAACAGCAAATGTTGAAAGCGGATTCTCGTTTTATATTGACATAGCAAGTGGCCGGCTTAGTGGAATCGGGCTGCTCCGCAGCCTAGCCCTGCCTTCCCTGAAAGGGAAGGTGGCACATGAACGCCAAAATGATTTTCCCACGAATACAGTTGGTGGCTTTAGGCGGAGCGCAGATTGCCCCGGCACGCGGAAGGTTGCTTGCATAGCGTCTGGGGTTTCCCCCTCAGCCGCTCACGCGACAGCCCATCTTTCAGATGAGAATGGGTTGTCCCCCCTTTCCCATTTCAGGAGCGCCAATGTGGAGTTGCCGCTCATGCCTCATTTCATATGAGCCAAAGCCGTTCCGTGCATCACTCCACCCCTCACACCGCGGCAAATCCTCCCCTGCCGTCGCCGCGATACAGCCGCGCCGTGCTCGACCATTCCTCGCCCTCGCGCGCGTCGTGAGAGAAGTAATAGTATCCGTCGCCCAGCGCACACATGCCCGTCGCGCCATAGGCAAACTCCAGCCCGCGCACGCCAGAAGGATGCGCCTTGCCCCAGTCAGCCAGTCCCAGCTGCCAGCCCGCAAAGCCCAGCCCGCGCAGTTCGCGCCATGCGGGGGCTGCGCAGCCGTCCAGCACGTACATGGGCAGGTTGGGGAACTGCGGCTTGCTGCCGGGATATACCGCCAGCAACACGTTGCCCGTATATGGGTCGTACTCCATGTTCTGCACGCCGTAGGTGGTGTTACCGGTGAAGGCAAACAGCTTTTGCAGCGGACGCGCGGGGCTGCTGGCATGCGGCGCGTTCTGATTGAGCGGCTGAGCATAGCGGCGTATGTCGCTTGGGTCATAGCAGAGTATCACCTGATGGTCGTTGTCCGCGCGCTCCACGTCGCCGTAAACGCCGTATGCCACCATTAGATACCTGCGCCCGTCGCGCGGCGCTCCGAACAGCGGCGCAAACGTCAGCCCGTCTATGCCGCTGCAGCCCAGCGCATGACGCCTGCCCGGTTGCGCGCCCGACATGGCCGCATAGTCGTGCGCCACCTCGTCAAGGCAGCACGCCGTCATTATGCCGTCGCCAAACACGTCCATGCCCACGCGCGTCATGCGCGCGGCATCAAAGCGCGCTATGTAGAACACATCGTCGTGGCTGGCGCGCGCACCCATGCGCGCCTCTATGCCCCGGCCTATCTCGTCGCACTTGTACTCCAGCGAGCCGTATACGCAGCCATCCTCCTCGCAGAAGGCTATGCAGCCCAGATGTGCAAGCAATCCGCCCGCGCTGGCTATCACATTGCCCTCAAGGTCGGTCTTGACCAGCGCCGTAGTGAACGAAAAGTACATGTATCCGCCGTGCCTGTCCAGTGCGATGCCCTGACAGTGTCCGTTGGGCCAGCGCCCTGAGTATATGGCGACGGGCAAGCTGATGTCCATATCATTTCCTCTCTTCCATGGCCACATAGGGCTTCTCAGTGACCAGGCTCTTGTATGCCGGGCGGATTATCTTGTCCGCCGTGACCAGTTCCTCTATGCGATGCGCACTCCAGCCCGCGATGCGCGCCACGGCAAACAGCGGAGTATACAGCTCGCGCGGTATGCCCAGCATATCATATACGAATCCGCTGTAAAAGTCAACGTTGGGGCTTACGCCCTTGAATATCTTGCGCTGCATGGCTATGCGCTGCGGCGCAAGCTCCTCTATCATGTCGTAGAGGCGCATGTCGTTATCGCGGTGCTTTTCGGCAGCCAGCTGGCGCACGAAGCCCTTAAACACGCGCTCGCGCGGATCGGACAGCGAGTACACCGCGTGACCCATGCCGTATATCAGGCCCTTGCGGTCAAACGCCTCCTTGTTGAGCAGCTTGTCCAGATAGGCCGCCACCTCGTCGCGGTCATATTCATCGGATATGTGCGCGCGTATGTCGTCCATCATGTTCATGACCATTATGTTGGCGCCGCCGTGCTTGTGGCCCTTGAGCGAGCACATGGCCGCCGCCACCGCCGAATACGTGTCCGATGCCGCCGAAGTGACCACGCGCAGCGTGAAGGTGGAGTTGTTGCCGCCGCCATGCTCCATGTGCAGCAGCATGGCTATATCCAGCACCTTGGCCTCCAGAGGTGTGAACTTCATGTCAGGGCGCAGCATGCGCAGGAAGTTTTCGGCTATGGACAGCTCCGGGTCGGGGCGATGTATGTACATGCTGTCGCCGCGCACATAGTAGTTGTAGGCATGGTAGCCGTACACCGCCAGCATGGAGAACGTGCTTATCAGCTCCATGCACTGCCGCAGCACGTTTTCTATCGTCAGCACGTCCTTGCTGGCGTCATAGGATGACAGCGTAAGTATGGCGCGCGTCATGGTATTCATGACGTCGGCGCTGGGAGCCTTCATTATAACATCCTTTGTGAAGTTGCTGGGCAGCGCCATGCAGCGCATCAGCATCTGGCGGAACTCCTTTAGCTGGCTTTGAGTGGGCAGCTTGCCAAACAGCAGCAGATACGCGCCCTCCTCAAACAGGTCGCAGCGCCCCTTGCCGCCCGCAATCAAATCCTTTATGTCGTATCCGCGGTACAGCAGCTGGCCGTCGCACGGCACGCGCTGCCCGTCGCGCTCTTCAAACGCCTTAATCTGCGATATATGAGTAAGTCCCGTCACCACGCCATTGCCGTTATCGTCGCGCAGGCCGCGCTTTACTCCGTACTGGCTGTACAGTTCGCGCGGTATGGAGTCGTTCTCCGTGCAGTATTCCGACTGCTTCTTTACGTATTCATCCACCATCTGAGCTATCTCTCGTTCGGTCATATACATGCCCCCTTATATAGCGTAACGGCGGCGCATGGCGCGTCGCCGGTTGTATCGCATCCCGCGCGGGGCGGTATCGATATCAAGTATATCTATTCCCATTTCATTCTAACAGCATCGTATCCTTGCTGTCAATAGCACGCATATATATGTACTAATTTCTTCATATTATGCAAGTTCATCTCCACATGTGCTTAACAAAGTCCGCCTTATGTTCGGCCGCATGGCGTGGCGTGCGAAATTTAGCGCGCTGCCGCAGGGCAATATCGTGCATAACAATCCCGCATAGCAGCATGCCGCGCCCGCTGCTCCGCTTGGCCGTCCGCACTTTTTAGGCGCATACCGCCATGAATAAAGCCGGGACGGGAGATGACCTCCTGTCCCGGCCCGGCTTGTCAAAAAAGACGCTTGACAGGCGTGGACGGAGGAGAATCTCCTCCGCCACCCCTGCCAGTTTCCACTGAAGTTCTGAAGGTTTCCGGATGTGAAAGCTGCAGGCGGATATTTTGCTCTGAGAAATAGAATCTTCCTGCGCAAAAATGCCCCGCGCTCACCGCACATGTCGCACGCGATTGAAGCCGAGAGGGCCATGAGCCCTCTCGAACTCTCATGGCGTTTTGCGATGGCATGAGGCTAGACGGGAGATGACCTCCTGCCCCGGCTTACATTAAGGACGTGGCAGCGTGCGCTCCCCCGCCCTGACCGCATGCGCTCGCTAATGGCCGCGTGCAATGCATCCGCCGCTAAGCCCGCACCCGCATCGTCAATCCTGAGTGCCGGCGGTCGCTGCGGCCTCTGACGTTGCGCCTGCCGTAACAGCGGGCGCGGCCTGAGTTGCGCCTTCGGTGGGCAGCACAGGGCCGGCGGTCACTTCAGGCGACATCGTGGGCGCAAGAGTAGGCGAAAGAGTGGGCGTGGGCGCGAGAGTGGGCGCGGCGGTGGGTTCGGGCGCGCCACCCCAGCAACCCGTACACAGCGCCATGGCCGCCATGACCGTAAGCGTGAGCAATATGCGTTTCATCAACAACTCCTCCTTTGACACTGTCCTCGTTGACACGCCTATTATGCGCAGTACGGCAGCAAATAACGCATGTATCATGGCGCATCACTGTTAACTTTTGCGCACATGATATGCCTGCGGCGCGAGATTGACGGGGTTTTGCTGTTGCCAAAGGTGAATTAGAGGGAAATCCGCTGATATTGGAGCAATCTTGCGCGTGCGGGATGAATGGCGTTCATTCTGAATCAACCATTCTATATGCGGGGAAACCCCTCCGCCGCTCACGCGACAGCTCCCCTTTCAGGGGCACCTTGGGGCTAGTCTACGGCGCAGCCCGGCAATTATAGCCTTCTGCATACGCAAACGCGGACATGTGCCATCGCAATAGCGCGACAGCTCATGCCCGCATTCTCTCCACTATTCTACGTATCTCCGATAGCGTCAGCGCCCGTTACAGCACGCCCTTGCGTGCCACGAAGCTCTCGTACATGTCGCCGTCTATGTCGCGCAGCAGCGCCTCCAGCTCGTTGTCGCCCATTACGGTATTGCGCCCCTCCAGATACATCTCGTCCACGCGCGCCTTGAGCCGCACGCAGATGTCGTCGCGCTTGTCCACGGCATCCTCGCCATGCAGTTTGAAGAAGGAGTTTATCCAGTGCGCTATGCCCGCCAGACCCGAGTGCGAGTCCACGGCCACGGTCGCGGGGCGGCCAAGTATCTTGGTGGTGTCGAATATGTTGTATATCTCCTCGTCCTTGAGCATGCCGTCGGCGTGTATGCCCGCGCGGGTGGAGTTGAAGCTGCGCCCCACAAAGGGCGTGCGCGGCGGTATGGCATAGCCTATCTCGTTTTCGAAGTACTCGGCGATTTCGGTTATGGCGGTGAAGTCCATGCCGTCCATCGTGCCGCGCAGCGAGGCGTATTCCATGGCCATGGCCTCAAGCGGGCAGTTGCCGGTGCGCTCGCCTATGCCCAGCAGCGCGCAGTTGACCGAGGCGCAGCCGTACAGCCATGCGGTAGCGGCGTTGGTCACGACCTTGTAGAAGTCGTTGTGGCCGTGCCACTCCAGCAGGTGCGAAGGCACGTCGGCATAGTGATGCAGGCCATACATTATGCCCTGCACGCTGCGCGGCATGGCCACGCCCGGATAGGACACGCCAAAGCCCAGCGTGTCGCAGGCGCGTATCTTGATGGGCATGCCGCTTTCGCGCGACAGCTTCATGAGCTCGGTCGCAAACGGCACTACGAAGCCGTAGAAGTCGGCGCGGGTTATGTCCTCGAAGTGGCAGCGCGGGCGCACGCCGTGATCCAGCGCGCTCTTGACTATGCCCAGGTACTTGTCCATGGCCTGACGGCGGTTCATGTTCATCTTTTTGAATATGTGATAATCCGAGCAGCTGACCAGTATGCCGGTCTCCTTGAGCCCCATCTCGCGCACAAGGGCAAAGTCCTTTTCATTGGCGCGTATCCAGCTGGTTATCTCGGGGAACTCCAGCCCCAGTTCCTGACACTTGCGCACGGCCTGGCGATCCTTCTCGGTATATATGAAGAACTCGCTCTGGCGGATTATGCCCTTGGGGCCGCCCAGCTTGGACAGCAGCTTATAGAGCGTGACTATCTGCTCCACCGTAAACGGCGACTGCGACTGCTGGCCGTCGCGGAAGGTGGTGTCGGTTATCCATATCTCCTCCGGCATCTGCATTGGCACGACGCGGTTATTGAAGGCCACCTTGGGTATGCTCTCGTAGTCATACAGCTCGCGATATAGGTTAGGCTCCTTTACATCCTGAAGCTGATACTTGTAATTGGCCTGCATGAGCAGATTAAACTTCTTATTGAACTCCAGCATATACTGTTTCCCCCTTGCGTGCGCATACGCGCCGGAAAATGTACTCCATTGTCATTCCAGGGATATTATAAGCGCGCGCGTTCCGAAGCTGTTCCGGAGCGCGCGCGTTCCCGATATCTGCGCGCCGCCCGTCAGCCGGGCAGCTTGAGTTCGGCCACGAACTGCTCTATACGGCTGAGCCCGCGGTCTATGTTTTCAAGGCTGGTGGCATAGCTCAGGCGCACATGCGCATCGCTGCCAAAGCCATTGCCCGGCACGACCGCCACGCGCGCGTTCTCCAGCAGCAGCTCGGCAAAGTCGGTCGAGGAGCGTATCACCTTGTCGCCAAACGCCGCGCCAATGAGCTTGGATACGTTCATCATCACATAGAACGCGCCCTTGGGCATGCGGCAGGATACGCCGGGAATGTCGTTTATGCGCCCCACTATATAGCGCCTGCGCACGTCGAACTCGTGCGCCATGGAAGCGATTATGTCCTCGCCGCCCCTGAGCGCGGCCAAGCCCGCGTACTGCGCTATGGAGTTGGGATTGCTGGTGGCGTGGCTCTGAAGCGCGCTCATGGCCTTCATCACGTGCGCAGGGCCTGCGCAGTAGCCCAGCCGCCAGCCGGTCATGGCATAGGACTTGCTAAAGCCGTTCACGACAAAGGTCTGCTCCTTTATGTCCTCGCCCAGAGAGGCTATGGACACATGCTCCGCGCCGTCGTACACCAGCTTTTCGTATATCTCGTCGGAGATGACGTAGAGCTGATTGTCCACAGCGAAGCGCGCTATCTCCTCCAGCATCTCGCGCGGCCACACACAGCCGTTGGGATTGTTGGGCGAGTTGATGATTATCGCCTTGGTGCGGGGCGTTAAGTAGCGCGCCATGTCGGAAGCGCTTACCAGAAAGTCGTTCTCCTCATGGCCCGGCACGGTGACAGGCACGCCGCCCGCCAGCTGCACAAGCTCGGGATAGCTCACCCAGAAGGGCGCGGGTATCAGCACCTCGTCGCCGGGATCAAGTATGGCCTGACAGATATTGAACAGCGAGTGCTTGGCGCCGTTGGACACTATCACCTGATCCGGCTCATATTCCAGGCCATTGTCGCGCTGGAGCTTGGCGCATATGGCGCGGCGCAGCTCCAGAGTGCCGCTGGAGGGAGTGTAGCGCGTCATGCCCTGATCCAGCGCGCGCTTGGCGGCGTCGCGTATGTACTGGGGCGTGTCAAAGTCCGGCTCACCCGCGCCAAATCCTATGACGTCGATGCCGCTCTTTATCATGGCCTTGGCCTTGGCGTCGATCATCAGCGTCGGTGAAGGCGCGATGTTCCTGCAACGATTTGAAATCTGTAGACGCATAATCTTCATTTCCTCCATATCGCCATTGATACTCATCTGCATCCGTGCTTCATATTATGCCACTACTTTTCGATTCGTGCAATAGCATTTTAGATATTTTGTGCGTTAAATTCTTCATTTTAGCGGCTATCCACAGTGTTTTATCGTGCTTTATGCATCCACGCCGCCGCACATCCTGCATGAGTCTGCGTATTTACATACATGTCTGCGCATATTGACATGCAGTTTGCACCATCGCGAATGAATAATCCGTTTGCGGCGCGTCATAACGAGGTGCCGCAGCATTCGCCGCACACTCCCGCCGGGCAATAAGGATACGCTCCTGTTGACCGCGCTTTGCGTGTCATGATGCTTAGTTGTGCCGCTTGGCGCGCGCCGTGCAGACAAAGCACAGCGCCCGCGTGCGGCTGCATTCTCCGCGCGCGGGCGCTGTATCTGATATATGCCATTTGCCTTTCATATTGCAATGTCAGGCGCTATCTCATGGGATCGCTTATGCGCGCCTGCACATCTTCCTGCCGCGCCACACTGCGCTCCAGCATGCGCATAAGCACGCCCATGACCGGCGTAGACAGAAGCAGGCCCACTACGCCAAACAGCGCGCCGCCTATGACCAGCGCAAATATCACCCAGAACGGGTTAAGTCCCATGGAATCGCCCAGCACCTTGGGCGACAGCACCCATGCGTCAAAGCCCTGCACCAGCGTCAGCAGCAACGCCACCAGCAGAGCCGTAGCCGGGCTGCGAAACAGCGCCACGCACACCACCGGCACAAGCCCCAGCACAGGGCCTACATACGGTATCATGTTGGTAAAGCCATACAGCGCGGACAGCAGCGTATTATAGGGCAGCCCCAGCGCCGCCAGCACTATGAAGCACAGCACCGCCACCACCAGCGACTCAAACAGCCTGCCCACCAGATACTTTGAGAACATGAAGTCCAGATCCTGCATGAAGCCGAAGAAGCGCTCGCTGCGGCGCTTGCCCAGCTTGCCGCCCAGCCACTTGGTCACGTTTGCAAACATGCGTCCATCGTCGCATACCAGATAGAATGACAGCACTATCGCCAGCAGCAGATTGAGCGACATGGCGGAAAACGCATATGCGCGCCTGAGCAGCGCCGGTATCATAGACACCGCGTCCTTAAGCATCCCGCTCAGGGACGAGTTCATGCTCTGCATGACGCTGTCCACGGCCTGACGCAGCTCCATGGGCAGCTCGCCATTGTGCGTGATATTGTCGTTCACCCACTTGAGCAGCGCCGATATGTAACCGGGCATGTTCTGAACAAGGTCTATAACGTTCATGACCGTGGTAGGCACGACATAGGCCAGCGTCACCACTATAAGTATCACCAGCGCTATGTACAGCGCGCACGCGGACACGAACCTGCGCCGCTTGACCAGCCTGCGCCTGAGCGCCGCGCCCGCGCCCTTGCTGCCCGGCGCAGGCTCTATGCGGCTTATCAACTGCATCAGCTTATCCACGACAGGCCTAAACAGATAAGCCAGCACCACCGCTATGAAGAACGGCATCAGCGTAGTCAGCGCCGCCGACCACGCCGTGCGCACCCAGTCGAACAGGTCGCCCATGCTGTCCAGCAGCCTGTTGAACAGCAATAGCAGCGCCCCCACGCAGAACACATACATGCTTATCTTAAAGTATGATGAGCGCCTCTTTTTCCCGTTTCCTTCCATGCTCACCCTCCGTCAGCCTTCCGAGCCCCCCAGCCGCTCGCTCTTTTCGCTCCATTCGTCATAGAGCGCCTCCAGCTCGCCCTTGGCGCGCTCGTAATCGCGATTGAGCTGCGCCGCGCCGTCGGCCTGCTGATACACCGCCGGATCGCCCATGCGCTCCTCTATGGCGCTTATCTCGTCCTCCTTGGCGGCTATGAGCTTCTCCAAATCCTGCACGCGGGCGCGCAGCTGGCGAAGCTCGCTCTGCGCAATGCGCTGCTTGCGCTGTTCCTTGTATATCTCGGTGCGCGTGCGGCCCTGAGTCTGTTCCTCGTCCTCGCCCAGCTCCAGCTTGCGCTTCTTCTCCACGTAGTCGTCGTAATTGCCCTGATACTCCTTTACGCCGTGCTCGCTCAGCTCCAGCACGCGCGTAGCCAGCCGGTTTATGAAGTAGCGGTCGTGCGACACGAAAAGCAGCGTGCCGGTAAAGTCCTTGAGCGCCTGCTCCAGCACCTCGCGGCTGTCCATGTCCAGATGGTTGGTCGGCTCATCGAATATGAGGAAGTTGTCGCGCCTGAGCATGAGCTTGGTCAGCGCCAGCCTGCCGCGCTCTCCGCCCGACAGCGTGGATACGGGCTGGAACACCTCGTCGCCGGTCAGCAAAAACAGCGCCAGCGCGCCGCGCACCTGATCGGGCTCCATGTAGGGATAATCATCCCATATCTCGTCTATGACCTGCTTGTCCATGTGCAGGTTTTCCTGATGCTGATCGTAATAGCCTATGTCCAGATTGGCGCCGTAGCGCACATAGCCGGTATCCGGCTGGAGCTGCTTTACGACTATCTTGAGCAGCGTGGACTTGCCCACGCCGTTTGGCCCTATCAGCGCCACGCGCTCGCCCGCGCGTATGTGCATGGCGACATGCTCAAACAGCTGCCTGCCGTCAAACGCCTTGCTCAGTTCCTCGGTCATAAGCACGTCATCGCCGGTGCGGCGGCGCGCTGTGAACCGGAAGTGGACGGTCTGCTCTTGAGTGGGGCGCTCGACCAGCTCCATGCGCTCCAGCGCCTTTTCGCGGCTGGCGGCGGCGCGGATGCTCTTTTCGCGGTTGTACATGCGATAGCGGGCGATTATGGCCTTTTGTCTGGCTATCTCGGCCTGCTGAAGCTCGTACTCCTTCTCCTGCCGCTCGCGATCGGCGGCGCGCTTGCGCGAGAACTCGGTATAGTTGCCGGTATATTGCTTTAAGTGATGGCCGCTCAGCTCGGCCATGCAGTCGCACACCTCGTCCAGGAAGTAACGGTCATGCGATATGACTATGACCGCGCCCTCGTACTTCTTGAGCGCGCTTTCCAGCCATGCCGTAGCCTCAAGGTCCAGATGGTTGGTCGGCTCATCCAGCAGCAGCAGGTCGGGCGCGACCAGCAGCATCCTCGCCAGACATAGCCGCGTGCGCTCGCCGCCCGAAAGCTGGCTGGCATTTTGCTCCTGCTGCGCCTGAGTGAAGCCCAGTCCGGACAGCACGCCGCGTATGCGCGAGCGCCACTCATATCCGCCCGCATGTTCAAAGCGCTGCAGCGTCAAGTCATACTGGCGCGATATGCGCTCGAACTCGTCGGGGTCCTGATGCGCCTGCGCCATTTCCTCCTCCAGCTCGCGCAGCCTCTCCTCCATGCGCTTGACCGGCTCCATGGCGCGCTCCATCTCCTGATAGCAGGTGTTGTCCGAGAGTATGTCGGCCTGCTGAGTGAGATAGCCCACCTTCCAGCCCTTGACTATGGACACGGTGCCGCTGTCGGGCTGTTCCTCGCCGCATATCACCTTGAGCAGCGTGGACTTGCCCGAGCCGTTCACGCCTACCAGACCCATGCGCTGACCATCCTGAAGCGTGAGGTCTATATCCTCCAGAATAACGTTTACACCGAACGCCTTTGAGACGCCGGAAAGAGTAAGTACAGTCATCTTATACCTCGAAAGCCGTTTGTTGGCGTTCCGCGCGGAACGCATCTATTATTGTAACAGATTTTGGCGTGTATGCATAGTGCAAATGCAAATTAGGTGGAATGCGGGCATTGCGCTGATGGCGAAGGGTGCAGCGCGTAATGGCATTCCCGAAAGGGACGCTGGCAGCAAAGTGGATGAGCGTTTACACTGCTGAAATTAAAGCTGCCTTGCGTGTGCCGGGACGACGCCTGCCATCCTAAAGCTGCCCACCTGTATTCGGAGTAAACCCTTCCAGCGCTCACGCGCCACGCACAAAGCAAAGCCATTATCGAATGCGACTGCGCGGCAACTCTCTGGCTCACCCTAAAGGGGAGCTGCCGCGTGAGCGACTGAGGGGGTATCCTGCCGCGATTAAATCAGCCTTGCGTGTGCCGGGACAACGCACGCTCCGCATCCCACGCGCCCCCTTATCATACAATACGCTCTATGGCCGAATTACAGCGCAGCAAACCCCAAACAGCACAAAGAAAGCGCCGCGACAGACGTACCCGTCTGCCACAGCGCCGTTATCCAGCCGCCTCATATCCGGGACAGCAGCTCGGCCTTCTTCTCACGAAACTCATCGTCGGTAAGCACGCCCGCATCATGGAGTTTAGCCAGCATCTCTATCATCGCTATGGCTTCGCGCTTGCCGCCGTCGGATACCGCAGCGTCTGTTGCTTCCGCATATCCGGCATCCATGCCCGCAGCCAGCGCCATGTGCGTCCCCTGTTCGGCAAGCGGCCGGTTGCAGGCAAAGCACACATCGCTTAGCTCGCTGTTCACTGCGCCGCAGTGCGGGCAGCGTATCTTGCCGCACTCGGCTTCGCTCCTGCTCCTGCGGCAGGAGGTGCAGTAGTCGAGCGCACCGGAATTGGTCGCGCCGCATATGCACTCCCACATCGCGCTGCCGGCGTTGGTACCGGCATTGCTAAGCGACCTGCAATGCTCCGAATACGTCTGCGCCTGCAATGTGGGGCGAAATCCTACCACCAGCACGCCCACTATGCCCAGCCAGAATCCCCATGCAAAGCCGCCTTCATACCCCTTCGACTCCGATATGTGCAGGGCGACAAAGCCCATTATGACGGCCTGCACGAGGTATATAATTATAGCTACAAACATATTCGCCTCACCGCCTTTCACAAGTTCTCGCAAACACATGCCCATCGTGCGCCTTAAATGTGCATCATCTCTCCGAACCATGGCTAAGAATCAGCGCGCCCGGCCATACGGCAGATGTACTTTCTTCGCTTATTATTATATCATGTCGATTTTATTGCGTCAATCTTGGCGCATGACCAACTGCCGCCAAGCTCAAATGCGAACATAAAGCATCGGCTCTACAACGTGTGAGTCGCAACTTCGCAATCTATATAGCACAATCAGCGCGCACACAAAAGCCCGACCAACGCGCGCATAATATCCGGCCGTTTAATCGGCATGCAGCCAAAAAACAACACGCCGCCACGCGCCTTGCATAATGCATGCCCGCGCGACGGCGCATATTGCCGCAAAAGTATATGCCTACCTATCCTTGGCTTCCCAGCGCCACAGCTTGACAAGTAGCCTGTGTATGACTTCGCAGAGCGCGCGCCACATGAAGCCGCCCGCCGCAAAGCACAGCGCGCCGCACATAACGGCCAGCGGCATGCTGCCCTCGCTCACGAATATCGACTCAGTGACCTCGTGCATTACCTGCACGTTGACATAGACGCATCGCCCCAGAGCCGCGGATGCAAGCGCTATAAAGACCAGTCCCGCAAAGAACAGCATGCGGCTCACGCCCTGTGCGCTCATGCGCCCAAAGCTGTTTATGCCGCTGGCTGCGGACTTGGCGGCTGACTTTGCCATGTCAAACTCATTCACATGCAGCACCCCTTAATGCTCGCCGCGCCCGGCATGCGGGCAGGCGTTAATTAGCGACGCAAGCGTGGATTACGCACATACCCGCCTTACAGCTGTATCTCCTTGTGCTCGCTGGCGGACTTGTAGAGCAGCTCCATCAGCTCGCTGGTCTTGATGGCGTGGTCTATGGAGGCGCGGGTCTTTATCTTCTTGGGCGCATTGGTCAGGAAGTCGCGCACCTCGCGGGAGTACATGTTCTCGGTGGGATAGTCGTACTTGGTCTCGGTCAGCATGTCGCCGCAGGTGGAGTACAGCGTGAAGTTGCCGCCGTACTGCAGGCGTATGCCGGCCTTGTCGCCGACGAAATCGACAAAGGTGTCGTTCTCGCCGATGTTCTGCGCCCAGGCGCCCTCCAGCGATATGGTGGATACCTTGCCCGCGTCCTCAAGACGCACGAGGCCGGTTATGTACTCCTCCACATCGTAGGTGCCGTCGCTGATGCGCGGGCCGGCCCACATGGCCTTGCAGACGTACTTGTCTATGTCGCGGCCCAGCACGGAATAGGTCTCGGCGGACACGCTCTTGAGCTTGCGCTCGCCCATGCAGTAGAATATCAGGTCGAGGTAGTGAACGCCCCAGTCGATGAGCACGCCGCCGCCCGCCTCGGACTTGATGGTGAAAGGTCCACCCAGACCGGGTATGGAGCGATGCGCGCGGAAGGAGCAGTATACATGGTATATATCGCCCAGCGCGCCCTGCTCTATGAGGTCATGTATCCTCATTACGGCGTCGTTGAAGCGGTTGCACACGCCGATGGACAGCATGTTGCCGGTCTCGTCGGCAGCCTTCTTCATCTCGGCGGCCTTGTCCAGATTGATGGCAGCGGGCTTCTCGCACAGCACCTGAGCGCCGGACTTGAGGAAGTCTATCGCTATGGGCGCATGCGCATGGTTGGGCGTGCAGACCGACACGCAGTCCACCTTGCCCAGCAGCTCGTGATAGTCGGCCACTACTTCGGGCATAACATTGTCGCCATAGCGCTTGGCTATCTCCTCGGAGTACACGCCGGCCAGTTCCTTGGCGCGCTCGGGGATTATGTCGCAGTAGTACTTGACCTCAGCCAGGTCATAGTTATCCAGATACGCCGGGGTGTGCGCCGAAGTCGCTATGCGGCCGCAGCCAATTATGGCAACCTTGAGCTTGCTCATTTTTTAGTACCCTCCCTGTTAGTAAATAAGGTCTATGAGACTATTCGACGCTTTGCCGGTTTTCCCTGCCTTGCATTAAAAATTTGCGCTGCAAATGTCAACTTATGCAAAATACAGTTCCCGCCCTTTGCACAGCGCGTGCATAAAGGGCGGGAACTCATTAAGCATGCGCCGCTGCCATGTTAACGACGCGCATCAGGTTTACCTAGCCGCCTCGCGCAGTATGCGCTGGGAATCGGCATTTATCCTGCCTAGGTGGTCAGGGCCCACGTTTAGCAGATAGTTTATGCCCATGCTGTTTAGCTTATTGCGCGTATTGCGTATGAACTCGGGCGACTTCCAGTTATTGTCATGTATGGAGAAGCCCCATGTGTCGTTGAGCGTGGCCGCCGTCTCATACAGGCCGTAGGGCGAGGGCTTGAATCCGTCTATCGCGTTCATGTCCACGCTCTTTCCCGACACGTCATCCATGCTCTCGGGTATTTCATTGTCGCCCAGCGACACGTAGTCATATGCGCCGTTGCCCAGACGGGAGTTAATCAGGCAGTTGGGCTGATATCGCTTGACCGCCTCGAATATGCGGCGGCTCTGGCTCTCGTTTATGGTCATGGGAACATCGAACCATATCAGGCACAATTCGCCATAGCCCTTGAGTATCTCCTCGACCTGCGGCATTATCTTGTTTTCAAAGCAGATGGAGAAGTCCTTGCTCTCCTCGTCCGGGAAGTCCCAGCTGTTGTCCCAAGTGGTGCCGGAATTGCCCATATGGTTGGACAGATAGCCGCCGCCGTGCTGCTCATGCCAATCCAGGTCCTGCGAATAGTACAGGCCAAACTTCAGCCCATGCTTATAGCACGCCTCTCCAAGCTCGGCCATCACATCGCGGCCAAAGGGCGTGGCATCGACCACGTTATACTTATCGGCCTTGGATTTAAACATGGCAAAGCCGTCATGGTGCTTGCTGGTCACGACGAAGTACTTCATGCCGCATTCCTTGGCGAACCTCACCCACTCATCCGCGTCGAAGAACACCGGGTTAAACGCCGAGGCCAGCTTGCCATACTCGGCATTGGGTATGCGGAAGTAGGACTGCGCCCACTCGGCATAGTTGCGCACCTTGCGCCCCTTGTACTCGCCGCCCAGCAGCGAATACAGCCCCCAATGCACCATCATGCCATACCCGGCCTGCTTAAACCACTGATGCGTATCCATAGGTATCATCCTTTCCATCGCCCGCGCGCATTTATCCGGCGAACCGGCCAAATGCCGCAGGCTGTCCTGTCTCAATCCGCCCGGCCAAGGGCCTCGCATTTATAATACGCCGCCGCTGCGCAAAAGTCCTCCAGCCGCTCGGGGCGGGTGGAGGACTTATTGCCCGATGGCTTACTTATACATTGCGTCGTACGCGGACTGGTATATCTCGCACATCTCGGTCACACCATAAGTCTCAAGGTTGTCTAGATGCATCTGCCAATCGCCGTCGCTGTCTATATCCTTCTCGCCGGTGATAAAGCCATATATAACGTCATTGTAGTAGTTCTGGAACTCGTATGTGAGGTCGGTTATGCGGGTCTGCTGATCCTCAGAGAAATTGAGGGTGGGCAGATTGTACTTGAGACCGCCATAGGGCTCATACATCTCCTGAGTTACCTTATAGAGCATGTACTCCATATCCTCAGCGCTGCGCAGGTCTACATTAGCAGACACAGCCTGACTGCCGCGCCACTCGGCGCTGAAATTGTATATGCCGGTCTGAGTCCAGCAGTAGTTCTGGGTATCGCCGGTGTTGCCGCTGTAATACGCCACCGCCGCCCACTGAGCAGGCTCACCGTTGAAGCCAATCTCGTCCTCTTCAGCCCAGCGCCAGCCCACTCCTTCTATGCCATTGTACATGCTGGCAGTGACCTCGGAGGTATAGAAGTAGTCCGCCCACTCAAGCGCCAGAGTAGGATCGGCGCACTCAGAGGTTATCACGAACTGGCCTATGCTGGGCAGCTGCAGCGCGCTCATGGCATACTGCACGCCCGCAGGTCCCTTGAGCGGGGCTATGGCATAGTACTCGCGATAGCGATCGTCGCCTATCTCGGATACGAACTGGCCACCGTAGCCGGCAGTCATGCAGCCAACCAGATTGGCATCGGGATTTTCAACCAGCTGCTTGAGCTGATCCATGGTCTGTGTCAGAGTGCCTTCATACATGAGTCCCTCTTCGTACAGCATGTTCAGGTACTTGAGCGCCTCGCGGAACTCATCGCGAGACATGGCGTTGTATACCTTCTGCTCGTCATCCAGCTGGAAGCCATACTTGCTGGTGTCAAAGTACAGATAGCTGTTAATCAGATAGGGATAGGTCTGGCCATACCAGCCATTGGTGCTGCCCGCCATGGGAATCTCATCTGAGGGATCGCCGTTTCCATTGGCATCCTGGTCGCGGAACGCCTTCAGCACCTCAGTAAACTCGTCTATCGTGGTAGGCGTCTCAAGACCCAGATTGTCCAGCCAAACGGTGTTTATCCACATCTTGTTGGCATAGGTGCAGTGATAGCAGGGATTTATGCTGGGCAGGCTGTATATATGGCCGTCCGCCTGCTTAATGAGACTCAGACCTTGTTCATAGTATTCCATGGCCTTGAGCATATTCGGCGCATACTCTTCAAGATAATCGTCAAGAGCGACTATCGCACCTGCCGAGCCGTACTGAAGGAGCATGTCGGAACTGAGTCCAACACCCAGAAAAGCATCCGGTAGATCGCCGCCGGCAAACTGCATGGATACCTTCTCCGCCGCGCTGTCATCGGGAATCTGGTTGAAGTTAATGTGTATACCGGTCTTATCCTCCAGCCACAGCGTAAAATCGTTCGTCTCATAGTCCTCAACAGTGGCCACCTTTACGGCGGTTATGTTGAGTTCGCGCTTTTCACCTGTGGCCTCGTCTGCCAGACCCAGTGACGGAGCCACGGCAAGTACCATCATCAGGCACAGCGCAAGTGCAAGTATCCTTCTCTTCATGTCTACATCCTCCTTTTTTGATTAAGCACATCCGTGCGGAACGACATCATCCCTTCATGGAGCCTACCATAACTCCCTTTACGAAGAACTTCTGCACAAAAGGATAAGCTATTATAAGCGGCGCGCTCGCTACTACTATAAGCGCATATTTGAGTATGTCCGCCAGGCCCTGCTTCAGTTCCAGCGCCGATATATCCGTTATCATGTCTATCGTCATTGTGTTTTGTATCAGCACTTCCCGCAGTATTATCTGCAGCGGGTAGAGGTCATAGCTGTTTAAGAACATAAGTGCATTGAAGTACGAGTTCCACTGACCTACTACGTTATATAGCGTCAGCACAGCTATTATCGACCCGGATAGCGGAACCACAAACAGTATCAGCTTGCGGAAGTGATCGCATCCATCTATATCCGCTGCTTCCAGCATTTCATCGGGTATAGAGCCCTGTATGTAGGTGCGCATCAACATTATATGGAATACATTCAGTGCGTTTGGTATCACTAGCGACCAGCGGGTATTTATCATACCCAACTTGCGCACTATGATATAAAAAGGTATCATGCCTCCCGAGAACAGAGTTGCAAATATGAACAATCTGTTCATCATGCTCTTGCCTGCAAAGCCATGACGCGACAGTCCATATCCCGCAAGTATGGAAAGCGCTAGGCTAAAAAGGGTGCCTACGAGCGAGTATATTATACTGTTCATATAGCCCGAGACTATGTTGGGATTTTTGAATACCTGCTTATAGGCTATAAGCGTCGGTTCCACAGGCCAAAGCCATACTTTACCCGATATTACTGCCGTAGAATTGGACACCGATGCGCTTACAACGTACACAAGCGGATACAGCACTATTATTCCTGTAAGCGTAAGCAGCGTATACACCGCCACTCCGAACACGCGATCCTCGCGCGTTTGACCTATATGGTTTTTCTTTGCGTCCGGCATTAAGCGCCGCCCCCTTTACCAAAGACTGTTGCCGCCCATCTTGCGCGCTACGCCGTTTACAGTAACGACCAAGATGAAGTTGACCAGTGAATTGAACAGGTTGACCGCCGCCGAATAGCCATAGTCCAGATTCAAAAGACCCAGCTTATATATGTATGTGCTTAATACTTCTGACACCTGCGCGTTGGCACTATTCTGCATGAGGTATACCTTTTCAAAGCCCACGTTCATTATTGAGCCGCAGTTAAGTATAAAGAGTATGGTCATAGTCGGCACTATGCTGGGCAGGTCTATATACCATACGCGCTGCACGCGGCTGGCTCCATCTATTATGGCGGCCTCATGCTGGCTCACGTCCACGCTGCTCAGCGCCGCAAGATATATTATCGCATTAAAGCCAGTGCTTTGCCATACGCCCGACCAGACATACATGTGCTTAAACAGCGGCTTTGAAGCCATGAAGTTTATGCTCTTGAACCCGAATGCGTTTATTATGCGATTTATTATTCCGTTGCGCTGGTCAAACATCTGCATCATCATTGCCACCAGCACGACTGTCGATATGAAGTACGGCGCGTACGTAATCATCTGTACAGTCTTCTTATAATGCACATTGCGGCATTCATTGAGCAGTATAGCCAGTATTATCGGACATGGCACTCCGGCCACAAGCGAATACAGACTAAGCGTTATGGTATTGTATATGGTGGCCATCGCCGACGGCGTAGTGAAGAAGCGCTGAAAATTAGCCATGCCTATCCACTTGCTGCCTGCCAGACCGTTTACTATATTGTACTTAGTAAAGCCTATCAGCACCCCGTACATTGGTACATATGAGAACACAAGCAGCCACATAAGCGGCAGAAACATTATTGCATATATCTGCCAGTCATTGCGCATGCGCCGCTTAAGACTCCGCTCAGTCTTATGCTTTGCAGCTGTCGAGCCAGCATTCACATCTGCTCACCTCCGGATTGTTTGTAAAGATTTGTTGCGGACAATATAGCGCTCATCTTTACATTTTTCAAGGTTCAAAACCCAATTCAGGGTACATATTTTGTCCAGACTGCAGTTTTAAGTGGGTTTTGTCATGTTTTGACCCTTGCAAACACAATGGTACCAAGGCTATAATTTACATTGATGGTCAGTACGTTAACGAAGCAATACCATATACTGCCGTCAGGAGGATGCAGCATGACAGCAAGGCGCTTTACGATACGCGGCAATCGCATACTTGCGACATTCTTTGTATCATTTATAATTGCTACTATAATACCAGCAGCTACGCTGAGCTGTGTGTACTCCATAACGCTGCATACCATGGAGGAAGATGTAATAAGCCGCAATACCAGCGTGATAGAGCAATGCCGTCAAGCCGCCGACAGCGTATTCTCGCTCACCGAGAACGTAGTATCCGCATTGAGCTTTGACAGCGCTGCACGCAAGTTTGCAAGCCGGAGTTATCCGTATTCCAGCAGTTTGCTCGCATCCTGCACAGAAGACCTTCGCCGTTCAGTCGATATACAGCGCTATGTAATGGAGCAGGCCAATATAATAGAGTTAGGCGTTTATAGTTCTATGTCCAAGGCGGTTGTGTCCAAGCTTGCGGGATATGCTAGGTCCAACTCGTACTTTGGCTTCGGCCTGCGCTCAGCCAACAGCGATATACTTGAAGAAATGCAAAGTGCCGACAAGTTCATGTTCCATCCTATGACCAACGTGAACCTTTTCGGAAAAAACTACAATGCCATATTTGTAACTTCGCCGATAATATCAAGCACCGGGCGCTGTATAAGCGGTGCGTCCGCATATGCGATACTCGATGCCACCAAGCTCATGGAAATACTCAATGACCTAATACTGTCAAATGACTGCTTTGCCTTTATAGCGGACAGCAGCGGTTCCATAATCCTTCAGGCTGCAGGCGGCTCTGCGGGCAATTACGCATACGTAAGCGAGATAAACGTCGATCCGGATCAGTACATAATACTCTCCTGCTCCGACGCGCGCGGCTATTCTTATACCGCCTATGTTTCCAGCGACATAGTCTACGAAAAAGTGGCGTTCATACGCCGAATAATGATGTTTGTAACCATAGCCGGCCTGCTTGTGGGCATATTGGTATCCTTCATACTGGCGCTGCGCTCCTCCCGCCCAGTCATGGACATATATGACATCGTTAAGAGTAGCGATGCTTCTACCGCATCTGCACCCATAAGCTACGACTACTTAAAGGGTACAATAAGCGAATGCGTGCGCAGCAATGCCGCGCTAAGTCAGGGCATGAAGCGCTATATGGACTATTCACGGCGCGATCTCATACGCCGGCTGACAGATGGTTCTGCATTTCTACCCAATGAGATAGATAGCCGCGCTCGCACACTCGGCATGGATTTAAGCGCTAAAACCTATGCCGCTTTGCTTGTGCGCTGTCCGCTTACCACAGCCGACAGCGGAGATACGGCTGATGCAATAAGCGATATGAACAACGTATGGCTCATCGTAGAGCATGCCTTCTATGAGCTTGATGGATTTTCTGCGCTTTTCAGCGGAAATTACACGTCGGAAATGCCCATTTTGATACTCATGGACGATATGGATCAAGAGCATTGCTCAATATGCCTACAAAATGCCATAGAGCAAATCTCGCAAGGACTGCGCCTGCAATTCAACATATCGCTATGCTATATATGCGGCGGCTTTACTCACGACATAGCTGATGTGAGCAGCTTGTTTGCACGCGCCCACGACTGCATTGCCGCTGATGACGGCGCACTGCTCTTTGCCAAGAATGATGTGAGGGCTGACGTATATTACTCAATTCAGGAAGAACTGCACCTCATAAAGGCTATACAGGCAGGTGAATGCAACATAGCATTCAACCTGATAGATCACATAGTCGAGCGCAATCTTTCCACAGGCGCAGTATCGCCTGACATGCTAAAGATGTTTAGGCATGCGCTTCACCTGACCATAGCGCGTTCTGCCGAAGGTGCAGCATGCCGGGACGAAATACTGTTACGTGCTGAATTTTTGCTTGATGATCGCGAATTTATATCGGCAGATGAGTTGCCCAATGCGTTGCGCAACATGGTTAATGACATAATACTGTTTAACCAGCAAGCCAGCAAGGATCGCGACAAGGAGCGCATGAATCAGATACTGGATTCAATAAATGAGCGCTTTTCCGATCCAGACTTTACTCTTTACAGTTTATCCGAGCAGTTTGGCCTGCCCGAATCCTACCTTTACCGCTATATACGTTCGCAAAGCGGCTCCACATTTGCCGCGCTGCTTGAGCGCTGCCGCATGGACAAGGCTGCGGAATTGCTGATAGGCAGTGAATTGAGCGTAGATGACATAGCCAAGCAGACCGGCTACAATTCCTCACATGCATTTCGCCGAGTTTTTAAAAAGTGCTATGGCATGTTACCAACTCAGTACAGGGAAACCGATAAAGCCAATATTGAAGGATAGCAGCGCGTTCAATTCATTTAGGGCATAAAAATATGCCATTGCTATCCATGACAGTACTTTTTCAAAATTTCGCGTGTCTTTTTCGCATCTATATGCTATACTAAAACCTGAGGCGCATATCTGCGCGGCGCAGCATGTAAGCTGCGCCGCATAGTTTGCATTGAGAAAAAACAGATCCTCTTTCGAAAGGATGGATGTGACTGTGGGAAGTTTGGCAAGTACATTTCCGGGCGGGATACATCCGCACGAGTTCGGCCGGGGCAAAGCGGCCACAAGCGCGCAGCCCGCGCGCCAGGCTAACGCGCCCGCGCTGGTCGCCATATCCATGGCCCAGCACATCGGCGCGCCGTGCATGCCCCTTGTGAAGCCCGGCGAGCGCGTGCTCATGGGGCAGAAGATAGGCGAGCCGCGCGGCTTTATGGGCGCGCCGGTGCATGCCAGCGTGTCCGGCAAGGTCAAGGCGCTGGAGATGCGCCCGATGGCGGGCGGAGCCAGTGCTCAGGTAGTGGTGATTGAAAACGACTTTCAGGATGAATGGCATCCCGACGTGCATGCGCCCGAGGGCATGGACTCCATGTCCCCCAAGGACATGGCCGCCTTCGTGCGCGAAAAGGGCATAGTGGGTCTGGGCGGCGCGGCCTTCCCCACTTCGATAAAGCTCACCCCGCCCGAGGACAAGCCCATAGACCATGTGATAATCAACGGCGCGGAGTGCGAGCCTTTTTTGACCAGCGACCACCGCATGATGCTGGAGCATGCTGAGGATGTCGCAAAAGGTCTGGCGCTTGCCATGAAGATATCCGGCGCGCGCCACGGCACCGTCGCCATAGAGCAGAACAAGCCCGACGCCATTTTGGCCATGCGCAAGGCGCTTGAAGGCTCGCCCTACGAAGTGACGGAGCTAAAGGTCAAGTACCCGCAGGGCGGCGAAAAGCAGCTAATTCAGGCCGTGACCGGCAGACAGGTTCCCTCGGGCAAGCTGCCCATGGACGCGGGCTGCATAGTCATGAACGTGTCCACGGCGGCGGCGCTGAGCGAAGCGTTTAATACCGGCAGGCCCATAACCGAGCGCATCGTCACCATAACCGGCGACGTGCCGCAGCCCGCCAACCTCATCGCCCGCGTAGGCACGCCCATAGGCGAACTCATCGAGCAGTGCGGCGGCATGCCCGACGACACCGTAAAGCTGATTGCAGGCGGCCCGATGATGGGTCAGGCGCTGAGCAGCCTGCAAACGCCCGTAGTCAAGGCCACCGGCGGCATACTGCTGATAGGCAGGGCGCACGCAAGCAAGCTGCCCGAGAGCAACTGCATACGCTGCGGCAGGTGCGTTGCGGCCTGTCCCATACACCTTATGCCGCTGCGCCTCAACGAGTTGGTGATGCACGACCGCTTTGACGATGCGGAGGCCATGAACGCGCTGGACTGCATAGAGTGCGGCTCGTGTTCTTACGTATGCCCCGCCAAGCGCGAGCTGGCGCTGTCCATACGCATGGGCAAGCGCGAGATACTGAAGCGCCGCAAGGCCCGGCAATAAAGGAGGAGCGTGGAGACATGGACAATATCATAGTTACCTCATCGCCGCACATACGCGCAAACGACACCACGCGCCGCGTGATGCTGGACGTGTGCATAGCGCTCATGCCCGCGGCAGTCGCGGCAGTATGGTTCTTTGGCTGGTATGCGCTGGCGCTGATAGCGGCATCTACGATAACTGCGGTGCTGGCAGAGGCGATAACTCAGCGCCTCATGCACCGCACGGTCACTATAAGCGACTGCTCGGCGATAGTCACAGGACTGCTAGTCGCATACAACGTGCCTGCTAGCGCCCCCCTATGGCTGCCCATGATAGGTTCGGCGTTTGCCATAATCATAGTCAAGCAGTTCTTTGGCGGCATAGGCAAAAACTTCATGAACCCGGCGCTGGCGGCGCGCGCGGTAATGCTGGCCAGCTGGATGAGCCTTATGACCGGTTCCGCCTTCACCGCGCCCGTCACATACGCCGCCGACGCTTACACCGGCGCTACAGCTCTTGCAAGCGCCGACACAAGCACCTATTCGCTGTGGCAGCTGTTCATAGGCGACATACCGGGGTGTCTGGGTGAAGTGAGCAAGCTGGCGCTGCTCATCGGTGCCGCGTATCTGCTCATACGCAAGGTAATATCCTGGCGCATACCCGTAGCCATGCTGGGTACGGCGTTCATATGCTTCCTCATAAACAGCGGCTCGATATACTCCATGGAGACCGGCTCGGCGCTTTACCAGCTGCTCTCGGGCGGCATGATACTGGGCGCGTTCTTCATGGCGACGGACTATTCCTCCTCGCCGGTCACGCCGCTGGGACAGCTGATATTCGGCGCGGGCTGCGGCTTTATGCTGTTCATAATCCGCGCCTTCAACCCCACCTATCCCGAAGGCTGCTCCTACGCGATACTGTTCATGAACCTGCTCGTGCCGCTGATAGACCGCTACACCGCGCCGCGAGTATACGGGAGGGTAAAGAAAAATGCGTGAGTTCTTACAGCTTTCGATAAAGCTGCTGATTTTCACTCTGGCCGCCGGACTGCTGCTGGCGCTCACCAACGCCGTGACATCGGGCCCCATAGCCGAGCAGCAGGCACAGCAGGAGAACGCCTCCCGCTATGCCGTCATGCCCGACGCGGACGAGTTCGAGCCGATTACCGACACCATAGACATATCCTCAACGCCCGCACTGAGCGCCGTGTACCGCGCCAGCAAGGGCGGCAAGGACATAGGCTACACCATGAACCTCGCCCCCGCAGGCTATAAGGACGTAATAGGCATGACCGTAGGCATATCCGCCGATGGCGCGATAACCGGCGTTACCATAGACAGCCAGAACGAGACTCAGGGCGTGGGCTCCAAGATAACCGAGGCCGACTTCCTTGGTCAGTTCACGGGCAAGGCCGCATCGCAAAGCGGCATAACGAGCGAGATAGACACCATAACCGGCGCTACCGTTTCCTCCAGCACGGTCATAAACGCCGTAGGTCAGGCCGCTCAGGTAAGCGAGCAGGTGCTGGGCATAGCGCCCAATGCCTCCATGCCCATGGATGCCGCCGACGAATACCGCGTAAAGACCCTGCCCGGCGCAAAGGGCTTTGAGAGCATCGACCTGCTCAGCTTCCTTGGCGACTACGGCGACATACGCGGCATAAAGGCCGCATATGACGGCTCGGAGCTGATAGGCTACTCGTTTGACCTCTCGGCCAAGGGCTACGGCGGGCCGATAAACATGACGCTGGGCATATCCACGGTGGACGGCTGCGTGACCGGCCTTGAGATAGCGCCCACCAACGAAAGCCCCGAATACGGCAGGCGCGCAGAGCTGCCCGAATACTACGGCCAGTACGCGGGCATATCGGTGGACAAGCCCGTATCCGAGCAGGTGGACAGCCTGACCGGCGCTACCGGCACTTCCGACACCATAGAGGCATCCGTCGCTCAGGCGGTTGCGTTCTACAACCAGTATCTAAAGGGCATGGGGCAGGACGAGCAGGGCGGCGAAGGTCAGGCAGAGCAGCCCGAAGCGCAGTCTGCGATAGACACCGCCGAGGAGCTTATCGACATAACCGACCGCATGCAAGGCCGCGAAGCCGACTTTGCCGCGATAGTCTCGGTCAAGGAAGCGCATGCGGGCGGCTATGCCGTGGGCTATCGCTTCACCACATCCAGCACCGACGGCTACAACAAGGACGTGCCTCTGGAGCTTGAGATAGACGTTATCGAGGGCAAAATAGCGCGCATAGCCGTAAAGGGCAGCGGCGAAACGCAGGGCATAGGCTCTCTGGCGCTGGAGGACGATTACCTTGGCAGCTTCGTGGGCGCAGCGATATCCGACGTATCGGGCGTTGATACGCTGAGCGGCGCGACCTTTACTTCCGGCGCGGTAAAGCTCAGCGTGGATGCCTGCGCGGCCTTCTATGAGGCCTACATTTCCGGCGAGGAGGCAGCTGCATGATGGACATGAAGAAGCTCAAGGGCATAATATTCAACGGCATAGTGACCGAGAACCCGACCTTCCGTCTGGTGCTGGGCATGTGTCCCACTCTGGCGATAACCACCTCGGTCATGAACGGCTTGGGCATGGGTCTTGCGGCCACTTTCGTGCTGATATGCTCCAACCTGGTCATATCTCTTTTGCGCAACGTGATACCCGCCAAGATACGCATACCTTCCTTCATAGTGGTAATCGCAACGTTCGTCACAATAGTGCAGCTGCTTATGCAGGCGTTTCTGCCCTCGCTGTACGAATCGCTGGGCGTGTTCATACCGCTCATAGTCGTCAACTGCATAATCTTTGCGCGCGCCGAATCCTTTGCCAGCAAGAACCCGCCGCTGGAGAGCGCCTGCGACGGGCTGGGCATGGGTCTGGGCTTTACGCTAGCGATAACGCTGCTGTCCGCGATACGCGAGCTGCTGGGCGCGGGTACGCTCTTCGGCATGCAGGTTATGCCGGAAAACTATCAGCCCATGGCGATAATCACTCAGGCGCCAGGCGGCTTCATAATGCTGGGGCTATTGATGGTGGTCATGAACGCGCTGTTTGCTGCCTATGACCGCCACAGGGCCAAGAAGGAGGGATAGCATGGACATACTTCTACTGCTGGTCAGCTCAATACTCGTAAACAACTTCGTGCTGTCCAAGTTTCTGGGCTGCTGTCCGTTCCTGGGCGTGAGCAAAAAGGTGGACACGGCCATGGGCATGGGCATGGCGGTCACGTTCGTAATGGCCGTGGCGTCTTTGGCGACCTATCTTGTGCAGAAGTATCTGCTCGATCCGTTCGGGCTGGGCTACATGCAGACGATAGCGTTCATACTGGTAATCGCCGTGCTCGTGCAGATAATCGAGATGGTCATACGCAAGATATCCCCGCCGCTGTATCAGGCGCTGGGCGTATATCTGCCGCTCATAACCACCAACTGCGCCGTGCTGGGCGTGACGGTGCTGAACATTCAGTCCAACTACACGCTGATAGAGGCCGTGGTGAGCGGCGCGGGCGGCGGTCTGGGCTTCATGCTTGCCATAGTGCTGTTTGCCGGCATACGCGAGCGGCTGGAGACTGCCGACATGCCCGCGTGGCTTTCCGGCTTCCCCGGAGCGCTTATAACCGCCGGCCTTATGGCGATAGCCTTCCTGGGCTTCAACGGCATGATACGATAAGGAGGTAGCGCAATGCAGATACTGATAGCGGCGGGCATACTGGGCGCGCTGGGTCTGGTATTTGGCGGCATAATATACATAGCGTCCAAGTACCTGAGCGTGCCGACCGATCCCAAGCGCGACGCGGTGCGCGAATGCCTGCCGGGCGCCAACTGCGGCGGATGCGGCTTTGCGGGCTGCGACAACTACGCCGACGCCATAGCTGCGGGCAAGGCCGCGCCCAATCTCTGCCCCGTGGGCGGCGAGCCCGTGGCCAAGCAGGTTGCGGACATAATGGGCATATCGGCGGGCGACAGCGAGCGACTGGTCGCGACCGTGATATGCCGCGGCTCGACCGAGCGCTGCCGCATAAAGTTCAACTACGAGGGCATACACGACTGCCGCGCCGCCGCGCTGGTCAGCGACGGCGACAAGGCCTGCAAGTACGCATGTCTGGGTCTGGGCGCGTGCGAGGAGGCCTGTCCCTTTGACGCGATACACATAAACGAGCAGCGTCTGGCCGAGGTGGACGCGGACAAGTGCCGCGGCTGCCGCAAGTGCGTGCAGGTCTGCCCGCGCGGCGTATTGCAGATGATGCCGGTCAACTACCCCGTCATGCGCGTATGCTCCGCCATGGAAAAGGGCAAGGCCGTGCGCGACGCCTGCACGGCGGGCTGCATAAGCTGCGGCAAGTGCGCGCGCAGCTGCAAGTTCGGCGCGATAGAGATGAAGGACAACCTGCCTCAGATAGACCACTCCAAGTGCGTGGGCTGCATGAGCTGCGCCGATGCCTGCCCCACCGGCGCAATACGCGCCAACGAGGACTTGAGGCGCGTGGCGCTATTGCACGTAAAGAAGTGCGACGGCTGCGACGAGTGCCGTCAGGCATGTCCGTTCGAGGCCATACAGGGCGAGCCGGGTCAGATGCACAACGTAATCAGCTGGAACTGCACCGGCTGCGGCAAGTGCGTGCCTGCCTGCCCCAACGGTGCGCTGGAGCTGATACCCACGGTCAAGCACTCGAACTGACGCGACGCATAAGGCGCATGTAGCGGTGGCGTGCGAGGGCTTGCGGCATAGTTGCTGTCGAAGATCGATTGCCGTATGGCCTATGTTGAGAATGGCTTGTGACATGGCTTCTGTCTATGATGGCTTACGGCATATCCATTAGCTTGCGATATCACCGCCGGTTCATGGATAGCCTGCGATATCACCGTCATCTTGCGCATAATCCGTCTGCATAATGCCGCATAGCTAAGCGGCATTTGCGCGCGCTGATGCCACTGCACGGATTCATCTCCAATATACATACCATAAAACCACTCATCACCGGCCACGCGCCGGGGATATTTTTAAGAGGGATGTCTATGAGCAACAACTTTTTAGCGTACATAAACCGCATGAAGCTGATAAGGCGCTGGGGTCTGATGCGCAACACGCAGCCTGAGAACGACATGGAGCATTCCATGCAGGTGGTAATGCTGGCGCACGGCATGGGCGTGATTGCCAATCGCCGCTTTGACGCGCATGTGGACACCGGGCGCATAGCGCTGCTGGCGGCCTATCACGATGCGTCCGAGGTAATCACCGGCGACCTCGCCACGCCCATCAAGTACTTCAACCCCGACATAAAGCGCGCATACGGCGCGCTTGAGGACGTGGCCGGGCAAAAGCTCCTGTCCATGCTGCCCGAGGACATGAAATGCGAATACCTGCCGCTACTCTCCCCCGACCGCGACAGCCGAGAGTGGCGCATAGTCAAGGCCGCCGACAAGCTGAGCGCATACATAAAGTGCGTCGAGGAACTGAAGGCAGGCAACGCCGAGTTTGCGCGCGCCCGCGAGACCATAGCGGCACAGCTGCGCGACATAGATCTACCCGAGCTGCACGAGTTCATGCGCGAGTTCGCAGGCACGTTCGAGCTTTCGCTGGACGAACTGGACTGAGCGCGGTGCCTGAGAGATAATGACTTGTGGCAGGAACTTGCATGCCGATGTGAGACAAGCGCGGGTCTATCGCCTTGCGGCAGGAGCTTATAGCCGATATGAGATAAGCGCGGGGCTATCGCCTTGCGGCAGGAGCTTACATGCCGATGTGGGATAAGCGCGGGTCTATCGCCTTGCGGCAGGAGCTTACATGCCGATGTGGGACAAGTGCTGTGGCTATCGCCTTGCGGCAGGAGCTTATCTGTATATTAGAACTTGCTGCAGAACATCGATTGGGCTATCGCCTTTTCCAGCCTATGCAAGCGGCTTGGGCGCGTAGCCGGACTGTATACATGTCATCGATATGAAGTGAAAGCGATCCCATGGGCATGCCGCGCGCGGCTATACGCGCCTGCGCTCTTATTCCCACATGGGTTACTCGCGTTCCATAAATGAAACGCGCGGCGGATGCGCTCTCAACGAGCCACCGCCGCGCGTCTTTGCGCTAAAAATACTCCGAACGCCTTAACATGAACGCATCGCCGCTGCGCTCAAAGCCCAGCCTTTCATAAAACGACGCTATATGCGCCTCGGTCGGTATCAGCCACTCGGACCCAGGCCAGTGCGCTATGCAGCGGCTGAGCAGCTCGCTGCCTATGCCGCGCCCGCGATACTCGCGCGCCACCACCAGGTCGTACACCACCGACCGCACCACGCCGTCGCTCAGCACGCGCACCGCGCCCACCAAGCGCCCGCCGTCCCACGCCGATATCACCAGCGTGGAGTTGAGAAACGGCAGCGTGAATGCGGCGCGCATGGCCTCTGTCTCGCCCTCGCCAATCCAGCCTGCCTCCTCAAAGAGCGCATGCAGCTGGCCGGCGGGCAGGGCCTTGCGCACATCGTCGTATGCTATCACTCGCCCTGCGCCATCCATTCCTCAAGTGCGCGCTCTACAAGCGCCGTATCGTCCACGCGCTCGCCCATGTAATAGCCCTTCATCTCCTCGCTGTACTCCAGACGCGCCGCCGCATCCACGCGCACACCCTTGGGCGTGAACTCTATCTCCAGCGTGAGCATGGGTTCAAAATCGTATATGTCCAGCGCGTAATGAGCTTCACCCAGCACTTGTGCATCTTCGGAGGACTTTATCCTGTCCTCAAGGCCACTTATGTTCTTTATCTTCATTCAAATTTCTCCCCTTGCATATGTTTTGCGCGCGCATACCGGCGCGCCGTATGCATTATATGCCAGCATGCCGCCGCGCACATCCGGACAAGCTGTAACGACGATATATACGCGGAGGCGATGCCATATGAAACTTACCGACCTTAAACAGCGCCGCAACATCACAATACTTGCGGCACTGGCGCTAACGATAGCCGCCATCGTTGCGGCTCTGCTCATCGCGCGGCAGCCCACAGAGCGCCCCGCCGCGCAGCAGCAGGCGCAAATAGCCCGCGGCAGCATGCTCACGCTGCGCACTACATACTCGCTGTGCGGCCACACGGAGCTGTCCAATGAGGTGCTGGTCTGCCCAGAAGAGCAGCTCAGCCGCGAGGGCCTGTGCGCGCTCTATCCCGGCTGGCAGCTCACTGCATTTTCGCAGGACGGCGCAGAGCTGTCGCGCGCGCTCGACTTGCCCTGCCCAAAGCACTATCTGATAAAGCTAAGCGGCTCGCGGCTCACGCTCGAGCGCCTAATCGACGGCCAGATAACCGAAGCGGGCAGCGCGTCTGTATCCCGCGAAGCGCTCGACCCCGAGCTCATCGCGCGGCTGGAGCGCGGCCAGATAGCCGACTCGCTGGCGCAGGCCGAGCGCATGATAGAGGACATGGAGAGCTGACGCGGCTGCACAGGGCGCGTTGATGCGCTCAGCGCAACCGCCCTGCGTTCGCCCGCAGCGATGCGCTAAGCGCTTCTCCTTCCACCTAACCTTCATCCGCATCAGGCGCGGATGCGCTCAGCGCAGCGCGGCGCTCGCGTGCCGAGTCCAGCATGCTGCGCGCATGGTTGAGCGAGGCCTCGTCGTCGCCGCCCATTATGCGCGCCAGTTCCGCCACGCGCTCATCCCCGCTCAGGCGGCGCACATGCGTGAACACGCGCCCGCCCTCCTCGCGCTTTTCGACCAGATACTGTTCGTCGGCCAGCGCCGCTATCGGTGCCTGATGAGTTATCGCCAGCACCTGCCGCGCGCAAGCTATCGAGGCCATCTTTTCGCCCACAGCCTGCGTCACGCGGCCCGATATGCCGGTGTCTATCTCGTCGAATATCATCGTGCCTATGGCGTCCGCATCGGCGGCCACGGCCTTGAGCGCCAGCATGGTGCGCGACAGCTCGCCGCCCGAGGCTATCTTGCCCAGAGGGCGCGGCGCTTCGCCGGCATTGGCCGACATGGTGAACTCCACCGTGTCCCAGCCCAGAGGCGAGAGCGCGCTGGCCTGCCGGTGCTCGCTGACCTCGACATTGAACACCACGCGCGCCATGCCCAGATCCTTAAGATGCTCCTTGAGCCGCTGCGCAAAGCGCTCTGCAGCCTCGCGCCGCGCCTGAGTCAGCTGCTCGCACAGGCGTATCAGCGCGGTCTGCTCCTTCTTGAGCTGACCGGCGTACAGCTTGAGCTGGCGCTTGGCATCGGCAATCTGCTCCAGTTCCTCGCCTATTCCCGCGCAGCGCGCTATCACATCGTCCAGCGTGGGGCCGTAGCGCGCCTTGGCCGAGTTGAGCGCGCTCAGGCGGCGCTCCATGCGCTCCATAAGCTGCGGATCGTACTCCTGCGAGCTGCGCAGCGCATGTACCTCAAATGCGGCATCCTCCAGCTGATAGAGCATGTCGCTCAGGCGCGCGCTGAGCCGCTCATAGGTTTCGCCCATGTCGCTTATCTGGCCCAGTGCGCCCACGGCCTGCCGCAGCTGATCCAGCGCACCGGCTTCCTCGCCGTCCAGCGCGGAATACGCCGTGGCCAGCGCTTCGGAGGTCTTTTCATAGCCGCGCATCTCCTCAAGGCGCGCGGCTATGCGCTCGTCCTCGCCGGGCTTGAGCTTGAGCTGCTCCAGTTCGCGCTGCTCAAAGCGCAGCAGTTCCACCCGCCTTGCGCTCTCGCGCTCGTCCACGTTGAGCGCGCGTATGCGGCTGCGCAGATCGCGCCACACGGCATACTGGCGCGCTACATCCGCCTTCAGTTCCTTCAGTTCGCGGTGTGCGAATGCGTCCAGGTACTTGAGCTGCTGGCGCTCGTCGGTCAGCGACTGATGCTCGTGCTGGCCGTGCATCTCGACCAGACAGGCGGTTATCTGCTTGAGCTGGCCCAGCGAGCACATCCTCTCGCCCACGCGGATGACATTGCGGCCATTTGCCGAGAGCTGGCGCGATATGAGCAGCTGGCCATCCGCGTGATCTATGCCCATATCGTCCAGCATCGCTTCCAGTTCGGGATCGCTGCCTATGTCAAACAGCGCCTGTACTTCCGCCTGTTCCTCGCCCGTGCGTATCAGTTCGCGGTCGGCGCGGCCACCCAGCGCCAGATCCAGCGAATCTATGATGATGGTCTTGCCCGCGCCGGTCTCGCCCGTCAGCACGTTAAGCCCCGGCGACAGTTCCAGTGTCAGCCTGTCTATCAGGGCTATATTGCGTATGTCCAGCGTAGTCAGCACGCTCTTTCCCCCCGCGTCACTTCTTCATCATCGATGTGAACTTGTCCATTACCGACTGCACGTGCTCCTTGTCCTTGACTATCACAAGCAGTGTGTTGTCTCCGGCAAGCGAACCCACTATCTCCGGCCAGCGCATCGAATCCACGGCCTCGCCCGCAGCGTTGGCGCTGCCCGCCAGCGTCTTTATCACGATTATGTTCTCGGCACACTGCATGGAGAGCGTGGATTCCGAGAATATCCTGATAAAGCGCTCGCTCAGTCCCTTTTCGGCCTTATCGACGGTTGCGTACTTATAGCCGCCGTTCTCGGCCAGCACCTTGAGCAGGCGCAGTTCCTTTATGTCGCGCGACACCGTCGCCTGAGTCACGACTATGCCGCGCTTGCGCAGTTCGTCGGCGAGTTCCTCCTGCGTTTCTATGTCCATGGACTCTATTATGTCCAATATCATAGCGTGGCGCACAGATTTCATCCGATGAATACCTCCCTTTGGGCATGCATAAGCCATGCCTTTTATTTTGATAATTTTCGTATGCTCATCGCGGCCCCGCCGCGCGGATGTCTGAAGCTGCGTCAGTTGCTCCACTCGCTTATCTTGAGCCTGAACGCATCGTAGAAGCTGCGCTTGCAAAGGCGTATAAGGCCGGTGCGCAGTTCGCTCTTTTCTATCACTATCGGCACGCCCGCCGCCACCTTGATGGGCGCGCGCCCATCGGCACACAGCAGCAGCCCGCGCCCGTCCATGGGCGTGTCCACCGTCACGCGCTCCCAGCCGGGCAAAACCGCCGGGCGCGACAGCGGCGAATGCGGGCATATGGGCGTCATCACTATGCAGTCCAGCAGCGGATCGACCACCGGCCCGCCCGCAGACAGCGAATACGCCGTCGAGCCGGTCGGCGTGGCCGCGATAAGCCCGTCTGACAGTATCCTGCCCATGCTGGCTCCGCCCACGCTCACGCGCAAATCGACTATGTGCAGCTCGTCCGAGGGGCGATACAGCACTATGTCGTTTAGCGCCACCTGCTGCGCTATGCCCTCGGCGCGCGCGCATATCATCATGCGATGCTCTATCTCATAGTCGCCCTCGCGCAGCCTAATGAGCGCCTGAGGCAGGCCGTCGGGCGTAAGCTCGGTCATGAAGCCCATGTGGCCTATGTTCACGCCCAGCAGCGGCACGCCGCAGCGCGCCGCCTGACCCGCCGCCGACAGCAGCGTGCCATCGCCGCCCAGCACTATTATCACATCGCATGCGCCCGCCAGCTCATAAAGCGGTAGCCCGCCGCACAGCCCCAGCGCCGCAGCCAGCGCCGCATCCGGCACGGGCTCCATGCCCACATCCCGCGCCATGCGCATCAGCGCCCGCGCCGTGTCCAGACCATGCGCCTTGCCGGTGTTCCAATATACGCCCACGCGCTTGACCACTGCATATCACTCCCGTCTTTATACAGTATATCGGACATTGCATAAACATACAAGAGGTTTTGAGCATGCATCGGTGCATTTAACGTAAACTCATACTTATGTTCGATTTGCGCATATTTTCCATCTGCTAATATGCCATTTGCGCATGGTCATGCGCGGCGCATTCCCGCCACGATTAAGTTATAGTCTCATTGTAAGTAATGCCATATTGCCTAAAAACGCATATACACGCTTTTATGCAGTGAAGCGATGCATCTGTATAACGCCTTATGCAAGTATCAATCATCGCATTAGCTTTTGCCATGGCGCTGGCCGCGTTGGCTCCGCGCATCACCGCGCGCGAAGTTTTCCTACATTCTCCAATAAACAAAGCGCAGGCCGATAAGTCCGCGCACCGCTCATAGCGGCACACAGCCCATCGGCCTGCATTGCGTATATCCCAGTTTGCGCCCGCCTTACTTGGCGGCGCGCTTGTCCAGCGCCTCATGCGCGCGGCGCACCACCTCGGGTATGACGGATAGGTCTATCTGACCCTCAACTCCCGGCGCCATGTCGCACAGGAACTCTATGTTGCCCTCAGGGCCGGTTATCGGCGAGTAGTCCAGCCCCTGCACATGCCAGCCCAGCTCAGGCACGAACTTCACTATGTCGCGCACCACGTCCTCATGCACCTCGGGATCGCGCACCACGCCCTTCTTGCCCACGCGCTCGCGCCCGGCCTCGAACTGCGGCTTTATCAGCGCCACAAAGCGCCGCCCAACTATCTTAAGCGCGGGAGGCAGTATGAGTTTAAGAGATATGAAGCTCACGTCGGTCACACCCAGCTCGGGCAGCGGCTGGAACATGCCCGGCTCTATATAGCGCGCGTTGGTGCGCTCCATGACCACCACGCGCTCGTCGGAGCGCAGCTTATACGCCAGCTGGCCATAGCCCACGTCCACGGCATACACGCGCTGAGCGCCCGCACGCAGCAATACGTCGGTAAAGCCGCCCGTGGACGCGCCTATGTCTATGGCCGTCACGCCCTGCGCGTCTATCGAAAACACATCCATGGCGCGCGCCAGCTTGTGGCCGCCCCTGCTCACATACGGGTTAAGCTCGCCGCGTATGGACAATTCATCGCTGTCCTCCACCTTCTGAGAGGGCTTTTGCGCCTTGTTCTCGAATATGTACACTCGCCCTTCCATTATGAGCGCCTGTGCGCGCTCGCGCGAATCTATCAGTCCGCGCTTTACCAGCGCCTGATCCAGTCTCTCCGCCAAGGATCACACCTCCGAGTGTCGTTGTTTAGGCGCTGCCGCGCGCCGCTTTAAATGTGCCAGTGTGCCGCCGTGCCCGCGTTGACATCGCGCATGTCCGTCATATGCGGCGTATCAATCGCGCCCGCGTTGACATGCATCCGTCATATCAATCACGCCCGCGCGCGCACCCATTCCAGCGCGCTCTTGGCCACGCCCTGAGCGTCTAGGCCGCGCTCGCGCATCAGCGCGCCCCTGCCCGCATGCTCTATGAATTCATCCTCATAGCCTATGCACTTGACGCGCGCAGGCTCGCCGCCCTCGCGCTCATCGCGCCCGGCCAGATACAGCTTGACCGCCGCGCCAAAGCCGCCTGTCAGCACGCCGTCCTCCAGCGTCAGTATGTCGCCGTGCAGCGTGTTCAGCATGTCCTCATCCAGCGGCCTTATGAAGCGCGCGTTTATGACATGCGCCCGCACGCCCTCGCGCACGAGCAGCTGCCCGGCGCAAAGCGCTACGTTCACCATGCAGCCCACCGCTATCAGCGTGACCTCGCGCTGTGCCTGCTGCGCCATGGCCTCGCCCGAACCTCCCGCAAGCCCACCGCATGCACTATGCTTACCCTGCGCAATGCCGGTCGCACCCTCGCGCTGTTCGGCCAGCTCCACACGCTCCCATCTTCCATCCTCTACCGCCGCCACGCCGCCGCACAGGTCGCTGTCCGCGTCCTTGGCGTAGCGTATGGCGCAGGGCACATTCAGCTCCATGGCGAAGTCCATCATCAGCCTCAGCTCCTCGCCGCAGCGCGGGGACATTATGCGCAGCCCCGGCACTATGCTCAGAAAGGAGATGTCGAATATGCCCTGATGCGTCGCGCCATCCGCGCCCGATATACCGGCGCGGTCGAGCAGCAGGCACACGGGCAGCGCGTCCAGCGCCACGTCGTGTATCAGCTGGTCAAAGGCGCGCTGTGCAAACGTCGAGTATAGGCACACAAATGGCCGCGCGCCCGCCGCCGCCATGCCCGCCGCCAGCGTCAGCGCATGTTCCTCGGCTATGCCCACGTCGTACACCCGCCCCGGATAACGCTGCGCCACTATGTTCATGCCCGTGCCTGCGGGCATGGCGGCGGTTATGCCCAGCGCGCGCTCATCCCGCGCCATTATGTTGCAGAGCGCGCGCGCCATGCAGTTGCTGTTGGACTGTGCGCCGGGCGACTGCGCTTCTCCCGTGTCCATGAAGAACGGTGCCGTGCCGTGAAATCGCTCCGGGCTGCTCTCAGCGGGCGCATAGCCCTGCCCCTTGCGCGTTATCACGTGCAATAGCACCGGGCGCTCGGCCTGATCGGCATGCTCCAGAGCGTCGCGCAGCGCGCGTATGTCGTGGCCGTCCACAGGGCCTACATACTCCAGCCCGAACACCTCGAAGAACGAGCCGCGCACCAGCATGTACTTGAGCGCGTCCTTGACCTTTTCCATCACCTTTATCATCGCCGGGCCTATAACCGGCAGGCGCTTGAGCCGCGTGCGCACGCGCGCCTTGGTCAGCCTGTATGCGCGCGAGTTGCGCAGCCGCGTCAGATGCCGCGACAGCGCGCCCACATTGCGCGCTATGGACATCTCGTTGTCGTTGAGTATTATGGTCATATGCGTGCGCGACGTGCCAAGGTCGTTGAGCGCCTCGTAGCACATGCCGCCGGTCAGCGCGCCGTCGCCCACCACGGCTACCACGCGATAGTCCTCGCCCAGCGCATCCCGCGCGCGCGCCATGCCCAGCGCCGCCGATATCGCAGTCGATGCATGACCCACCGAGAACGCATCGTACTCGCTCTCGCTGCGGCGCGGAAAGCCGCTTATGCCGCCCTGCTGGCGTATGGTGTCGAAGTCCTTATAGCGCCCGGTGAGCAGCTTATGCGCATATGACTGATGGCCCACGTCAAACACCAGCTTGTCGCGCGGGCAGTCAAGCGCGCAGTGCAGCGCTATGGTCAGCTCCACCGCGCCCAGATTGCTGGCAAGATGACCGCCCGTGCGCGACACGGTGGATATTATCTTTTCGCGCAGCTCCTGCGCCAGTTCGCCAAGCTCCGCGTCGCTCAGCGCGCGTATGCATTCCGGCCCCGTTATGCTCTCCAGCATGCTCACACCCCCGCTCAGCCTGCAACTCCCTGCCAGTACTCCAGGCCGTTGAATGTATCCAGTTCACTGAGCCTGCCCAGACTGCTCATGTCCAGGTAGCTTACCAGCGAGCCGCCGCGGAAGTACAGCGATATCACCGGTAGATCCTGCGCCACTATCGTCTGCATGCGGTTGACCGCCGCCAGAAAGTCGCTCTCCGCCACAGAGGACATTATATCGTTAAGCGCCGCGTCCATCTGCGCGGATTCATAGCCGTTTAAGTTGGACTGGCCCTTGCTGCCCAGCATGAACTCATAGTCGGGCGACATGCTCAGGTAGTACCCCACCAGCGCCAGATCGTAGTCGCCGTCCTTCATGACCTTGAGCAGTTCTTCCTGCTCCATGACCTCTATCGTGGCATTGAAGCCCGCCTGCCTGAGCTGCTCGCCTATCAGCGTCGCCGCATCCTGCCGCGAAGGATAGTCAGGCTCCTCATAGGTTATTATCTTTATGTCCAGCTGATCAAACGCTCCGTTTGACCTAGCCTTTTCCATTATGCCGTCGCTGTCCACGTCGGTCCAGCCCGCCGCTGCCAGATAGGTCAGCGCGCCGTTTAGGTCATAGTCGTACACCTCGGCCATGGGCTCATACAGCCAGTCGCCCGGCGGCACGCAGGCATCGGCCTGTGTCGCCATGGACAGGTACACATTGCTTATCAGCGCCTGCTTGTCCAGCGCCTCCATCACGGCCTGACGCACGTTCAGCACGCTCATGGGGCTGTCGCTGTCCAGATTTGGCACAAGGCACTCCAGTTGTCTTGTCATATAGTCGGTCACATGGTAATTGTTCACGCCGCGAAAGCGCGAAGCCGCCGTGGAGCGCGTGGCCACGGCATCGACTGCGCGTATGTCCAGCTGACCCAGCGCCGCGTCGAAGTTGACGAAGTTGCGCACCTCGATAGTCTCCAGCGTGGGCATGCGCTTCCACCACTCCTCATTGCGGCGCAGGCGCATGCGCGAACCCATCTCGGCGCTGACTATCCTGTAAGGGCCTGTGCCGGAAGGCTGGCTGCTGGATACCTCGCTCGCCGGGACTATGGGAAAGGTCATGGCGTACAAGAGCGCATAGCTGGGCGCGCGCGCCGCCACCTTGAGCGTGTGGTCATCCACGGCCTCGCAGCTCTCGACCATGGAGCCCAGCACCTGCGCCCACGCGCCGGTCTGACCGGTCATTATGGCGTTCATGGACGCGACCACATCGGAAGCCGTAAGCGGCGCGCCGCTGTGGAAGGTCACGCCCTCGCGTATGGTAAAGTACCATGTCCAGCCCGCGTCCTCAGCCGCCCAGCTCGTTGCCAGACAGGCCGAGGGCTTGCCGGTATCGTCCAGCTCCACAAGGCTCTCGTACACCAGCATGTCCACCGATATCACATCGCGGTTGACCGCCTTGAGCGGGTTCAGCACCGTAGCCGTGTCGGTGACCATGGCCATTATAAACGACGCGGACCACTCCTCAGCGCCCGCGCCCGCACACATCATCAGCCCCGCAATCAGCGCGCACAGCACGCTAATCAGCTTTTTCTTCATCCCGTATCCTCCGCAGCGTCAGGCCGCCGCCCGACTGCTGTAATACCTTTCCAAATATATGTCATGCGCCGCCATGACCTTTTTTACATAGTTGCGCGTCTCCTTAAACGGTATGTAGTCAAGTGTCAACCCGTCTTTTGAACAGCCGGGGTCCTTCATCCACTTGTCCACATTGCCCTGACCGGCGTTGTATGCCGCCAAAGTCTTTTTGGCGTCGCCCGAAAAGCGCCCGTACAGATAGTTGAGCATCCAGCAGCCGAAGCGTATGTTCACCTCCGGCTCAAACAGCATGTCCACGTCGTAGTCATCCATGTCCAGCTTGCCCGCTATCCAGTCGCCGGTGTCGGGCATTATCTGCATCACGCCGCGCGCGCCATCCACGGACACCGCCTTGGGGTCAAATCCGCTCTCGGCATATATGACCGCGCACACCAGCGCCGGGTCGAGCTGATACTCCTGAGAGTATCTGTCTATCAAATCCTCATACTTGAGCGGATAGTTGTTTATCTTGGCCCAGTCCAGATAGTCCGTCAGGTAATATGCGCCTATCACGCCTATCAGCAGCAGGCACAGCGCGCACACCGCGATGCTTATGCGCCGCGAACGCCGCCCTGCGCCCGGCCTTTTTCCCGCTCCATCGGGCGCGCCTGCCCGCGGCATTTGCCTGCCGGATGAGGCATTGGCCGCTTCACCCTGTGCAGGCGCATATCTGCGCCCGCTGCGCGCATTGTCGTTATAGCGCGGCATGCCCGCGCGCGGCGGCTGCGTAGAGTAGCTGCGCGGCCCTCTGACCGGCGCGGTATAGCCGCCATCCTGCGGCCCTCTGACCGGCGCGGTATAGCCGCCATCCTGCGGCCCTCTGACCGGCGCGGCGTAACCGCCATCCTGCGGCCCTCTGACCGGCGCGGTATAGCCGCCATCCTGCGGCCCTCTGACTGGCGCGGCGTAGCCGCCATCCTGCGGCCCTCTGACCGGCGCGGCGTAACCGCCATCCTGCGGCCCTCTGACCGGCGCGGTATAGCCGCCATCCTGCGGCCCTCTGACTGGCGCGGCGTAGCCGCCATCCTGCGGCCCTCCGTATCGCTGTGCGCGCGCACGCTCTGCCGGCGCATCATATGCACTGCCTGCGCCCCTCGCGCCGCTCACCTGCCTCGCGCTTTGCTCATAGCCATTGCCGGCACTTCGGCGCGGCTCCATGCGGTCCTGCGCCTGCTCTTGCGCACCGCGACGCCGTGCGTCGCCCTCGCGCCTGCGCTCATCGCCATTGTTCTGCATTTAGTATCCTTTCGAGCCTTATATGCTCATGCCTTGATAAAGCCCGACCGCACTCAGCGTCCGCGCTCCACGCGGCGCAGCCACACCTGCCAGAGCATCTCCAGTTCGCGCTGAGTGGCCTGTATGCTGCGGTTGGTCCATATGACGCGATCGGCGCGAGCCTGCTTTTCGTCCATGGACATCTGCGCCTCTATGCGCGCCTGTGCCTGATCCTCGTTCAGCCCATCGCGCTCCATTATGCGCTTTACCTGTTCCTCATGCGGCACGGCCAGCACCCATACCTCGTCGCACAGCACGTCCATGCCGGTCTCATACAGCAGCGGCACATCCAGTATCACGCTGCTCACGCCCGCTCCGGCCAGCTCACGCATTGTTTTTAGCGTCTGCTGCTGCACCAGAGGGTGAATTATGCCCTCCAGCGCGCGGCGCTGTGCATCGTCTGCGAACACGCGGCTCGCCAGTTCGCGCCTGTTGAGGCTGCCATTCGCCATGAACACGCCCGCGCCAAAGCAGCTTTCTATCGCGGGCAGCGCCGCCCCGCCGGGAGCGGTCACGGCGCGGCTTATCTTGTCCGCGTCTATTACCTTGGCGCCCATCCCCTCAAGGAAGGCTGAAGCTGAGCTTTTGCCGCAGGCTATGCCGCCGGTAAGCCCCAGAGTCGCTATCTGCGCACCATTTACATCCGCCATACAATTACCCCCGTCAGTCACAGGCTATTTGCAATCCATCCAGCTATGTCCGCGCGATATATCCACATCCAGCGGCACGTCCAGCTGCACCGCGCCCGCCATCTGCGCGCGCATTATATCGGCCACGCGCTCGGCTTCGCTCGCCGGCGCTTCTATGATTATCTCATCGTGTACCTGAAGTATCAGCCGCGCCCTCAACCCCGCAGCGCGCAGCGCGGATGCGACCCTGACCATGGCCAGCTTTATTATGTCCGCCGCCGTACCCTGTATGGGCGAGTTCATGGCCGCGCGCTCGCCAAACGAGCGCAGGTTGTAGTTGGACGACTTGAGCTGCGGCAGATACCGCCGCCTGCCCATAAGCGTCTTGACATAGCCCTTGTCATATCCCATGCGCACCTGAGCGTCCATAAACTCGCGTATGCCCGGATAGCGCTCCTTGTAGCGGTCTATGTACTGCTTGGCGCGCGCACGGCCTATGCCCAGATTGCGCGCCAGACCAAAGTCGCTTATGCCGTATACTATGCCGAAGTTGACCGCCTTGGCAGCCGAGCGCTGCTCGCGCGTCACCTCGTCATAGGGCGTATCGAACACCTCGCCCGCAGTGGCGGCGTGTATGTCCAGCCCGCGCGTGAACGCATTCTGCATGGCGCGCTCGCCCTCGGGCCGTGAATGCTCAGCCATGTGCGCCAGCACGCGCAGCTCTATCTGGGAATAGTCGCCATCGACCAGCACCCATTCCTCGCCGTCGCCCGTGCCGCAGGCCACGAACGCGCCGCGTATCTCGCGCCCCAGTTCGGTGCGCACCGGTATGTTCTGGAGGTTGGGCTCCAGCGAGGATATTCGCCCGGTGGCCGTCGCAACCTGATCAAACGACGTGTGTATGCGCCCCACATCGCCCTGCTCGCGCTTGACCTGCCTGAGCAGGCCATGCACATAAGTGCTTTGCAGCTTGGCATACTTGCGGTATTCCAATATGGCGCGGGCTATCTCGTGATCCTCGGCCAGCGCCTCCAGCGTCTCGGCGTCGGTGGAGTAGCCGCGCTGAGTCTTGCGCGGCTTGGCACCCGCCACCTTCAGTTCCAGCTTGTCAAACAGCATCTCGCCCAGCTGCTTGGGCGATTGCAGATTCACGCTGTCAAACTCGCCCGCCGGGAAGCGCCCCGCGGCCTCCTCGTCGGCCAGGAGGCGCACGCGCTCCTCAAGCTCGGCCAGTCGCCCGGCATACACCTCGCCCAGCTTCTCCAGCGCCGCGCAGTCCACGCCGAAGCCCTGCTGCTCCATGTCCAGCAGCACGCGCGCAAACGGCAGCTCCACCTGCTCATACAGTTCCAGCGAGCCTTCTCTCTCCATGCGCGCGCGCTGGCCGGCGGCAAGGTCGTATATGGCGGCGGCGGCGCTGGCCTCCTTGGGTATCTGCGCATTTTCGCGCAGGCTGTCCAGCGTGAACTTGCCCGACGCGCCCGAGTCCAGCAGATACGCGCCCAGCATGGTGTCAAAGCTGAAGCTGCAATCAAAGCCCGCGTGCCACATGCGCTTTATGTCGTGCGACATGTAATCGCCCGGCGGCAGCGCAAAGTCAAAGTCGCTGCCCGCGCTTCCGTTCAGCGCAGCTCGCTGCTCGTCGGTCATGGCGGCCAGCTGCATCAGGTCGTACTCGGGCGCCGTGGGGCGCGTCAGCTCCAGCACCACTTCGCGCGCGTCATCGGCGGCGCTCAGCCGCTTGCCGGCTTCCGTATCCTCCACGTATACGGCGCGCTTCTCATCAAGCGCCGCCACATGCCCGCGCCAGTCCGCGATGTCCTCCGCCGATATGCGCTCGCGCTCGCGATATATGCTCTGCTGAGCGGGCGCGGGCGCGTCGCCCAGCCGCTTGAGCGCGGCGTTCAGGCCATAGCGGCGCATCAGCTCATACCCGCGCCCGGTCACGTCCAGCGGCAGTGCGTCGCCCGCAGCCTGCCACTTGTCTGCGCCGCCGTCAAACAGCGCGCATTCGGCCAGCTCCAGTGCATAGGGCGCGTGGCGGTCTATCGTAGCCAGCTTTTTGGAGAAGGCCGCCTGTTCGCGGTTGTCGCGCAGACGCTCACCCAGCTTGCCCTTTATGCCGTCCGCATGCGCAAGCACTTCCTCCAGCGTGCCGTATTCGTGCAGCAGCTTGAGCGCGGTCTTTTCGCCTATGCCCGGCACGCCGGGTATGTTGTCGCTGGAGTCGCCCATAAGCCCCTTCATATCGGCAATCAGCGGCGCGGCAAAGCCGTACTTGCGGTCTATCTCGGCGGGATCATAGAGTATGGTATCGCGTATGCCCTGCTTTATGTACAGCACGTTTACCAGCTCATCGGTGAGCTGGAGTATGTCCCGGTCGCCCGAGACCACTATCGTGCTTATGCCCCTGTCGCGTGCGGCCAAGCTCAGCGTACCCATAAGGTCGTCGGCCTCGTAGCCCTGCATGTGCGCGACCTTAATGCCCATTTCGGGCAGCAGCTCGCGTATCGCCTGCATCTGAGGGCGCAGCTCGTCGGGCGTGGGCTTGCGGCCCGCCTTGTAGGCATCATATTCCAGATGTCTGAAGGTAGGGCCGTGATCGTCGAACGCGGCGCATATCCAGCGCGGCTGCCAGTCCTCCATCACCTTGAACAGCATCATCAAAAAGCCGTGCAATGCGTTGGTATATATGTATTCACTGCCGTCCACGGGCTTGTCGCGCCCATCTTCCGGGCGATTGTCCATCAGCGGCAGAGCGTGGAAAGCTCTGTACATCAGGTTGTTTCCGTCCAGCAGCATCAGTCTGTCGCTCATAAGTCCACCTCCGCAAGCTGTGCCGCGCCTCCATAACGGCGCAAACACAATTATTTATATTATGCCATTCTCCCGCAATATTTCCAACCGTATAGCCGTTAAGGTTGGATTACGCACCTCGGTCAATAAAGCGGCAGTCCTTGGGCGTAAATGCGCCGCAACGGCGCTCATAGGCGTGCGATGCGGGTCCTCTGCAAGTTTCAGCTTGCGCTTTGCAATGACACGCATCAGCTTGTCAAAAATGTCTTTTTGACAAGCGTGGACGTGGGAGAACCTCCCCCGCCACTGCCATCCATACTCAGTTTTCACTGAAATCACAACGCATTTCCGGGCGTGGAAACTGCAAGATAGATATTTTTACTCCGGGAAATGAGATTTTCATGCGTAAAAATATCCTGAGCGCCCACCGCCCATGCGCCGGGTGCGATTAAAGCCGGCGAGCTGCGAGACACGCCGAGCTCTCCGGGGAGGTCTTGACAGTCTGACGCATCTCAGCGCAGCTATGACATGTCCTCCGCAAGTTTCGGGGCGTGCTTGGCTATGGCATATCTCAGCGCAGCCATGGCATGTTCTTCGCAAGTTTCAGTTTGCACTTGGCAATAGCACGCATATCAGCGTATACGTGTCCCACGAAAATTTCAGCGATTTCCGGACAATGGCACTCATTGCCATACAGCGCATGTCGCTCTGCACAAACCGCTAATACATCCAGCGAATATCACCGCATCGCCGCGCAGCTCCCGCCAAGCACAAAGCGGCGGCAGGTCATCGCCCGCCGCCGCTTTTGCTCGCCCCGCCATACGCCGGGCTGCTGCGCTGTGTCGCTTTGCCGCGCTCCTCATTCAGTTGAGCCGCTTCTCCATCTCGTCTATGTTGCCGCGCTCTATGTCCAGCAGGCGCTGCGCCAGCGCGTCCACCTGCGTTTCCGCGCCGGCAAAGCGGTTGCGGGCGCGTGTTATGTCTATCACGCCCATGGTCGAACCTTCTATCAGCATCTCAGCTATGTGCGAGGGCGAGGAATCGATGAGCGTATTTACGTGTACGCCCAGCTTCAGCCCCGCCTCGCCCAGCTTGCCGCCCACCGTATCGCGGCCTCTGGCGCGCAACTCGCTCTCGGCCTCGGCCTTGACCGCGCTGTACTGCTCCATCTGCGCGTTTAGACTGCCCAGCATCTGCGCGTCGCTGGTCTTGGTCAAAAGCGTCCGGCAGGCGCTAAGCCCCATGTTTGCGCCATACAGCACTTCTTCCAGCAGCTCGCAGTTTGCGTCGATGTTCTGTCCTGCCACGTTGTTCATTGTGTCCGCCTCCTCACTGTCATGTGCTTTCTCTATAATCATGCCCAGCATGCGCTGCGCTATTCAATTTTGAAACCTATATGACATTACCAAAAAAGTGATTGAAAAGGGCGGGAAATCAGCTATAATATATGTAGATACTGTGCGCATGCGCGCGCTTTACATATTGAAAGCGAGGTATTTGTCATGAATAAACTGCCGCATATACTTATCTGCGACGATGATCCCGTAGTACACGAGTCGCTGGGACTGTACCTGAGCTATGAGGGCTACCCCTATACTTCGGCTTACGACGGCGAGGACGCCATAAAGCATGCCGAGAGCGATCATCCCGACCTGATGGTGCTGGATCTTATGATGCCCAAGAAGTCCGGCATAGACGTGTGCCGCGAGATTCGCAAGGATTCTTCGCTGCCCATAATCATGCTCACCGCCAAGGGCGAGGAGATAGACCGCATACTGGGCCTTGAGCTGGGCGCGGACGACTACATAGTCAAGCCCTTCTCCCCGCGCGAGGTCATAGCGCGCATAAAGGCCGTGCTGCGCCGCATGAACGAGCAGAGCAACGACAACAAGTCCACGCTGCGCTTCCCCGGCCTTGAGATAAATCTGGACAACTACGAGATACGCTCCTACGACAAGATACTGCCCTGCACGCCCAAGGAGGTCGAGATACTGCACCTGCTGGCCTCGCATCCGGGTCAGGTGTTCGACCGCGAGCAGATACTCTCGCGCGTATGGGGCTATGACTTCTTTGGCGACACGCGCACCGTCGATACCCACATAAAGCGCATCCGCCAGAAGCTGCCGCAGGAGAACGTGCCGTGGTGCCTGCGCACCGTATACGGCGTGGGCTACAAGTTCGAGGTCAACCAATGAAGCGCCCGGGACGGCCATGGCACACATTCATGGGGCGCGTGCTGGGGCTGCTGGCCGTAACGATAGTGCTGTACGCCATAATGACGGCGCTCATGTACGGGCTGCTCAGCCGCAGCGCCTTTGCCTCGATAAAGGCCGAGGAGCTTGACCCCAAGCTTGACCGCATAATATACATGATTGAAAGCGGCATGCCCGAGGGCGTGAACGACCGCGAGAAAGGCATATGCAACGCCGACGTGATAGACATGCAGCTGATACGTCAGCTCAGCCCCGAGCTGCTGGATGCATACATGCTGGTTGTCAACTCCGCAGGCGAATCGCTATACAACAATGTCATGCCCAAGGACGTGACGCCCGGCATGCTGCTCGGCACCAATCTTGAAAAGGTCATAGGCGGCGAGGATGTGATGTTCTCGCTGTCCATGCCGGTGTGGCGCATAGACGTGCTGGCGGTGGGCTCGCCCATAATGCAGGGCGGCGAGACCGTGGGCGGCGTATTCCTGTTCAAGCCGCAGGTGGAGATAGCGGCCTCGCAATACGCCGTGATGCTTGCGCTGCTGGTAGCCATGGGCGCGGTGCTGCTGGTGGCTGCGCCGCTTGCCTACTTCATGGCGCAGCACATAACCCGGCCGGTGCGCCAGATGCGCGACGTGGCGCTCAAGATGGCCGAGGGCAACTTTACCGCGCGCGCCGACATATCGCAAAGCGACGAGTTCAGCCAGCTGGGGCGTTCTCTTAACCATCTGGCGCAGGAGCTTAGCCACACGATATCGGCGCTGACCGTGGAGCGCAACCGCGTGCTGCAGATACTAAACGGCATAGGCGAAGGCATAATCGCCGTGGACACGCAGGGGACGATAACGCATTCCAACCCCGCCGTGCGCAAGCTGTTCGGCGTGGAGACCGCCAGCGCGCAGTACGGGGGCAATGGGGACAGTTCGCAGCCCGCCTTGGCACAGCATGCATACACGCTGCGCGACGCATTGCCGCAGACCATACTGGATGACTTCCAGCGCGTTATAACCTCCCGGTCCCCGCTCACGCGCGAGATAGTCGTAAAGAGCGATGGCATAGTGGTGCTCGAGCCGGGGCAGAGCGCGCAGCTGGGCGGCGATGCGCTGACCATACTGCGCCTGTCGATAGCGCCCATAAACGACGGCAGCCGCCACATAGTGGGTGCCGTAGCGCTGTTCCGCGACATAACCCAGTCCGAACGGCTGGAGCAGACGCGCCGCGAGTATGTGGCCAACGTATCCCATGAGATGCGCACGCCGCTGACCGCGCTGCGCGGCCTGATAGAGCCGCTGCGCGACGGCATGGTGCGCGACGAGGATGCGCGCATGCGCTATTACAACATAATGATGCGCGAGACCATGCGCCTGAGCCGCCTGATAAACGACCTGATGGAGCTGAGCCGCCTGCAGAGCGGTCAGCTATCGCTCAAGCTGGACAAGGTGCGCCTGGAGCCGCTGCTGGAAGATTTGGCCGAAAAGTATCGCTCCAAGGCCGAGGACAGCGAGCTGGACTTTGCCGTAGACGTGCCTGCGCAGCTGCCGCCCGTGCTGGGCAGCGACGACCGCATAGAGCAGGTGCTTGTGATACTGCTGGACAACGCCATGAAGTACACGCCCAGCCAGAACGCAGAGGGCGAGCCGGGCTGGGTGCGTCTGGAGGCCGAGGAGACTTCCAGCTACGTGCGCCTGCGCGTGCGCGACAACGGTCTGGGCATATCTGAGCGGGATTTGCCGCACATATTCGAGCGCTTCTACAAGGTGGACAAGGCGCATTCAGGCATGGGCAGCGGTCTGGGACTATCGATAGCGCATGAGATAGTGCAGCGCATGGGCCAGTCGCTGACCGTGGACAGCGAGCTGGGCAAGGGTTCGGTATTCACGCTGACCGTACAAAAGGCCGAAAAGTAGGCATTATAAAAAGCATCGCTTCGGATTGATAAATCCTGAGCGATGCTTTTTTGCGCTTTACTTTATGAATGCGCGGCCATATTGCCCTTAAGCGGGAGCTGCATATAAGCAGTCCACCCCATGCGCCCCTGAAGCGGGAGCTGCTACATGAGCAGCTGAGGGGGTAGCCCCGCCGAGTGAAGGCGACCTTCCGCGTGCCGGGATAGCCTCCGCTCCTGCTAAAGCCATCCACCTGTATTCGGGGGAAAACCTACCACCATGCGCCCCTGAAGCGGGAGCTGCCGCGTGAGCAGCTGAGAGGGTAGCCCCGCCGAGATGAAGGCGACCTTCCGCGTGCCGGGATAGCCTCCGCTCCTGCTAAAGCCATCCACCTGTATTCGGGGGAAAACCTACCACCATGCGCCCCTGAAGCGGGAGCTGCCGCGTAAGCGGCTGAGGGATTAGCCACGCCGAGATGAAGGCGACCTTCCGCGTGCCGGGATAGCCTCTGCTCCTCCTAAATCAACCATCCTGTATTAGTTGGAAACCCTTCCGGCGCTCACGCGCCACCTTCCCTTTCAAGGAATGCAGGGCTAGGCTGCGCACATTAGCCACTCCATCCCACTAATCTCATTCCCCCGCCAGCGGCTGCGCAGGCGCGGTCTTGACATCATTCTCCGCGCCATTCCCCATCAGGAACACCGCCTTGACGCTGGCGCTTATCTCTATCTTGCCTGCAGGAAGCTCCGTCCCCGCCTCGCCCTCCGCGACCGCCATGTCATAGGAATAGTTGACGGTATTTGCGTAGGCCACACCGCCATAGCTCTGTTCCTCGACGCTCGCTATGCCGCTCACGCTGCCGCCCGCAGCCTGCGCTATTACGTCCGCCTTGCGCTGCGCGTTCTTAACGGCGGCTGCCAGCGCCTCGTCATAGTACTCAGACTGCCTGCTGCACGAGAAGTTCACGCCCTGCACGTCGTTCACGCCCGCCTTGAGCGCCGCGTCCAGCACGCTGCCGGTCTTGCTCACGTCGTCAAGCGCCACGGTCAGCTGTGTGAATGCGCTAAATCCCCTGTCCTTGCGCTCGCTGCCCGAGTAGTCGTACTCGCGGTCGATGCGCACCGTGTCGGTGGCGATGTCCTTTTCGGCTATGCCCAGCTCCTTTATGGCCGCAACCGCCTCCGAAAGCACCTTGTTGACCTCGCTCTGCGCGGCGGCGGCTTCTTTGTCTATCGCGGATACGCCGAACGTTATCGTCGCCCGGTCAGGCTCGGCGTATACCGAAGCCTTGCCCTGAACAGTTATCTCTGAGCCAAAAGCGTCAAGCGGCAGTGAAACGCCGCTCTCGGGCTGCGCCATTGCGGACACGGGCACCATGGCCAGCATCAGCGCCGTCATTAGTACTATTACCTTCTTCATAAAACCAACTCTCCTTTCGCCGCCGTTTCACAAGATGTGTACAGCAAAGCTCGCCTTGCGCCATCGCAGGTAAATACATATGTTTCATTGTCAAAACAGCTCATATCTTGTTCTTAATATCTCTGAAAAGCACACTCTACCGGCGCAGCATGCGCGCCCGCAGAGCCATAAATCAAACTCAAGGCACAAGTTTGGCACTGCGCATCGCTAGGCACGCAGGAAAGCTCACCCCGCTGCGCGCAGCCAAGAGGCATATGCCATGGCCATACGTTAGATGTTCAGCATGTGTAATTGCGGTGCTGCCGGACGCAATATGTGATGCCGGGAAAGCTCGGCACGCGATTACGCCGCGTGCCGGCTTCCGCCATGTCCCTTCCGCTTAAAGAGCCTTATGCCAAACCATATCAGCACCGCAAGCGGTGCCGCCCATATCAGATGCGGCAACAGCGCTGCGGCGGTTATCAGCATGTCGCTGATGAAGCCGCCCACCTTGCCCATGGCCGCGCTGAAGCTCGCGCCCATGTCGCCCGCGAATCCGCCCAGACCCGCCGCCGTAGCCTCCATGCGCGAGTACTCGCTCAGCAGCACGGTGACAGTGCTAAGCTCGGTCTGGCTATCGAAGCCGCGCAGCACGCCGGTCAGCTTGTCTATCTCGTACTGCAGTCTGGACGCTTCCGCCTCCAGCGCCAGCACCTCGTTTAGGTCAGCCGCCGTAGCCGTCAGCTCCTTGACGCGCGTCAGCTGCGTGCGCAGCGTGTCCAATCTCAGCGCAGTGTCGGTGTACTGAGAGGTTATGTCCTGCGCGCTAACCTCGCTGTGCGTGACAGTGCCTATGCCGCGCAGCTGCTCGACAAAAGTCTCCAGGAAGCCCGCCGGTACGCGCAGAGTGAGCTGTGCGCTGCGCGAGCCCTGTGCGCCCGATATGGCGTTGCGCTCGAACAGCCCGCCGAACTTGGCTACGGTGCTCTTTATCTGGCTCATGTCCTCGTCAAAGCTCTCGGTCTCTATGCTAAGAGACGCGCTGCGCAGCACCTTGCGCGAGCTGCCCGAACTGCTGTCGCCATCGTCCACGTCCAGCAGGCCGCCCGATGAGGTCGCGCCCAAATCATCTCTGGACGAATAGTCGTACTTGGCTGCGACATTGTCCACGCCGTCATCCTCCGGCACGCCGCGCATCAGCGCGGTCACCTCCGGATCAGGCTCATAGTCCGACAGCGCCGCCGTGCCTGCCGCACCCGCCGTGCCTTCTGCATCCAATTCTGCAGTAGGCGCGCCTTCCTGCGCCGAAGCCGGCATGATGCCACCATCCAAGTCCACGGTGCTGGTCTGAGTGGGCGCCGGGCTTGCATCGACGCCCGGTATGTTGCCCGTAAAGCGGTTTACCGCCGTAGCGCCCGCCAGGAATACCAGTCCTGCCGCCACGCAGGACAGCGCCTTCACCCAGCGCTTCTGCCTGCGCACGCTGCTCTCCCTGCGCACCGCTTCGCGCCAGCCGCGTTCGAACTCTATGGGCGTCTCCAGATCGTCGTCCATGTGCGAAAGCATGTCGCGCACGTCAAGCAGCTGCTCGTACTCCTCGCGGCAGCCTGTACAGCTCTCCATGTGCGCAAGCATCGCCTCGAGCTTATCGCCCGCAAGCTCTCCGTCCAGAAGCGGATGGATGTTTTTTCTGAATTCCTCGCAGTCACATTGAACCATGTCCATCCCTCCTTACCCGGTCATACATTGTGCATAAATAGCGCCAGGTTCGTCATCCTTGCGCCCTACATCTATTTGACGTTCGACCGTCCAAAAAGTTCCGAATGTTTTGACAGTATTTCCCGCAATCTTTCCCGGCCCCTGCTTATGCGCGATTTTATCGTGCCTACATTGGCATCCAGTATGTCCGCTATCTCGTCGTAGGTATATCCCTTTATGTCTCGCAGCACTATCGCCGCGCGCATGTCCTCGGGCAGCGACTGTATGGCCTCGTTCAGCACGGCCTGCTTTTCCGAGCGCAGGCCGTGTTCCTCGGGCGTTTCGCCCTTGTCGGTGGGCGACCAGCCCGCTTCCACCAGCGTGTCCAGCGACGTGACCTTGCGCACCTTGCGCCTGCGCAGCTCGTCCAGGCATGTATTCATCGTTATCCTGTATATCCAAGTGGCTAGCGAGGACTGGCCCTTGAACGAGCCCATGGCGCGGTATATGCGCACCATTGCATCCTGCGCGCAATCCTGCGCATCCTCGCGGTTGCCCATCATGCGCAGGGCGATGGCATACATGCGGCTCTCCTGTGCCGCCATCAGCTCCTCGAATGCCTCTGTGTCGCCCTTTTGAGCGCGCCGCAGCAGCAGCTCGTCGCTTTGCAAAGTGTACCACCCCCGCCTTATGTTCATATTGCAATTTATTATACACCGCTTTGCATTGCTTTTAAAGTGGTATTTTGTTGCGTATGATGCTCAGGCGCGCCTTTTGCCGCATGTACTTGATTTGAGCCGCCAAATTAACACCTTTTCAAATATGTATGCGCATGCCGCGCCCGCAATCAATGTGCATTTCCATATATATGAATGCGGCGAAGGGCTAATGCCCCGCGCCGCAAAGTTATTATAGAGTGCTGCCGCAGTCCATGCATATAATGTGCATATGCCAAATCGCCACGTCTGCCCGGCGCAAGGCGACATGCCCGCTTAAGCTCCGCGCGCAATTTGCGCCCGGGCGCGCAGGCAGCCGCTGCCGGCCAGCCCTAAAGCGCCGCTGTTGCATGGCGAAATCCACGTTCTTTGGCAGTATGCGCGGCAAAACGCCTTACTTCTGCGCCTGTAAGACGCGCTATGCGCCCAGCCTGTCAAAGAACCCCGGGAGAGCTCGGCGGGCCTCGCAGCCCGCCGGCTTAGGTAGCGTCCAGCGACACGTGCGGTGGGCGCGTAGATATTTGGGCGGCGGGGAATCCCATTTCCCGGAGCAGCATATCTACCTTGCAGTTTCCACGCCCTTAAATCAGTTAGGATTTCAGTGGAAACTGAGTAGGGGTGGCAGTGGCGGCGGAGGTTCTCCCTCGTCCACGCTTGTCAAAAAGAATTTTTTTGACAAGCTGCGCGCTATGCGCCCTGTGCGCCGCTCATGCCGCTCAATAGAGCGATATGGCTATGTCCTCCACGCGGTCGCGCGCGCTTGTAACCAGCAGCTTTATTGCGTCGGTCGATATGGGGCGGGCAAGGGGATGTATCTGCTTGTGGCCTATCGTAGTGCCGCCCATTACGTCCTGCCACAGCCCGAACTCGTCGCGCACCATTATGCGGTATGCGGACACGCGCTGACCCTTGGCTATCTGCTCGCGCAGCTCTATGTAGCGTATCTGCTGCCTGCTGCCCAGCTCCAACACGAACTCGCACTGCTCGCCCGCAGGGCGGTCGGTGCGCACGGGCGCAAGCCCCGCAGCCAAGTCGTTGCCAAACGCCTCGCGCAGCGCCTTGCCGAACTCCTTGAGCCTTTCTACATCGCGCGGGTCGAACTTGCCGTTGGGCATGGGCGGTATGTTGAGGTTGAAGCAGGCGTTGTGGCCCACGGAGTTCATGTAAGTCTTCATCAGGCGCTCCAGCGAGTGCGGCTCCTCATTCTCATGATAGAACCAGCCCGGACGTATGGACATGTCCACCTCCGCGCCGCAGAAGCTCAGGCCGCGCGAGCGCGCTATCAGCTCGGCGCTGCCTATGTCCTCGTTGGTGTTGTATATGTAGTCCAGCTGATCCACTCCCTCCACGTACCACGGGCCGGGGCCGGACTGGGGCTTGTCTATGAGCTTGCCCAGCTCGACGGGTACAACTGCCCACTCGCTTGCGCGGCTCACGCCTGCCTCGTTGCCTATCCAGCGCGTGTCCGGGCCGCCGTCCTGGAATATAACCGCGCCCGGCTGATACTTGCGCACCAGCTCTATTATGCCCGGGAAGTCGTACACCTGCTTGCGGCCATTGGGGCCTTCGCCGCATGCGCCGTCCAGCCATACGCAGAATATGTCGCCATAGCCAGTCAGCAGCTCGACGAGCTGTTTCTTATAGTAGTCATTGTACTCCTCCGTGCCGTAGAGACTGGAGTTCCTGTCCCACGGCGACAGGTAGAAGCCGAACTCTATGCCGCCGCGACGGCAGGCATCGGACGCTTCCTTTACCACGTCTATGTCCAGCGGGCAGTTCTTGACCGAATGCTCGGTGTACTTGCTGGGCCACAAGCAGAAGCCGTCGTGGTGCTTGGCGGTCAGTATCATGCCCTTCATGCCCGCCGACTTTATGGCCTCAACCCACTGATCGCAGTCCAGCTCGGTGGGATTGAATATCTTCTCGTCCTCATCGCCCATGCCCCACTCCAGCCCGGTGTACGTGTTGGGCGAAAAGTGTACGAATGCATAGAACTCGCGGTCGAACCACTTCATCTGATTCTCGGAGGGCGTTACATGCGCAGCCTCTTTGAGGAACTTCTTCATTTCATCCATATCCGTCTCTCCTTTGCAAGAGTACTGCCTTTATCATACCACCCTCGCGGCAAAAGCACAATGCACAAGGCGGTATTTTGCAGCGCGCACATGCCCAAAGCGGCATCTGCGCGCAAGTACGCGAGCGCTGTCATGCGCCACGGACACGCGCCCGCTATCGCCCGCCCGATGCGCGCTCCGCCTCCGCCATCACTCGCCGTACCGGCGCTTTCTCTCGCGGCGACCAGACATCTCCGGCTGCACGCACAGCCAAGCGGCGCGCAGCTCTTGTGTGAGCGGCGCGCCGCAGGCAAATGCACCCGTTCCGCCATGTATGCGCCTCATGCGCGCACGATGAGCGTCATCACTCGGCCTTGAACGACACTTCCCCCTCGGCCAGCGTCTTTCTTTCGCTAAAGTCGTACAGCCTCATCTTCACGCTCGAAGCGATGCTGTCACCCGCGCCGAAATTCATGTGGCAAACCACGCTATCGCCGCGCTGTGCTTCGGGTACGAACTCGCCGCCGCGCTTTAAGCCCCTGCTTCCGCCGTCATAGCGCGCTTCGCCCGCTCCTGCAAGCTCCATCTCCACCGCATACTGCGTGGTAAGCGCCTTCAGCTGCTCTTCGGTCGCATTCTCGCCAACCTTACCGCCGGCCAGCACCGTCGTGCCGAGCGGCGAGCGGCGCAGCGTCATGCTGTTCATGTTCAAAAAGTCCAGCGCACATTCGCCCTGCCACTCCACCGTTTCCAGCTTCGCCGTGGGAACGAGCGTCACTTCCATGGTCTGCTCATTGCGTTCGCCGCCCTCGGGCGTATCGCGCAGCGTCAGCGCATACTTGCGCTCGCCCTGCTCTATATCGCTGAAGACCATGCTGCCAATCAGCAGCATGCTGCCGTCGGAGAAGTACTTCTCGATATAGCCGGGGCCATCCATTATCACGCCCTCGATAAGTCCCGTGCCGTATATGCCGCAAGCCACGACCTTGCCGCCCGTGCGCTGGGCACGCTCGGCAGCGGTCTCATTTGTGTCCGGCGCATCCTCGTACATAAGAGGATCGGTCGCCTCCCATACATAGTCCGACATCAGCACCGCGCCCTCCTTGGGCGTAACCTTGACCATGACCCTGAGCGTGCTGCCATCATACGCCACGCCATTCAGTTCAAAGCGCGCATGCCCGGTCTCGGCGCTGATGCCGGGCACGGCTATCATAGCCGCAAGCTCATCATCGCTCAAATCAGACTGCACATAACCACGATAGCGCATGTACTCTATAAATGTCTTCATGTCTGCGCTCATCTCGCCCGCAGTCTCCGCGTCCGCGCATGCGGCAGCGCACATCACGCTCATAAGCAGCGCCATAAGTATGCTTATCATCTTTTTCATCCCGTCATACCTCCATCCTTGTCTATGTCCATCTTCAGCGGCTCGCCTATCGCGCCGCCTTCCTCATCCTGCGCAAGCAGCCATATCGCCTGCGGCATGCCTTCGCCTGCCTTGAACACCACGTCTATGCTGAACCTGCGCAGGACACTCGCGTCATACATGTCATCTCCTGCGGCATCGGCAGTCGGCCTGGGTGCGGCATCATCCATGGCTATGTCCTCATCACCGTCCATTGCGGCTTCCTCTTCCGATACGCCTGCCGCAGCGCCGGTATCCATGCCCGTATCTCCCGAAGGAGCATCCGATGCGCCGGCTTCCAGCGCCATGCCGCCGCTTATCATGCCGCCGCCATGTTCATCCATGCCAATTCTCACCAGCGTGCCTTCATAGCCGGGATTGAGCGTGCCGGTTGCGCTTGCATACATGCCCAGCTGCGAGCGCATAAGCTCTATTCCGTCTATGTGCGCCGCCTCTATGTCGCATTCGCCCAGCTTCACACGCTCCAGAGCCATGTTGGGCGCTATCGTGAAGCCGCTCTTGCGCTTGGCAAAGCCGTCCGCGCCAGCAAGCATCTCGGTGAGCATACAGTCCATGTCTATCGTGTCCCCGACCGCCTGTTTCAGGCGCATATTGGCAAATATGGTTATCGAGCCGTCGGCATTGTAGTTCTCCATGTAACTCAGTTCCGCCACATCGTCATATCCACCCACCGGCAGCATGGACGCGCCCACAGTCACCACCTGCTTGCCCTCGCGCGCGGCGCGTTCGGCAAACGTCTCGCCGGTATGCCCGTCGCCGCTTAGCCAGTCCTCCGGGATATCGTCATTCGCGTTATACAGGTAATTGCTCATAAGCAGCATGCGTTCGCCATCCAGCGGACTTATGCGGAACGACACCGTCATGGAGCGCCCGTCGAACAGCGCCTCCTCCAGCGTGCATATCGTGTACTCGCCCCTTATCGAGAGCGCGGGCGATTGCAGCAGGTGCTGCCGCTCATCCTGAGACAGGCCGGGCGCGGCAGCCAGAGGCATAACCCTATCCAGAAAGTCGAACACGCCCACCCTATACCCGACAGCCAGCGCCGCGCCGCACAGCATCACCATGCACGCCGCCATCGCCAGCAGTTGCCTTGCCCGGCCGCGCTGTTTGGGGCCATGCGCGCGCTTAGCATGCGATGAATGGTTGGGGCGTTCGTTTGGGGTTGAGCACATGCTGTTCATGCTGCGCTTATCCGGTTCGGCGCGCATGCTGTTCGCAGCGTGCTTGTCCGGCTGGGTGAGCATGCTGTTCATGCCGCGCTTATCCGGTTCGGCGCGTGTGCCGTTCATGACGTGCTTGCCCGGCTGGGTGAGCATGCCGCTCATGCTGCGCTTATCCGGTTCGGCGCGTGTGCCGTTCATGGCATGCTTGCCCGACTGGGTTAGCATGCCGTTCACGCCGCGCTTATCTGATTCAGCGCGTGTGCCGATCTGCGCTTTGGCGCGCACATCCTCCTTTTTCGCCGCGCCCGAAATGTCGGGCAGGCTCTCAAGCGCCTTGTCAACACTCCTTTCAAATTCACGAGAGGGTCTTCCAAACGCACTCTGCCAATCCTCTTTACGCATCGCGATCGCCCCCTTCGTCATCAAGCATGTCCTTGAGCCGCATGCGTGCGCGCCTCAGGCGCGACTTTACCGTGCCTTGCGGCAGGCGCAGCATGCGCGCCATTTCCTCCACACGATAGCCCTCCATGTAGTGCAGTATCACCGGCAGGCGCAGCTTTTCCTCCAGCGCGAGTATTGCGTCATGCAGTTCCCTGTCCGCGCCGGGCGGCGCCGTGCGTTCTGAGAACTCGGCCACCGGGCGCGTGCGCTTATGCTCGCGCAGTATGTCGTAGCACTCGTTTATCAGTATGCGCACCACCCAGCTGTTCATGGCGCCTTCATCGCGCAGAGCGTCCTGCTTCTGCCATGCCTTGAGTATGGCACTTTGCACCGCATCGTCGCGGTCGGCAGGCGACGAGAGCATGCCATAGGATACGCGATAGAGCGTAGGCCGCATCTCCAGTATGCGGCGCGAAAACTCATCCCTGTCCACAGCCCTGCCCTCCCTTCCGCCGCGCGCCATCGCGTGCGGGTTCAAATCAAATCGGTTGCCTCGGATCGATCCATATATAAGACGGCGCGCCATGCCGCAGGGATTTTGGCTGATTGATTTTTTTGAAAAAAACCTCCCTGCACGAATGCAAAAGACCCGCTCCAATCAAGAAGCGGGTCACAATGCATATCTATCACTTCCCCGTGCTGCCCATGCCGCCCATGCGCTCGCAGTCGCTGTTGCAGTTTTCGGCCACAAGGTACTTTATGAACATGCCCTGCGCTATGCGCTGTCCGCGCTCTATCGCGTAAGGCTTATCTCCCAGATTAAGCAGGCGTATGCCTATGTTGCCGTCGTTGTCGGGGTTGGAATAGTAATCGCTCTCCACCCAGCCCTGAGTGTTGGCGAGCATGACCGGCTGCTTGCCCATGGACGAGCGCACGTTTATCAGCAGCGCCTCATCGCTTTCAAAGCGCGCCTTGACATCCGTCCATATCATGACCATGCCCATGGGCGGTATCACCACATCCTCGGGCGAAAAGAAGTCATACCCGACCGAGCTTGCCGTAGCGCGCAGCGGCAGTCGCGCCTGCTCATGTCTGCGAAATCCCTCATCAACCAGTTCAAACCTTCTCATAATGCCTGTGCATCTCCTTTGCATGGGGGGCGTGCTGATGCCGCGCCTGTCTGTCATGATACACGAGGTTGAGGGATGCGTCAAGTGTGACACCGTATACAGCCTCTTATGGTTTTAAGTCGCGGCGCATTGACAGGTTGATTTTGTGGGGAATTATGATGGCATGTTTTGCCGCTATCAGCCAAACAAAAAGCATCTGCCAATAATGCCGTCGCACATGCTGAAGGCCGCAAATATGACGCAGCCCCTGTAATGGCAAAATCAGGTTCTCCACGGTTGCCGGTACAATCAAATCGTCAAATCGTATCACAGCTTTGACGCGTGATGAATAGTGCCAAAGGGCCGAGTACACTTTTCGCCTTCCTCCCAACTGAAATCACAACGCCTTGCCTTTGCTTTCAAAATTTTCCAGACATCCATAAAGCACCCTGCTCTTTTAACTGCTGTAGCCGGTCTTGCCGCAAAGATCCATGATTCCCCGTCACGGTTGTGTTACCGCTTATTTAGAACCATTCATCATTGGGGGGGCTAGCTAATCATTGAGCTTCGTCCGGAAGATAAAAGTCAAACTCCTCGTCGCGCAAAGCCACTAGTTTGCCATTTTCCACTCTAATCTCCGCTGTCTGTATGCTAGAGCGGCGCAGACCTGTATTGCCCGGTACGGCATCGTAGGTACAATCGATAAACTTTTGCACCGTCAGTTTCAATTTGAAATATTCAGGGGCTAAAGCCGGGCAACCATCTTCCTATATCGCGCGGCATAGTCAAGGCACCTCTCATCTATGCTGTTTTACTGAGAATTTTACTCATACAGTGGGGTAAACAGATGTGTTCGAACGGTCTCTGCTTCTATGTGCATTCGCAATCTTATATTAGAATTCCGCAAGGGCAAAAAAAGGGTTGAAACTCCATATCAAAGTTTCAACCCTCTATGGCAGGGGAGACGCGACTCGAACACGCAACACGTGGTTTTGGAGACCACTGCTCTACCAATTGAACTACTCCCCTATATGCGAAGCATTTCGCAAGCACGATTAATATTATATCAAACGCGAGACGTTTTGTCAATACCAATTTGCGGATTTTTGATGATTTTGTGAGTGCTTCTCACAAATGGACTTCGCTTTGCAATTTGGATATGATTTTGCCATATTAGTGCCATTATTCTGCGGTATTTTCTGGGTAATGAATATTGGGAGGTATGCTCATGAACATGTTTGACATAAGCGGCAAGCGCGCCATCATCACAGGCGCATCGCGTGGACTGGGATACGGCATGGCGCAGGCGCTGGGCGAAGCGGGCGCAAAGCTCGCCATAATCAGCTCCTCCGAGCGCGTATACAGCGCCGCCGACGAGTTGGGCGCGCATGCCGTGCGCGCGGATCTGGGCGACATGGCGCAGCTGGAGCGCAGCTTTGACGAGGCGCTGGGCGCGCTGGGCGGCGTTGACATACTGGTCAACTGCGCAGGCATGACCCGCCGCCATCCCAGCGAGGAATTCCCCATGGAGGACTGGCAGCGCATACTGGACGTAAACCTGACCGCGACCTTCCGCCTGTGCCAGCTGGCCGGGCGCGAGATGCTCAAAACCGGCCACGGCAAGATAATCAACGTGGCCTCCATGCTCAGCTTCTTCGGCGGCTGGACCGTGCCGGCATATGCGGCCAGCAAGGGCGGCGTGGCGCAGCTGACCAAGGCGCTCTCCGACGAGTGGGCAGGTCGCGGCATAAACGTAAATGCCATCGCTCCCGGCTACATGGCCACCGAGATAAACGTGTCCCTGCGCGAGGACCCCGTGCGCAATAACGAGATACTCATGCGCATACCCGCCGGGCGCTGGGGCAACGCCGACGATCTCAAGGGCATAACCGTGTTCCTCAGCTCGCCCGCGTCCGACTACGTGAGCGGCGCGGTCATACCTGTGGACGGCGGATATCTGGCGCGGTAACATAATGGCGCATGCGCCTGTCTGCACGGCGGCAAGCCCATCTCAGCCCTATCGCAAATCTGGCGGCTTCTCAGGCGCAAAGCCCGATAAGCCGCCAGATTTTCATGCATTTGAGCCGCGCGATGTCATGCTCCGCATCGATAGGCATATCTCCCGCTGCAATCACATGCGCATCCACGCTATATGAACTAGCGTAATATCGCAGTGGTACATCCTGCTATGCTCATGCGCGCACCCATGCCATATAAACTCGCATCATGCCAAATCTATCCTGCGCGACACTGCTCTGCCCGCTCCGTCGCGCTCTATACGCAGCACGAACGAGAACCTGTCCACATCCACGCACATGGCAAAGTCGCGCTCCGGGAATATCTCCTGCGTCTCTTTGACGAAGAACTTGCTGCCATCCTCCTCGCGCAGCTTTGCTATTCGCGCGGGCATGTCGGGCATCTCGCCGCCGCCCAGCAGGCCGCGTATGTACTCGGCGCACAGCAAGTCCTCCTGTGCCGGGCGCACGCCGTCCGTGCCCATGGCCACCAGCGACACCACCTCGGGCGCGCGCATGCGAATGTAGCTGGCTATGGCGCGGGCGTTGACCAGACTGCCGGTTATTATCTCGGAGGCGTTGACCGCGCCCGCCACGCCCTGCGTACCTGCGCTTGTGGTATGCACGACCGTGCGGCCGGTGAAGTCAAAGCCCTCGGTCTGTGAGGGCGAATTGCCGAAGTCGCAGCCCTCGCACTTCTTGCCGCCGCGCTCGCCTATCAGCACGCGCGACTCATCCTCGCGCTTGAGCGCAAACGCCCGGTTTATGTCGCCCACGGGCAGTATCTCCTTTGCGCCGCGCGCATAGAGATAGCATTCCAGCGAGAAGGCCCGGAACACGTCTATTATCACCGTAAGCCCCTCGGCGCGCTTTGCGCCCTCTATCAGTTCCAGTATCCTTATGTCCATATGCTCGTCATATCCTCTCTGAGGCATTGCGCGCATGCGTACCGTAACCAACCGCATGTTCAAACCGCATGCGGTCTGCGCTCGGTTCCGCATGCGTCGCAAGCGCTCTGTTGTCATCACGGCGTGTCCGTGCAGCGCAGTTACGCCTGCGCATCGCCGCGAAGACTTGCCTTTCAGCGCGGTAATGTGCTGTTCATATGTCAATACAATGCCGCTCCGTACGTACATCGCGCGAATGCCCGGCTTGCAGCATGGTCACGTACATGTCCATATGTTCATGCAGTGTGCCATCAGTTCACGCATAGCATAAACGCACAGCTTTAAGCACAGCCCCTAACATGGCAACATGCCCATTTTCCCCGCTCAACTGCCCGCATAGCGCGCATCCTCCGCGCGCAGCGAAGCTATGTCCGCATTAAGAAGCAGCTCAAACGCCGCCCGCACTTCCCCCGGCACGTCCACATGCGCTATGAAGCCGCGCCCTCGCGGGCCATAACCCTGCTCATCGTCGGTAAGGCGCGGTATCTCGCTGATTAGCAGCGACACATAGCGCTCTATGGGCCACATGCCTTGTATCGCGCTCTCATATTCCAGCCTGCCCGCCCGCGCTGCCACACGCGCACGATATGCGGCAAAGTTTATTATGCGCGTGCCGGGCGCGCGCAGGCGCAGGCCCGCGTCCATGCGCCGCTGCATGGATGCGTCCTGAGTGAGTATAACGGAGGCATGCGGCACGCCCTGCGCGTCCAGCAGGGCCAGCATATTGGATATGTTATTGCCGCAGTTGGTGGACGCGCACTCCATAAGGTCAATGTCAAGGCCGTGCCTGCGCTTCATGTAGGCGGCGAACACCTGCGCTTCCGGCATGCCGCGCGCGTCCACATCGCCAAACATGTCCGCCACGCGCCTGCGCAATTCGGGCGTGGTATGACCCTCGCCGCCCACTATCGCGTACCTGTGCGCCACGCCCGCGCGCATGGCCTGCGCCAGTACATCGCCGCCCGCCAGTATGCTGCCGCCGAACAGCACCATCACGTCCGCGCAGACAAGTCCGCAATGCTTTGCCATGCATTCGGGCGTAAGCTCAGGCATATCTCGCATGCCAAGAAAGTCGCCCAGCGCGTTTATCGCCAGCGCAATGCGTTCCATATCCGCATGTACAGCCATATGCACAGTCCTCGCCTTACTGCTGCGCGCCGGCGAGCTTAGTCTCCTTCACCAGTTGCTCGTCGGGCGTCACAAACAGCGTGGACTGATGCGTGTATATCACAAAGCCCGGTTTGGAACCTGCGGGCTTCTTGACATACCGGCGCAGCGTGTAGTCCACAGGCACCTGCGACGAAGCGCGTCCCTTGGAGAAGTACGCTGCCAGATTGGCCGCCAGCAGCAGCGTCTCGCGCGATGGCTGGCGCGTACACACTATAACGTGCGAGCCGGGCATGTCCTTGACGTGCAGCCATGTGTCGTTGGGCTCGGCGGTGCGCGTGAGCTGATCGTTTTGCACGTTGTTCTTGCCTATGAGTATGTCCGTGCCATCGGGCGCTATGAAGTGATACGGCGCGGAGGGCGGCAGCTTCTTCATCGTGCGGCGGTTGTGGTTGGCGCGCAGATAGCCCTCGCGCACCAGCTCCTCGCGCACCTCGCTCAGTTCGGATTCGTCGGTACACTTTTGCAGATTGTCCAGCTGTCCCTCCAGATAGAACAGCTCCTGCCGCGTCTTTTCGGCCTGTTCCGCGGCCTGATGCTGGGCGGACTTGGCCTTCTGATACAGCTTAAAGTAGCGCTGTGCATTGGCGGCGGGCGAGAGCTTCACGTCCAGATCGACGACTATCTTGCCGCCCTCGGGCGAATAGTAATCGTCCAGCTCCACGCGCGCCGCGCCCTTGGGCACGGCGTACAGCTGCGCCATAAGCAGTTCGCCCTTTATGCGATAGTCCTCGCTGTTCTCGCCGTCGTGCAGCGCGTCCAGCTGAAGCCCCAGCTTCTTCTCGCAGCGCTCTATGTTGGAGTGCAGCACGCGATTGAGCGCCGCCGACTTCTGCGATATGCGCTCAACCAAGTCGCGCTGCATGAAGAATGCGTCCATCATATCGCCCATGCTGTCAAAGCTGATGCTCTTAAGTCCGGCGCGGCACTCATACGGGAAGGCCATGAAGTCCAGCGGCGCGCCCTCGGCATCCTGCACCATTGTGGGGTGCGTCCAGGTGCGCATGTCGCGCAGGTAGTTCACGGCGAACTCAGCCGCGCGGGCGGATGTGGTCTCGGATATGTGCGCGTCCTCGTCGCCCATCAAGCGGTATGTCATCTCGCGCGCGGCCTGTATGGACACGCCCGATATGCAGCCCGCGTATGCCTTGGCCAGCCTTCCCGGCGCGCCCTCCAGCGCATGCGTGAGCTGCTCGGCATCGATTGTATCGGGATCGAGCTTGCCCTGCGCGGGCGGACGCTGGTAGTCCAAGCCGGGCAGCACCTCGCGCACCCGGCTTATGTCGTCGGTGACGTGGCGCAGAGAGTCGATTATCTTGCCGTTGTAGTTTACCAGCATAAGGTTGGAATGGCGGCCCATTATCTCCAGCACCAGCGTGCGCACGCGCAAATCGCCCAGCTCATCGCGGTTCTCCACGTCTATCTCCAGTATGCGGTCGCCGCCTATCTGGCGCACGCCGGTGAGCTTGCCGCCCTGAAGGTGCTTGCGCATCAGCATGCAGAAGTTCGACGGTTCCAGCGGGCTTACGCGCTTGTCATTGGTGAGATGTATGCGCGCGCAGTTGGGGTTTATAGATATCAGCAGGGCGCGGTTCTTGCCCAGCGAGCGCAGCATTATGATTATCTCATCGCGCTCTGGCTGGGTTATCTTGTCCACGCGCCCGCCTATCAGCGTCCTTGCCAGTTCGTCCCTGACAAACGAAAGTGTGAGTCCATCCATGGGCATGGCGGTATTTCTCCTTATTCATGCGATATGTCTACATTATACACGATGCCGCCGCGCCTTACAAGTGCAGTACTGGCGCAACGATGCGCGCAGCCCCGGCTGCTCAGCAAGCGCGCTGGCAAGGCATGTCTTGCCGGTTCATTTGGGGCCGCATGGGGCTGCTCAAGGCCGGTGCGCCCGCGCGGCTCAACCTTGCTGCGCGCTCATGGCCGGTGCGCCCGCCGTTCTGCCGCAGATGCTCATGCGAGCGAATCTGCGTCGCGCGGCGGCACAGCCCGGCGCTGTCGCATGCGCGCATCTGAGCCTCTGCCAGATTCACACCTTGCAATATAGCGCTTGCCGTACAAAGCGCCTCAGCTTGTCAAAAATGTATTTTTTACAAGCGTGGACGGGTGAGAAACTCCCCCGCCACTGCCATCCATGCTCAGTTTCCACTGAAATACTAACGGATTCCCGGGCGTGGAAACTGCAAGGCAGACATTTTTGCTCCGGGAAATGAGATTTCCCCGCGCAAAAAATCCTGAGCGCCCACCGCACATGCCGCCGGGCGCGATTGAAGCCGGCGGGCGGCGAGGCCCGCCGACTTCTTCGGGGTTTTTGACTGTCTGTAGCGCTTGCCGTGCAAAGCGCCTGCATATGCCCCGGCGATTCGTCATGCATTTCATCGCCGCCACGCGCCCAGACCGCACGCGCATGCAAGTCATATCGGCGGCGCATGTGAGCATAGCATCATTTAGGCGCAGCGATATTGCAATGACCGAGGGAGGGCATCTATATGACATGGAACAGGCAAAACACGGTGCGGCTGACCGGCATACTGCTGGCGGCACTGGCGGTAGTGGCGCTGATAATAGGACTGTTTGGCGGCGGCGGCAGTGAGCCTGAGCCGCAGCCCACGGGCGACATAAGCCAGACCAGCGCGGGCGCAGAGCAGGCGCAGGGCAAGACCATATCCACAGTCGTATACTACGGCGACGGCAACGGCCACATAGTGCCGGTCATGCGCAAGATACCCGAGCAGGACGGCGTAGCGCGCGCCACGCTGTCGCTGATGGTCAAAAACGAGCTGAATGACCGCGAGGCGGCGCGCATGGGGCTTAGCACACTGCTGCCCGAGGACTGTTCGATAGAGCTGGACATAAACGACGAGGGGCTGGCGCGCGTGGACTTGGGCAAGCAGGCCAACGCCATGCCCGACGCGCTCGCCGAAAGCTGCATGATAGAGGGCGTGGTGGCGACGCTCGGCGAGTTCCCCACCGTCGAGCGCGTGGAGTTCCTGGTGGGCGGACAGAAGCTGGATAAGCTCAAGCACGGCACGGACATATCCAAAGCCATAGAGCCGGGCGGTGTGAACCTGCAGAGCATGGAATCGGTATCCGAGACGTTCAGCGCCGACCGCATGACGCTCTACTTCCCCGACGAGAGCAGCCGCATAATGGTGCCGGTCACGCGCGCCATATACGGCGAAAACGACATATCCACAGCCGTGGTCGAGCTGGCGCGCGGCAGCAACGACGACAAGCTCAGCGACGTGCTGCCCGAGGGCTGCGGCCTGATAGGCGTAAACGTAAAGGACGGCATAGCCACGATAAACTTCACGCGCGAGTTCATAAACATAGCCGAAAAATCAGATGGCGGGCGCGCCGCGCTCAAGGCGCTGGTGCTGACCTGCACTCAGTTCAAGGGCATACGCGGCGTAGAGCTTCAGGTCGAGGGCGAGAAGTACGATCCCGGCGCGCAGACGCTTGCCGTGCCTACCTTTGCAAACGTCGCCGAGGACATACCCACGATGGGCTATGCTCAGACCTCAGCCGTGCTGGAGTTTGAATAGCGCCCGCGCCCATGCATGATTGTGCGGAATCTGCGCAATCATTTTGCGACTCCGTCCACCTGATCTGCACAAGACGGCATATGTGCGCCGCCTGCCCGCAAGCCATGCAGGCAGGCGGCGCCGTATTGTGCGGCTTTGCTGGCGCGCGGGCTGTGTTATGCACTTTGCATGGCTATCCCATTGCCCATGCCGCCAGCATGCTTTGCGCGACTTTGCCGGCGCGCGGGCTGTGTTATGCACTTTGCATGGCTATCCCATTGCCCATGCCGCCAGCATGCTTTGCGCGACTTTGCCGGTGCGCGAGCTGTGTTATGCACTTCGCATGGCTATCCCATTGCCCATGCTGCAGCATGCTTTGCGCGGTTTTGCTGGCGCGCAGGCTGTGCTATTCACTTCGCATGGCTATCCCATTGCGCATGCCGCCAGCATGCTTTGCGTGGCTTTGCTGGCGCGCAGGCTGTGTTATTCACTTCGCATGGCTATCCCATTGCACATGCCACTAGCATGCTTTGCGCGGCTTTGCCGGCGCGCGGGCTGTGTTATGCACTTCGCATGGCTATTCCATTGCCCATGCCACCAAAAAGCTTTGCGCGGCTTTGCGATTGCACCGGCTGGCGCAAGGTGATATAATGCATATGAAACATCTTACAAATTTGAATTGCGGAGGCTTTATATGCGACACGACGGCAGGCTGAGCGATGCGCTCAGGGATATACGTATAGAACCCGGATTTACCGAGATGGCGGCCGGCTCGGCGCTGATATGCTGCGGACGCACTCGCGTGCTGTGTACGGCCAGCGTGCAGCGCGATGTGCCGCCCTTCCTGCGCGGCACGGGGCGCGGCTGGGTCACGGCGGAATACGCCATGCTGCCCGGCGCAACGCCGCAGCGCAAGGCGCGCGAGCTGCTCAAGCGCGACGGGCGCTCGGTCGAGATACAGCGTCTGATAGGCCGCGCGCTGCGCTCGGTCTGTGACCTCAACGCGCTGGGTGAGCGCACCATATACATAGACTGCGACGTTATACAGGCCGACGGCGGCACGCGCACCGCGTCCATAACCGGCGCGTTCGTGGCGCTGTGTCTGGCCTGCGACAAGCTGCTGCGCGAGGGCGAGATAGTGGATTCGCCTGTGCGCTCGCAGGTGGCGGCAGTATCGGTGGGCATAAGCGGCGGTCAGCCGGTGCTGGATCTTGACTATCCCGAGGACAGCCACGCCGCCGTGGACATGAACATAGTCATGTCCGGCAATGGCGACATAGTTGAGTTGCAGGGCACGGGCGAGCAGCGTCCCTTCTCGCGCAGCGAGCTGAATGAGCTGATGGCGCTAGGCGAAGTGGGCATACGCGCGCTGATGTCCAAGCAGCTGGAAGCGCTGGGCGACGCTGCCGGCATAATAGGCCGCAAGCCGCGCCTGATGCTTGCCACCGGCAACGCGCACAAGGTGGCCGAGCTGAAGGCCATGCTGGGCGACCGGTTCGACGTAGTGTCTATGAAGGACGCAGGCATAGACTTGGACCCCGAGGAGAATGGCGCAACCTTTGAGGAGAACTCGCTGATAAAGGCGCGCGCGCTCATGGACGTGGCGCACTGCGCCTGCCTTGCGGACGATTCGGGGCTGGAGGTCGATGCGCTGAACGGCCAGCCCGGCGTATACTCGGCGCGCTTTGCGGGCGTACACGGCGACGACAAGGCCAATAACCGCAAGCTGCTCGATCTCATGGACGGCATATCCGAGCGCGGCTGCGGCTTTGCCTCGGCGATAGCGCTGTGCAGGCCGGGGCGCGAGGACATAGTGGTGCGCGGAGTGTGCCGCGGCACGCTGCTGCGCGAAGAGCGCGGTCAGGGCGGCTTTGGATACGACCCGCTGTTCCTGTCCGACGAGCTGGGCAAGACCTTTGCCGAGGCGGGTGCGGACGAGAAGAACGCCGTATCGCACCGTGCGCGCGCCATACAGGCGCTGCGCGACGCGCTGGACAAGGAGTAAGTATGTACAGGCTTGCCGTATTATCGGACACCCACGGCGATGCATTTGCGATACGCGAAGCCGCCTGCAAGCTGGGCGATGTGGACGCAGTCGCGTTTCTGGGCGACTGCTTAAGCGACCTTGGCACAATACGCGGCGTGTTCAGCGCGCCGGTATACGCCGTGGCGGGCAACTGCGACATGTTCAGCGACGAGCCGCGCCAGAGCGTGCTGACGCTTGCGGGGCATCGCATACTGATATGCCATGGTCACGAATACCGCGTCAAGATGACATACGATCTGCTGTACTACCGCGCGCTGGAGCTAAAGTGCGAGGCCGCGCTGTTCGGGCATACGCACAGCCCCTACTCCAGCTTTGACGGCGGAGTGCTGCTGTTCAATCCGGGCGCGGTGTCCTTAGGGCGCTGCGGCGTGCTGGAGTTCCGCGAAAACGGGCTGTCTCCGCGCGTAATCAGGATATGCGATTGACGGATGTGCACTTCGCAGTCCGCCTGCCCCAAATAGCGCCCCGCAGACGGGATAAGCTCCCCCAGCCAATGCCATCCACTTTAGTTTCCGCTGAAATCCTGACGGATTTTCCAGTGCGTAAGCTGCGGTGAATATATTTTGCTCCGGCAAATGAGATTTACGGCTGCAAAAATCATGCGCGCCCAACGCAAATGCCGCTGGAGCAATCGTTTGTCAATATGTTCACGGCACTCAGAGTTCTTTCGTGGATATTGATAGTCTGACTTCACCGTGCGCCTAATACATGCGCCTTGGGAATAGAAGCCCGGGGCGCATTTTTCACTCAAAACTTGCTCCTGTACGCCATTCTACCCAGTCCAGAGGCATGCTTAACATACAAAATACAAATTTCGTCAAAGAAAAGCTCAAAAGCCTATTGACAAAACCGGCTTCATCCGCTATAATTATAAACCGTCAGCAAGATTGCGACGGGCTTACAGGTTCGCTCAGCGGGAGTGCGAATTTCGTCCGCATACGGCCTGATATGCGCCTGTAGCTCAGCCGGATAGAGCAACGGCCTTCTAAGCCGTGGGCCAGGGGTTCGAATCCCTTCAGGCGCGCTTCTTTCTTGTTGCGGTACTATGGAGGATGTAGTTCAGTGGTAGAGCGCCAGATTGTGGCTCTGGATGCCGTGGGTTCGAACCCCACCATTCTCCCTCATTTATTTGCCAGTCGAACTCCGGCTGGCAAATTTTGTATCCAATAAAGGGGTGTCGCCAAGCGGTAAGGCACAGGACTTTGACTCCTGCATTCGCTGGTTCGAATCCAGCCACTCCTGCATTCAAGGCTTCGATTGTTCGAAGCCTTCAGACTGTCAAAAAACCCTCGGAGAGCTCGAGAGGGCTCGCAGCCCTCTCGACTTCAATCGCGCCCAGCGACATGTGCGGTGGGCGCGTGGATATTTTTGCGTCGGGAAATCCTATTTCCCAGAGCAAAAATATCTTCCTTGCAGTTTCCACGCCCGGAAATCCGCAGGATTTCAGTGGAAACTGAGTAGGGGTGGCAGTGGCGGGGGAGATTCTCCCCCGTCCACGCTTGTCAAAAAGACTTTTTTGACAAGCAGAAGGCTTCGATTGTTCGAAGCCTTTTTTGTTTGCGTTTTGCTCCCCCATCAGTAAGGCCAAGGCAGTTACAGCATGCCCGTGCATGCGATGCGTGTTCTCATCATCCATTTGGCCCTGCGTTAATCA
>JBMNUB010000006.1:0-91954 GCA_050946055.1 Candidatus Fimadaptatus sp. | reverse complement strand
GACGCAGAGCATGAGCGTGCCATGGAAGGCTCATGTGCAGCAAACGCCCTCCGCAGCACATGAGCATCCGATAAATGCATAAATATATAGAGCGCATGCACGGGCAAAACGCCGTGCATGCGCTCTATGTATTTGTGTATGTTTATTCGATGATTGAGATGCCGACCGGCATTACGGTCGCGCTGTTTGCCTAATTGCATAACATGCACACCGCAATCACATCCGCGCCTGCTCACAATGCGCCCAATCCTTGGCCTTGTCCCAGCTGACGACAAAGCCTGCGCCGTGCGCGCAGAACACCGAGTGCGGCGATTGCTCGACATCGGCGAGCGGATCGTATTGCTTGCGGGCGATGACCGCATCCGCATCGCGGCAAGGCTCGCTGTGGTCGGGCGCGTAACTCAGCCGCCCGTGTCCGCGCGTGTTCATGGCGAACTCGCCCGCATACGCTATCATAGCGCTTATGGGCATCTCGCCGCTCAGTATGCAGTCGCCGCCCTGCTGTACGGGCGCGTCCAGCGCCGCCTGCATGCGCATCAGGTCGGAGGACAGCTTGCCCAGCATCTCGCCCGGCGCTTCTATCTCAAAGCGGCACACGGGCTCAAGCAGCACGCTGTGCGCCTGCATCAGCGCCTGCCTTATGGCGCGGTATGTGGCCTCGCGAAAGTCGCCGCCCTCGGTATGCTTGAGGTGCGCGCGGCCGCCGGTCAGCACTATGCGCACGTCGGTCAGCGGCGAGCCTGTCAGCACGCCGCGATGCACGCGCTCGAACACGTGCGTGCGTATCAGGTTTTGGAAGGGCAGGGGCAGCTCGTCCACATGCAGCTCGCTGGCAAACGATATGCCGCTGCCGCGCGGCGCAGATTCAAGGCGCAGCACCACCTCGGCGTAATGGCGCAGCGGCTCGTAATGGCCTATGCCCACTACCGGCGCGTCGATTGTCTCCGAGTACATGACCTCGCAGGGCGAGAACTCCGCCGCTATGCCGTAGCGCGAGCGCAGCTGCTCGCGCAGCACGTCCAGCACTATCTCGCCCATCAGCGCTACGTTGGCGCGCTGATGCAGCTCGTCCCAGCTTACGCGCAGCGTGGGTTCTTCCTGCTCCAGCTCGCGCAGCGCGCGCAGCAGCTGTGCGCTGGTATGGGCGGCATCGGGTATCGCCGAGGCCGAGAGTATGGGGGAGAGCGCATTGCCCTCGCCGCGGTGCGCACCCGCGCCTATCACGTCGCCCGGCATGCAGTTTTCCAGCCCCACCGCCGCATACAGCCCGCCGCATATGGTGCGCTGCACGGGCGAGTAGCGCGCGGCGTCGTACAGGCGCAGCTCGGTTATGCGCTGGCGAGATATGCCGCTTTCGGCAGTTTCATCGGCTACGTCCACCATGTCGCGCGCCGCTATGCCGCCGGTCAGCACCTTGAAGAAGGTCAGCCTGCGCGGGCCGTCGTGACGTATCTTGTATACGCGCGCGCTGAAGTCGCCGGGCAGCGCCTCATGTGCGGGCGCGAGCATGTGCAGCGCCGCCAGACACTCGCAAACACCCTCGTCGCGCAGCGCGCTGCCGTGGAACACCGGGAATATGCGCCGCGCGCGTATCTGTTCGCGCAGCGAATCCAGCCACATTTCGGGATTAAAGCTGCCCTCGAAGTACGCTTCCATCAGCGCTTCATCGCCTGCGGCTATCTGCTCTATGGCGCTGTCGTCGAGCGCATTTATGTCAAATGGCAAGTCAAGCGCAACTGCGTTTGCGCCCAGCTTGGATGCTATATGCTGCGTAACCGCATCCACATCCGCGCCCTCGCGGTCGGCCTTGTTTATGAATATCACCGTGGGCAAATTATGACGCTCCAACAGCCGCCACAGCGTGCGCGTGTGGCTCTGCACGCCTTCCGCCGCCGATACAAGCAGCAGCGCGCAGTCCAGCACGCTCAGCACGCGCTCTGCCTCGGCGGAGAAGTCCACGTGACCGGGCGTGTCCAGCCACCAGTAATCCTCGCCCTGATAGCTAAAGTGCGCCTGATCCGAGAATATGGTTATGCCGCGCTCGCGCTCCATTGGGTCGAGATCCAGCGCGGCGTCCTTGTGATCCACGCGCCCGGCGCGCTTTATCACGCCCGCGTGATAGAGCAGCTGCTCGGAAAAGGTGGTCTTGCCGGTGTCAACGTGGGCGAATATGCCCAGAACTCTGCTCATGCGCGCCTCCTGCCTCAGTATCCGCCAAACAGTACCGGCAGCGCGCTCAGCAGCGAAGCGCCCACTATGGCCAGCGCCAGCACTATCGCCATTATGCGGCGTATGTTCTTTTTCATATGATATTCTCCATTAGCTCTGTTCGCCGCGCTCGCCCTCTATGGCGCGCTTTATGGCGAGTATAGTGGAATACAGCGATGAACCCAGCATCATGCCCACCGCTATGGCCGTGGCCGTGGACAGGGTGAGTATGCCCTGCGACAGGAATGCGTCCCAGTTGCCCTGCACGGCGTACAGCATGGTGTAATAAAGATATCCTCCCGGCAGCATAGGCACGACCGACGGCACCAGAAACAGCGTAGCGGGCGACTTGACTATGCGCGCCAGCGCCTGCGAATACAGCGTGGTAAGTATTGTGGCTATGCCGTAACACATGACTTCCTGCCCGGTGAAGTGAAACAGTATCAGGTATATTATCCAGCCCAGCATGCCGCCCAGACCCGCCAGCATCAGCCGCAGCCCGCGCAGGTTAAACAGTATGCCAAAGCCTATCGAGCCAAGGAGCGCCATTATCACCTGGTTTATCACTGCCCACATCAGACCAGCCCTCCCGCAAGCGCAAAGCCTATCGCGATAGCCACCGAACCCAGCAGCGCGTTGCACAGCCTGAGTATGCCCGAGACCGTATCGCCGCCTATCATGTCGCGCAGCGAATTGGTCAGCAGTATTCCGGGTATCAGCAGCATTATGTTGCCTATGGCTATCTTGTCAAAGCTGTCGCCCAGCCCGAAGTGCAGCGATACGGCCGCTATGCAGCCGCCGACCAGCGAGCAGACCACGTTTGAAAGCAGATTGTTTATGTCGTGACGCGCGCACATCATGGTTAGCCACTTCAGTATCACGCCTATCACGCCCGACACCAGCGCGTCCTGCCACGACCCGCCGAAGAACACCGAGAACGACGACGATACCAGCGCAAAGTTTACATACTGCCAGCCTATCGGGAACGGCTCTGACGAGGATACACGCTTGAACTCGCGCCGCAATTCGTCGCTGTCCGGCAGTTCGCGGCATATGCGGCGGCTGAGCGCATTCAGCTTGTCGAGCTTGGTCAGGTCATTGCTGCTCATGCGTATGCGGCGCGTCTGTGAGACGGGCCGGCCATCGGCCATCTTGACTGTGGCTATTATGCAGGAGGTTATGGTGAATACGTCTACGCGCACTGCGCCGTATGCGCGGCAGATGCGCTCTATGGTGTCCTCGACGCGGCTTATCTCCGCGCCGCATATGACCATCTGTTCGCCTATGTCCAGTGCGCAATCCAAGAGTATATCTGGGTCCATTTGCATGCCTCCGAGCGTATCATGCGCGCAGCAGCGCGCCTTGTATATGTGTTCCACATCATTATACTATATTTTTGCGCAAATCGCTACATTTTTAACGGCATGTGCAGGCATGAAAAGTGTTATCTTTTGTGGAAAGTGCGCTGCGCATGCGCGTATGGGCGATAGCGTGCGGGGTTTGGCGGTGGATGGGGCAGCGCCGTAGCCCAGCCCAGCCTTCCCTGAAAGTTAAGGTGGCGCGTGAGCGCCGGAAGGGTTTCCCTGAATACGGGATAGTGGGTTTAGGATGAGATGGGGTGGCTCGGCACACGTAAGGTTGTTTTGGGCGCGGCGGGGTTAATCCCTCAGTCGCTCACGCGAAGCTCCCGTTTCAGTAGCGCCAAGGCCGTTTACCACGCATTCGCATTCGATTGCAGTGTTACATTGGGCGTGGCGCAATGCCGTGCCGTAGCCCAGCCCAGCCTTCCCTGAAAGTGAAGGTGGCGCGTGAGCGCCGGAAGGGTTTCCCTGAATACGGGATGGTGGATTTAGGATGAGATGGGGTGGCTCGGCACACGTAAGGTTGTTTTGGGCGCGGCGGGGTTAATCCCTCAGTCGCTCACGCGAAGCTCCCGTTTCAGGTGAGCCGGGGAGAACTCGCTTATTCACCTTTCATGCTCATTCGCCAACTTGCCCGCAAACCGCTCCGCAAGGAACATCGCTACGCCGTCGTGCGCGTTGTCGCCTATCACGCCCGTGGCCAGCGCCTTGAGCGCGGGGTCGGCGTTGCCCACGGCATAGGCTTCGTCGGCTATGGCGAACATCGACGCATCGTTGGGATAGTCGCCAAAGCATACCACGCGCTCAAAGCCCAGCTGCCGCTTGAGCCGCGCTATCGCCTCAGCCTTGGTCGCGCCGCGCGGCATTATCTCCAGCCAGTACTCGTCCGCGCGCCCCAGCTCGGGCTGGAACAGCGTCACGCAGTCCAGCTCCAGCGCCCTTTGGTGCAGTGCGCTCAGCTCCTTGCGCGCTCCTATGAACGTGAAGTAGAACACGCCGCCGCTGAACAGCTCGTCCTCGCTGTGCGCGCAGGCAAAGCGCTTATCCCCCGGACGGCTGGCAAGATAGCGCGCCATGCCGCCGTTCAGGCTGTCTGGCACGTACCGGACGCTCTCGCACCCATCGGTCAGCGCGTATACGAAGGGCAGGGGCGCATCCGTCTGCCCAATCATATCGCGCAGGGCAGCGACGGTCTCTTGCGAATGGCGAAGCGAGCTGATTATGCGGCCATCGCGCGCATCGGCCAGCATGGCACCGTTGTATATTATCGCGGGCAGCTCCATGCGCAGACCGTCCGCAACTATGCGCGCGCTGTGCATGGAGCGCGCCGTGGCGTATGTGAAGGGAAGTCCGCGCGAGATAAGGCTGTTTATTATGGAAAGAGAGTGCGCCGATATCCGTCCGTCGGGTGCGAGCAGAGTGCCGTCCAGATCGCTTACGTATAGTGTGGCCATTTCGCATTCACCCCTGTTAAGTAAAGTTTATATTCCGGGCATTGCCGTGACTGAGCTTGCATCTGACACAAGTATATGGTAAAATCAAAGGCGTGTCAATTCGGACAACAAAGTCATTCAGTGGAGGAATAGATGAAAAGGTCTGCGGCTCTTGTGATGCTGTTGTGTTTGATGACGGCCTGCGCCATAGCGCTGGTCGTGTTTATTGTGCGCACGCCGGGCGACGATCCTGTGGGTACATACTTCGGCGCGATGGGCGAGGCGTATTCGTTCCTTGCGCCGGGAGCGGGCGAGGATGCCGGGGACGCTGGCGGCGATGCCAATGCGCAGGGCATGTCTCCCGATACGGCGAACGCCGCGGGCGATGCTCAGGCGGCAGGCGATGCTTCGCCCGAAGCCACGGGCGAGGCGAGCATAGCGCCCGCCGGTGCCAGCGCAGCGCCCGAAACCACGCACGATGCCGGCATAGCGCCCGCGTCGGATTCGGGCGATGCGGCGCCCGAAATTACGGCTGCGGCACCCGCTGTGCATACTGCGCAGCCCGCAGGCGCTACGGCTGCGCCCGATGCGCCGATAACGCCTGCTCCGCCCATGCAGGGCGGCGACGGCGCGTCCGTAAGCTCTCCCGCTGCGACCGACCTGCCTGCGGCCAGTGAAGCGCCCGCGACTGCGACTTCCGGCGCGGAACTGCCGGGCGCTGCCGAGGGCGGCGCGATGGGCGCACCGGCGATAGCCCCCGCCGAGAGCTATGGCACGCCACGCGAGCTGAACGAGAACATGCCCAAGTACGATTACAGCGAGCTGGCGGCGCAGACCGGCCTGAGCGTGGATGTGCTGTCCAAGATGTACACGCCTTTCTACGTGCTGGACATAGACATGGACGAGGTGTACTATCCGCTGAAGTCGCCGGGCGGCAGCAAGGGCCGCAACAAGATATACGGCGGTCAGGTGGGCGTGCAGGTTATGTCGATAGAGGGCGACTATGCCTTCATAAATGCGTATCGCTATCCGGGCGGGCGCGCAATAGAGGGCTATGTGCCGGTCAAGCTGCTCAGGGAAGTTACGCCCGACGACAGGTATTCGATAATAATAGACAAGCGCCAGCAGCGCCTGTTCCTGTTTGAATACGGCAAGCTCAAGGCAGACATGTACTGCTCCACCGGCAAGACCACCACCGAGACCCCTGCGGGCGAATTCGTCAAGTATGGCACCAAGCGCACCATATACTCCGATGCCGACCCGGACATAGCCTATTACGGCATCCGGCTTAATGGCCGCGTGTACATACATTCCGTGTCACACATAGGCGGCGACTACTCCGAGTCGATAGACATGCTGGGGCGCAAGGCTTCGCATGGCTGCATCCGCGTGCCGCTGGACTGGGCGGAGTGGTTCTACGAGAACATACCCGACAACACCAAGATACTCATAACCGAGTACCGTGGCGACACACCTCCGCTGGGCGAGGGTGGCCGCGACGGTGACTGACAGCTGAAGCAATGCGTACATGAGCAACCCCGCCGCACAGAGCGATGAAGCTGCGCGGCGGGGTTGCTTTGCGCCAAATCAAAACGAACAGCATATCCCGTCAGGCAAACCCGCCGTGCAAAGCGCTGGAGCGGCATGCCGGGCTTGTTTTGTGCGTTGAATCAGAACGGAGAGCGTGTCATGTCAAGCAAGTCCGCTGTGCAGAGCGATGAAACTGCGCGGCGGTCTTATTTTGTGCGTTGAATCAGAACAGAGAGCATATCCCGTCAGGCAAACCCGCCGTGCAAAGCGCTGGAGCGGCATGCCGGGCTTGTTTTGTGCGTTGAATCAGAACGGAGAGCGTGTCATGTCAAGCAAGTCCGCTGTGCAAAGCGATGAAGCTGCGCGGCGGGCTCATTTTTGTGCGTCAAGTCCGAACGGCAAGCTGTAATATCAAACGAACCGCCATACATAGTGCCTAGCCGTGCAATTTGCTTTTGCGCATGTTAAAGCCGTGCGGCGAGCCTGCCCGCGCACATGTTAAATCATGGCGTTGCCATCTGCAATTTCCGCCCAGATAGCCCGAATGAATGACGCTTTATCGCAGCGGCCATCACGCTCCACTCATATACCACCTGAAATCCGCATAATCATTGCGGGAGGAGGGATGGGCATGCGCGGGAAACTAGGCGCGGCGGCGGCAATAGCGGCGGCGATAGCGGGTGCGGGCTTTGCCTCGGGGCGCGAGATAGCGGCGTTCTTTGGCCGGTTCGGCGCGGCAGGCTGGGTGGGTGCAGTTGTGGCTGCGGCGCTGATAGGCTTTATGGCGCGCGGGCTGATGCTGCTGGCCATGCGCATGGATGCGGCGGGACTGCCCGGCCTGATGGCGCAAAGCGTGGGCCATAGCGCGGGCAGCGGCGTGCTGATGGCGCTGCTGATGCTGGCGGTGGGCGCGGCCATGATAGCGGCAGGCGGGGAACTGGGCGCGCTGGCGCTGTATGTACAGGGCGCGCGGCAGATAGGCATGCTGCTCACGGCCGGGCTGGCGGCACTGATTGCCGCGCGCGGGCTGAGCGTACTGGGCGCGCTGGGCGGGATTACGGTGATTGCCATGCTGGGCTACTTTGCGCTGCTGGCGCATGTGCCGCCTGCGCCCGCCCCGGTGCAGCAGGTTCAGGCGCTGCCGGGCGCACTTGTCTCGGCGGCGGCGTATGCGGGCTTCAATGCCGCTGCCGCCTGCGGCGTTATATGCGCGGCGGGGCGGCGCGCCGATTCACGGCGAAGCGTAAATGCCGTGGGCCTGCTCACCGGTGCGCTGATGCTGGCCATGCTGCTGGCGGCGCTGTACTGCGTGCGCAGATGTTGGGCGATATGCGCGCAGGCGGCCATGCCCTGCGTGGTGATGGCGGCGCTTTTGGGCAAGCCGGGTTACTATGCGACGATACTGGTCATGTGGCTGGCAGTGCTGTCCACGCTGGCTGGTGCAGTTCTGGCGCTGGAGGAGCGCGGCGCAGAGCTGGGTCTGCGCGCGTTGGACATAAGGCTTGTGTCGCTTAGCAGCATGGCGCTCATAGGCTGCATGGGCTTTGACGCGCTGGTGAGCCGGGCTTACCCCGCGTTGGGGCTGATATGCGCCGGGTATATGGCGCTGCTACTGGTGCGCGGCGCGCGCGAGCGCTGAGCGGGCGCAATGATATGCATATGGATATGACCATACGCGATGCAATGCGGTGAGGGTGTTACATTGTGCATTGCGGCAATGGGTGAACATGGCCGGATGAATTTCCGTGCGGTGCGAATAGGGTCATGTGCAGTAACAAAGGCACAAACATGTTCCAGCTTGTCAAAGCGTCTTTTTGACAAGCGTGGACGGGGGAGAAGCTACCCCGCCACTGCCACCGCTACTCAGTTTCCACTGAAATCCTTAAGGTTTCCGGGCGTGGAAACTGCAAGATAGATATTTTTACTCCGGGAAATGAGATTTCCCTGCGTAAAAAATCCTGAGCGCCCACCGCACATGTCGCTGGGCGCTACCTAAGTCGGCGGGCTGCGAGTCCCGCCGAGCTATCCGGGGGGTTTTTGACAGTCTGCATGTTTATGTGCAATGCCAAAGACGCGAACATACGCATGAGCAATACAAAAGGCACGAACACGCGCACGCAAAAGCGCGCCCGCTGCTCAGCGGACGCGCCGGTATGCCGGTCAATCGAGCCGGCATTATTCCATGGTCAAACGCACATCACTTGCCGCCTTCAGCAGCCGCGATTGCCACGTCGTGCAGCCATTGCGAGGGCGACTTGCCTTCAAGCAGTGCGGCGGAGGCGATGCTGTGTGCCTCGTCCTCGGTGAACTCTATCACTATCTCCTGCGAATCGTCAGGCACCATGGCGCTGGAGCGCACCGTGATGTCGGGCAGGGTCAGCGTCATGGACATGGGCTGCGTGCCGAACGAGAACATGCGGCTCAGCTCCACGTCCACGGGCGAGGTGGTGTTGTGTATGCGGAAGTACTTGGCCACGCGCATGGAAGCGCCGTCCTTGACGCTTAAGAGCGCCGTGTGCGCGTCGTCGGGCGCTACGGCGAAGTCCCATGAATAGGCGGGATCGCACTCTATGCCGTCCTGATACGCGGTTACGGCAAATGAGTATATGAACGATTCCGCCTTGCTGCTGTTGTTCACGAAATCGTAGTATATGACCAGCGCGGGCTCGCCGTCCTGCGTGGTCAAAAGGCCGCCGTTCACGAACGTAACGCTCATGTCATCGTGTTCGTATGTAAAGACCTGTTCTTCGACGCTGGCCACACCGTCCTGCAACGATTCGGCCAGCGCACCCACGGGTATAAGCGCCATTGCCAGCGCCAGCAGCGCCGCAGACAGGCGCTCCTTACCGGCTGTTTTGCGCGAGCTATTCATAGACATCATCCCCCTGACAGCGGATAGGCGCATGCGCGCCAATATACGATATGTATTATACCTGATAACGCCGCGCTTGTAAACGCGCAAAGCGGTGGCAAAGCAGCGCCGCCGCCAATCATATGCTGCATAAACGCAGATTTAACGCATGCTGACCGCGCAAGAGCGAGCCCAATGCCGCATAACGCAACTTTTAACATGCAAATGCGCATATCCCCTTGACTTGGAGTTAGCTCAAGGTGGTAATATGGCAATGAAAGGCCGTTCAACGGCTATAACATTTCGGAGGATGCTTATGCAGATAATACAAAATGCCGTGCTCGACGAGGAGCGCGCGCTGTACGCAGTAAGGGATACGCTGGTCAGGGATTGCCGCTTTGACGGCCCCGCCGATGGCGAGAGCGCATTTAAGGAGTGCCGCGATGTGGCGGTGGAGAACAGCTACTTCAACCTCAGATACCCGTTCTGGCACGACAGCGGGCTTAGCATAGACAACTGTGAGCTGACCGACAAGTGCCGCGCCGCGATATGGTATACAGACCATGCGCACATAACCAACAGCCGCCTGCATGGAATAAAGGCCGTGCGCGAATGCGGCGACGTGAAGATAGTGGATTCCGACATAATATCGCCCGAATTCGGCTGGAATACGCACGACCTCAAGCTGGAGCGCGTGAACGTGACGAGCGAATACTTCCTGCTCAACGCCAGCGACATAAGCCTGCGCGACGTGGAACTGAATGGCAAGTACTCTTTCCAGTACGTGCGCCATGGAGAGCTTGACCATTGCGTGCTGAACACCAAGGATGCCTTCTGGCACAGCTCGCACATGACCGTGCGCGACAGCGTGGTAAACGGCGAATACCTGGGCTGGTATTCGGATCACCTGACGCTCATCAACTGCACCATAAGCGGCACTCAGCCGCTGTGCTATTGCCGCGACCTGAAGCTCATCAACTGCCGCATGGAGGGCGCGGACTTTGCCTTTGAGCGCTCATATGTAAACGCGAGCCTGAACGCGCCCGTGATAAGCATAAAGAACCCCTACGGCGGTCGCATAACCGTGCCGTCGGTGGGCGAGATCATTCGCGATGACGGTCAGGCCGTGGGCGAGGTAATAGTGGGCTGACGGGGCATGCGCGCGGCCATGCGCATATTGCCGCGACGGCAAGGAGGCAATTCGCGATGACGGTCAGGCCGCAGGCGAGGTAATAGTGGGCTGACGGGGCATGCGCGCGGCCATGCGCATATTGCCGCGACGGCAAGATGGCAATGAGTCGCACAACCACACTGCCGGGCATGCGCATCATAAGTTGCAGATTTAATAAAGCCGCACAGCGCCACAGGCGCGCTTGGGCATCCGCACCGAAGCTGTACATTCGGCGGCGGATGCCTTGTTTTATGGCTCCGCCGGTAGGCGCGTCCTGCGCATGCGCTGCGAGCAGGGCGAGATCTGACGGACGGTATATCCGATATGTTGCACGCGAGGGCGGATAATTTTTGTTGACAATGCGACGGCCCTGTGCAATAATAGCCATACAAGTGAATGAAATCAGGCGCACAGGCGGCGCCGCAAGCGCGGCGCAGAGGGAAACCGGGGCAGAACCGGTACAACAGCCATTACTGTGAGCGGTCATAGCGCGGGCAGGGGCCATTGGACGCAGAGGTCCGAGAAGGCGTCCGCGCGACGGCATGTGCCGTGGCCGCAAGTCAGGAGACCTGCCTGCGCGTGCGGATAGTTCTTGGGCAAGGGAGAACGATATGCCGCGACTTATGCGCACGCCGGCTGCGGCGCGCGCAGATGGCGCATGCTCTCCCGTGAGGGGGAGCTTTTTTGATGGCGTTTCAGATTGCCCGCCGGAATCATGCGCTGCATTGCGCGGTTTTTGATAAAGCTTTTTTATGAGGTGCGCTTTATGCATAACATAAGTGTGATAGGTATAGGGCCGGGCGCTGAGCAGTATCTCACGCTGCGCGCCATGGACGGTATACGCAGCGCCGACTGCGTGTTTGCGGCGCGCAGGCACGCTCACCTGGTAGATCCGGCCAGACTGTGTCCGCTGGAGCCGCTGAGCGCGGCGCTGGATGACATGCGCGCAAGGCGCGAGGCGGGGGCGCGCGTGGCGGTGCTGGTGTCGGGCGATACGGGGCTGTTCAGCATGCTGGGCATGCTCAGGCGCGAGTTCGGCGCGCAGTCGCTCACGGTAGTGCCGGGCATAAGCGCGCTGCAGGCCATGTGCGCCGAACTGGGCGAGAGCTGGCAGGACGCGCGCATACTCAGCGCACATGGCCGCGAGCTGCCCGCGCAGGCGCTGTGCCGCGAGGTGCGCGCGCATGGCGACACGATACTGTTTTGCGATGCGCGCCATGACCCGGCGTGGATATGCCGCGCGCTGGCATCGGGCGGGTGCGGTCACTGTGAGGTGGCGGTGGGCGAGCGGCTGTCGTATGAAGACGCGCGCATGCTGCGAGGTACGCCCGCCGAGCTCATGGATGCGCAATGCGATTCCACCTGCATGGTGCGCGTACACAACCCGCGCCCGGAGCCGGGACGCCCGCCCATAGGACTGCCCGATGACGTATTCCTGCGCGGCAAGACGCCCATGACCAAGCGCGAAGTGCGCGTGCTGGCGCTGGCGGCGCTGCGCCTTGAGCGGGATTCGCTGGTTTGGGACGTGGGCGCAGGCACGGGCAGCGTGTCAGTGGAGTGCGCGCTGCAATGTCCGTGGGGTCATGTATACGCAGTGGAGCGGGATGAAGATGCGCTGGAGCTTATAACGGCCAACTGCGAGCGCATGCTGGCGCTGAATGTGGACATAGTGCCGGGCAGTGCGCCCGAAGCGCTGCGCGACTTGCCCGCGCCCACGCATGTGTTCCTGGGCGGCTGTGGCGGCAGGGCAAGCGAGGTCATAGCGCTTATAGAGAGCATGGGCCGTCCCGTGCGGCTGGTGGCCAACGCCGTGACCATGGAGAGCGCGCACGAGCTGCTCGAGCGCCTGAGCGCATGGCAGGAGCTGGAGGCGTTTCAGGCCGGCATAACGCGGCTGGACAGAGTGGGGCGCTACCGCATGTTTCGTGCCCAGAACCCGGTGTTCGTGATATCGGCAAGCTGGCCGGGATGATGGTGCGCGCTATGAGCCATTGCGCATGCCTGCCGTATCGCAATGGCGAGAAAATGGCAACGGGACATGGGCGCTGCTCCATTGCAATCGCCGTAAACAGGGCTGAAAGGAACACAATGTCCTGCCCGTCCGCTATGATGCGCCATATTGCAGGCAGCGGAAACAGGCGTTCATTCAAGCGTGGCATTACACATGTTGACAGCCCTGCGCATGCACAAATCCGTCAGGCATTGCATGCGCCAGCCGTCATAAAGCACCAATTCACCGCATACCCTTGCGGGCAGCATATGCCGCGCGGGATTTGCGGCACATATATGGAGGAGTGACAATGATATACTTTATAGGTGCAGGTCCGGGTGCGATCGATCTGATAACGGTGCGCGGACAAAAGCTGCTGGCGCAGGCCGATATGGTCATATACGCCGGTTCGCTGGTAAACAGGGAGCTGCTTGACTACTGCCGTGCCGATTGCGAGATGCTGGACAGCGCGCACATGACCCTGGAGGAAGTGCTGGCGGCCATGAAGCGCGGCGACGGAGCACAGCGCACGGTAGTGCGGCTGCATACCGGCGATCCTTCCATATATGGCGCGATACGCGAGCAGATGGATGCGCTGGACGATATGGGTATGGAGTATCAGGTAGTGCCGGGCGTAAGCGCGCTGAATGCGGCGGCGGCAGCGCTGCGCGCCGAATACACGCTGCCCGGCGTATCGCAGACCGTGATAGTCACGCGCATGGCCGGACGCACTCCCGTGCCGGAAGGCGAGCAGCTGCGCGGTCTGGCGGCGCATGGCGCGACAATGGCGCTGTTCCTGAGCGCGGGCATGCTGGATAAGGTGTGCGCCGAGCTGATTGCGGGCGGCATGTCGCCGGATACGCCCGCTGCGCTGGTGTATAAGGCCACGTGGCCGGACGAGCGCGTGATTCGCGCCACGCTCGCCACACTGCCCGAGGCCGGGCGCGGCTATGAGCGGACGGCGCTGGTGCTGGTGGGCGGCTTTCTGGGCGATGCATATGAGCGCTCGCGGCTGTACGATCCCGCATTCTCGCACGGATACAGGGAGGCAAGCAAGTGATGCGCGCGGCTGCGTTCAGCGACAGGGGACTGCGCTGGAGCGATAAGCTGGGCATAGCCGTAGAACGCCCGCAAAGCGTCATGGCATGGGCGGCGGAGGCGTTTGCGGGCTGCGATGCGCTGCTGTTCATAGGCGCTGCGGGCATAGCCGTGCGCGCCATAGCGCCGCATGTGCGCAGCAAGACCACAGATCCCGCAGTGCTGGTCATGGACGAGCTGGGCAGGCATGTTATACCGATACTGTCCGGGCATATAGGCGGTGCCAACGAACTGGCGCTGGACATAGCCCGCCGCACGGGTGCCGAGCCGGTCATAACCACGGCTACGGATATAAACGGCGTGCCTGCAATCGACACATGGGCGGTGCGCAGCAACTGCGCCATAGAGAACGCGGGTGCGATAAAGGCCGTGTCAGCACAGGCGCTTGCGGGCGGCGAGGTGGGCGTAATGATAACCGAGCGAAAGCTGCGTCCGCCATTTCCCACTACGCTCATGCTGAGGCCGCGCACGCTGATACTGGGCGCGGGCTGCCGCAGAAACGTAGATGCGGATGCGTTCGAGAGGAATGCGTTGGACTTTCTGGACAAGTGCGGAGTGTCGCTGCTGTCAGTGCGCGCGCTGGCGTCGATAGATCGCAAGGCCGATGAACCGGCGCTTATCCGCTTTGCCGGTCGATATGGTCTGCCGTTTTTGACGTACACGGCGAGTGAGCTTGGCGCGGTTGAGGGCGAGTTTGCGCATTCGGACTACGTGCAGCGCACGGTGGGCGTGGGCTGCGTGTGCGAGCGCGCGGCCATATGTGCCGGTGCGCCAAGGCTGCTGCGCGGCAAGACGGTGTATGACGGCGTGACGCTGGCACTCGCGGGCGATGGGGATGTGTGAGTGAACATGAGCGCTGCTGCGAGATGCGGCAGATTCATTGCCCGCGCTGCCGGTGTGCATAATTTAGCCTGAATGCAAGGGCTCGGTAGCAATGGCGTTCACTGGCGTGAACTGTATATCAGCCTGTCAAAAAACCCCGGGAGAGCTCGGCGGGCCTCGCAGCCCGCCGGCTTAGGTAGCGCCCGGCGGCATGTGCGGTGGGCGCGCAGATATTTTGGCGGCGGGAAATCCCATTTCCAAGAGCTAAAATATCTACCTTGCAGTTTACACGCCCGGAAACCTTAAGGATTTCAGTGGAAACTGAGTAGGGGTGGCAGTGGCGGGGGAGGTTCTCCCCTGTCCACGCTTGCCAAAAAGAATTTTTTGACAAGCTGTATATGCCGGGACTTTGGCAGATGGCGCAAATGAGCTGATTCAGGCAAGGATATTGCGGATGGTGAGGAGAATATATGATATACGCAGTAGGCATAGGCCCGGGCGAGCGGGCGCAGCGCACGGCGGCAGCGGAGGCGGCGCTGCAAGGCGCGGATGTGCTTGTGGGCTACCGCACGTACATAGACATAGTGATGCCGGACTATCCCGGCAAGCCGGCGTTTGCGACCGCCATGATGGGCGAGGTGGAGCGCTGCCGCGAGGCGCTGCGGCTGTCGCGGCAGGGGCAGAACGTCGCTGTGGTATGCTCGGGCGACGCTGCGGTGTATGGCATGGCCGGCCTGCTCATGGAGCTGGCGGACGCGGATGACTGCATAGAGGTGGTGCCGGGCATAACGGCGGCCATGAGCGCTTCGGCGGTGCTGGGTGCGCCGCTGGCGGGCGACATGGCGATAATCAGCCTGTCCGACCTGCTGACGCCATGGGACGTAATAGAGCGCAGGCTGGATGCCGCAGCGCGCGGAGACTTCTGCATGGCCATATACAACCCGTCCAGCAAGAAGCGCGCCGATCATCTGTGCCGCGCCGTTGACATAGTGCTGCGCTGGCAAAGCCCTGAGCTTCCCTGCGGCTGGGTGCGCAACATAGGCCGCGCCGGTCAGTGCAGCAAGCTGCTAACGCTGGGCGAGCTGCGTCAGGAGCAAGTGGACATGTTCACGACCGTCATAATAGGCAACAGCGCCACCATAGTCAAGGATGGCCGCATGATAACGCCGCGGGGGTATCGCAAATGAGAGAGGGCTTTACCACCGGAAGCTGCGCCGCCGCCGCTGCGCTGGCCAGCTGCATATGGCGGCGCGACGGCGAGTGTCCGGCGCGCGTGGAGCTGGTGGTGCCAGAGGGCAGGGTGTTCTCGGCGGCCATACTGCCGCGCGGCCAGTACGAATGCGGCGTGATAAAGGACGCGGGCGACGATCCGGACGTGACCGACGGCTGCGAAGTGCGCGCGCGCGTTGACATATCGCGCATGGACGGCGATGTGAGCTTTGCGGCGGGCGAAGGAGTGGGCATGATCACCCGGCCCGGCCTCAAGCTGCCCATGGGCGAGGCGGCAATAAACCCCGTGCCGCGCGACATGATAGCGCGGGCGGTGCGCAGCGTGTATGCGCATGAGGCGGCCTGCGTCACGGTATCCATACCGGGCGGCGCAGATCTGTCGGCGCGCACGTTCAATCCCCGGCTGGGCATAGTGGGCGGGCTGTCGGTGCTGGGTACAAGCGGCATAGTGCGCCCCATGAGCGAGGAAGCGCTGACCGAGTCGATAGCGCTGGAGATGAGCATGCACAGGGCGCGCGGTGCGGAAAAGCTGGCTCTGACGTTTGGCGAACAGGGCGAGCGACTGCTCAAGGCGCGCTTTGCCAATCTGCCCACGGCGCAGATGAGCAACTTCGTGGGCTTTGCGCTGGACAAGGCGGCGGAGCTGGGCTTTGAGCGCGTGCTTATATCCGGGCATCCGGGCAAGATAGGCAAGGTGGCGGCAGGAGTCATGCAGACGCACAGCCGGTACGGAGATGCGCGCCGCGAGGCGATAATGGCGCATCTTGCACTGCTGGGCGCGCCCGCAGAGCTGGCGCGCGAGGTGCGCGCGTGCGCTACGACCGATGCTGCCATGGCGCTGATAGCGCGCGCCGGGTATGAACACGTATGGGACATGATGGCCGACTCCGTGCAGGAGTATTGCGAAGCGCGCACGCATGGACATCCGTCGGTGGATGCGCTTATAATGGATGGAGCGGGCCGCGTGCTGGGAGCGAGCGCGCGCCTCAGAGAGGATGAGGGCATATGGCAGTAAACAAATTGCATCTGTACACCGGTGACGGCAAGGGCAAGACCACCGCGTCCATGGGACTGGCGCTGCGCGCGCTGGGACATGGCAAAAAGGTGATGGTCGCGCAGTTCATGAAGACGGGGCGCTCGGGCGAACTGGACGCGCTGCGCAGCTTTGAAAATGCGCATGTGGTTGAAGTTGCGCCCATAACCAAATTCACCTTTCGCATGACGCCCGATGAGCTTGCTAAGACGCGCATACAGCAGGCCGCAGAGCTGGACAGGCTGTGCGCGCTGGTGCGCGAGGAGCGCCCGCAGCTGATGGTGTTCGACGAGCTGGCGATAACGGCGGAAATGGAGCTTGTGACCGAGGAGGCTATGTGGCGGCTTATAGATGCGGGACTGGAGTGCGGCGAGGTCGTGACCACGGGCAGATATGCGCCGCCGTCGCTGATTGAGCGCGCCGACTATGTGAGCGAGATAGTCAAGCGCCGCCATCCCTATGACAGCGGCCTGCATGCCAGAGTGGGCGTGGAGTTCTGAGCGGACTAATAAAAGCCTGCTCCAGTGCGTCAATATGGCGCTCGACGCGACTGCGTTAACGTGCGGGCGGGCAAGGAGCGCATCGCGGGTGTATGCGAAGGCGTGCCTGCACATATGCAATGCGGCGCGCCTGCATGCGCATGGCTATGGCAAGCCGGTCGCGAGCAGGGCGGCCGCATGCACAGCTCATTGACTGAGAGATGGGCCACGGTATATCGCGCGGGCATCGCAATGGCTTAACGGCGATCCGCCCAATTCATGCGCCAAGTGCGCAAGGCGTGTGGGCGGGATGCAGCAACATAATGGGAGGAAATGTAAGATATATGAACACCGTGCTTTTCGGCGGGACGTCGGAGGGACGCGAGCTGGCTGCGCGCATGGCGGGCGAGGGCGGGGAGCTGCTCGTATGCGTGACCAGTGAGTATGCGCGCGCGCTGCTGCCCGCAAATGTGCGCTGCCATGTGGGCGCGCTGGATGCGCGGGAGATGCGCACCCTGCTCAAGCGCGAGCGCCCTGAGCGCGTGATAGACGCGACACACCCATACGCGGTGCGCGTGACCAAGAACATACGCATGTGCTGCGCAGAACTGGGCATACCGCTGGAGCGCGTGGCGCGCCTATGTGGCGAAAGCTCATGGCGCGATGCGGTGGAGTGGGTGCAGGATGCCGCTTCAGCCGCGCGGGCGCTGGAGCGCACGGCCGGCAACGTGCTGCTGACCACGGGCAGCCATACGCTGCGCCAGTATGCGGCATGCGTGCCAAAGGAGAGGCTGTATGCGCGCGTGCTGCCCACGTCGCGCGTGCTGGCGCTGTGCGAGGAACTGGGGATGCTGCCCGGCCATGTGATAGCCATGCAGGGGCCTTTTACGGCGGCATTCAACGCGGCGCTATACGACATGCTGGATATTCGCGCCATGGTGTCCAAGGATTCGGGCGAGGCGGGCGGCGTGCCGGACAAGGTCATGCCGGCGCTGGAGCGCGGCATACATGTGATAATGATATCGCGCCCGGATGAGCGCTGAAGCGACAGCGGGCGAGATGTTGCATGGCACGTGGCTGCGCTGTGCCGTGGACGGAAGGCGTTGGCAGGCGAGATGTTGCACGGCGTGTGGATGCGCTGTGCCGTGGACGGAAGGCGTTGGCAGGCGAGATGTTGCACGGCGCGTGGCTGCGCTGTGCCGTGGACGGCAGGCATTGGCAGGCGAGATGTTGCATGGCGCGTGTATGAAATCCGCCATACCGCTCATCGGCTGCTGCGGGGGACACTGCCGCATCCGCAAGTCCTGTGCGGGGATGGCATGCGGACGGGCTCGCGGCCATTTGCCTTATTGGGCTTCGGGCGCGCATGCTGTTCTGCGCTGAACAGCCCATACTCATGCGGAAGCCGTGCGTCCGAAGCGCATATAGCAGAGCGCGATTTGCTTCGGGCGCGCAAATGTCAGTCAGACTCGCCCCGAGCATATGGACAGCCTTGCGGGGCAAGGCCGATACAAATAAGGGCGCTGCCGCGTACATTGCGGCAGCGCCCTTATTTGCATTGTGAAGATTAGCCCTCGGCGGGAGTCTCGGCAGCATCCTCGGAGGAAGCCTCGGCGGTAGCGCCGGTCTCGGCATCGGTGGCCGCGTCGGTGGGCTGCGCTACGTAAGGCACGACCGCACCGCCGTAGTTCTCGGTGATCCACTTCTGGGTCTCCTCGCTGGTCAGCACGGCGGCCAGCTTATCAAACAGCTCGGCGTCGTAGCTGTCGCCGTTTACGACTACGTAGTTAACGTAGGTCTCGGCGGCCAGAGAGTCGCTCTCCTCCTTGGCAAGGGCGTCGCTGGCGACGTTCATGCCGGCCTGCACGGCGTAGTTGCCGTTGATTACGGCCATGTCAACGTCGGGCAGCACGCGGGGAAGCTGAGCGGCCTCGATTTCCTGTATGTCCAGGTTCTTGGGGTTCTCAACGATGTCCAGCTTGGTGGCGGTCATGCCCGCGCCTTCGCGCAGCTTGATGAGACCGTTGGTCTCCAGCAGCAGCAGCGCGCGCGCCTCGTTGGTGGTGTCGTTGGGCACGGCTATGCTGGCGCCGTCGGCCAGAGCGTCGATGCTGGCGGTCTTGCCGGGGAACAGTCCCATGGGCTCATAGTGTACAGGTATCAGCGCCAGAAGATTGGTGCCTTTGCCCATGTTGTAATCGTCCATGTAGGGCTTATGCTGGAAGAAGTTGGCGTCCAGATCGCCCGCAGCCAGCGCGTCGTTGGGCTGTATGTAGTCGGTGTAGGTGATGATGTTGAGCTTTATGCCCGCAGCCTCGAGCTGGGGCTGTATGGCCTCGAGTATCTCCACATGGGGCGAGGGAGTTGCGCCTATGGTTATCTCGGCGGGCGCGGCATCGGCCAGCGCAAACGCCGGCACGAACAGCATCAGCGCCAGAAGTATCGCGGTAAACTTTTTCATCGGGTATCACTCCTTAAAGTAGAATGGGGAATGTATCTGAAACGCGCATTATGCGCGCATCAGGCTCACTTGCGGTGATCCAGCTTTATGGCCAGCTTTGTGCCTATCAGCTGTATCACCTGTACCAGCGCCACCAGTATGATTATCGAATATATCATTATATCGAACTTGTAGCGGTAGTAGCCGTAGTTTATGGCCAGCGCGCCCAGTCCGCCGCCGCCCAGTATGCCCGCCATGGCGCTGTAGGACAGTATCGTGGTCATGCATATGGCCGCGCCGTTTATGAGCGAGGGGAAGGCTTCGCGCATTATCACCTTGCAGATTATCTGGAAGGGAGTAGCGCCCATGGACTGCGCCGCCTCTATCACGCCCTTGTCCACCTCGCGCAGCGAGGACTCGACCATGCGCGCCACATACGGGAAGCTGGCGATAATCAGCGGCACTATAGTGGCTGAAGAACCTATCGCCTTGCCCAGTATCAGGCGCGTAAGCGGCGTGACCGCCATCATAAGTATCAGAAACGGCACCGAGCGCAGAAGGTTTATTATCGTGCCCAGCACTTTATTGAACGCGGGCGCGGGGGTCAGCGAGTCGCGCTCTGTGGTGACAAGCAGTATGCCAAGCGGCAGACCCAGCACATACGCTATCGCCGTGGACACCAGCGTCATGTACAGCGATTCCAGCGTGCCCACCCACATGAGATTCAGCAGCTGGTCTATCGGCATCTCACTCCACTGCAGCATCGCCATGCACCTCCTCTACGACCAGTTCGTCGTGTTCGCTAAGATATCTGCGGCAGCGCTCGGCGGCATCGGGATCGTCGGGCAGCTCCACTACCAGCTGGCCGAACACCTGCCCGCCCACGCGCCTTATGTCGGCATTGTATATCGATACGGGCATGCCGCAGGCCAGCGTCATGCCGCTCACCACCGGCTCGTATATGTCCGCGCCCTCAAACAGCACGCGCACACAGGGCCGGTCGGGCAGCATCTCCTCGTCGTCGGTCTTGCGGAATAGACGGCGCGCGGCGTTGGTCTGCGGGTGGGTGAACACATCGCGCACCTTGCCGTGCTCGGCGATTACGCCGCCGTCGATTATGGCGACATCGGTGCATATCTGGCGTATGACCTCCATCTCGTGAGTTATCACGACTATGGTTATGCCCAGCCTGCGGTTTATGTCCTGCAAAAGCGCTAGTATCGAGCGCGTGGTCATGGGGTCGAGCGCGCTTGTGGCCTCGTCGCAGAGCAGTACCTTGGGCTCCATTGCCAGTGCGCGGGCTATGGCTACGCGCTGACGCTGACCGCCCGAGAGTTGCGAGGGGTACACATTGGCCTTGTCGCCCAGCGACACAACTTCCAGCAGCTCCTGAGCGCGCTTCTTGGCCTGCGCGCGGGGCGTACCGGCTATCTCCATGGGGAACATTACGTTTGAGATTATGGTGCGCTGCATGAGCAGGTTGAACTGCTGGAATATCATGCCCAGCTGACGGCGGGTCTTGAGCAGCTGCTTGTCGTTTAGCGTCATTATGTCCTCGCCGTCTATGAATATCTGCCCGCCAGTGGGCGGATCGAGACGGTTTATGCAGCGTATGAGCGTGGACTTGCCCGCGCCCGACAGACCGATTATGCCGAATATCGATCCGCGCGGTATGTCGAGGTTTATGCCCTTGAGCGCTGCCACAGTGGCGTTTCCGGAACGGTAGGTCTTTTCCAGATTCCGTATGGATATCATGATATCGGCGGAATTCTGTACCGCCGTATCACGCGCCGTATCCTCCATAGTTTTGCGGCCTCCCATCGCCCGCAACGCCGCGCCCGCGACGTCCGGGATTATTGCTTGCATATGCAGTATGATAAATGCGAATTGAAGAATGTGCAAGCGCATTTATGCAAAATTATTTACAAATGTCTCCCGGATATGCGTTTTCATGGAAAAAATCGCAAAGGCATGCTGTGCGATACTGCGCCAGCCGCTGAGCGCCGTTTGTCCTGACGGAGGGCGCAGGCGCATGCAGTCGGCCGCCGGGGCATGAACGTATGCGGCATGGGCGCGCCCGGGGCGGCATTTGGCGCTTGTGCCGGTTCACCTGTATGGGCGCTTTTTCATCGCGCGCTGCGGCACTGAGAGGCGACATGGATGCGGCGGGATTTGCGTGTCCGGCGTGACTTTGGCAGCGGGCGGGGGATATGCATCGCGCGCACAATTTAGCCGCACTCTGAGCGCGCGCCCCGGTGGATTTGCACTGCACCTTATATCGTCATTCATGTTCTTGCCTTGTTTTGCCGAATACATTGCCATCTATTAGTGGAAATATGAGCTTTACAATGAGCCGCGCATGCATTATAATGATAGCGTACCCGATTATTCGTTGATAAGGGGAGGTGCGACGCTTGCGAAGCAGTGGTGTTTCGGACGGTTTTCATCCGGGCGACATCGCCTCCACGCAGGAAATAAAGCACCGCCATACGCCCCGGCGAATGAAGTTCCACACCTCGACCAGCGGCGCGGATCCAAGGATGACGCGCGCGGCGCTGATTGCGGTGATATTCATACTGGTGGCGTTGTTTTTGTGTCTGGCCATGTGGCTCGCAACGCTGGGGCCGTTTACCGGCGGGCGCATGGTGATACCGGGCATACTGTTCGGACCGGGCGCGTGAGCGCGCGGGACGCGGGCGGCATTGATTACCTGAACAGGAGGAATATGTATCATGAAAAAGGCGCTTATAGTGCAGGGCGGCTGGGACGGCCATGAGCCGGTGCTGGTATCCGAGCGTTTTGCGCGCTTGCTGCGCGAGAACGGCTTTGAGGTCGAGGTGTCCGATACGCTGGACAGCTTCCTGAGCCTGGACAAGCTCAAGGAGCTGGATTTGATAGTACCCGTGTGGACGATGGGCTCGATAACTCGCGAGCAGTGCAAGCCCGTGGTCGAGGCGGTAGGCCGCTTCGGCGTGGGTCTGGCCGGCTGCCACGGCGGCATGTGCGACTCGTTCCGTCAGGACACCGAGTGGCAGTTCATGACCGGCGGCCAGTGGGTGTCTCATCCGGGCGGAGACGGCGTTAAGTACCCCGTGCATATAAAGAACTCCTCCAGTCCCATAACCTATGGACTCAAGGACTTCGAGGTATGCACCGAGCAGTACTATGTACACATTGACCCGGCGGTCGAGGTGCTGGCCACCACCTGTTATCCCGTAATAAACTACTATCACGCCTCCAACGGCCACGTCGAAGTGCCGGTGACCTGGACCAAGCGCTGGGGTCATGGCCGCGTGTTCTATACCTCGCTGGGCCATCACGACGACGTGTTCAACGATCCCACTGCGCAGGAGATGATGCTGCGCGGCATGCTGTGGGCGGCTGAGGGCAAGGAGCTGGCCGTAAAGGCAAATGTCGATCCCGACCAGTACACCAGCACCCTCAAGATGTATTGATTCAAGCATTATATCGAAAGGCGGGCGCATATGAGCCGCATCTGGGTAAAGGTTATAAGGAAGCAGCGCACGCTGCATGAAACTGCGGTGGAATGTGCGCGCGAGGACGTGGAGGAGCGCCTGCGCGACGTGTGCAAGGACATGGACGTGCCTAGCCCTATGTGGCTGAGCAAGCAGCGCGACGAACTGGAGCGGTTTGGCCTTACCTCGTTCACGGCGGACAGCTTCTTTGAGAGCGTGGGCTTTGACCGGCTGGAGGTGCAGTACCTGCCCGACGACGGCGTGACGCGCCGCAGCCGCGATCCGCGCAACGACTTTTCATACTGAGCATGAACATGAGCGGCGCATGTGCGCTTTGTCCGGGCGGTGAGTCCGGGCGGGTGCGCTGCGCCGCTTTTGCGTGTGACGGCACAGCACCGCTTTTGCGCGTGGCGATGCTGCGCTGCTTTTGCGCGTGACGATGCTGCGCTGCTTTTGCGCGTGGCGATGCTGCGCTGCTTTTGTATTTGACAGCGCTGCGCTGCTTTTGCGTGTGACGAGTGAGGGCGCGGGGCTGCAAAGGCCGCGACAGGCAGTGGAATTGCCTGTGCAGCACCATGACGCAGGCAGAACTAGCTGGAAGCAGGCGTGCATTGCCCACGCAGAGCCATACTTCGGCGTGCGCATGGGCGGGAAGCAAACGGACATTATCGAGCCAAAGGGGGAGCGATGACATGACGGAAGTAGTGGCGGCACTCATATGGGAGGGCGACAGATTCATGATATGCCAGCGGCCGGCACACAAGGCGCGCGGGCTTATGTGGGAATTCGTGGGCGGCAAGGTCGAGCCGGGCGAGACAAAGCAGCAGGCGCTCGTGCGCGAATGCCGCGAGGAGCTGGCAGTGGAGCTGAGCGTGGGCGATGAGTTCATGGCGGTCACGCATGAGTATCCCGATTTGACGGTGCATCTGACTCTGCTCAATGCGCGCATAGCCGCGGGCATGCCTCAAAAGCTGGAACACAACGACATTCGCTGGATAACTGTGGATGAGATAGACGAATTTGACTTCTGCCCGGCGGATACTGAGATACTTGCGCGCATACGGAATGCGGGAAGGCAGATGCAATAGGGCGCGTATGATATGCATAAAGCGGCGGCATGGACGTGATGCGTAAGCTGTGCAGTGCATAAGCGCCTGCGTCCGCATGGCGATGGCTTCCTGTGGTCAGACGGATAGAACCTGTGTTGGTAAGTACCTGCGTCCGCATGGCAACGGCAGCGCTGCATCGTAAATGCGTTTGCTATAGGAGTAAGCGCCTGCATCCGCGCGCCGATAGCATGAGCGGGCAGTATGCGCGGCTGGTGCAGATGCGCGCGCATACAAATATATCCGCAGGCACAATACACCTGCGGATACATTTACGCGCTGTGTCAGCTCTCGCCCTCGCGCGCCTCGTCGCGCTCGCGGAACAGCAGCGACACGCACCACAGTCCGGCCAGTCCCACCAGAGTGTATATCACGCGGCTTATCGTCGCGCCCTGACCACCGCATATGAACGCCACCAGATCAAACTGGAACACGCCCACCAGTCCCCAGTTGACAGCGCCGATTATGCCCAGCAGCAGCGCTATCCTGTCCAGCACCAGCATGTGTAAGCCTCCTTTGGCGGCCGCGGATTTTATGAGCGGCCGTGCTGAGACTATTATGCCACGCGGCGCTAAGCTTCATGCGCGAATGCGGCGATGACGCTGTACGTGCCGTTTGGAAGAATGGCCGCTGGTTTGCAAATCCAATGATAACTGGTGATGAATATTTCCTGCCGGGTTCATTCTTGTGCAGGCAGCATTTTACACGCCATATTGCCACGCTCCAAAATGCGCTCTTGCGTTTTAGCGCGATATGCGGTATAATATAGGGTACATTGACTTCGTATGCCCGCGCGCACGCGCCGCAGCGAAGAAGGAGGGAACCAAAGTGAAGGTCATACTGCTTAAGGATGTAAAGGGCACAGGCAAGCGTGAGCAGGTGCTGGAGGTGTCGGACGGTTACGCCCGCAATTTCCTGCTGCCGCGCAAGCTGGCGGTTCAGGCCAGCGCCAATGCCATAAATACCATACAGAACGCCAAGTCCGCAGAGGAACACCGTCAGGCGCAGCAGCGCGCCGCTACGCTGGAGCTGGCCAAGCAGATGAAGGACAAGGAAGTCCGTCTCAAGGCCAAGGCCGGCGCCAATGGCCGCCTGTTCGGTTCGATAACCGGCGAGGCCATCGCCGAGGCCATAAAGCAGCAGCTGGGCGTAGAGGTGGACAAGCGCAAGATAGAGACCGGCGAGCCGATAAAGCAGGCTGGCCGCTTCGAGCTGACCGTGCGCCTGGGGCCCAACATAACCGCCCGCATGTTCGCCATAGTCGAAGTGGACTGATGGCGCATCCGCGCAGCATCGCAGGCGCGATATGCCCTGCATAATGCGCATGGGGCGGCTGGATTCCGCCCGCAAGCTGTTGCTGTTCATTAGCCGTTCATGAGCTATTGATTAGCCATTTATTATGAGATTCCGCGCGATATATACTGCGCGCCCGCCGCTGGGTCCTGTGACCATGGCGCACGGGCGCGTTTTGATGGGGAGGCGAGCGTAAAGCATGGAACAGGGTCGCATACCGCCGCACAGCATGGATGCCGAAAGATCAGTGCTGGGCGCTATGCTTCAGGACAGAAATGCGCTTTTGCTGGCCAATGAAGCGCTTTCGCCCGAGGACTTTTACAGCCCCGCGCACCGCGAGATATTCGCCGCCATGCGCACGCTGTTCAATCAATCGCAGCCCATAGACCTTGTGACCGTGTCCAATGAGCTGACGCGCACAGGCAAGCTGGACGGCATAGGCGGGCTGGATTACCTGATAGACCTGACCGGTTACGTGCCTTCCACCGCCAACGCCCGCGCCTATATACAGATAATAGAAGAAAAGTCCACCCTGCGCAAGCTGATAGAGGCTTCCGGCAACATAACTCAGGAGAGCTATCTGGGCGAAAAGGAAGTCCCCGAGGTGCTGGAGCTGGCGGAAAAGTCGATATACGACATAGCCATGCGGCGCGGCGCGGCGGCGTTCGTGTCCGCGCGCGATGAAGTTCCCAAGGCGTATGCCAAGATACAGGAGCTTCTTATAAACAAGGGTGCCATAAACGGCATATCCACCGGCTTTACCGACCTTGACAACCTGCTGACCGGCCTGCATCCGGGCGAGATGGTGCTAATCGCCGCGCGCCCGTCCATGGGTAAGACTACGCTGGGCATGAACATAGCCGCCAACGCCGCCATACGCGGCGGCTGTAAGGTGGCTGTGTTCTCGCTGGAGATGCCCGCCGAACAGCTCATGCTGCGCATGATGTGCTCCGAAGCGCAGGTCAACATGCAGAACCTGCGCCACGGCACGCTGGACGACGACGAGCTGGAGCGGCTGGGCGATACGCTGCTGCCGCTGTCCAATGCCGAACTGTACATAGACGCGACCAGCGGCATAACCGTGACCGAGATGCGCTCGCGCTGCCGCCGCTTGCAGATAGAGCATGGCCTTGATTTGGTCATGATTGACTATATAGGCCTGATGAGTGCGGGCAGCGGCAATCCCGGCCGCTCGCGTCAGGAGGAAGTGGCCGAGATATCGCGCTCGATAAAGGGTCTGGCGCAGGAGCTGCGCGTGCCGATAATCACGCTCAGCCAGCTCTCCCGTGCGCCGCAGGGACGCGCCAATCACCGCCCGGTGCTGAGCGACCTGCGCGATTCGGGCGCGATAGAGCAGGATGCCGACGTGGTCATGTTCATACACCGCGAGGGCTATTACGACCCCGAGTACGAGGACAAGACCGCCGCCGAGATAATCGTCGCCAAGCAGAGAAACGGCCCTCTGGACACGGTAAACGTGACCTTTCTGGGCGAGTACGTCAAGTTCGTCAATTCGCTCAATCCCAATGTGCCGCCGCCGCCGCCGCCGCCGGGAATGTGATGCGGCTTGCGCATGATGAAGCGCTGTGCGCAGCTCGTTGCAATGCGGCATGTGTGCTGAATGGCAGCGCGCAAACGATGTTAGGCGCATTAACTGCGCGGCATCAGGGACGGTATGTCTGTGCATGATTTGCGCGGCATATCTAAGCCGACATGCCTGGGAATGAGCCGCGCGGCATACGCAAGCAGATACGCCTGCATATGAGCCACGCGCTGCCGCAAAGTCGGCGTGATGCGCGGCATGCGACATATGCGCATGCCTATCTCATCGCACACGGCATCCGCGCCGCTCACAGCAGCACGTCGGCTTCTGGCTGAGCGCCGTTTGGCGCGCATTCGGGACACAGCCCGTCCAGCATGCATTCATCACATGCGTATTCGCCGCAGCTTCGGCAGCGCTCAAGCCGGCGCGAACCGGTGCATCTGTGGCAGCGGGGACATTCTATCATGGACATGGATATACGCCTCCTTTTGCGCATTATGCCCGCGCAGAGGGGGCGCTATTCGTTTTGGCGATAGGTTGGCGGTAAGGGATGCATCTCGCATGCGATGCGCATTATATTGCATGAATTTGACGGGCGATTTGGCAATGCAGCGGATAACATGCGCATGTAAATGCATGCAATGACTATTGACGCAATGAACTGCATATGATATAATCGAAGCAACGGACAAATATGAGCGCGCGGGCGGTGTCGCGCGCCGGACGGAGGCGATCAATATGACATTTGGCGAAAAACTGCGCCGGCTGCGCGACTCGCGCAAGCTCACTCAGACGCAGATGGCTCAACTGCTCAACGTGTCGCTGCGCACGTATCAGTACTATGAGTCGGGGCGCATGTACCCCAAGGACGCGACCATATATCCGCGCATAGCCGAGGAGTTCAACGTAACGACCGACAACCTGCTCAGCGATCAGGATCTGTTCATGATAGAGGCGCAGAGCAAGTACGGCTCGCGTGGCCGTGAACAGGCGGCGCAGATACTGGAGGCTACCGAGGCGCTGTACGCGGGCGGCACGCTCTCCGAGGAGGATGAGCAGGCATTCTACCGTCAGATGACGCGCATATTCGACCGCGTAAAGCAGCGCAATGCCCAGCGCTATGCCCAGAGACTGCGCGCGCGCGAGCAGGCTGCGGACGGAGATGGAGAGGATGAAGCGAGAGAGCATTGAGCGCATAGAGCGCGTGGCGGAACGCTTGAGACGCAAGTATCGCACCAGCGATCCGTATGAGCTGGCCGAGTGCATGGACTGCATAGTCGATCTGGAGGAGTATCCCACGCTGCTGGGGTTTTGTAACGTGATACTGGGCGTGCGCGTCATAGGGCTGAACAGCAATTCGGACTATTACACGCGGCGCTGTGCGTGCGCGCATGAACTGGGGCATCTGGCGCTGGGGCATGTCAGGCGCGCGGGCTTTCAGTTCGGCCATGCCTCGGACATAGCCAACATGCACTCACAGCTGGAAGCGGAGGCGAATTGCTTTGCGGCTTCGCTGCTGATGAGCGACGAGGACACGCTGGAGGCCATACGCGCGCACGACGATGCCGGGGTCGTGGCGGCCAGCATGTTCGTGTGTCCCGAGCTTTTGCAGGCCAAGGTGCGCATACTCAACGCCAAGGGGCATGACCTGCGCGTGCCTGATTTGCCGCCGGGCGGCGAGTGGCGGCACTATGTGAGCCAGAACTGTTTGTGGTAGGGCAATGCAGAGCTGTCCATGCGCGCGCAATGGGCGGGCATGTGCCTGAGATGCATGTAATTTGGAAAATGCTGGAAGAATGGGCGCGATATCAGCCCGAAACAGACCCGATATCGGCCAAGCATGGCGGGCGCATGTGCCAAAATGCGCCCGCCGCCCACAAAAAGTGAGAAAGTTCAAAAAAACCTTCAAAAAAGTTGAAAAAACCTATTGACAGATGCGCGGGACTGTGCTATAATATTCAACGTTGACGCGCTGAGTTGAGAAACGAAATGCGAAAACAAAATGGACCGCTAGCTCAGTTGGTAGAGCACCTGACTCTTAATCAGGGTGTCCAGGGTTCGAGCCCCTGGCGGTCCACTTATTGCACCGGCATTCGAAAGGATGCCGGTGTTTTGTTTTATGCCGGTTTGGCGGGGCGCGTTGAGTGCGGCGGCATATATTCGCAGCCGCAACATAAATCGCCGCGCGCAAACAGGAACTTCGCGATATTTGTCGAATACCAGACTAAACGGCATGCAGTGCTGTGTGACATGTGAATGCCGCAAATATATGTGGGCGCGGAAAGCATGCGGGCAACGGCGCATCAGGCGATTTGCCTGTATGGATGAGCGCGGCAATCATGGGAACTTGGCTGCATTGCTTATGAGTGAACGCGGTAAATGCGCAGGCACCGGCAACATCGAGCGATTTGACGATGCAGGAATGCAATCGCGAAAGCCAAGCACTTCGCATTGCTTATGAGCGCGTCAGCTAAGTGAACTCAGTCGCATTGCATACAAGCGGCGCGCGGAATGTGCAAGCACGCCGCACCGCGTACAAGCAAGCGCATCAATCGCGCGAACGCATCACACCTCACACAAGCGAGCAGCAGAACACGCAAGCACGCCGCACCGCGCAATACCCACGCAACCACGCGGGCAGCAGCGCTCCAAGCGCTGATCCCGAACGCGCAAGCAAACGCGCGCAAGTCCGGATGCGGCATGCCGAATCATGGAAATTTATGGAAAGGGGGAATGCAATTATGTTAAATAAGATAGACATGTACTTCTTCAGCCCGACGGGTGGCACGCGCCGCGTCGCCGAGGCGTTTTGCGCGGGCCTAGCCGGGGAAATCGTGGCGCACGACATGTGCAGGCGCGATGTCGAGCTGGCGCAGCCCACGGGCGAGGCGGCGGTTATAGCCGTGCCTGTGTATGGCGGCAGGATACCGCGCGCCGCCGCTCAGCAGCTGGCAAGGCTAGCCGGCAACGGCCTGCCAGCCGTAACCATAGCTGTGTACGGCAACCGCGCCTACGAGGACGCGCTGCTGGAGACAAACGACATAGCTGCGGCACAGATCTTTAGCGTGCTGGCTTCGCTGGCATGCGTGGCGCAGCACTCCATGGACCCCGTGGCCGCTGCCGGTAGGCCGGATGCGGACGATGCCGCACAGCTGCGCGAGTTTGCCGGCAAGGTGCTGGGCAAGCTCGCCGAGGGCGGTGCCGCGCCCGATGTGCCGGGCAACAGGCCGTACAAGGCCTCGAAGGGCATGCCGGTCACGCCCGTTTCGCTGGAAGGCTGCGTGCGCTGCGGTGCGTGCGCGCGCGTCTGTCCTACAGGCGCGATAACCGTGACCGAGCAGGGCGTGGATACGGCTGTGGGCGTGTGCGAGATGTGCATGGCCTGTCTGCGCGTCTGCCGCAAGGGCGTGCGCGTGCTGCCGCCGCCCATGCTGCAAAACATAGAGCGCATAAAGCCCATGCTGCGCGCCGGCCATAAGGAAAACGAGCTGTTCCTGTGATAGGAAACCTGCGCCGCGCTTTCGCGAATATGCGGGAGCGCGGCACTTTTATGCGCCTGATGCCGGGCGGATGGCTCGATGCATGCCCCATTGTGCAATATTGCGCATGAAATTTATGCGCATCTCACATGCAACTGTTTCTTTGCATGGACATATTGACGGTTTGTTCAAAGATTGGTATAATGATATCGGAGGACGATGAGAAAGACTCCGGCCTTGATATTGATGCAAAGGAGGTGGCGCCGTTGGCCGGTTTAAACATGGCAGGCGAAGCTGACGCACATATGGCAGACATGGCGCTGCCGGTATAGTATCGGGAGGAGTGATGATATGAAGCGCAGAGCGTCGATTATGCTTGCGGTATTGCTGCTGATAGTGGCGGTCGTATCCCATGCCGAACCGCAGACGGGCGGCGAGTTTACCGCGCTGGCGGCGCGCTATGTGCCGCTGATAGGACAGGGACAGGATGAAGTTAATGCCGCGCTGGGCGAGGGCGGCGCGGAATATGAGCTGGCGGGCAATGCCTACGATGCCCAGCTGCTATACGATGGCGATGCGCTCTATGGCGTGCATCTGTCGCGCACAGCGGCGAGTGCGGACGAAGCCACCGTGCTTGCAAATGGCCTTGTCGAGATGGCTAAGGCCGAGTACGGCGCGCCCGATACATATGAGAGTGCGGCAGTCGGCAAGGATGCCGTGCATGAGTATTGGTACTTTGCGCGCCCTGAGCATTTTACCTGCGAGATATATGCTGAGGATGCCGTGGTTAATGTGAAGCTGGCGATAAGCATAATGCCCGGAGTGGAGTACGTGCTGGGCGACGCGCTTGCGCCGTATATCAATATTATGGGACAGCCGCGCGCTGACGTGTGCGCGGCGCTGGAGCTGCCCGGACAGGCCGAGGGCGATGTGCCGCTTGAAGCCATTGACATGCTGGGCGTGAAATACGAGCGCGCGATGCTATTCTCCGAAGGCGGCGCGCTGATGGGCATAGCGCACGAGGCGCAGGGCGCATCGGCCGATGACGCGCGCGCCATGTACATGCAGATAGCGCAGGAGTACGGCGATCAGGACGCAAGCACTGAGCCGTTCATGCGCGCGCTGTCCGGCGTGCAGGCGGGTGACGATGTGCGCGCCGAGTGGAGCCTGCCCAGCGCGGACGGAGCACTGCCCGTGCTGAAATTGAGCCTGACGCTCGCCATGGATGAAGCGGGGAGCGCCGCTCTGCGCGTGGAGTGCGCGCCGGCTGAGATAGACTGAATAGCGCCTGAACGCGGATGAACATGCGCCCGCTTGGGCGACGCAGGGCATGAGCCTGCGCCGCACGAGCGGGCTTGTGTTTTTGGCGGTCAGCATGCGCAGATGGGCCGGCATATGTGTTATATGCAATGGTGGGCGGGCATACGCCGCGCCGGGTATGGTCCGCACGTGCGGATGCATATGGCGCATCGGCGCGCGTTCCGTGCGCGGCATCGCGATGCGACCGCAGAACCGGAAGCCGGACGCCGCACTGAATCCAGCCTGACCGTGTGCTACCGTGCATTACGCATTCGATATTGCGACATGCCCATGAAGATATGAGCATCTCGCTCCGCTGAATCCAGCCTGATCGTGTGCGCCAACGTCATTCCCATCATAGCATGTCCATGCGAGCGTCATGCCGCGCCCATCACGCGCCGTGTTCCAGCTGCTTGCGCATGTAGGCAACGGTGTCGGCTATGGTAAGCTTCATGTCGCGCGGGTGATAGTCCAGCTCCTTGGTGGCCTTGTCGTGCGAAAAATGGCCGTTGGAGCCTAGCACGTACAGCGAATACCGCGTGAATATGGGGCGCTTGTGCGCTATGCACGCATACCCCTCTATGAACGGCACGGCGGCGCGCGCGGCCCATTGAGGCACGCAGGGCTTGCGGCAGGCGCGCCCGGTGGCCATGCGCATGTATTCTATTAGCTCCGATATGCTGAAGAAGCGGTTGGTGAGCAGATAGCATTGCCCGGCGCGCCCCTTGTCCATGGCCGCGACTATGCCCTCGACGACGTCGCGCACGTCCACGAAGTCGTATCCGCCGCGCACGCCAAAGGGCAGCCTGTGGCGCAGATACATGCTGACCAGCTGGTTTATGTGGTTGTGGCCGGTGTCGCCCGGGCCGACTATGCCGGAGGGCTGAAGTACCAGCGCGTTCAGCCCGAGCCTGCTTGCGTCCAGCACGGCTTGAGCGGCCTCGGCCTTGGTCACGGCATAAGCGCCGTCCACGCTCTCGGGAGCGAACCTGTCTATCTCGCGCATGGTCGAAGTGCGGTCGGGTATGGGCAGGGCGTGTACCGAGCTTACGTATATGAGCCTGTGAACGCCATGCCGCTCGCATGCGGCTATTACGTGCTTTGTGCCGTTTACGTTTACGTCGTATATCCGTGGCGATATCTTGCGCTGTATGCTGATTATGGCCGCCATGTGCAGCACGGTGACTTCCGCGCCGTCCAGCCCCTCAAACAGCGGCTCAAGCGTCTCGGGCTGAGTCACGTCTCCCTGGTAGTACCTTATCATGTCGTCGTCCGTACCCTGTTCGCCGGGCATTATCAGGCCGCGCATGGGCATGTTTAGTTCGCGCAGCCGGGCGATAGTCGTGTGGGCAAGATGGCCCGCTGCTCCGGTGATTATGCATACACGTTTCATCATAAGCACCTCCGAATATCGAAAACCGCAAAGCCTTCACCTACGTTATTTCTACATGACGCAGGGGATATCCTGCCGAAGCTTGCGCAAAAAAGCGTCGCCATGCCTATGTAAGCATGTACAATCGGCATGCCGCGCAGGGAACTTGCTTGCGCAGTTCGCGCGTTGGCTGCGATACGACGCACAATCGGCATGCCGCGCGGGGAACTTGCTTGCGCAGTTCGCGCGTTGGTTGCGATACGACGCACAATCGGCATCCCGCGCAGGGAACTTGCTTGCGCAGTTCGCGCGTTGGTTGCGATACGACGCACAATCGGCATCCCGCGCAGGGAACTTGCTTGCGCAGTTCGCGCGTTGGCTGCGATACGACGCACAATCGGCATGCCGCGCGGGGAACTTGCTTGCGCAGTTCGCGCGTTGGCTGTGATATGACGCACAATCGGCATGCCGCGCGGGGAACTTGCTTGCGCAGTTCGCGCGTTGGCTGCGATATGACGCACAATCGGCATGCCGTGCAGGGAACTTGCGCATGTGCATGGCGATAGGCACCATGCCGCAGTCAATGCCCCTGCCAACTCACGCATTGACACACCGCCCCACGCGCTATATACTGAACATGCGAGCATGCCGCACATTATGTGCCGGTGGAAACGCGGCTGTCAGCCCGGGATGCGGCATGGGCATAACTCAATCGGAGGGTGATATAAGTGAAGTTTGCATTTTTGATAATGGGGAACTTTGATGCAGAGCGCGACCGCACTACCATGCGCGAGGGCGAAGTGCAGATGATAGGCGTACCCGACATAGACGCTGCCTGTGAGCAGGCGGCGCGGCTTAAGCGCGAGGGCGTGGGCTGCATCGAACTGTGCGGCGCGTTCGGCGAACAGGGTGCGCGATGCGTGATAGAGGCCACGGGCGGCAGCATACCCGTGGGCTATGTCGTGCATCTGCCCGAGCAGGATGAGCTGTTTCGCGCGGCATTCGGCGAGTGAGAGGAGAAGCGCGTGAAGATACTGCTGGACACCGACATAGGAGGGGACATAGACGACGCGATATGCCTTGCGTATCTGCTGAGCGAACCAGATTGCGAGCTGCTGGGCGTGACCACCGTGTGCGGCGAGGCATGCGTGCGCGCCTCGATAGCCGATGCGATATGCCGCGCCGCCGGGCGCAGCGTGCCGATAGTCGCCGGGCGCGATCTGCCCATGCAGCGAATACCCATGTACCCCACGCCCGAGGGCGCACCGGCGCTTGTCCGCTGGCCGCACAGCTGCTTTGCCAGCGGCGACTCGGCGGAGTTCATGATGCGCACGATAGCGCGCTACCCGCACGAGGTTGCGCTGATCGCGATAGGCTGCATGACCAACGTTGCCGAACTGCTTACGCGATACCCGCAGGCCGCCGAGCTGATAGGCGGCATATACTCTATGAACGGTTACTTCGGCGCGGACAAGCTGCCCGAACCGTGGTACAATTGGAACGCATGGGCCGATCCCCTGGCCTCGGCACATGTGTTCGCGGCGCGCACGCCCATTAACCGCGCCGTGCCGCTTGAGGTGACGGAGCGCCTCACGCTGCCTGCGGCCGAGGCGCATTCGCTGCTCACGAGCAGGGGTGCGCGCGGAGATATGCTGCGCGCCGTGCTGGACTTTGGCGGGGAATGGCTGAATGCATCCGGCAAGCTGACGCTGCACGACCCGCTGGCGGCAGTTATGACGCTGCACCCGGAGGTATGCTCATACGAGCGCGGTAATGTCAGTGTGGAGACGTGTTCGGTCGATGATATGGGCAAAACGAGCTTCACTCCCGATACGCGCGGCAACGTGGAGATAGTGCGAGATGCCGGCGTGGACGGGTTCTTTGACATACTGCGCGGCGCGCTGCATGCGTAATGCACAGTGAGCTTGCGGTGCGCTGCGCCGGGCAAAGCGGGTACAAAGTCTGCCGGGCTAAGGCATGCATAAAGCGCTGCTCAAAGCGGTATGCGCTCATCACGCGCGCTGCCATGGCGCAAAGAACGGGCTGCTTGCGGCTCGCTGGGGGATATGGCTCTGCCATGAGAGGAACGGCGGTTGAGGGGGCATATGCGCTTGCAGGCATGAAGATTCCAGCTGAATTGTTGCCATCACATGTCCAAAAACTTTCCGTGAATAGCCAAAGCATCCGGCTCCCGATGCGGGAAGCCGGATGCTTTGGCCGTAAACTAGATGCAGTTATCGCGCGGAGCGGCCCGCAGGACAGGCGCAATTAGCAGCGCAGCCTAAGCCGCTCCGGCGCTAAGCGGCGCATGCCTTACAGCGCCACGTTTACGCGCTCAGGCTCGGTGCTGGCCAGCAGCTTGCCGCTGCGATAGGAGCGCAGCACGGCGGAGTTGCGGCTCAGCGCCTCATACCAGTCGGGCGCATCCAGTATGACGAAGTTGGCCTCGTTGCCGGGCTTTATGCCGTAGCTGTCGCCCAGATGCAGCGTGCGCGCGGCGTTGTTGCATATGAAGCGATACGAGTTCAGTATGTCCTCATAGCCCATCATCTGGCACACGTGCAGACCCATGAACACCACGTCGCGCATGCTGCCCGCGCCCATGGGATACCACGGATCGAATATGTCGTCGGTGCCGAAGGACACGTTTATGCCCTCGGCAGTCAGCTCCTTGACGCGGGTTATGCCGCGGCGCTTGGGGTAGGTGTCCATGCGCCCCTGAAGATGGGTGTTTACCAGCGGGTTGGCGACGAAGTTTATGCCGCTCATCTTGAGCAGGCGCATCAGGCGCACCACGTATGCATTGTTGTAGGAGTGCATGGCGGTGGTGTGGCTGGCGGTCACGCGGTCGCGCAGCCCCAGTTCCAGCGCGCGGCAGGCCAGCGTCTCCAGACCGCGGGAAGCCTCGTCGTCTATCTCGTCGCAGTGTACGTCCATGAGGCGGCCGTACTTTGCCGCCAGCTCGCAGGCGTAGTTGAGCGACTCAACCGAGTACTCGCGGGTGAACTCAAAGTGCGGTATCGCGCCCACGGCATCCGCGCCCATCTTGACCGCGTCCTCGAGCAGCTGCTTGCCGTTGGGATAGCTGAGTATGCCCTCCTGCGGGAAGGCGACCACCTGTATGGTCATGCGGCCGGCGTACTCCTCGCGCAGCTCCAGCAGCGCTTCCATGGCGGTAAGCTTTGGGTCGGTCACGTCCACGTGGGTGCGCACGTACTGCACGCCGTGCGCGGCCTGCATGCGCAGCGCACGCTCCACGCGCTCGCGCACATCGGCCTTGCTGAGCGTCTCCTTGCGCTTGGCCCAGCACTCTATGCCCTCAAACAGCGTGCCGGACATGTTCCACACCGGCTGACCGGCGGTCAGGCAGGTGTCCAGATGCACATGCGACTCTATGAACGGGGGCAGCGCCAGCTTGCCGCCCATGTCCACTGCTTCCTCGCCCTCGCGCGCGGCGAGGCCTGCGCCTATCTCGGCGAACTTGCCGTCCTCTATGCGTATATCGGAAAGCACGCGCGAATTCTCTATGAAAAGATTCTTTATCAGCATTTATATCATCCTTTCAGCTGTCAGACAGACAACTTTAATCAGGACTTCCTGAGCGCCTTGTCCACGCCGCGCCCGGCTATGTAGCATGCGCAGGCCACGACCATGGCGTTTATCGAACCTATGCCCCAGGTTACGAGGTTGCCCACCACGGCGCCCGCTATCACGCCCACTATAGCCGCCCAGTTGACATTGCGCTCGTTGGCGGTGGAGCCGTCGCGGTACTTGGCGCGGTCGAGGAAGTAGTCCAGCGCGATTATCGCGCCCACGGGCGGCAACGTGGCGTTGAGTATGGTCAGCCAGTCGCAGAAGTTGTTGTACAGCCACACGGCGGTCACAGTGCCTATCACGCCCGAGACCAGCACCATGGGGCGCTTGCGCACCTTGGTTATGTTGGAAAGGCCCAGCGCGCCGGTGTATAGCGCGTTGTCGTTGGTGGTCCATATGTTGGCGCCCAGCACTAGGAACGCGGGTATGGTCAGACCCTGAGCTATCATGACGAAGAATATGTCGTTGGAGCCGTTGGCGAACGCGCCCGCCGTGCCGCCGAACATGAACATCAGCGTGTTGCCCAGGAAGAAGGCTATCACGGTAGTTATGACCGCGACCTTGTTGTTCTTAGCAAAGCGCACGAAGTTGGGCGTTGCCGTGCCGCCGCTGACGAACGAGCCTATTACCAGACCCACGCCCGAAAACAGCGTGAGACCTCCGGTGGACTGAGCGAACATCGCGCTCAGGCTGCCGCCGTCGTTTATGGCCTTTATCATGGAGTACGAGCCCAGCAGCGCTATAAGAGGCACGGATACGTAGCTGACTATCTCCAGCGCCTTTATGCCGAAGTAGGCGGAGCCGGTCATGCACAGGCCCGCAAGCGCCACCAGCGCATACGTCAGCCACTGATAATCCGTACCCATCATGCGGTTGAGTTCGGCCGCAGCGGGTATGGCAAACATCGCCACGCCCACTCCGAACCAGCCTATCTGGGTGAAGCTTATCATGGCGGAGGGCAGGTAAGAGCCGTATTTGCCGAAGGACTTGTGTGCCAGCAGGTCAAAGGACAGGCCGGTATCGCAGCCTATGTAGCCCAGCACGCCGGTGTACGCCGCCAGTATCACGCCGCCTATCATCACAGCGCCCATAAAGCCGCCAAGATCCAGACCCTGCGCCAGCTCAACGCCCGTCCACATGCTCGCGGAGAAGAACGTAAAGCCCAGCATTATGAAGAACATCGCCAGAAAGCCCTTGCGCGCCGTCTTGGGTACAGGCTCAAGAGAATAGTCCAGATCGACGTGTTCGACCTGAGATTGCGTTTTGCCATTGGCAGTAGTAGCAGTCATAGCAGACCCTCCTTAGTATTAAAGGGCGGCGCTGCGCGCATAAAAAGCGGCCGTCTGTAACTAAAAGCTAAGACGGCCGCAGATCATGCACATATACCTCGCACTTTCCGGCCTCCCGTGCCGAATTAAAGCACCGCTTTTATGCCACATTATATCAATGACCCTACCGCCAAACAAGCGCTATTCGACAAAAAGACGTGTAGCTTGAGTTAAACGCACGTCATTATATTGAAAAATGGCGGCTAAAAGCGGCAAATACAGGGCAATAGTATGGCGAAGATATTTGACACATTCATAAAGACAGCCGGATATACGAATGCATGTGAATATGATACAAAGTATCGGAGCGCAATGGCTGGCGGTACATACGGCAAAAAATAAACTTATAAGCATATTTGCCTAATTGCATTGCGGAATATAGGACATAATATCTGCTAAATATACTGTGAGCGGTATCCTGTAAGTCCTATGCGCGCCTATATGTCCCTTGACGATATGCACAATTCATGCGTCGCCTGCGCGCAAGGCCGAGCGGCACGATTGACAACTCTGTGCATGCTGTATATACTGTGTATGCACAGAAGGAGGGCGGCGACATGGACATAGTGATACGCAATTCCAGCGACGAGCCGCTGTACAGCCAGATATGCCGCCAGATACGCGACCAGATAATAGCGGGGGCGCTGAAGCCCGGCGAGGCGCTGCCGTCGATAAGGGCGCTGGCGCGCGACCTGCGCATAAGCGTGATAACAACCAAGCGCGCCTATGACGAGCTGGAGCGCGATGGCTACATAGTCACGGCGGCGGCGCGGGGCTGCTTTGTGGCCGAGAAGAATCTGGCGCGCATACGCGAGGACAGGCTGATGCATATAGAGCGGCTGATGGGCGAGATAGCCGAGCTTGCGTCGGGCTGCGGGCTGGAGGAGCAGGAGCTTGTGGAGATGCTGCGCATGCAGCTCAAGGGGGATGAATGACATGAGCGCAATAGTGATAGACGGACTCAGAAAGTCATATGACGGATTTGAACTGGCGATAGACCATCTGGAGCTGCCCGACGGCTGCATAATGGGTCTGGTGGGCGAAAACGGCGCGGGCAAGAGCACGACCCTGCGCCTGATACTCAACTCCGCGCGGCGCGATGCCGGGCGCATAGAGGTGCTTGGGCAGGACAACGAGTCGCCTGACTTCGGCAAGCTGAAGTCCGAGCTGGGCGTGGTGTTTGACGAAGCGTACTTCCCGGAGGTGCTGACCGCGCGTCAGGTGAACAAAGTGATGAAGCATACCTACGCTAACTGGCGCGAGCAGGAGTACTTCGACCTGCTGAGGCGCTTTGATCTGCCTGGCAACAAGCCGTTCAAGGAGTACTCGCGCGGCATGCGCATGAAGCAGGCCATAGCCGTGGCGCTGGCGCATGAGCCAAGGCTGTTGCTGCTGGACGAGGCCACCGGCGGGCTTGATCCCATGGTGCGCGACGAGATACTGGACATATTCCGCGACTTCACGCGCAATGGCGACAATTCCGTGCTGATATCCTCGCACATAGTCAGCGACCTTGAGAAGATATGCGACTACATAGCCTTCCTGCACAAGGGCAAGCTGCGCTTCTGCCTGTCCGTAGACGAGCTGAACGAGCGCTATGCCATACTGCGCTGCACGCGCGCCGAGTTCGGGCAAGTGCCGCCCGATGCGGTGGTGGGCAAGCGCGACAATGGCTATGGCGTGGAAGCGCTGCTGCTGCGCGACAGGGCGCAGGGCATATCGCCGCTTGAGCGGGCGGGCATAGAGGACATAATGGTCTACATGGCAAAGGGGGAGTGAATCATGCGCGGACTGATACTAAAGGACTTATATACGATGGCTCGCAATATGCGCACGTATTTTGTGATAATTGCGATAGTGACGCTGATTCCTGGAGATACTTCAACCACGGTATCGATTGCGGTTGCAGGCATGCTGCCACTTATGTCTCTGGCATATGATGAACGCTGTGGTTGGGATACGCTGGCTGCCAGCATGCCTTACACTGTGCGGCAGCTGGTAATGAGCAAGTATGCAATAGGTATCATATTCATGGTTTTGACTTTGAGTATAAAGATAATCACATTCCCGATAATAAGTGCGATAAACAAAGATGCCAGCTTTGCTGAAACATGCATGAGCATGCTGGGTGCAGTTTGGGCGAGTTTAGTCATGCAATCCATAACTGTGCCGATATCCTTCCGCTTCGGCACAGAGAGTGCCCGCAGAGCAATGATAGTATTCATGCTGGCAGTGGTCATGATTTTGGGCGCAATTAATCATCTAATCGATACGAATAAGATTGACTTTGCATTTTCATCAGAGGTATTCACAATATTTGGTATATTGGGATTTGTGGCATATATATTGAGCATACCGTTGTCCATGCGGGGATATGTGCTGGGCAATAGGGAAGATTAATACGGCGGTCGGACACACCTTTCAGGAGGTGTTATGTCTGAATATAAAGTGCCAGCCGGTATGCGCGCATATTCAAAACTTCGCCCGCCCAGATACAGCCAGTGTTAACTAACGACTGCGCAAATCGCCGTTTGCGTTAATACATCCGCAAAAATGCAAACATTATCCTTGCATACAATTAGCAATAAGAGCGCGTCGCGCGGTTGACTTTTTAAAGTGATGGGACTATAATGTCAGGCGGGCATTGCGATAAACGCCCCGGCGGGACAGTATAGTCCCGCTGAAAAGTTGCAAAGAGCGCGCGGGAAGGCGCGGCAGGAGGATAATTATGTATGAATTGATGCTGGATACGGCGGATCTTACGAGTCTTAAGAGCGGACTGGCGGCATGGCCTGTCTGCGGCGTTACCAGCAATCCGAGCATACTTAAGAAGGCGGGCAAGGTGGAGCTGTATGAGCATCTCAACAAGATGAAGGCGCTGTGCGGCACGGAACGCAGCCTGCATGTGCAGGTCGTAGCCACAACCACCCGCGGCATACTGGAGGACGCGCACACTATACTGTCCGTGCTGGGGCGCGAGACGTATATCAAGGTGCCGGTGAGCGAAGCCGGTCTGCCCGCGATAAAGCAGCTCGCTGCCGAGGGTGTGAACGTGACTGCGACGGCGGTGTATTCGACCATGCAGGGCATACTGGCAGTGCTGGCGGGCGCTAAGTACGTGGCCGTGTACTACAACCGCATGGAGAACAACTGCGTAGACCCCAATCAGGTGATACGCGAACTGCGCAGCTTCATAGACAACTGCGGCAGCGACGCCAAGGTGCTGGGCGCGAGCTTCAAGAACGTGTGTCAGGTGACCTCGGCATATGAAAACGGCGCGCAGAGCGTGACCGTGGCGCCCGAGTTGATAACTTCCGCTCTGGGCATGGCCAGCATAGGCGGCGCGGTGGATGCCTTCACGACCGACTTCGAGTCGGTGTACGGCAAGCACGCCACCATGACCAGCGTGGCCGCCGAGCGCGATGCCAACATCGCCGCCAGCTAAAATACCGCATATAGCGACACTCCATCGGAACACGCCAGTCCCGCCGGAGGGTCGAATTATACTGTGCAGCAATAAAGGCTCGCTCTCCGGACGCGGAAAGCGAGCCTTCAGCCTGTCAAAACCCCCAGAGAGCTAGGCGGGCCTCACGGCCCTCTCGAATTCAATCGCGCCCGGCGACATGTGTGGTGGTCGCTTAGGATTTTTTTCGCAGGGAAATCCCATTTCCAGGAGCCTAAATATCTGCCTTGCAGTTTCAAAGCCCGGAAATCTTTAGGATTTCAGTTAAAACTGAGAATGTATGAGTGGCGGGGGAGGTTCTGCATCGTCCATAAGCTTGTCTAAAAGACGCTTTGATAAACTTAGGCTCGCTCTCCCAATGCGGAAAGCGAGCCTTTGCATATCGCAATATCAGTTCATGCTGCCGATGAAACGCCGCGCTTAGCCCAGCTTGCCCTTTATGAAGGCGAGGTTGTCGCGCAGCTTGTCATCGTCCTCTTTGGCCACGGAGAAGTCCTCAAACGACAGATACCCGTCATAGCCTATCTTGCGCAGCGCGGCGAACAGCTTGTCATAATCGACCACGCCCTTGCCTATCTCGGCAAAGCCGGGGGCGAGCTTGCCCTCCTTGTTGGGCGACCAGGTGGAGTCCTTTATGTGTACGTGATGCACATGGCGGTCGAGCAGCTCCATGCCGAACTGGTAGTTCTCAAAGCCCTCGTAGACCATGTTGCCCGCGTCGAATACTACGCCTATCAGGTCGGGATCCATGCCCTCTATCAGGCGATAGGCGGCGCTGGCGCTGGGCATTATGGTGTTCATGTGTATCTCAAGGTTGGCCTGCACGCCGTACTTGCGGCACAGGCGCTCCACCGAGAACAGGCTGGAGCGCACGTCGGAGAACAGCTCGCGGTAGGGTACATCGCCCTTGTAGCTGTCGGGGAACAGGCGAATCATCTTAAAGCCGTTGTCTGAGGCGGCGGCGAGCAGCGCCTCTATCTTGTCCAGCTCGCGCGGCATCAGGTAGGAAGCCAGCGACAGCTTCTCCAGCCCGTTGTCATCGCAGAGCTTGGCGGCGCGGGCGGCGTCGGCGGCGATGTTGTCTATATCCAGCGTGCAGCGGTTGTACGACCAGAACAGCTGGTCGCGCGGCGGCATGGTCTCGGGCGCGGCCTTGGGCGCAGCGTTCACGCGCCACTCGACGCCGTCATAGCCGTTTTCCTTGAGCTTTAGCACGACTTCTTCAGGCGACCACGCGGGTGCCATTACGGTGAATATGGAGAACTTCATGTTATTATCCCTCCTGTGTATGTATGCTCCAGATCGCCTTTAGGCGGTCAAGGGTACGCTATATATAATAGAAGAAATCCGCAGCAGGCAAGCGTGCGCATGATGGCGAAGGTCTGGGCGCGGTTATGTGCGGCATATGCGGATTGCCAGCGCAATTCAGCATTGCTTTGTGTATATCGATGCGGTTATGCACATTGGCGGCGAGCTGAACTTGCTTGCGCTGTTTCACGCATGTCAATGGTCATACACATCGTTTGCAAACCGAACGCGCATGTCCACGCTACGTGGTTTCAAGCATGCCAACATGGTTATGCACATTATCCGCGAGCTGAATTTGTCTGCTTGCGCTGTTTCAAGCATGTCAATAGCCATGCACATTGTCCGCAAGCGAATACCCATCAACGCCGCATCACAGCGCATATCCCAGCGCGGCGTTTTGCGCGCGGATGTACTCGCTGTGCTGTGCGCGGTCGCGGGTGATGAACTCATATGTGAGGAACTCCGGCGCGATGCGCTCAATCAGCTCCCGCGCGCCCGCGTCCAGCAGCGGCACGTGCGGGTCGAGCCTTAGCACGCTCTCGTACACGGCGCACAGCCGCTCAAAGTACGTTCCCTGAGGCTGCGGAGGACTGGCGGACAATTCGCGCAGGAACGCGCCGCTTGCCCCGCAGTGCAGATGCACGCCGCGTATGCTTCGGCACAGCTCGCCGTGTGCATCCAGCCAGCGATGCACCCACGCTATGCCCTGCGCGGCGGTGTCTATGTGCATGTCCGCGTGCATGAGATGCCCCACGTCCAGCATTATGCCCTTGCGCGGGTAGTCCACGCCGCCCAGCATGGCGCTTGTGATGTCGGGGCGGGTGAATGTAAAGCCCGGCCCCCAGAGATTTTCCATCAGAAACCAGAAGTCATAGTCGCCACCTTGCATCGCGGCGTTGACTATATCAAGCGCGGCATCGATTACGCGCGCATGGTCGTGTTCAAAGCGGCAGCTGAGCGTCTCGCAGAGCGTTATATTGCCCATGTGATACACGACGTACCGCGCGCCCACGCTCTTGCAAAAGTCAAGCTGTGCGCGCAGCCGCCCGGCCATGTCGCGCGCCGCGCCGCCCATGATGCGCTCGGCCTCGGCCGGACTGCCGTATTCGGCGCATACCGCGCGTTCGTCGCCCATGTATGCATCGTACCAGCTGTTGACGTAGCTCAGGTGTATGCCCATCGCCATGTCGCGCGGTATCCAGCCCAGCGAGTCGCCGCCTATGGGCATTATCTCCAGCCCGTCCATGCCGTGTCCGCGCACGAACGCCCGCAGATCGTCCGCGCCCGCAAAGCGCTCCAGATCGCAGGGATCGGTGGTCATGTTGATAAGCTTTATCATATTCGCGCTCATTTCCAGACTCATTGTCATATCGCTTATGCGCGCATCCTGCGCATCCCAAGTCAGTATAGCACATGCAGTGGTGGCTGTCAAACGGGGTAAGGGGGAAATGCAGAGGACAGAACCGCGCATGTGCTATACGGCTGCGCATATCACATGCGCACAATAACTGCTGCACGGCGCATGCGCGATAAGGCGGCGCGATTTGCCTGATACACTTGCGCATCACATGCTCACATAAGGAGACGGCGCGTGCATTGCATGTGACTGCAAAAGTACGCGCCGCTTTTTTCAAACATATTCGGCTTTATCAGGGAGAGGATGATTCAACACATTCGGCATAATTTGCGGGATTCCTTCATGCACCCCTCAAAACACAACCTCATACCGCTCCCCGGCATTGCTGTCAAACCGCACTATGCCATCCGCGCCGGGCAGCACAGTCTCGCCGCCGGGCAGGCGCACGCCCTTTAGCCCCTCCGCCTTGACTGCGCATGCGCCGCCCAGATGCGACTTTATGCTGCCGCAGCGGGGCGCGTCGGCCTGCCACTTGAGGTCGCACTCGAAGCCGCCGCGCGCACGCAAACCGGTGAAGCTGCCGTTTACCCAGCCGTAGGCCGGGGTGGGGAGCAGCTCTATGTAGCCGTTGTGGCTCTGTATCAGCATCTCGGCGATGCCTGCGGCGTAGCCGAATATTGAGTCTATCTGCACCATGCCCTGCGTGAGCATGTTAGCGGTGAAGTGCGGCGTGACGGAACCCAGCAGCCGCGTGCATAGCACTCTGTCGTGGAAGCGCGCCGCCAGACACAGCGCCCACGAGCCCGGCCAGCCCGCCGTCATGCCGCCATGCGCCGCGCGCCGCTGCAGCGATACATAGGCCGCACGGTACTCGGCGGGAAAGTCGCGCTCGTTTATCACCGAGGCGGGGTATACGCTGTACAGATGCGACACATGGCCCATGCCGGGCGTGCATTCCTCATAATCCTCATGCCACTCCTGAAGCGCGCCCAGCTTGCCTATCTTGAACGGCTCAAGGCGGTCTATCGCCGCGCGCATGTCACGGCACATATCGTCCTCATCCAGCCCCAGCGCCTTGACGCTCATCAGCACATTGCCAAACAGCTCGCGTATCAGCGCCATGTCCATGCACGAACCCTTGGTTATCGCCGATATCTCGCTTAGGTCGGCCGAGAAGCGATTTTCAGGATCGACGCTGGACACCAGATCGCGATAGCTGCGCCCGCCTGGCACTATGTGCTTGTTTTCGGGCGAGGTAGAGGGCGCGATGGTCAGCCTGTCGCCGTCCTTGCACAGATATCCCAGCATGAAGCGCGCCGCCTCGCGCAGCACCGGGTATGCGACCTCGCGCAGGAACTTGTCGTCGTGGGTGTATTCGTAATGCGTCCACAGGTGCTGGCACATCCACGCGCCGCCGAACGGCCAGAAGAACCAGGATGCATCCTCGCAGGCCGGCACGGTCATGCGCCACAGGTCGATATTGTGGTGCGCCACCCAGCCGTCCAGATGATAGTAGTCGCGCGCGGTGCGCCTGCCGCTCTGCGCCGTCTCGCGGATCAGGTCGAACATCGGCTCGTGGCATTCGCTGAGCGCGAACACCTCTGCCGGCCAGTAGTTCATCTCCACGTTTATGTTGGTGGTGTAGTTGCTCGACCACGGCGGCTGCACGCTGTCGTTCCATATGCCCTGAAGGTTCTCGGCCTGAGTGCCGGGACGCGAGCCGCTTATCAGCAGATAGCGCGCGTACTGTGCCGCCAGCGCGCCCACGGATGGATCGAACACGCCGTTGCCGTTCATATGGCAGCGCTGGGTGGTGGGCAGTGCGCCGGTAAGCTCCTCGCCCAGATCGATGCTCACCCTGCCGTACAGCGCCAGATAGTCGGCCATGTGCGCGCTAAGCGCCGCATCCCAGTCGTGCGCGGCGCACAGCTGCGCTTCCAGACGATCAACTACGCACTCCACATCGCGGTCGCGCGCCGCCTGATAGCCCGCGTAGTTGGTGCCTGCGGCCATGGCGATGACGGCATATGTAGCGCCGCTTACATATATGCGGCTGCGGTCGCGGCTGACCTCGCCGTCGGTGGACATGACCCTTGCGCGCGCGGCAAAGCGCAGCGCGTCGGATCTCTCCTCGTCCAGATAGACTATGGGCGGCTGCATGGGGGTGTAGTTGGGCTCGGCGTGGTCGGGCGCTATGCCGCGCAAGGTCACGCCGCTCTCGTCCACGCGCACGGCGTGCTTGAGCTTGGAATCCATGCTCAGCGCCAATTCCAGCGCGCCGCCCTCGGCGCGGAAGCGCGCGTATATCAGCTGATCGCTGTGCGACACAAAGTACTCGCGCGTGTAGCGCACGCCCGCGCGCAGGTACGATATGGTCTCAACCGCGCTGTCGAGATCGAGCACGCGCGAATAGTCGCTCACAGGCTCACATTCGCCGGGGTTCATCACACGGCGCAGCTTCATGTTGCGGCGGTCGTTGGCCTGCCCCACGCATATGTGTGCGCTGGCCAGCGGCATGTATGCCTCACCCCAGTTGCCCTCCATGTCGTCGTTGATTATGTCGTTTGCCTGCTTTACGTCGCCCGCCAGCGCCAGCGCCCGCGCGCGCATGAGTCCATCGTAGTAGCCGCCGTTCACGCGATAGCTCTCGCTGCCGCTCCAGAGCGTGTCGTCGTTTATCAGCACTTCCTCAAACGGCACGCCGCCATATACCGAAGCGCCCAGCCGCCCGTTGCCCAGCAGGTGCGCGTCGGCAAAGGAGCCTGCATTTTTGTTCTCGTAAAGACGCATGGTATTACCTCCGTTCATATTGATAAAAGCTTAGTATACGCGAATCGGACTGCCCGGCATTTGGACCTGTAAAGCCTCAAGCCGGTCCGGCCTTTTATATCGCCAAGCGGTGTGAGCGGCGAGCAATCGCTGCCTTTGCGCCGGAATTTCCCGCCCCGCTTGGGCAGTATCCCCACGCCTTTGCCAAAGCGCTCATGGGCTTGGGGCATAAGGAGCTGGCAGGCCGCTTACAAGTGTCCCTGTCTGCGATTATATCAGCAGGCAGGCGCTTGTCAAGCGGCTTTTTACCGTGCATGGCGGCTATGCTGTGAAAAATGTGGCAAGTGGCAACGTTTCGGTTTACACTTTCGCCCGAAGATGATATAATACATACCATGACAACAAACATACGGAGGCGCAGTAAGTGACCAATCGACTGTTTGCGCGCATAATAGCTACATATCTTGCTATATGTGCAATACCTGTTATAATGGGGCTTGTCGCTTATCATCAGGCAGCGCAGAGCGCGCAGGAGCAGACGCGACGCTTGACGGGAGTAATGCTTGAGCGCGCTTCCACATCGATAGACGATATGTTTTCGGAGATAGAGTTGGACACTATGGCGCTGGCCGCTGACCGCTCCATAAAGCGCATGGTGAACAGCGCGCCCATGACCGAGGATGCGGCGGCATACAGCGCAATGTGCGACGCGTTCGATGCAATTTCCTATTATAAGATGAGCAACGATGACCTGCTGGATATAATGCTATATTCGCCAAGGTCGGGTACGATAATAACTTCTTCGCGCATGTTCATGAGCCTGGACAGGTTTTATGGAAAGTTCTTCCAATATGGCGACATGGACATGTCCACATGGTCTGCGCGCGTGCTTGGCGATGCAAGCTATGCGCGCTATCTGCCGGCGCGCGACACAATGATGCGCACGGGCGCGGGAAACAGCGATACCGTGAACCAGAACGCCATACTGTTCACGAGGCAAGTGCCATCCGGTCAGCAAAGGGGCAGGCTGATAGTCAGCGTATCGCTTAACGAGCTGGAGGATTCGCTAAGCAGCATGTTTGACGCATATGGCGGCTGCGTGCTGATATACGACTCGCTGGGCAATGAGCTGGCGGCACTGGGCGAAGTGACCGATGAGATACGCGGCGGCGCGGCGGGCATTGTCATGCGCAGCGACATATCCGATATCATGCTGGACACGCAGCAGGGCAGCAAGCTGCTCGTGTCCAGCCGCTCCCAATTGGGCTGGCGCTTCGTGGCCGCGCTGGAGCCGGAACTGGTGTATGGCGGCATAGGCTATCTGCGCGTAAATCTGTGGGTGATGATAGCGGTGGAACTGCTGCTAATAGCGGTTGTTGCGGTGCTGTTTGCGCGGCGCACGGTGCGTCCGGTGCGCGGGCTTATAGAGCTGGTAGGCGACGGCGCGGATGATGCTTCGGTGGCGGCGGACGAGTTTGGCTATCTGCGCAAGATGATAACCCTGATGAAGCAGGAGTATCAGAGCGCCAGTTCACGCCTTAACATGCAGAGCCGCATGCTGCGCCGCCAGTTGCTGGCCTCGCGGCTGCGCGGCGATATGCCAGAAAGCATGCTGCGCGATGCCTTTGCGCGCGCCCAGCTGCGCTATCCCGAGGAGCAGTCGGCGATAGCGCTTATGCGCATCGAGACGGGCGCGCTGCCCGACGGCCACAGCGCCGAGGAGCTGGCGCGGCTGGTGCTGGGCGAGCATATGGCGCGCATAGCTTCGGATGAGGCGGCGGGCGCGTGGCTGGATGAGGAGCGCTATGCGCTTGTTTACTATCAGGGCGGCGACAGGGAGGGCCTGAGCGAGGTGATACTCAGGCTAAACGCCGCCATGGACGAGGCAGGCTGCCCGCTTCCCATAATATCAGTCTGCCCGCCCGATGGACAGCACACGCTGAGCCAGCGCTATCAGCGCGCCGACCTGCGCATAAATCGCTGGGATGCCGAGCCGGGCGCGGTGGATTGGATAGATGCCGGCATGGAGCTGCGCTCTATCGGCATACACTACTCAGTCAAGGTAGAGGAGCGGGTCATACGCGCCATAAAGGCCGGCACGCCGGGCGAGCTGAAGGCCATGCTGGACAAGCTCATAGAGCAGAACCGCGACATAGTGCGCAGCGACCGCGTGGCAGTCAGGATGCTCACGTCGGCATTTCGCATGACATGTGCGCGTGCGCAGCGCGAGGCACAGTTCACGCCTGCGGAAGGGGAGAAGGATGCCGTAAACGTCGATCCTGAGAGCGCGATAAGCTCATCCTCGCCGCTTGAGGACTTCTACGCATGGTGCATGCGCGCCTCTGAGCAGATAGAGAAGCAGCGCCATGGTGCGTCGGGAGGCCGCTCGATAGAGCCGGTGTGCGAATTCCTGTGCGCCAACTATGCCGACAAGCAGTTGAGTCTGGCCTATGTGGCCGAGAAGTTTGGCCTGAGCGAAACCTACTTCTCGCGCATATTCAAGGCGCAGAAGGGTGAGTCGTATTCGGAGTACCTGGAGCGCGTGCGCATATCGCATGCCTGTGAACTGCTCTCGGAGGGCGAATCGGTGGATGCCACTGCCGGCAAGGTGGGGTATAACTCGGTCACGGTGTTCCGCGCTGCGTTCAAGCGCATCTGCGGCGTTACGCCCAGCGAGTTCAAGGCCGAGGCAAGATAGACATGGCAATTTGCACGCCCGCAGATGACGCGACATTGAGCGCGAAGGGCGCATCTGCGGGCATGTGCGCCCTTTGCACGTGATGGCAGGGGCGCTCAGACTGCCGCCCCTGCAAGAGCTTCGGGCTTAAGCCCCACGGCTTCACATAGCGCCCGGCGGAATATGCGGTGGGCGCGTTGGTTTTTTGCGCAGGGAAATCCCGTTTGCCGGAGCAAAAGTATCTGCCTTAGCAGCCAGACTGTCAAAAACCCCCGGAGAGCTCGGTGGGCCTCGCAGCCCGCCGACTTAGGTAGCGCCCAGCGACATGTGCGGTGGGCGCTCAGGATTTTTTACGCAGGGAAATCTCATTTCCCGGAGTAAAAATATCTTCCTTGCAGTTTCCACTGAAATCCACAGGATTTCAGTGGAAACTGAGTAGGGGTGGCAGTGGCGGGGGAGCTTACCCCCGTCCACGCTTGTCAGAAAGACTTTTTTGACAAGCTGTCTGCCTTAGCAACTTCCATGCCCGGAAATCAGCGGGGATTGCAGCGGAGACTGATAATAAGCGGCAGTTGCGGGGGAGTTTCTCCCACGTCTACACGCTTGGAAGCGAGGCGCTTTTTAAGCTGAGCGCCCTTTGCACGTGATGCGAGGGGCGCTTTTGCACGCTCATCTTTACCTTGAGTTCACTTGCGCCCGGCGCGCGAGGGCATGTGACCGTTAACATATCGGGATGAGTTTAAAGCAATGTGTTAAACGGCGTGTTAATGACATTCGGGAAATGTTTACTGAATGTGCGTGGCGTGCCTTAAAAGTGGCGTGGTTTGCCTAAAATGCATAAAAAGGTTACGCAAAGGTGGATTTAGGCCCTATATAGCGCCCAAAACAGCAACAAAAGCACCAAACAGCAAGCATTATGTGGTCAAACGATGGCAAAAAGGTCTTGAAATCCGGAACGATATGCATTAAAATAAACATTACAAAAGCGCACGGCATTCTCGGGACGGTTGATTAGCAAGTCGGGGCACGCGCCCTCGTCCCCGCTAAGCGTGAAATCGATATCGCATACTGCGTGACGAAAGGAGAGGGCAATGGTGAAGACACAAGCCTCGGCTAGCGCGCCTAAGAAGATAAACCACAATTCGCTTCTGTATGATGCGCGCAAGAACTGGCAGCTCTACGTGATGCTGCTGCTGCCTGTTGCGTACATAATCATATTCGCTTATGTACCCATGGGAGGCGCTACCATAGCGTTCAAGGATTTCCGCATAAAGAAGGGTGTATGGGGCAGCCCATGGGTGGGCATGCAGTACTTCGTGGACTTCTTTACCACGCCTAACTTCGGCTTGCTGCTCAAGAACACGCTGATTCTGAGCCTGTACAGTCTGGTAGTATCCTTCCCGTTCCCGATACTGCTGGCACTGGCGATAAACGAGTGTTCCTCCAAGGGCTATCGCAAGACCATACAGATGATAACGTATGCGCCTTACTTCATATCCACCGTCGTGCTGGTGGGCATAATGAACAACTTCTTCTCGCTGCGCACCGGCTTTGTGAACAGCGTGGCCAAGCTCATAGGCGCTGAGCAGATAAACTACATGGGCATATCCGGCCTGTTCCGCCACATGTACGTGTGGTCGGGCGTTTGGCAGTCGGCGGGATACAGCGCGGTCATATACATAGCGGCGCTGTCCAGCGTGGATTACAGTCTGGTCGAGGCCGCTCAGATAGACGGCGCCGGCCGCCTGCGCAGGATATGGCATATAGACATACCCACGATACTGCCTACAATAGTCATTCAGCTGATACTGGCCGTGGGCAGCATAATGGGCATAGGCTTTGAGAAGGTCTACCTGATGCAGAATCCCATAAACATGGACGTGTCCGAGATAATCGCCACGTTCGTGTACAAGCGAGGCATGACGCAGTTCCAGTATTCCTATGCCACTGCGGTCGGCCTGTTCAACTCGGTAATCAACCTTGTACTGATCGTGCTGGCGAATCTGTTCGCCTCCAAGGTCGGCTCGACTTCGCTGTTTTAAGGGAGGTGTGATCGATGGCTCAGCAAAAGACCGCAAACAATCCTCACAACCATATAAAGCTCTACAACGCACCGTCGGATCACATAACCATGGTAGTGGTGTATGCATTTACCTTCCTGATGGCGCTGTGCGTACTGGTGCCGCTGATATTCGTGGTAGCGGCGTCGTTCTCGTCGCCGGACGCGCTGCTTTCGGCCAAGGTGTTCCTGTGGCCGGTTGACTTCACGCTGCGCGGCTACAAGATGGTCATAGAGCATGAAATGCTGCCCACGGGCTTCAAGAACACGCTGATATACGCGGGCCTTGGCACCAGCATAAACATAATCATGACCGTGCTGGCCGCCTATCCGCTCAGCCGCAAGGACCTCAAGATACGCAACGCCGTTATGATGCTGTTTGCCTTCACCATGCTGTTTAACGGCGGCATGATACCCACTTATCTGCTGGTAAAGAGTTTGGGCCTCATCGACACCATCTGGGCAATGGTGCTGCCCAACGCCCTTGCGGTGTGGAACCTGATAATCACGCGCACATACTTCCAGACCACAATACCCGACGAGATGCTGGAGAGCGCCAACATAGACGGCTGCGACGACTTCAAGTTCCTGATAAAGATGGTCATACCGCTGTCCGTGCCGATACTGGCGGTCAACGTGCTGCTCTACGCCGTAGGTCACTGGAACAGCTACTTCAACGCCATGCTGTACCTGAATGACAATACGCTCTACCCGTTGCAGCTGGTTCTGCGCGACATACTGATACAGGATGACACCGCGGGCATGTCCATGGACGTTACCAAGCAGCTGGAGAAGCAGCAGACCCGCTATCTGCTCCAGTACTCCACGATAGTTGTAGGTACTGTGCCTGTAATGCTGCTCTACCCGCTGATACAGCGCTATTTCGTGACCGGCATAATGGTCGGCGCGGTAAAGGGCTGATTGCAGTCTGCCAAAGCGGCCGCAAAGGGCTGGCGCTGCGCTCATGCCCCGGCCTGACTTAAGGGCAGGGGAGCGCAATGCCACTATTGAGGGGCGCGCCCACCGCATGCCGGGCGGTATAAGAGCCTGGCGGCAGGGGGCGAAAGTTGACCCTGTACGGTTTCAACGCGCAAGCGATTGAAATACATTAAGAAAGGAGAAGCGAAAATGAAAAAGCTTCTGACACTGGCGCTCGCACTGGCGATGGTGCTCACTTGCGTACCCGCGTTCGCCGAAGTGACGACGAACAAGGCCGGTGAGTTCCCGATAACCAGCGAGAAGGTCACCTTCGACGTATGGATAGAGGGCGGCTCCGACAAGGATTGGACCAACAACGGTTGGCTCAAGGAGACCGAGGAGATAACCAACATCGCCATCAACGTCATACCTTCTTCTTCCGCTGATGCCGTGACCAAGCGCAACCTTCTGCTGGCCTCCGGCGAGTATCCGGACATGTTCCTGACCGACTGGACCGCGATATTCACTCAGGCCGACGTAATGCAGTTCGGCGTCAAGGAAGAGATACTCGTGCCGATAACCCCCTTCCTGGAGGAGTACGGCAAGGAGATCAACGAGATCTACGAGTACAACCCCACCTTTAAGCTGACCTCCACCGCGCCCAACGGCGAGATATACGGTGTGGCCCGCTTCTCTGAGTGCTTCCACTGCTCGGCCTATCCCAAGATGTACATGCGTCAGGACTGGCTGGACAAGCTGGGTCTCAAGATGCCCACCACCACCGAGGAACTGCGCGAAGTGCTCAAGGCCTTCGTGACTCAGGACCCCAACGGCAACGGCGAGGCCGATGAGATCGGTCTGACCGGCGCTACTACCTGGAACACCATGCTGGAGTACTGCCTGATAGGCTGGTCCTTCCAGAACATCAAGCCTGACTTCTGGCTGTATCTGGACGAGGCCGGTGAGGTCGCTTTCGCGCCCGCTACCGAGGCCTATCGCGAGGGTCTGCGCTATGTCAAGTCCCTGTACGATGAGGGTCTGATAGATCCCGCCGCCTTCTCTCAGAAGGATGACCAGATGGCTCAGACCGTCCGTCAGGATCCCAAGATCGTGGGCGCTTACGTCTGCGACCATGTGGGCATGGGCGTTTCCAATGCGGACTATGAGGAATACAAGAACTATCAGATAGTGATGCCCGTTGCCGGTCCTTCCGGCTTCCAGCGTCAGCCCCAGAACGCCAACGAGGGCGAGGTTCAGGGCTTCCACGGCGTCATCACCGACAACTGCGAGTACCCTGAGGCCGCCTTCCGCTGGCTGGACTATCAGCTAAGCGAGGAGTCCATGGTCAAGAAGGGCTGGGGCAAGGAAGGCGTAGGCTGGGAAGTTGCTTCCGAAGGCACTCTGGATCTGTTCGGCAACCCCGCCAAGTACGTGCGTCTGCCCACCGACGAGACTGCCAACCCCGAGGCTTACAAGGCCAACTCCGAGTACACCTTTGGCATTGGACCGCAGGCTGACCTGGCTGACCGCCGTCTGTCCCAGCTGCCAATGGTGGATGACGTGTACCTGACCGAGAACTACGAGCAGCGCATCACCCTGGACACCGTGCCGCTGACCGAGTACATCGATCCCGTGCGTCTGCCCTCCACCCTGTTCGTGGCTGAGGAAGACTCCGACAAGTTCAACGAGATTAAGACCAACCTCAAGGACTTCGTGCGCAAGACCTGCGTGCAGTTCATAATCGGCGAGCGTGACATCGAGAACGGCTGGGATGCTTACATGTCCGAGCTGCAGAACTTCGGCATGGATCGCTACGTTGAGATCTACTCCAACGCTTACAAGGCTGCTGCGCAGACTCCCGCGCCTGCTGCTGAATAAGCATTAGGCTTTGCCTTAAAAGGCGCTCCCCGCGATGGGGAGCGCTTTTTGCGCGTTGAGACCGCTAAGCGAGAATGCCTGTGACAGCGCGCATGCAGACAGCGCTTGCATGATGAAGTGAATATGGTTAAAAGCCGGAAAGCGCAGGGCAAGCCATCTCCCAAGGCACAGCTTGCGCCGCAATGCGGTTAGAGAACGATATGACAGTCCACGCTGCATGCGGCGCTCGCGAGCGCAAATTGGGGTGCAGCGCACACTCCTTCGCGCGGATTCAGGGTGCAGGGGGAGGCGGTCTGCTTTAGCTTGCGTGCGGCTGTGCAGAGGGCATTGGGCGGCATTGGCGGGCAGTGCGGCTGCGATATGTTGTGCGCCTTTGCCGCCTTTTCGCGGCAAAAATCGGCAATTATATCGATATGGCAATGCGATGAAGCGGGGTGTATAATGTAGCCGAAAAGTTGTCCCGCAAAGGGATCGGATGGAGGATTGCTTATGCATGATATATTTAAAGTGAAAAATGCACTCACGCGCTCTATATCGCCCGAAAACCGCACCGGCGAGCCGGGCAAGGGCGGCATGACTCCGCTGGAGCTGGGCAGCGCCCGCCGTGCCGCGCGCGATTTGGGCACGGGCTGGAAGGTCAATCCCTATCTGGTGGCACAGCCCGGCGAGACGCTGGAGCTGGCGCACATAGTGGGCGAGGGCAAGATAACCCAGATGTGGATGACGTTCGCCGCCACATGGCGCGACTGCATACTGCGCATATACTGGGATGGCTGCGAAGTTCCGTCGGTCGAATGCCCCGTGGGCGACTTCTTCTGCATGGGATGGGGCAAGTATGCGCAGATAAGCTCGCTGGCGGTGTGCGTAAATCCCGGCTCGGGCTTCAACTGCTATTGGCCGATGCCGTTCAAGCGCGAATGCCGCATAACCATGGAGAACACAGATCCCGACAACACCATGACCATATACTATCAGATAAACTACGAGCTTGGCCCGCAGCCCGAGGACATGGCCTACTTCCACGCGCAGTTTAACCGCTCTAATCCCCTGCCGTATAAGCAGGATTACGTGATACTGGACGGCGTAAAGGGCCGCGGCCAGTATGTCGGCACGTATATCGCATGGGGCGTGAACAACACCGGCTGGTGGGGCGAGGGCGAGATAAAGTTCTTTATGGACGGCGACGGGCAGTATCCTACGATATGCGGCACCGGCACGGAGGATTACTTCTGCGGCTCGTATAACTTTGAAGATCCCATGACGCATGCCCGCTACCGCGAGTTCACCACGCCGTACTCGGGCCTTGCGCAGGTGATAGAGCCTAATGCGCTCTATTCCAGCCAGATGCGCTTTGGCATGTATCGCTGGCACATCGCCGACCCGGTGCGCTTTAACAGCGACCTGCGCGTGACCATACAGGCGCTGGGCTGGCGCTCGGGCGGGCGCTATCTGCCGCTTCAGGACGACATAGCCTCGGTCGCATTCTGGTATCAGGATGCGCCCGCTCGGTCCCGCAAGCCTCTGCCCGATCGCGATTCGCTGGAAGTGATATGAGAATGCTGCGTTCAGGCGAGCCTTGCGGCAAGCGCAATGAGCCGCATGCCACCTGAGCGGCAATGGCAGGTATTGCTATACAGGTAAATCTGCATATAAAGCGCGCCCGTCCGCTGGATGAGCGCGCTTGTATTGTCGATATCGCGTCTGATGCCCATTTGCAGGCACTTGGCGTGGGGAGGATGGGGCCGCCCGTAGGCATTGGGCCGCGCCGCTTTAGACTGCGTTGATGCCGCGCCCATGTGTCCGTGCCGGCGTTGCAGGCACGGGCGCAGCACATAAGCTCAGGGCGCAATCGCGGGGAAACATGCCGACATGGGACATCGCTTGAACACTTTATAGCTATCGCATGGGCTTGAGCGCGGTTTGTCTAAACGGTTTGGCTGCGCCGCCTAAAGCGGAGTTTGGAGATGGGCTTTATAGGCGCGCTTGGACACATTGACAAATGCAGCTGTGCGGCTTGCAAGCGCAGCGGTCAAGTGATACAATATTCATGTGTACAATAATATCCGCAGCCTTTGCGCGCGGACATGAGGTGATAGAGATGGGAGTTACTGAAAGATTTCTGAGATATGTCAAGGTGCATACGGCCAGCGATCCCGCCGTTGAGGGCAAGATACCCTCGGCTGAGCGCGAGTTCGATCTGGCGCACATGCTGGCCGATGAGCTGCGCGAGATGGGGCTGGAGGGTGTGCGCTGCGATGAGCAGGCGTACGTGTATGGATATCTGCCCGCCACGCCCGGCTGTGAGGCCGCGCCCAAGATAGGCTTCATCGCCCACATGGACACCGCGCCCGACTTCAGCGGCGAGAACGTGCGCCCCGTTCTGCATGAGAACTACGACGGCGGCGACGTGCAGCTGGAGAACCGCGTGATACACGTCAGCGACTTCCCGCACATGAAGAAGCTGGCTGGCCGCACGCTGATAACCGCTTCCGGCGACACGCTGCTGGGCGGCGACGACAAGGCGGGCGTGGCCGAGATAATGACCATGATGGAGCGCATAATCGCGGACAAAATACCGCATGGCCGCATCGCCGTGGGCTTCACGCCCGACGAGGAGGTAGGCGCGGGTGCGGACGGCTTTGACGTTGAGGGATTTGGCTGCGATTTTGCCTACACCGTGGACGGCGGCGAGGAGGGCGGCATAGATTACGAGAACTTCAACGCTGCGGGCGCTGACTTCACCGTGCATGGCTTCAATGTCCATCCCGGCTCGTCCAAGAACACCATGATAAACGCCTCTCTTGTGGCCATGGAGATAAACTCGCTGCTGCCCGGCACCGAGACGCCCCGCGACACCGACGGCTATGAGGGCTTCTACCACCTCTGCTCGATGAGCGGCAATGTGGAGCTGGCCAAGCTCGAGTACATAGTGCGCGACCACTCGGCGGAGATGTTCGAGGCGCGTCTGGAGACGCTGCGCCATATCGCCAAGATAATGAACGAAAAGTACGGCGAAGGCACGGTCGAGCTAAGCATAACCGAGCAGTACCGCAACATGCTGGAGCTGATACGCCCCTGCTTCCATCTGATAGACAACGCCAAGGCCGCCATACGCGAGGCCGGACTTGAGCCGATAGTCGAGCCGATACGCGGCGGTACGGACGGCGCGCGCCTGTCCTACATGGGACTGCCCTGCCCGAACCTGGGCACGGGTGGCTACGCGGGTCATGGCCCTTACGAGCATATAACCGTAGAGGGCATGGAGAAGTGCGTGGAGATACTGCTCAACATAGTCAAGATATACGCAAAGGGCTGATTGCTGCGCAGAGCAGGGGATGGCGCAGCGTGCCGCGCATTCAGCGAAAATTGGCGCGAAATGCCCCTTAAAGCAGAAGGCGGCTGCGGGCAGCTCTTAGGCTCGCCTGAAAGAGAACCGGCTACGCGAGCGCCAGATGGATTACCCCGCGCATGCAAGCAGCTTTACTTGTGCCAGTACAACCCCGTTCCCCTTGAAGCGGCCATACGATATCCGGGGGAGCCGTTCCATCGCTCACGCTCCACATTCCCTTTTGCGGAAGGCAGGAAACGGCGTGACATCGCGTTCTTTAAACAGAATGCGGCGCGGCCGCGTGGCAATATCTTCAATCCCCATTTGGTGGGGGAGATGTCACCGAGTGCCGCCGGGCGTTATCCCGCTCAAAGCGGTGTCGCGCTCACATGGCAACATATAGCCTATGTTTTGCGTAAGGCCGGTGTCATGCGAGCGGCGTCCACATCCACAAACAAAAACATCGCGCGGAAGCATCCCGATGAGGAGCTTCCGCGCGATTGTCATATGGCGCGATATCATCAATGCATCAGCAGATACGCGCAGGTTATGTACAGTCCTATACAGAGCAGCAGCAGTCCAAACGATACCGAGCCAAACGCACGGCGGCCACTCTGATTGAGCGCATTCCAGAACTCAGCCAGCGCGTATTCGTGGTCGGTGCGCAGCGGGCGGCGGCGCATCAGCGTGGCGTTCAGCGCGCGCGATATCCTGTTCAGCGCGCAGCCAAGTGTGTACGTGAAGCGGTTGCCGACTGGCACGGAGCCGCGCTTCTGCCGCTTGCGGAATATTGTGGAGTGTGCCAGCAGCACTATGCGCTCGGGCAGTTCGCCTACAAACCGCGCCGTGAACGTGGCGCACTGCACAAGGCACGGCCACAGTATCTCGGGCAGATCGGCAATCACCTGCGTCACAAAGCCTATCGAGCGCGCCGCAATGCCCAGCACCGGGCGATACAGCGAGTTCTCCAAGTCCAGCCACTTGGGCCAGCGGTCGGCGTATGTGCGCAGCTTGCCTTCGCGATGGGTGAGCAGCAGCCTCACTATCAGCAGATATGCCGCCGCGCCTATTGCCATGCTTATCAGCGCGCCCTTGAGGTTTTCCCATGAGAAGTAGGCGATGGGCGCGGCTATGGGCGCCTGCCCCATGAAGCCCGCGCAGCGCGCGCCTATCGGGCTCATTATAAGCCCGGGCAGCGCGCCCATCAGCGGCAGCAGCACGGCGCTTGCCATGAGCGCAAACGCGCTGGTGCGCGTGAGGTAGCGCCCGTTCATGCCGTCGAACTCGGCCTGACGGGTGGGGTGCTTTTGCCAGAACAGGCATATGTACAGCTTGGTCATGTACGCTATGGTAAGACCGCCGCTCGTCATGAACAGCGCCTCGACAAAGCGATATGCGCCCGCGCCAATACCCTCGTGCGTCAGCTCGGCGATGTATTCCAGTATGCTCTCGTGCAGCAGGCTCTTGCTTATGTAGCCGCTGCCCAGCGGCGGTATGCAGCCCAGCGACAGCGCGCCCAGCAGGAACACCGCGTGCAGTATGGGCTTGCCCCGGCCAAAGCCGCGTATATCGTTGAGGTTCAGCGCGTGCAGGTTCATGAACACCGCGCCCGCCGACATGAACAGCACCAGCTTTATCAGCGAATGGTTGACCATGTGCAGCGATGCGCCGTATGCCGCCAGTGAGCCTTCCTCGCCCAGCAGCACCATGAACGACAGGCCCACCACTATGAACCCTATCTGGCTCATCGATGAACAGGCCAGCACGCGCTTGAGATCGACTGCGAACAGCGCCAGCACCGCGCCCAGAAACATGGTTATTGCACCCAGCACCAGCAATGCATTGCCAAACGCCGCATTGCCGGGCATTATGTAGGTGCATATCACTATCAGGCCGAATATGCCGCTCTTGGTCAGTATGCCTGAGAGCAGCGCTGAAGCGGGGGCGGGAGCGACAGGATGCGCCTTGGGTAGCCATATGTGCAGTGGGAACAGGCCCGCCTTGGCGGCAAAGCCCGCAAGCGTCAGCCACACAGGCACGGTTATGTCGCCCGCATGGGTCTTGACCGCCGTGCGCAGCGCTTCAAAGGACAGCGTGCCAAGCTCATGATAGAGCATGAACAGACCCATCAGCGTGCATAGACCGCCTATCACCGCCACCGCAAGATACGTGCCTGCGGCGCGCAGCGCACCCGCGTTCTGCTCGTGCGCCACCCACGCATAGCTGGTCAGCGACATTATCTCGAAGAATATGAATGTGGAGTACAGGTCGTTGGACAGGAACACGCCCAGCGTCGCGCCCAGCGTCATAAGGTTAAAGAAGCAATAGCGCCCGCGCCCGTGTTCGCCGTTGAGATACTGGCGCGAGAACAGCGTGGTCATAGTCCACATAAACGCGGCAATCAGGGCATACAGCCCGCGGAATCCGTCCGCGCGCATATTAAGCCCCAGCCCGCAGAAGCCCGGCCACGCAAACTCGCCGCCGTTTATGGCCAGCAGCGCGCACAGCGCCAGCACTGCCACGTTCACCGCCAGAGCCAGCCCGTCGCGCAGCGCATCGCTCTTGCGGCCCAGCGCATAGCACAGCGTCGCCATTATCATCGGGCCGAAGCATACTATCGGTATAAGCATCATATCCAGCCCTCCTCAGTATATCAGCCCGGCGGCCACGCCGCGCAGGAACTCGACTACGGGCTGCGAGAATATGCCCAGCAGCACCATGCCCACGCTCATCAGCGCCAGCGGCAGCTTCATGCGCCAGCCGGGATCGCAGCGCGCCATGTCGCCGCTCAGCGGGCTAAAGTACATGGGCGCGGCTATGGTGAACAGGTACAGCGCGGTCAGCACCGCCGAGATTATCAGCGCCGCTATCGCCACATAGCCCATGGGCAGGCCGGTCGCTGCCGCCGCCGTGAGCAGGTTCCACTTGCTCACAAAGCCGCACAGCGGCGGTATGCCGGTCAGCGCTATGCTGCCCAGCATGAACACCGCGCAGGTGAAGGGCATTGCCCGGCTCATGCCGCGCATGTCCTGCACGTACTCGCGGCCGCTCTTGACGATTATGGCGCCCGCGCAGCAGAACAGCGTTATCTTCATCACGCCGTGATAGAGCAGATGGTTTACGCTGCCCGTCATGCCGTCCGCAGTCATAAGGCACGCGCCCATCAGCATGTAGGACAGGTTGGACACGGTGGAGTAGGCGAGGCGGCGCTTTATGTGCTGCTCGCGCACCGCCATAACCGAGCCGAACACTATCGTAAAGCAGCACAGCCCCAGCGCGATGCTCTGCGCCAGCGTGCCATACAGGAACTGCGCGCCGAAGGAGTAGTATATCAGCCTTAGCACCGCAAATGCACCGGTGTTCACGACCGCGACCGCGTGCAGCAGCGCCGTGACCGGCGTGGGCGCGACCGAGGCCGCAGGTAACCATGCGTACATCGGGAACACCGCCGCCTTGGTGCCAAAGCCTATGAACGCCAGCAGGAATACGAAGCGCAGCAGCCCCTCTTTGCCCACTATGCGCTCGGCATCCAGCACGCCGCCCAGCGTAAAGTCGGTGGTGCGGCCATAAGTGAGCATGAACACCAGCGCTATGAAGCCCAGCGCCGCGCCGCTTATGGAGAAGTATACGTACTTGCGTCCGGCGTGTATCGATGCCGCGTCGCGCTTGTGCGTGACCAGCGGCAGCGTGGCAAGCGTCAGGCACTCGAAGAACACGTACATGGTGAACATGTTGGCCGCCAGCGCTGCCGCCAGCGTCACGCCGTACGATATGGTGTAGAACGCAAAGAACGAGTCAGGCCGCTCCTCGTGCGTCATGTATTCCAGCGCGTACAGCGTGGCCAGCGGCCACAGCACCGCCAGCAGCCCGGCAAACGCGCCGCCCATGCCGTCCACGCGGAAGGAGAGCGTCATTCCGTCCATTATCGTGTACAGGTCGAACCTCTCGCCATTGCGCCCGATCAGCAGCGCCGCCACCAGCGCCGATGTGGCCAGCACCACCGACTCAACATATATGCCGCGCGCCCGCATGGTCTTGAAGCGAAACAGCGGCGTCAGCGCGCCCGCGATTATGGGCAGCGCCAGCGCTATGTATATCAGCATATCAAGCGCCTCGCTTTCTTACATGAGCGCGCCTATCAGGCGCTCCAGCAGCGCTATCAGCCCGCCGGGCATAGCGCCCAGCGCTATCGACAGCGCCGTGAGTACGATCATGGGTGTGAGCATGGAAGCGGAGGCTTCGCAGTTATCATAGCTTGCCTTGGCACCCTCGGCATCGCGCGGCGGGAAGAAGCCGTGCGTGCTTATGGGCAGCAGATACCCCGCCGTCAGCAGCGCGCTCACCAGCAGCACCGCCGGTGCCAGCCAGCTAAACGAGCTTGCTACGCCCGTCATGTTCAGCGCGCCCTGCGCCAGATACCACTTGCTTATGAAGCCCATGCAGGGCGGTATGCCCACCAGTCCCACCGAGGCCAGCGTAAAGCACCACATGGTAACGGGCATGCGCTTGCCCACGCCGTCCAGCTCGTCCACGCGCGTAGCGCCGGTGCGCTCTATCACCGCGCCCGCCGACATGAACAGCACGTCCTTTATCAGCGCATGGCAGACTACGTGCAGCAGCGCGCCGGTAAGCCCTATGGGGTTGAGCGTGCTAAGGCCAAACATCACATAGCTCACCTGACTGACCGAGGAGTAGGCGAGGCGCTTCTTGAGCAGCTTCTCGCGATAGGCCAGCATAGAGCCCATGAACACCGTGAACAGCGCAAGCGACATGAACGCGGTCTGCACCCAGCTGCCGCGCAGCGTGTCCGCGCCCACGAAGAAGTAGATCACCCTCAGCGCGCCCAGTACGCCCGCCTTGGTTATTATGCCCGACAGCACCGCGCTGGCAGGCGAGGGGGCAGCGGGATGCGCCGTGGGCAGCCAGCCGTGCAGCGGGAACATGCCCGCCTTAGCGCCGAAGCCCACCAGCATCAGTAAGGCCGCTATCAGCACGGCAGTGCCATGCCCCGCCAGCTTCTCCGCGTCCAGCACGCCGCCCGGCACGAAGTCGAAAGTGCTGACATAGGGGCTGAGCATGAACACGCCCATCAGCACAAGCGATGCGCCCACTATCGAGTATATCAGGTACTTTATGCCTGCGGCCACTGCGTCACGCTTCATAGAGTGCATGACCAGCGGGAATGTGAGCAGCGTCATGCACTCAAACAGCATGTAGAACGTGACGATGGTTCCGGCAAAGCTCAGCGCCATTAGTACGCCAAGCGTTAAAAGATACAGCGTGCAGAAGCGCCCGTGATTCTGCTCGTGCTTCATGTATCCCACCGAATACAGCCCGGCCATTGTCCATATGAGGCATATCAGCGCCGAAAACACCTTGCCGGTAATATCTGCGCGCAGCTTTATGGGCAGCTTATCGGACAGCGTGAACAGCGTAAGCTCCATGTCGCTGCCAAACAGTATGGGCAGTATCGCCGCGCATACGGCGATCAGCGCAGCCATCATTATCGCGTTGCGGACGCGCCTGCGCCCTTCGCCGTCGCCCTTTATGAGCGCCGTGGCCGCGCCCGCCAGCATGGGCAGCAGCACCGGCGTGAGCATATATATAGGACTCATATCCTCGCAACCTCCTTGAATCAGCCGAACATGTTAAGACCCGCGCTTATGGCGCCGTTTATAGACTGCGCAAACAGTCCCAGCGCGACATTAACTGCGGAAAAGCCCACCAGCGACGCATTGAAGCAGAAGCCTCTGCGGCCACGCGCCACGGGATAATCGGCATTATCCAGCGGCTTGCGGTAGAGCGTTATCACCGTCTTTAGGAAGTATACCGTGTTAAGACCGGTGGATATAGCCAGCACCAGCAGCGCCAGCATCATCTGCATGCCGTCAAGCTCCATTGCGGCCATGGCGAAGTTCAGCTTGCTGCAAAATCCGCCCAGGAAGGGGAAGCCCACCATCGAGAGCGCGCCTATCGTGAAGGCTACGCCCGCTATGGGACTGCGGAAGCCCGAGCCGCGCAGATCGCGGAACTGCTTGCTGTTGCCCGAAGCGTCGGCAAGTCCACCCGCCGCCAGAAACAGCATGGCTTTGCACACGGCGTGCGAGAACATGTGGAACATGGCCGCGACCATGCCCGCATGCGTGCCCATGCCCATGCCCATGAATATGTAGCCTATCTGCGCCACCGACGAGAACGCTATCATGCGGCGTATGTCGTTTTGGCGTATCGCCGAGACAGAGCCCATCACCATGCCCACTATCGCGAACATGAACAGCACGTTGTTTATGCCGGTGGACACGATTACGTCCAGACCTATCACGCGGTACATTATCTTTATCAGCAGGAATATGTATCCCTTGCTGACCAGCGAGGACAGCACCGCGGACGATGTGGGCGTGGAGTAGCCGTATGCATCCGGCACCCAGGTGTGGAAGGGGAACAGCGCGCTCTTTATCGAAAGCCCTATCGATATAAGCGCCACGACCACGGTCAGCGGCTTGTGATACGCGCCCGTCGCGGCCAGCCCTGCCACGGCCTCCTTCATGTTGCTCATCAGCAGATGGCCTGTCAGGTCGTAGAGCAGTATTATCCCCAGCAGGAACAGCGCCGAGCCCAGCAGGTTCATTATCATGTACCGCGTAGAGGCGACCAGCGTGCGCCCGGTGGAGCGCGCCGATATCAGCGAGCAGGCCGAAAGCGTCATTATCTCCACGAACACGTATGCCGTGAATATGTCGTTTGTGTATACCTGCGCCATCAGCGCCGATGTGAGCAGCAGCAGCATTACGTAATACAGGCTGGTCTTGTCGGCCAGTATGTGCTCGTCTATCTTCTTTAGGCCGCCCAGCAGCGACAGCAGCATTATCAGGCTGAAGAAGTGCGCGGTTATGGCCTCCAGACGGCCTGCGCGTATCTCATTGCCCCAGGGCGCGGGGAAGTGACCCATCATGTAGGTATAGCTGCCGTCAAAGCTCGCCATGAGGAACATGAACGCCGTGCTGAGCACGACCTCTACCGCCATCACGAAGAAGGTCCAGTGACGCGCGGCGCGGCCCTTTAGCACGCTTGTCATGGCCGCCGAACCCAGCGGCAGCAGTATGCAGGCAAACGGTATCGATTGCCATAGCGCCATCGGTCACTTCACCTCCTTGCGCGCGCGGGCGGTGATCTCGTCTATGTCCAGCGTGTGATACCTGCGGTACAGGCGCACGGTGAGCGCCAGCATTACCGCGCTGCATGCCACGCTTACGACTATGCCGGTCAGCACAAGTCCGGCCGGTATTGGGTTTATGTATGCCTCCATGGACGTGACCCCGTCCACGACTATGGGCGCGGCGCGCCCCGATATGTAGCCCTTTGCGGCCAGAAAGAGGTATATGGCGCCGTCGGTCATGGAGAAGGCTATTATCTTCTTTATCATGTTGCGGTCCAGCAGAAGCGTTGTAAAGCCTATGCCGAACAGCACCATCGCGGCTATCTCCTCATAGTTGGAAAAGTTCATTTACATATCCCCCTTGCGGAAAAGCGTGTAGAAGGCGTACATGGTGCAGCACACCACAAGGCCCACTGCTATGTTCAGATACGGTATCAGTCCCGCCGAGAATATCTTGCCGGGCGTGCCGGGCGTTATGATGCTCTCCAGGTGATTGGCGCCCGTAAAGAAGCTGTACGTCTTGGACACGGCGTAGAAGGTCAGCGCGCACAGCGACACCGTGCGGAAGGTCTTGAACGTGAAGAAACGCTCGGTCTTCTTAAAGCCGAATGCGTTCAGGTACAGTATCAGCCCCGCGCCCATAACCGCGCCGCCCGAGAAGCCGCCGCCGGGGGATATGTGGCCGTTTAGTATCACATATATGCCGAACATCAGTATCAGCGGCGTAAGGAATACGGCGCTCTTTTGCAGTATGCTGTCGTTCTTGGGCTCGTACATGCGGTCGTCGGCTTCCATCTCCAGCTGCGCCGAGCGGTCGTTCTTGTCCGAGGATATGCGCAGCAGTATCAGCACCGAGCAGGCCGCCACGAACAGCACGTTGCTCTCGCCCAGAGTGTCAAAGGCGCGGTAGTCCAGTATCATGCCGGCCACTATGTTGACCGCACCGGTCTCCTCCATGCCCTTTTCGATGTAGCGCTGGCTGACCTCGTTGTTTACGGGGTTGTTGGGATTGCCGAAGCTGGGCAGATAAGACGCGGTCTCCAGCAGCATCCATATTATGTATGAGCATACCACCACCGCCAGCAGTCTGTACAGCCAGCGCATAAGCCGCGCGCCCTTGTTGCGCCGCCAGAAGCGCAGCTTCTCGTATGCCAGCAGGTCGTTTTGCAGCCCGCGCTGCACGCGCTCGTCCTGCGCGCTCTCCAGCGCGGCGGCATCGCTGTTGGAGCTTAGGTGATGCTCGTCGCTGGACCTATCCAGCTCGCGGCTCATCTCCTCGTCCAGCTTGTTTGAGCCATTGCGCAGCCAGCTCAGAAAGCGCGGCCACCAGCTGTTCTCATAGTCATTTCTGATCTTCGCCACGTTTCTCGCCTCCCTTGGTCTGGTCTATCGCATGTATCTTCTTGAGCGTAACGAACAAAAGCAGCGTGTCTATGCCCGCGCCCACGGCGGCCTCGGTTATGGCCAAATCAGGGGACTGAAGCAGTATCCATATCAGGCACATGGCAAGGCTCTGGCTCATGAATATCACTATTGCCGTCAGCAGGTTCTTGGTCAGCGCCACCGACAGCGAACAGACGATTATGAATATAAGCAGTATCACATTAAGCGCCTGCATGCGTCAATCGCCCTCCTTTTCATGGCGCACCGCATCCTCGTCCATTACGGTCATGTCGTGGTCGAGTTCATCGTTTATCGATACCTCGAGCCGGCCTATCAGGTGCGAGGACACGGGGCTGGTGAGCCACAGAAAGAGTATCACAAGTATCATCTTGGCGGTGGCTATAGTAAAGCCCTCGGCAAACATGACCCCGGCCAGCATCATCATTATGCCGACCGTGTCCAGCAGCGCGGCGGCGTGCAGGCGGCTGAGCGCATAGCGGAAGCGGAACACGCCCACCACGCCCGATATCAGCGCAAACAGTCCGCACAGCGTAAGCGCCGCGGATATCACAAAGCGTATCGCATCAAGCATCGCCCTTTTCCTCCTTTTCGTGAGCGCGCCGCCTGTTGGCGCGGTTCACGCCTATGTACACCTTGGTAAGCAGCACTACCGCCAGGAACGACAGCATCGTGTATATCATGGCTATGTCCACCAGATACCCCTCGTGCATCAAAAACGCGAGTATGCATATTGTTATCACGACCAGAGTACCCATCATGTTTATGGCGATAACGCGGTCGGCTATGCGCGGGCCGCGTATGGCGCGCACCAGACAGCACAAAAGCAGCAGCCCCAGCACCACCAGAGCCGCCGTATACATTACGTTATACGCTTGTTCTATCATGCCTTGAGCCTCCTTCCTCGAGTCGGCTTATGCGCTTTTCCATGTCCACGCCTATATCCTTGGCCATGCTCTCGTCCAGACAGTGTATCAGATACTGGTCGCCGCGTATGTCCACGGTGATAGTGCCGGGAGTCATGGTTATGGAGTTGGCGAGGATTATCTTGCCTGAGCGCGTGCGCAGATGCGTGCGGAACGTGGTAAGCTCGGGCTGTACGACGAGCTTGGGCGACCATATGAGCTTGAGCGTGGCCCACGCCGCCTTGAACACCTCGCCCACAAGGTAGACAAAGTAGCGCAAGGCGCGCGGCAGCCTGCGGAAGCATTCCCACTCCTTGCGCGGCGAATAGTCCATGTATTTCCATATGAATAGATATAGCGCAGCGCTTAGCACCAGCCCGGTGATGGCGATCTCAAGCGTCCATTGTCCGTTGAGTATCAGCCAAAATGCGAAAAGCACGAAGAACATCGTACTGCCTCCTAACACGAAAAATATGTCGAAAATCAGCCTGAATATTGTATCCCTTCTTATTAAATATGTCAAGCGCCGCCGAATTAGCGTTTTGTGGCTTCTGATATAACTCTAATGAACTCTTTTGGCCAAGTTTTGACGGATATGCGTTGTGCAATGTGACGATGATGCGCCGCGATTTGGCGGGCAATATGTGCGCAGGCGCGGAGCTATTGACACTTTGTCAAGCGCGGGAAAGTATGCATTTAACGTATGCCGCCGGTGGCCGGGAGCTGCTGGGGGGTACAAGCTCACCGATCAGCGCGCAGCCTGTGCGGCCTTCGCGGAGCTGGAGGGCATGGCTCCGCGGCAAGCTTACCTCGCTGCATGCCGCTGCTCAAACAGATGCGGCCATTCCCATCGATGCGCTTGACATGGCAGCGCAGGGCTGGCGCTTGCGGGCCGCTCCCGCGGCTGAGAAGCTTTGCGCGCATGCCGCCATTGACAACGGCGACGCGAAGGAGTACAATAAGTGAAACGTTACGCATTGGGCTTATGGAGGTAATCGCATGATACTTACTGTCACTATGAATGCGGCGATAGACAAGATGTATGCCGTGGAGCGCAATGAACCGGGCGAGGTGCTGCGCGTGCGCGAGTGCGTGGCCACGCCGGGCGGCAAGGGGCTGAATGTGGCGCGCGTAATATCGTCCATGGGCGAGGGCGCGCTGGCGAGCGGGCTGCTGGGCGGTCACAGCGGGCGCTGGGTACAGGATGCGCTGGATGATCAGGGGATCGCGCACGACTTTGAGCATATGCCGGGCGAGACGCGCACGTGCATAAACATAGTGGAGCCAAACGGCAGGCAGACCGAATTCCTTGAGCCGGGATTCGATGTGGACGGCGAGGGACTGGAGCGCTTCATGGCAAGGTATGCGCGCCTGCTCAAAGGCTGCGATATAGTAACGATATCGGGCAGCGTGCCGCGCGGCGTGCCGGCCGATGTGTATGCGCGCATGGTATCTATGGCGCGCGAAGCGGGACGCCCCGTGCTGCTGGACAGCAGCGGCGCGCTGCTCAAGGCGGGCGTGACCGCCGCGCCCACACTGATAAAGCCCAATACCGACGAGCTGGGTCAGCTGCTGGGGCGGAGAGTGGATGCGGACATGGCGCTGGAGGCGGCGCGCACGCTGCACGCGGGCGGCATAGAGTACGTCGTGATATCCATGGGCGCGCAGGGCTCGCTCATGGTATGCGGCTCGGGTGCATACCGCGCTGTGCCGCCCAGAATAGATGTGGTGAGCGCCACGGGCTGCGGCGATTCCATGATAGCGGGGCTGGCGATATCCATACTGCGCGACAGCTCGCCCGAGGATATGCTCAGATACGCCACTGCTGTATCCGCCGCCAACGCGCTGGAGAAGGGTACGGGCTGCGTGCAGCGCGCCAAGGCTGAAGCGCTGATGGGCGGCGTGCGCGTAGAGAAACTGTGACATGGTTTGACTATCGGTCAGTAAAGGTACTGTGCGCCAGACAGCGGCTGCATGCCTTGCTTGACCGATGGTCAATATAGGCTGGATGAATGTCTGATGCCGGTGCGGAGCATGCAGCGGCAATGCACCATATGCAGACAGCGCGGCCGCCTCTACCCATGCGGGAATCGAGGCGGCCGCGCTGTTCGCCTGCAGCAAAGAGAATTTTGACCCAAGGTCTGTTTTACAGCAACACCTTGAATACCGCTATGTCTATCGCGGCATCCTCGGGCGCGCCCGGCTCGCGCATGCCGGGGCGATGCGCATCCTGCGGGAAGAATATGGCGAAATCGCCCGCGCGCATGGACAGATGGGCACCTTCGCCCTCTGCCAGGAACTCTATGTCGCCGCTCTCTTTGTAGCCCCCGGCGCTGTCCAGCTGCGAGGCATCCTGATAGCCTATCTCCTCGCTGCCGCGCATCAAAAGCTGTATGTCGGCGTAGCGCCTGTGTACCTCCCACTTGCCCTCGCTCCAGTCGCGCAGCACGTTGTGCTGCACCATTACATACAGCCCGTCGCCGTCGATGTCGTACCTGCCGGGTGCAAGTCCGTCCAGCCCGCCGCGCGCGGCGAACTCCAGCGCCTTGGCTATGCGCGGGGACATCCCCGCGTAGAGCGATGCGTTCTTCAGATTGTCCTTTATCATGGTGATATAACCTCCTCGCATTTGTATAGCATGTGCGGCGGACGCAAGGCCCGGCGCATGCGTTTGCGCGATATGCGCCGTGCCGCGCAGCATGCAGGGTACAGGCATATGCCTAAAGCGCGTCCGCACGCGATTTGTCCGCATTTGGGATGGGCATCGAATCGCATAGCTCAGCGCGCGGGCAATCCGCACTGCTGCGGAACGGCGCGCATGCCCAGCATTATGGCTGCGCTGCGGTTTAATTGTGCGCGGCGGCTTATCCGCGCAGGTATTCGCTCTCGAAGCTGTTCCACGGTATGTTGACCGAGGCGCGGCCACTTATCAGCTCGTCTATGTGCATGAGCAGAGGATAGTCCCCGGCGCGCGCCTTGCCCGAAGCCATGCGCAGCCTTACGGCGCGCGCGGTACGCTCGGATATTACTATGGACTCCAGCGTTACGCCGCTCAGCTCGCGCATTGCCTCGTCAAAGCTCATGCCCTGACCCAGCAGTATGCCTATGCGGCGCGTGCGCCCGCCGAACACGGTCACGTACAGATCGCCCACGCCCAGCGCCAGATTTTCGGGTGCGCCGCCGCAGTCGCGCAGCAGCCGCGTCATCTCGCGCACAGCCTGGCCAAACAGCGCCGCCTGAGAGTTGTAATGCTCCTTCTGAGCGCCTTCGCGCGCATACGACATGCCTATCGCCAGCGAAACGCCCAGCGCATAGGCGTTCTTCATGGCCACTGCGCACTCCACGCCGCGCACGTCGGTGGACAGGCTGACGTGATAGTAATCCGTCTCGAACATCTCCCGTACGCGGCGCAGCAGATTCATGTCCTGTCCGCAGAACGCGACCTCGGTGAAGTCGTGGTCGGCCAGTTCATAACTGGTGCATGGCCCGCCTACGGCCATGAACGCTATGTCATCGCGCCCGCAGCGACCGGCGTACAGCTCAGGATAGGATATCAGCTCGCCATCGTCCAGGCATACCATGCCCTTTGTGACCGACAGCACCGGCATGCTCTGCGGTATGCGCGGCACGACCTCGCTCATGAACCAGTCCACGCCGAACGAGGACACGCCGCTGACCAGCAGATCCGCGCCCGCAAGCGCCTCGCTTAGCTGCTCGAACTGGTAGTAGGCTATGCCCTTTGGCATATTGCGCTTGAGCGTTTTGTGCCAACCGCTCTCGCGCGCCGTGTCGATTATCTCGCGGTCCAGAGGAGTGCCGACTATCCTTATGGTGTTGCCGTTGTCTGCGGCCGGAAAGATTATCGCCGAGCCCATCATGCCCGAACCGACCACGGTTATCGTCGCCATATGCATTTACCTCGCTTGATATTTGTGGTAGAATATATTAGCCGTCAAGCAGCACAGGCATACCGTCTGCAAACGCAAATTCGCGCCGGGACAGCATCCATGTGCGCCCGTTGTCGCAGTTGCCTTGAAAGAACAGATGATACCTGCCGCCGTGCCCAAACGCGAAGGGATGTCCGGATTCGCTGGAGTTCCAGCTGCCCGGCTGGCCGTTGGGCAGGAAGGGCGCATCGCTCACGCGCGTGAAGTTCACGCCGTCGTCGCTGTATGCGCAGCCTATCTGCTGCGGGGCGTTGTTGTACGCGCCGCCGTAGAACATGTATATGCGTCCGCCGTATGCACAGCAGGCCGGCGCCTCTATGCAGTCCTGCTCCCAGCTCAGCTCAGGGCGGAGTATGCTGCCATTGCCCAGCTGCTTCCATGCTCCGCGCCCAAAGCCGCTGTCAAGCTCTGCCTCCGCAGCGCCCAGCATCTGCACGCGCATGCCGGGATCGCGCGTGGCAAAGTACATCATCAGCTTGCCACCGAACTCTATCACGTCTGCGTCTATGGCGCGCCCGCAGTTCCAGTCGCCGGTGGGCGAAAAGACCGGCTCCTGCGCGTCGCGCTCAAAGTGCAGTCCGTCGCTGGAGGTGGCATGGCATATGGCGTCGCTGCGGCCATTGCCGTATGTCTGGTAGAACAGGTGTATCCTGCCGCCCAGCACTATCGCGCCGGGCGCGCACAGGCCGTGGCGCTCGCACTCATGTTCGGGCATGATGCGCCCCACGACCTCGAAGCGCTCAAGGTCGCGGCTTGCAGCTATGCCTATTGTCCATATGCCGCCTTCGCGCTCCGGCGGGCGGGAATAGTACATCATGTACGCATCGCCAAAGCGCACAACAGCCGGATCCTTGGAGTACGGGCGTCCGCCCACGTTCTCCGCAAACTTCATATATATCCTCCTTGCGCCGCCGCGCCGCGGCATTGGCGTTGATACAATGATTATACAACGCCGGGAAGGCGGGCGCAAGCGCCAAATATCCGCTGCAAGCATGCGCGATTTTGGACACTCGGACGGTTTTGTCGTGTTTTCTGTCAAAGCTTCGCGTGTGTACATTTGCTTTTGCGGGATGAAGCGCTACAATAAAACAAGGCGGCAGGGGGCCGCCGAAGGGGGATATTATGATGTTCAAGAAGATACGTTGGTCGATGATATTGACGTCCATGCTCACTATACTGCTGGGACTTGTTATGCTGTTCTTCCCGGGAGTGAGCGCACTGGCTGTGTGCATAATGTTCGGCGCAGCACTGACCATAGATGGCATAGTCAAGCTGATAGGCTATTTTTCCAAGGATGACATGGGGTATATGTTCCGCTATGACCTGATAAGCGGAGTGGTGCAGCTGATAACGGGCATACTGCTGCTCATGCATCCCAGGGTTATAATGGCCGCCATACCCGTGGTGCTGGGAATAGCGCTGGTGTGCGACTGCCTGATAAAGGGCCGTCTGGCGCTGGGACTCAAGCGCGAGGGCTATGGCATGTGGTGGCTAAGCATGCTGGCCGCGGTGCTGGAGGCAGTAATGGCCATACTGATGATTGCCAATCCCTTCCCGAGCGCGTCGGCGATATTCATAATGATAGGCGTAGCTGCGGTCATATCGGGCGCGATAGAGCTGATAAACGTACTGCGCATATCAAACACCATATCCCGCTTCTTTGACGGTAGGTAGTTTAAGCATGTATAGAATACGAAGGGGGACGACTAAGTGAAGGTAGAGAAGACGCCCAAGAAGCCTCTTATATACTACTGCATAATCACTCTGCTCATAACACTTTTGCTCAATGCGTTCCTGTTCCCGCGCATGCTGTCGGCGCAGGTGACCGAGGTCGCATACAGCGATTTTCTCGACATGCTGGACAAGCACAGCGTGGAAGAGGTTGCCATAGACAACACTCAGATAATGTTCTCCAGCAAGGACGAGACCGGCAACGCGCGCATATACAAGACCGGCCTGATGCCCGACGATAACCTGGTCGAGCGCCTGCGCAAGGGCGGCGCGCAGTTTGCCGCCGAGATACCTACTCAGCAGTCGCCCATACTCAGCTTCATAATATCCTGGGTGCTGCCCATACTGCTGTTTACTGCGCTGGGGTCCTTTATGATGAAGCGCATGGCGAACGGCGCGGGCGGTGCAAACGCGCTGCAACTGGGCAAGTCCAACGCCAAGATATACATAGAGTCCCAGACCGGCAAGACCTTTGCCGATGTAGAGGGTCAGGATGAGGCCAAGGAAGCGCTCAGCGAAATAGTTGACTTCCTGCACAATCCCGAAAAGTACTCCAAGATAGGCGCGACGCTGCCCAAGGGCGCGCTGCTCGTAGGCCCGCCCGGCACAGGCAAGACGCTGCTGGCCAAGGCAGTGGCTGGCGAAGCCAAGGTGCCGTTCTTCTCGATATCTGGCTCGGAATTCGTGGAGATGTTCGTGGGCATGGGCGCGGCCAAGGTGCGCGACCTGTTCAAGCAGGCCAGCGAGAAGGCGCCCTGCATAGTGTTCATAGACGAGATAGACACGATAGGCAAGCGCCGCGAGAGCGGCGTGGGCGGCGGCAACGACGAGCGCGAGCAGACGCTCAACCAGCTGCTAACCGAGATGGATGGTTTCGACGGCACCAAGGGCGTGGTCATACTGGCCGCCACCAACCGCCCCGAATCGCTGGACAAGGCGCTGCTGCGTCCCGGCCGCTTCGACAGGCGCATACCCGTGGAGCTGCCTGACCTGCGCGGCCGCGTGGCAATACTGAACATATACATGCGCAAGGTAAAGGCCGATGCCAACATCGACATAGAACTGATAGGCCGTTCCACCAGCGGCGCTTCGGGCGCGGAACTGGCCAACATAGTCAACGAGGCCGCGCTGCGTGCCGTGCGTCAGGGCCGCGATACCGTGTCGCAGGCAGACCTTGAGGAGTCGGTAGAGACGGTAATCGCGGGCTATCAGCGCAAGGGTTCGGTGATAACCGAGCGCGAGAAGCGCGTAATAGCCTACCACGAGATAGGCCATGCGCTGGTGGCGGCGCGTCAGCGCGGCTCTGCGCCGGTGCAGAAGATAACCATAATCCCGCGCACGTCGGGTGCGCTGGGCTACACCATGCAGGTCGAGGACGAGGAGCGCGTGCTCATGACCCGCGAGGATGCGGTGCGCCAGCTCGAAGTGCTGACCGGCGGCCGCACAGCCGAGGAGATAGTATTCGGCACGATAACCACGGGCGCGTCCAACGACATAGAGAAGGCCACCCAGCTGGCGCGCGGCATGGTCACCAAGTACGGTATGTCCAGCCAGTTCGACATGATATCGCTGGAGACCACACAGAACCAGTACTTAGGAGGCGAGAGCCAGCTGACCTGCAGCCCGGACACCGCCGCGCGCGTGGACGCGGAGGTAAACGAGCTGGTCAAGACTGCTCACGAGCGTGCCCGCGAGATACTGACGCGCGACCGCAAGGCCATGGACATGCTGGCCGGATACCTGCTCGAGCGCGAAACCATAACCGGCGCGGAGTTTATGGAGCTGCTGGCGAAGGCGGATGGGGAGAAGAACTGACGGGGCGCAAACTGCGGTACGGAAAGTATAAGCGGCATCGGCGCACTTGTACGGACGCAATATCCCGCAGACAGGGACAGGTTTGTTCCTGCCTGCGGGATATTTGTTTGGGCGAAGCTATGGCCGGGCGAGGTGGATCGAGTAAAATCAGGGCATTTTGATTAGAAAAAGCGTTCTTTCAACAGACTTGTCTAAAGTTATGCTCTGCACTGCCGCAGAATGAGCAAGGATGAACTGCGGCGTTTGCTAATGAACACACATGCACATTGCCTTGGCGGCTAATGGATGTTTTGCTTATGGCATATGCCGGAGAGCAGTTGTATGAGAAATAATGATGTTCTAAACAATGAACTGTGATTTGCAGTTAAAATACATGTCTGCGATATGAGTTGACATAATGATTTGTGACAAATATGAATGCTTGTGTTGCTCACACACGTTTTTAAGACTCCCTTAAATATCTCTTTACATCGGCCTGCCAATCTGCTATAATATTGCTGGCGATTCCATATGTAAGGCTAAAAATATGGCACGGCTATGCCGGCCTTATTGCGGAGGTATCACCCATGCACTCAGCAGACAAGACCATACTGCGCGCCCTGGCCCGTCAGCTGCACGAGATAGCAAACCTTGACGAGCAGCGCGAGCGCCGCGAGATGTGGCGCGCGCTTAATGACCTGAACATGAAGCGTCCTATGGTGGCCATAGATCAGATACCGTGGCATGAGATGGATATCGAAGGCGAATTGGTGTGCCGGGTCAGCGATCCGTTCTGGCGCGGCATAGAGTGCGAGTTGCGCCGCCAACTGTATAGATGGAAGTATATGCCCGCTGACATGGTGGTCGAGGATGAGATATGCATACCCAAGGCGATATCGGACAGCGGCTTTGGGCTAAAGGTCAGCGAGGACGTCATATACGGCGACTCGCACGGCGGCATAGCCGGGCATGCGTATCACCGGCAGATAGATTCGTTTGAGGACATAGAGAAGCTGCATGAGGCCGTAGTGACGCATGACGTGGATGAATCCGCGCGCAGGCTGGAGCAGGCTCACGACATATTCGACGGCATAATGCCAGTGCGGCTGAGCGGCGGCGTGGTCTGGTTTGGCATGTGGGATAGGCTGATAGAGCTTATGGGCGTAGAACAGACGCTGTACGACATGATAGACCGGCCGGAATTCATACATGCTGTGTGCGAGCGCTGGACGCAGCTGGAGCTGAAGCGACTGGACAGCTATGAGAAACAGGGTCTGCTGGATGCGCGCAACCACACTATGCACTGCACATATACCTACAATAGTTTCGTTCCGGGCAAGGATGCGCCGCTGGATGAGAATCGCGCCCGCGATTGCTGGACTATGGGCATGGCGCAGATATTTGTGAGCGTAAGCCCTGCGATGCACTGCGAGTTCGAGCTGGAATACGCAAGGCGCTTCTATGAGCGCTTTGGTCTGGTCAATTATGGCTGCTGCGAACCGCTGCATAACAAGATAGACGATGTGCTGCGCTACATACCTAATGCGCGCAAGATATCCATCAGCCCTTGGGCGGACGTGGACATAGCTGCGGAGCGCATAGGCCGCCGCGCCGTGCTGACGCGCAAGCCCAATCCTGTATACGTAAGCTCGGCCGGCTTCAACTGGGAGGGTGCGCGCTCCGAACTGGAGGCTACGCTCAAGGCCGCCGCGCGCAATGGCTGTGCGGTCGAGTTCGTGCTAAAGGATCTCAGCTCGGTGGGGTACAAGCCCCAGAACCTGTTCGAGTGGGGGAAGAGGGCCATGGAGATGGTCGAGAGTTGGTAATAAGCTTATACCTAAGCATAAAGTACGCCGCGCGACAGGCGTACTTTATGCTCTTTATCGGGAGATTGAGTGCGGAATAATCGAAATTGAGCCTGTCATGATTGCACGACATGCTGATTTTCCTATATGTATTCGTTTGCATCAGCCTGTCAAAAAACCCACGGGGGCTAGGCGGGCCTCGCAGCATGCCGGCTTTAATCGCGCACAGCGGCATGTGTAGTGGGCGCTCAGAATTTTTTACTCAGGGAAATATCCTTTCCCGGAGTAAAAATGTCTACCTCGCAGTTTTCACGCCCGTAAACCTTAAGGATTTCAGTGGAATCTGAGTAGGGGGTGACAGTGGCGGGGGAGGTACTCACCCGTACACGCTTGTCAAAAAGACGCTTTGACAAGCAGATATTTGCATATTGGCGATCAAAATGTCCGCCGCATCATGTGATTATGGCAAAGCTGGATGCTCAAATGCCGATGCGGTCGCATGCACAAAAGCGCCATTTCCATGGTATCCATTAAACATCATTTAACATTAAAACCTTGCCTCGCAGGCGCTCCGGCATTTTTTTGACGCACATATGTGGTAGAATATGCCGTAAATATTTTTGGCAAGGAGAATCCAATGATGAAAAAGGTGGTCTGCGCGGCGCTTATCTGCGCACTGATGCTGTGCGGCGCGGTCGCGCTGGGTGAAAACATCGTCACTGCGGAATCGCTGCTGGCGGGGAATGACCTAGGGCGCTGCCTGTCCATGGGACAGTATACGCGCCAGTACGTTTCGTATTATGACGCGGCGGGCGAAACATGCGGATATAATGATATAATATATAAGCGGGATGGCATGGGCTATAATACGCTCGCGATATACCCGGCCGGGGACGGCGTGGGCGCGGAGCTTACCGGCGGCAATTTCTATGCCACGTTTAAAGCGGGCGTGCCTACGTATGACCTGTATGCCAGCAATGCTTACGCCACTGCGGGCAGCCAGCTCACCATAAGCCCCGGAGCGTACATAGCGTATCCCGCCATGCACGAAGGTCTGGAACTGAAGCGCGACGATGCAGGCAACTATGTCGTAACAGCATCGCTCAAGGGCGATAAGTGCGACAAAAGCGTTGTCGCCGCCAATGGCCACGACGTGACAGCCGCCGACACGGTGTATAACGAGTTCGTATACGACCCCGAAACCATGGCGCTGCTCAGCGAGACGCTCTACTATGAGCGCGACGGCGCGCGCCGCGTGTGCGAATATACCGCGTATGAATACGACGTGGACGGCAGCGTGTACGAACAGTATGCCTCGGGCGCGGATATGCGCACGCTGAATGTGGTGCTTGAGCCGGGTATGCCCAATCAGGCCCAGCTGAGCTTTACCGTCAGGGCGGACGGCAAGGTGCGCTTTAATATGAACGCCGTGCTGTACTCCGACGAGGCCTGCACTCAGGCCGTGCAGGCGGAGGGCGATTGCGCCGCGTTCACTCAGGATACTTATTACGCGCGTTGACGCGATGGGAGTGCGCTATGTTGGAGCATAATAACCGCTGTGTGATATTTTGCGCTTCGCCGGAGTTCTATCTGGATGAATTGCGCGAGGATGACTACATAATAGCCTGCGACGGCGGGTATGAGCATGCCGTGCGCAGCGGAGTGCGCCCGCATCTGGCGCTGGGCGACTTCGATTCGTACTCGGGCGAGATAGCCGGGGATGTGCCGGTGCTGCGTGCGCCCTGCGAGAAGGATGACACCGACACCATGCTGGCCATAAAGCTGGCGCTGGACAAGGGCTATCGCGACTTCATGCTGCTGGGCGCTACCGGCGGCAGGCTGGATCACCTGCTGGCCAACATCGGCGCAGCCGTGTACATAGTCGAGCATGGCGGCGACTGCGTTATATGCGACCGCTACAATCGCGTACACGTGATACGCGACCGCACGCTCACACTGCACGGGCTGCGCGGACAGACGTTGTCTGTGTTGTCGTATACCGACGAGGCGCGCGGCGTTACGCTGCGCGGCATGAAGTATCCGCTGGACGATTACACCATGAGCAGCGCCTTCCCGATAGGCGTGAGCAATGTAGTGGAGTCCGATGAGTGTTCGATAACCGTGCGCGAAGGCATACTGCTGGTCATAGAGGTCGGCATGACCTGAGCATGCGGGCATGCTGCCGTGCCATAGCGGCGGGCGCGCTGGTATACTTACTCACGCGCCCGCCGCTATTCAATTTTGGGCGCGTCCGGAGCGCTGCGAGGTGTGTCGCCTATTAAGGCAAGGGCTTTGCAATGTGCGAGATGCCTTGCAGCGGCAAATCGGCATTTGGTATTTGCTTTAAAAATATCCTTGATGTATTGCGGCATCTCTTGTATAATATATTCGTATGCCAAGCGATGAAGTGAACAAACAATACAAAGCAGGAGGAGATAGCATGGCAACTCTCACCATCAGCCCCGCCGAGGAAAAGCGCGTAAAGGCGCTGGGCTTCCTCAGCAACAAGGGAACGGATAACTTTTCGGGCCGCGTAATAACCGTAAACGGCAAGGTTACTGCCGAGCAGATGGCCTGTGTGGCAGAAGCTGCGCGCCTGTTCGGCAACGGCATAGTCACCATGACCACTCGCCTCACGTTCGAGGTGCAGGGCATACCCTTTGACCGCATAGAGGACTTCCGCGCATACATCGCGCGCGCGGGGCTTGTGACCGGCGGCACGGGCGCTAAGGTGCGCCCCGTTGTGTCCTGCAAGGGTACCACCTGCCGCTTCGGCCTTATCGATACGTTTGGCCTGTCCGAGAAGGTGCATCATCGCTTCTTCGAGGGCTATGGCGACGTAAAACTGCCGCACAAGTTCAAGATAGCCGTGGGCGGCTGCCCCAATAACTGCGTCAAGCCCGACCTCAACGACGTGGGCATAGTCGGCCAGCGCATACCTGTTTTCGAGGAAGAAAAGTGCCGCGGCTGCAAAAAGTGCGGCGTTATAGCCGAGTGTCCCATGCATGCCGCGAGCATTGTCGAGGACAGGCTGCTGCGCGATGAGGCCGTTTGCAACAACTGTGGCCGCTGCATAGACAAGTGCTACTTCGGCGCCATGAACGGGGGCAAGACCGCGTACAAGGTGTATATAGGCGGGCGCTGGGGCAAGCAGACCGCCAGTGGCCGCGCGCTGAGCCGCCTGATGATGAGCGAGGAAGAAGCTCTGGACATGGTGGAGAAGTGCCTGCTGCTGTTCAAGAAGATGGGACAGCCCGGCGAGCGCTTTGCCAATACCATAGACCGTCTGGGCTTTGACAAGGTGGAGGAAATGCTGTACAGCGACGAGCTGCTCAATGAAAAGGAAGTAATACTCAAATGCGGCGAATAAGACTGCGCGCTGCGGCGGCGGCATGTGCCATGGCGCTGTGCTTAACCGGCACAGCGCTGTCCGCCGCCGCCGATAGTGCAAGCGGAGCGGCATTATCCGCACAGCAGGCGGCAAGCGGCGCATGGCAGGGCGATGTATTCACATTTACCGATGACATGGGGCGCGAGGTCAGCGTGAGCGACATAGCGCGCGTGGCGGCCTGCACGGGCAGCTTTGCCGAGGTGTGGTCGCTGGCGGGCGGCGAGCTGTGCGCCGTGACCGGCGATGCATACGACCAGCATGGGCTGGAGCTGGATGATTCAGTGGCAAACGTGGGCGGCATAAAGTCGCCCAGCGCCGAGTTGCTCATAGCGGCCGAGCCTGACTTCATTATAATGAGCGCCAATACCGCGGGCCATGTGGAGCTGGACAGCACGCTTACTCAAGCGGGCATAGCGCATGCCTACTTTAGCGTGGAGACCTTCTCCGACTATATGCGCATGCTGCGCACGCTCACGCTTATGACCGGGCGCGATGATCTGTATGAGCAAAACGGCCTTGCCGTGGAGCGCGAGATAGACAAGCTCATTGCCGAGGCACAGAATCAGCCTGCGCGGCGCGTGCTGCTGATACGCGCCTATTCCAGCGGCGCAAAGGCCAAGGGCGCGGACAACATGACCGGCGCAATGCTGCGCGATTTGGGCTGCGTAAACATTGCCGATGAGAATCCCAGCCTGCTTGAGGACATGAGCCTGGAGAAGATACTGGAGGAGGATCCTGAGTTTATATTCGTGACCACCATGGGCGCGTCGGGCGATGACGCTCTGGCGGCGCTTGAGCAGGCGTATACCTCCAATCCCGCATGGGCGACGCTTAGCGCGGTCAAGGCGGGCAACTTCGTGGTGCTGCCCAAGGAGCTGTTCCACTTAAAGCCCAACGAGCGCTGGGCGGAGAGCTACAAGATGCTGTACGACATATTGTTTGGCGATAGCGCCGCCTGAAGCTGACGATTCTGTCATGCACGAGTTGAAGGGTAATCGCGTTGATGTCTACCGGCTTGTCAAAGCGTATTTTTGGCAAGCGTGGACGGGGGAGAATCTTCCCCGCCACTGCCAACCCTGCTCAGTTTCCACTGAAATCTTTAAGGTTTCCGGGCGTGGAAACTGCAAGGTAGATATTTTTACTCCGGGAAATGGGATTTCCCGCCGCCAAAATATCTGAGCGCCCTCCGCACATGTCGCCGGGCGCTACCTAAGTCGGCGGGCTGCGAGGCTCGTCGAGCTTTCCGGGGGTGACAGTCTGATCTCCGCCTGATGAGTACGGTTTGCAGTGTTCGACGCATTGTAGGCGTAACGCTCAGGATGCCGCCAATATCCATGCCATAGAATAAGACACCGCAAAAAATGAAACCCGTGTTGTACTGGCAGCAGCGTATCGGCCGTCGAGATTTTTATTTGTGCAACAGGGGTGTTTTGCGCTTTTTTATAATATGGCAGTGCGGTTTTAAAGAAAAACTATGGGATAGCTTGCGGGGGGCTTGAATCCTCTCGGCCTAAATCGCGCCCGGCGGTATGTGCGGTGGGCGCGGGATATTTTGCGGCGGGAGATGCCGTTTTCTGCGGCTAAAATATCTTCATCGCAGTTTTCGTGCCCGGAGATCAGCGAGGATTTAAGCGGAAACCGAGCGGGGGCAGGGGCGGTGGAGTCTCTCCAGTCCACGCCTGTCAAGCGAGTTTTTTGACAAGCAGCGCCCGGCGCATTGCAAGCGCCGGGCGCTTCAAGGATGATGAGCGGGCATATATGGGAGGAAAGCCTATGGATAATGACAGGCGCGAAGGCAGGCGCGGACGCATGCTGCTGATGGCGCTGGCGCTGCTTACGCCGCTTATGGCAGCGGTGGCGCTGGCGGTGGGCGCGTCCGGCAGCAGCTTTGCGGATATGCTGCGCGCGGTAATGTCGGGCGAGGGCGGCCCGCGCGCCAGCATACTGCTGTATGTGCGCCTGCCGCGCGTGTGTGCGGCGCTGCTGGCAGGCGCGGCGCTGGCCGCGTCCGGGCATATAATACAGTCGGTCATGGCCAATCCGCTGGCCGGGCCCAACATAATCGGCGTAAACGCGGGCGCGGGCTTTTGCGTGGTGCTGCAGTTGGCGCTATTCCCGGCGGGCTTCTGGCTCACTCCGCTGGCGGCGTTCATAGGCGCGCTGGGCGCGGCGCTGCTGGCGTATGCGATATCGCGGCGCACGGCATCGCGGCTTACGCTGGTGCTGGCGGGAGTGGCGCTGAGCAGCGTGCTGGGCGCAGGTACGGACGCGATAACCACCATATATCCCGACGTGCTGGTGGGCGTTAACGCATTCAAGATAGGCGGCTTCGCGGGCGTAGACATGGCGCGGCTGGCTCCGGCGGCGGCGTGCATACTGCCCGCGCTGATATGCGCGTTGGCGCTGAAGGGCGAATTGGATGTGCTATCGCTGGGCGATGATACGGCGCGCTCGCTGGGCATGAACACGCGCGCGATAAGGGGTCTGTTCCTGATACTGGCGGCGCTGCTGGCGGGCGCGGCGGTGAGCTTTGCGGGGCTGATAGGCTTTGTGGGGTTGATGGTGCCGCACATAGTGCGCATGATACTGCGCGGCGGGCGCAGACACATGTTGCCCTGCACCATGCTCATGGGCGCGCTGACTGCGCTCATTTGCGATACGCTGTCGCGGGTGATATTCCGCCCCTATGAACTGCCGGTGGGCATAATGCTGTCCGCGCTGGGCGGCGTGTTCTTCATATGGCTGCTTATAACTACGCGAGGAGGCAGGGAGCTTGATAGAGCTTGAGGACATATGCTCAGGGTACGATGGCCGCGAAGTGCTGCGCGATGTGTCGCTGTCGGTCAATAGCGGCGAGCTTGTCGCGCTGATAGGCCCAAACGGCTGCGGCAAGAGCACGCTCATCAAGACCGCGGCCGGGCATATGCCGCATGTGCGCGGGCGCGTGCTGCTGGACGGGTGCGCGCTTGGCAGCATGGGCAGGCGCGAAGTGGCAAAGCGTATGTCGTACCTTGCGCAGTCCCGCGAGGCGGTGGACATGACGGTGGGCGAGCTGGCGCTGTCGGGGCGATATCCGTATGCCGCCTGGCCGTGCCGCTATTCCGAGGCCGACCGCGAGATCGCGCGCCAGGCCATGCGCAGGATGGGCGTGTATGATATGCGTGCGCGGCTGCTTGGCGACATATCGGGCGGTGAGCGGCAGAAGGCGCGCGTGGCCATGGCGCTGGCGCAGCAGGCCGGCACGCTGCTGCTGGACGAGCCGACCACGTTTTTGGACATACGCCATCGCATAGAGCTTATGCAGCTGCTGCGCGCGCTGTGCCGCGAGGGGCGCGCGGCGCTCACTGTGCTGCACGACATGGAGCTGGCGCTGGAGTACAGCGATCGCGTGGCCGTGATGAGCGAAGGTGCGCTGCTGGCCTGCTGCGCGCCGGGCGACAGGGCGTTGGATGCGGCGATTGAGCGCGCGTTCGGCGTGCGCGTGGAGCGGCTCAGGGATGCGCGTGGCAAAGTGAGATATGTCTTCAGCGCCGCAGGCGAGACTTAGCCTTAAAGTCATGCCTGCGCTTAAATTCCAAGGAAAATCTAACTAACAGCGCGGGCAAGATTTGTGATATAATCGGTAATATGGAGATATGTCGGGAGGATATGGTATGCCCAATATGCATCTGGTGGATTTTCATGGCGCCAGTTTTGACATAGTGCGGCACCCCGTGCTCAAGTGCGTGGGCATGCTGTCGGACGAACAGGAGTGGCTGGCGCCGCTGCACAGCCATGACGATGTGTCCGAGGTCATATTCGTGATGTCGGGCGCGGGCGGAGTGGCCATAGAGGGCGCGCGCTATCCGCTGCATCCCGGCACGCTGGCACTGTACAATCCGGGCGTGGTGCATCAGGAGAGCTGGCAGGCGGCGCGGCGCGGGCCGGAGCTGTTCCACATGAAGCTGGGCGAGTTTCAGCTGGGCGCAATGCCGCCCAACCACATATTGCCGCAGGGTCACGAGCCGGTAATAGACGCAGGCACGTATGCGCCGCTGCTGGAGCAGATATTCCGCACCATGTTCGAGGAATGCTCGCGGCGCGGCGCGGGCTATGAGCAGCTCTCGCACAGCCTGCTGGAGAGCGCTCTGATAGTGATACTGCGCCTGATAAACTCAATAAGCGACGCCGCATCGGAGCGCCGTCCGTTTGCCGAGATACCGGGCGATTCGCTGGCGCAGCGCGCCCGCGCCTATATAGACGAGAACTACATGCGCAAGCTGTCGGTGCGCGACGTGGCCGACGAGCTGCACATAAGCTATTACCACCTGTCGCATGTGTTCAAGCAGGAGCTGAACCTCTCGCCGCAGGACTATCTCATATCGACGCGCATGAACGAAGCCTGCCGTCTGCTGACGACCACGCTCATGTCAATATCGCAGATAGCCGCGCGCGTGGGTTACGGCAATCAGTCGCACTTTAACGTGCAGTTTAAGACGGTCAAGGGCATATCGCCGGGACAGTACAGGCGCATATACTCAAGCGGCAGCGGCTTGGGCGAGCCTGCGCCTGACATGGATAACTGATAAGCCGCCCGTGGACAATGGCAGCGCGCAGATGCTTCTGTGCGGGATATGCATAAATGCTATGCGTTCTCAGGAACCGCGAGCGCTTATGATTAAAAGGGGAGGGCGTTGCAATGCCGGATTCTTCGCTTACCAAGCGTGCGCTGGCGCAGGCTATAAAGCAACTCATGAATGAGAAACCGCTGGTAAAGATAAGCATCGCCGACATAGTGGAGCGCTGCCAGATGAACAGGCAGAGCTTCTACTATCACTTCCGCGATAAGTATGATCTGGTAAACTGGATATTCTATACCGAACTTATAACCGAGCTGCAGCGCTCCGCAGGTTCATCCGAGTGGGACGTGCTGGGCAGCATCTGCCGGTATCTGTATGCCAATCGCTCGTTTTACATAAACGCGCTCAAGTTCACCGGGCAGAACTCGTTTTATGAGTACTTCGGCGAGGTCATTTATCAGCTGCTCAAGGTCGTGCTGTCGGAGGTGTTCGACGATGGCGACCAGAGCGACTTCTCGGCCATGTTCTATGCGGATGCACTGCGCGCCTGCATATATCGCTGGCTGACAAACGGCGCAAAGGTGCCGCCCGACGAGTTGGTGCGGCGCATACTGAAGGCGCTGTCCCTCGATTCAGACAGCCGCACGGCCATGATGAGCGCCAGCGCGCGCGCCGCCATAAACAGCATGCCGTGGGATTGAGATGGACAGATGCTCATTGCCCGCTGCGCTGCGCACGCTGGTGCATGCATGATGAGACGGCTTGCCGGGTGAGTTGCCCGCTGCGCGCGTTGATGCATGCATGATGAGACGGCTTGCCGGGTGAGTTACCCGCTGCGCGCGCTGATGCATGCATGATGAGACAGCTTGCGGGTGAGTCGCCCGCTGCCGCGCTGGTGCATGGCTTTGTCGCGCCTGCACCCGTATTGCTCATGCAAGAAAATCTGTGTGGATACAAAAGATGCCCGCCCGCGCATTGCCTTGAAGCGCGGGTGGGCATCTGCATTTAGCGCCGGCTGCGCTTATTGAACCTGCGGCGCGCCTAACTGCGCGGCACAAGCTCCATCATGGCATCGGCGACGGTGTGCGTCCTCAGATTTACGCCCGAGGGCTCCTGCCTGGGAGAGGGCCTTATCTCGCCGTCCGACTCTATCTCTATATAGCAGGGCTGGGAGGAGATTATGTTGTCCACCGTGGCCAGATCCGCAAAGAAGTCCACCATGAATACCGGGCGCTCGGGCGCGTCCTTCTCGCCGTTTGCATAGGCGTGAACCTTGGCGCGGCACTCCTCGGAGCAATCGGGCGCGTGCATGAACACGGCGAACTGGCCGCCATACATGTCTGTGGTGGACAGCATCTCGCCGCCGGTTATGTTCTGATAGTCGGTGTCATCGTACAGCCGGTACAGTCCGTAGAGCAGCTTGGCCTGATGCAGCACGTCCGTGGCGCGCTTAAGCTCGTCACTGCGCTCGCCGCCCACGCAGATGACTATGTTGCGCTGTTCCAGCGCATGCTGAGCCATGCCTTCGTCTACCATGCCAACGGGCAGCATTATTATGAAGGCACAGTCTGCAAACGTACCGCATATGTCCATCAACTCGTCCAGATCGCCCCGGCGCTCGTCAATAGCCAGCCAGTAGCAGTGTACGCCCAGCTCGCGCGCCTGCGCAACGGCATCGCGCACCTCGTCCGCGCTCAGCGGCTGTCCGCAGTCCTGATTGAGCCGTATTACAAAGCTCCACGGCACATTGAAGCCGCGCTGCTCCTCGACGGCGCGTATTACCTTTGCGCCCTGCGACCAGCTGTGATAGCCTAGGTTTATGCCCACGGCCTTGAGCGTGTCTCGCTCGACATTGGCTACGGCGCGCTTTACCAGCTGCATGTACTGGCTGCGCCTGCGTCCCAGCATGCGCTGCGCCATCTGAAAGAACGAACGCTGCCTGTGCGTGCGTGAAAACAGCCGTCCCATGTCCAGCATATTGCGCACGCCGCGCACCGTATCGCGCTCAAGCTTGGTCAGTCCGATCTCCACTGCGGCATGTACCGCGGCCATGTTTATGTTGTTATCCTTATCCGAATTCATAGACCAGTCCTCCATCTCTTGAAATATATGATACTACTTAGCCGCGCCGGGGTAAATAGACAGTTTGCGATTTTGTATAACTGCTCAGAAATCCGGCGCATATATGGTGCCGGGTTAATTTTCAGCGAATACATTCTTACAAACGCCGCGCGTGTCATCATTTTAGACAAAGCGCCGATTTGTAGGTTGCTTTTGCCAACGAATAAGGTATAATGAATGTACGGCCAAGGCCGTATAACTTTTTATTTGGGAGGGACACCCGTTGACAGAGCATGGGGCAAACATTAAAGAGCTGCTGACTAAACTCGGAGTCGATGCTCAAAGTGGCCTTGGCAAGGGCGAGGCCGCCGAAAGGCTGAATAAGTATGGCCCTAACAAGTTGGGGGAGGCCAAGAAGAAGTCCAATCTGGCGCGCTTCGTAGATCAGTTCAAGGACGTAATGATAATCATACTGCTCGTCGCGGCAGTCATATCCTTTATCATAGCGCTCAACGGCAACGATCCTATGGAGTTCATAGAGCCGGGCCTGATAGTGCTTATAGTGGTGTTAAACGCCCTGATGGGCATGATGCAGGAGTCCAAGGCCGAGAAGTCGCTGGAAGCGCTGCGCAACATGTCCGCGCCGCATGCAAAGGTATTGCGCGACGGGCAGGAGATGGTAATCGACGCCAAGGACGTAGTGCCGGGCGATGTGCTGCTTCTTGAAGCGGGCGACTTCGTGCCTGCTGACGCGCGCCTGTTTCAGGCGGCCAGCCTCAAGTGCGAGGAGTCCGCGCTGACCGGCGAATCCGTGCCGGTTGAAAAGCGCGCCGATGTCGAGGTCAAGGACGATGCCGCGCTGGGCGATCGCCTGAACATGGTGTACTCGGGCTGCTCGGTGACCTATGGCCGCGCCCGCGCCGTGGTCACTCAGACCGGCATGAACACCCAGATGGGCAAGATAGCCGGCATGCTGGAGCAGCAGGAGGAGGGCATGACCCCGCTGCAGAAGAAGCTGGCCGACCTGGGCAAGGTGCTGGGCATGGTCGCGCTGGCGACCTGCGCGGTTATATTCGTGATAGGCCTGATAGACGGCCTGCCGCTGATGGAGATATTCATGACCGCCGTGTCGCTGGCCGTCAGTGCCATACCCGAAGGTCTGCCCGCAATAGTCACGGTAGTGCTGTCGCTGGGCGTGCAGCAGATGGTCAAGCACAACGCCATAATCCGCCGCCTGCCCGCCGTGGAGACGCTGGGTTCGGCTTCTGTAATATGCTCGGACAAGACCGGCACGCTCACCCAGAACCGCATGACCCTGATGAAGGTATACTCCTCCGCGCTGGACAAGTCCTACGACGTCAGCGACCACATGGATGCCGACTCGCTGGACATAGTGAAGCTCATGACGCTGTGCTGCGACGGCGCAGTCGAGATAGTGGGCGACAAGGTGAACCACATAGGCGATCCCACCGAGACCGCCGTAGTGCTGGCCGCGCATCGCAACGGCCTGCCCAAGTCCGATTTGGCCGGCAGGTATCCGCGCGTGGCCGAGCTGCCGTTTGACTCCGACCGCAAGCTTATGACCACGGTCTGCAAGTTCGGCGAAGGCGATTACCGCGTGATAGTCAAGGGCGCGTTCGACATGCTGACGCAGAGGTGCGCAGACAGCGCCGAGAACGCAAAGCGCGTGGCTCGCGCCTCTCAGGTGACCGAGGAGCTGGGCCAGCAGGCGCTGCGCGTGCTGGCTCTGGGCATAAAGAACATCGACCATGTGCCGTCCGAGAGCGAACTGACCAGCGAAAATCTTGAGAACAATCTGGAGCTGGTAGGTCTGGTGGGCATGATAGACCCGCCGCGCGAGGAGGCAAAGCAGGCAGTCGCCCTGTGCCGCAAGGCCGGCATACGCCCGGTAATGATAACCGGCGACCACGTTGTGACCGCCAGCGCCATAGCCCGCGCCATAGGCATAATCCCCGCCACTCCCGACAAGGATCACGACAACCGCGCCATAACCGGTGCAGAGCTTCAGAAGATGACCGACGAGGAACTGGACGCGCAGGTTCAGGATATATCGGTGTATGCCCGCGTCTCGCCCGAGGATAAGATACGCATAGTCAAGGCATGGCAGCGCAAGGATCAGGTTGTCGCCATGACCGGCGACGGCGTGAACGACGCGCCCGCGCTCAAGGCTTCCGACATAGGCTGCGCCATGGGCATAACCGGCACCGACGTCGCCAAGGGTGCCGCCGACATGACGCTGACCGACGACAACTTCGCCACCATAGTCGAAGCCGTGCGCCAGGGCCGCGGCATATACGCCAACATAAAGAAGTGCGTGGGCTTCCTGCTGGGTACCAACATAGGCGAGCTGCTCAGCGTGTTCCTGTCCATGTTGATATTCAAGGTATCGCCGTTCATGTCCATGCAGCTGCTGTGGATAAACCTCGTCACCGACAGCCTGCCCGCGATAGCGCTGGGCATGGAGCCGATAGACGATGATGTTATGAACGAAAAGCCCAAGCCCAAGAACGAGGGCATATTCGCGCGCGGACTGGGCCTTCAGGTGGTGCTTCAGGGCCTGATGTTCGGTGGACTGGCGCTGGGCGGCTTCATACTGGGCCGTTCGCTGACCGGCACGCTGGAGGGCGGCCGCACGATAGCCTTCATGGTCATGGCGCTGTCTCAGGTGTTCCATGCGTTCAACATGCGCTCGGGTCACTCGCTGTTCAAGATAGGGCCGTTCACCAACAAGTACCTGAATGGTGCGGCGCTGCTGTCGCTGGTAATGGTAGCCCTGGTGCTGTTCATACCGCCGTTCGCGACCGCTTTTGGCATGATAATGATGCCCTCCGCGATGCATTACGTGTATGGCCTGCTGCTGTCTCTGGTGCCGATACTGGTGCTTGAGATAGTCAAGGCGCTTGGCATAGTGCGTCACCACAGGTAAAATCGCATAAGACCATAAAACAAATGAACCTATAATAAAAAACAGCGGCTTCAAGTTGAGGCCGCTGTTTTTGTGTGCAAATGGCCATTGCGCGTAATCGCCTTTGCCCACGCTGCTTATCACATAGATATCGAGAAGGGATAATGTGTAATCGGTTTGAGGCTGCGGGCAATGTCGAAATAATATGATGTCATATACTTGACTGGCGAGAACATAATACAGGACATGGACTATCGGCGGTTACTGATGATGTATGCAAGGAAGCAGGGCCGCAATTTAGCTATTCATTCAGACTGCCAATAAAGCCTATCGGAACGGCCTGTTCAATCGGGACTGACGGCGTATACGTCAGTTCAGTCATTTTTGGCGAAGAATCGGCTACAATTCTGGAGAAAAATGAATTCATGTTCCGGTCGCTATCTGAAAATCCGTGAGGATTTCAGGCGGCCGGATTCGGTTCATCAAAAGCAAAGCTGCTTGATAAAGTTTTCTTTGATTTATTTGACCGTCTAGCATGCATTACACCTATAAAGTTAAATTGCAGATAAGACGCGGATGCCGTTGACAAATCGTGTCGCAAAGAAGTACAATATATTCGACAATATTCGACATTGTCAGCGCAAACTTAACAAAAATGATGCAGCGTAGGAGGGCAGAGTATGAAAAGAAGATCTTTTGCTGTGCTTATGGCGCTTGTCATGGCGCTGAGTGGAATTGCGTCCTCCGCCTTGGCGGATGAAGACGTGGCATCTCTGGAGCAATGCCGGCTGACTTACTTTAAGCCGGAACTGAGCCAGAACATCATCTACATGGAAGATTGCAGCTATGAATTTCTGGACGTTACGGGCATATCGGATTCCGCATTTTACAATCACACAGAGCGCGTGGACGAGTACGAATACGTGGCCTTGTCGTGTTCAAAGGGGAGTCATAAGCTTACCGTAATAACCGGCGAAGGCTTCGGCAATACGAAGCGCAAGTGGGATATCTATATCGATTTTGAAGACACAGAGACTATGAACATGTACCGTCGGGTATTGCTGACCATAATTCACAGAAGTTATGCAGATAATGTGTTGCTTGATGGCGGCCTGATAGAGAATGGCTCAAACTCCAGCTGCTCTGTGGACTGCGGCAAGCCCATCAACTTTTCAATAAGCGCGTCCAGCAGCAAAAACGGCAATGTGCGCAGCGCACACTCGGTATCTTTCAATATCGCAAATGGCTCGCAGCAATACATAAGTGCCGAGGTATCTGCCGTTTCAGAAGGCGAGGGCTTTCACAGGCTGATGATAACGCCGCTTAAAGCTACGCCTGCAGGCCAGCCCGCTATCGTCACCCTGAAGGTTCGCCCTGAGAGTGATGCGCCGGAGATAAGCCACAATATTGCGGTGACTGTGACGAGCGACCAAAGGATAGGCGAGCTGGAGCTTACCGGAAGCAGTGCGGAGGTATGGGATGCCGAGGAGCTGACGTTTGAGGCAAAGGCTTACTACACGGATGGTCAGGCGAGAGTGCCAGCTGGCAGCGATGTGCTGGATGCGCTCACATGGTATGTAAACGCTAATGAGATAGTCTGGGACGAACAGGGCGAGTACAGGCTGACCGGCGAGGGCGGGTATGCCAGCACGGTGAAGCGGTGTGACGGCGGCATTATAGCGATAAGCAAGAGCGAGAACGCTTGCAGCCCTTACACCGGAGATATAGAGATAAAAGTAGCGGACAGTGCAAGCGGCAAGTTGGCGAAGGCTTATGCGCGTGTGGGCGACAGGCTTGCTGATCCACAGATAGAGTGCGCGCGCCAAGATGCAATCGCCGTCAGTCCGGGCGATAAGATAGACTTAAGTCCGCTTATGGACGTGTACGACTGCGTGAGCAGTGATGGCAGCACGGTCAGGCATGCTCGCGGCAACGCCGCCGGGCTGGGATTTGCGACGGGATATGAGCTGAGTCAGAGCGAGACAGAGCTTATGTCGGTCGATGAGGAAGGAAATCTGGTTATAAATCCGGCCGGGCAGATAGAGGCGATGAACGGTTACGCTAGGCCCTTGAAGCTGCGCGTAGACGTCACGATACCCGCTAGCAAGCTCGAATCAGCGGAAGAGCGGACGCTGAGTGCGGATGTTAACTTGATAATAGAGCGTCCAACCACAGAACCTACCGCAACAGACACGGCAGAGCCGATTGCGACGGACACGGCGAAGCCGACTGCAACAGACACGGCAGAGCCGACTGCGACAGACACGGCAGAGCCGATTGCGACGGACACGGCGAAGCCGACTGCAACAGACACGGCAGAGCCTACCGCGACGGACACGGCAGAGCCGACTGTGACAGACACGGCGAAGCCTACTGCGACGGACA
>JBMNUB010000005.1:0-93411 GCA_050946055.1 Candidatus Fimadaptatus sp. | reverse complement strand
CACACCTTACAGAGGGCTTGCCGCCGTTACGGCTTGGGTCAAGCTCAAGTTTGCTGCACTCAATCTCAAAAAGCTTGCCATCCACAGGTGGCTGCGCTTGCTGTTTTCCGATCTTCTCCTTATGTTTAAAGCCACTTCGCTGCGCTGCGAAGTGGCTTATTTGACAAGCTGAAGCTCTGAAGTAATACTTCAGAGCTTTTCTTTATGCCTTCGAACCGCGCGGCGCAATGCACAGGACGCCTTGCAAAGAGCGCCGTTTGCGTATTCATAGCAGCAGCCAACTGTATTGATTACTATGCGCGCCAACTGTACCTATGATGTAAACGTGGCAGCAGGCGTTTTGAACATCCCCATATAGCTGTATGCGCAAGCCACGCCGATTATCCTGCAACATGCGATATCATGCACCACCTCCCTCGCCCATCTTTCTAATGTCCATATAATTTGACAACGTCTTATATTAAGTGATAGAATATATCACCATCGCCTCTGCATGCGGCTGCATAACCGATGCCCTGCCGCCATGCGAAAGGAGCTGTCATGACCAAGACAGAGATATTCGATGAAGTTGTATCCATGATGCGCAGCGATGCCGCCTTTTGCAGGGACGAGCATGGCGCTGATTCTGCCATATACCGCGCTAGAATAAGCGATGACATGGATGATGAGAGCTTCCTCATGACCATGAAGTCCTATCTTGCCACCTTCAACCAGACCGGCCATCTCTACTTCACCAGCACCACCCATGGCTCCCTGCCCTATCGAATGAAGCGATATGGCGATGAGCTGTACGTGATAGCGGCCAACTCAGACTCCCCGCTCAAGCTAGGCGACAGGATAGTCGCCGTGGACGGCATGCCCGTGCGCGAGTATGCCCGGCTGCATGCGGACATGCTGTGCGGCGAAAGCATCGAACGGCAGGGCTACCACTGGAACGACATAATCAGCTTTGCCCGCGAAGTGACCGCTGTGCAGGGCGAATGCAGCAAAACGCTGCCCGTAGTGCCGGGCAGACGCTGGACCAATGGCCAGCCTTATGAATGCAGGCAGATGCACGACGGCATAGTGTACATGCGCCTTGCCAACTTCGCCGATGACGATGCGCTGATAAAGCTGTATAAGGAAAACGACGCGCTCATACGCACCTGCGAATACCTGATAATCGATGTGCGCGGCAATACCGGCGGCAGCGACAGCGCCTTCCTGCCGCTGTTTGAGTTCTGCCTGGCAGAGGGCGAGACATATGACTCGCTCCAGCCCGGCCCGTTTGACGGCGATTTAGAGATAAACTACTCCGAACGCAACTGCGACACCCGAACCGAGCAGCTTGAATGCATGCTGGCGCAGGACTTGCCTGATGAAATCCGCAGCATGATTACCATGCTCATAGACAGTCAAAAGCGCAACCGCGGCAAGGGCTTCATACGGATGAGCGCGGATGGCGATGAGCAGAACCCACCTTACATTGGCACAGCGCTGCCCCGCAAGGTGTTCGTGCTGACCGATGAGAGCTGTGCTTCATCCGGCGACGCATTCGTGGCCGAAATGAGCAAGTGCGGCAAGGTCACGGTCGTGGGGCGACCCACCATGGGCATACTCGACTACTCAAACTGCACGGGCAAGGATTATGACAACTTCTCAATAACCTACCCCACCTCGCGCGCCATGTATCTAGACAAGGGCGTGCGCATGAATCGCAGGGGCGTGCCGGTTGACGTATACGTGCCTTGGACTCCCGAGCATTGCAGGCGCGATGTGGATTTGGAGACCGTGCTTGCCATGATAGATGCCGACATCTGACATAAGGCTCATGCCCGTGCGCGATGCGCGGGCTTTTTTATTTGCATGGCGCAATATTCCCGCCCATTCTGCGATATAATGAAGTCGTTCACAGCATTTTACGTGCGTATTGGAAATAAATCTTGCGCAAATTTTCGAAATATTGTATAATTAATTTGATTATTTGCGCTGCGCGTCGTATGCGGCGCGGATAACGCAACCCGCCATCCAGCCGGGCTGCGCTTATACTTAGAAAGGATCTGTCCAATGAGCGATACCGAAATTAAAAAGCCGCGCGGCATAAAAATACGCAATCAGTCCTATGTAAAGCACTATAATATACAAACCGTGCTGCGCGTGCTGGAAGAATGTCAGCCCGTCAGCCGCACGGACATGGTGCGCCTGACTGAGATGAGCCCTACCAGCATAACGCGCATAATAAACGCGCTTATAAATCTGGGGCTTATATACGAAACCGAATCCGTGCCAAAGCGCAGCCGCGGGCGCAAGGCCATAAACCTCTGCGTAAAGCACGACGGCGTTTACTCTATGGGCGTATTCCTGACATACGACCGCATACGCACCTGCCTCATGGACTACGGCAACAACGTGATATACTCCGACGTTATGCCCCTTGAGAAGCGGCACTATTCCCCGCACGAGCTGGCTGCGCTGTGCCGCGAGATGTACGAGAGCACGCCCAAGCATCTGGTGCGCGACTGGAAGTGCATATGCGCAATAGGCGTATCCTGCGCGGGCATAGTCGAGCCTTCGCAGGGGCGCGTGGTCAAGTCGGATCAGATGGGCTGGGAAAACGTAAATCTTGTGGACGTATTCCGCGAGGAGATAGGGTTGCCCGTCTGGCTGGAAAACGACGTCAAGTCCTGCCTGATAGGTGAAAAGGCCTGCCGTGGACTGACCGACGACGTGGACACGGCCTACCTGATGGTCGGCACGGGCGTGGGCGTGGCCGCCACGGTATCCGGGCGCGTCATGCGCGGGTTCAGCTGCCGCTCGGGTGAGATAGAGCGCGTGCCGATAGTGCCGGGGCTGCCCGACGAGACGACGCTGCACCAGCACCTCATAGAGGCTTCGCTGATAGAGAGCGCCGCCGGTTTTGACCCCTCCATAGACAACATAAGCGGGCTGATACGCAATCTCGACAAGCCATGGGCGCAGAATATACTGGCCGACTTCAAGCGCTATCTGAGCTTTATCATACAGATGGTGGACGGCATATGCGATCCTTACCGGATAATACTGGGCGGCACGCTGATACCTCAGCTTGCGCCCTACATAAGGGATGTGCTGCCCGAGGAGCGCGTCATAATAGGCGAGAACTACGAGGATGCCTGCGTAACCGGCGCGGCCATAGTGGCCATGCGCGGCGTGATAACCGCGCTGATAAACGAGCAGATAGAGCTGTAATCGCGCCGCCGCATGCAATGGCATGGCGATAACCCGGCATGCGCCGGGCATACATGCAGATGCGCGCTGCGGCATACCCAGTGCGCACGGCAGATTGGGCTGCGCGGCATATGCATGGTCAAAACGCGGCGCGGCATGATCTGCGCGCCGCACATTCTTATATGCAGCGCCCGCGTTGGGCGCACAAGGAGCGCACTATGGACAAAGTATTGCTTGAGATATGCTGCGGCTCTGCCGACGATTGCGAGCAGGCCGCGCTGGGCGGCGCAGACAGGGTTGAGCTGAACTCGGCGCTGTTTTTGGGCGGGCTTACTCCGTCGGCGGGCGTGATGCGCGCATCGCGCGAGGCATGCCCTGTGCCTATAATGGCCATGATAAGGCCGCGCGCGGGCGGCTTTTGCTACACGGCGCGCGAGTTTGCCTCCATGGAATACGATGCGCGCGCGCTGCTGGAGCTGGGCGCGGACGGCATAGTGTTCGGCTGTCTGAACGAGGACGGCACTGTGGACGGGGCGCGCAACCGCCGCCTTGCTTGCATAGCGCGCGACATGGGCAAGCAGGCCGTGTTCCACCGCGCCATAGACGTAGTCCCCGACTGGAGGCGCGCGCTGGACGCGCTCATAGACATGGGCATTGACCGCGTGCTGACCAGCGGACAGGTGCCCACCGCGCCGCAGGGGCTGGACGTGATTGCAGACATGATGGAGTACGCGCGCGGGCGCATAGAGATACTGCCCGGCGCGGGCATAAACGCAAGCAACATACGCTCTGTGCTGCGCGCCACCGGCTGCAATCAGGCGCACATGTCCGCCAAGTCGCGCAGGCACGACGCATCCTGCGCGGGCAATTCTTCGATACACTTCGGCGGCGCGCTATATCCGCCCGAGGACAGCTTCGACATTGTGGACTGCGCGCGCGTGGGCGAACTGAGGGAACGCATATGAATGAGATGACCTTTATTGCGGGCAATGGCTTTGACAGCTGCCATGCCAGCTGCATACTGCCGCTGGGCGGCGGGCGCGCGCTTAGTGTATGCTTTGCCGGTTCGCGCGAGGGCGCGGACGACGTGGGCATATGGCTGAGCGCGCGCGAGGACGGCGCATGGAGCGCGCCGCGCCGCATAGCCAAGGTTAGCGACGTTGCGCACTGGAACCCGGTGCTGTTCAAGTACGGCGAGGGCGTGCGCCTTGTGTTCAAGGTGGGGCGAACCATACATGCGTGGCGCAGCATGACCATGCTGTCGCGCGACGGCGGCAGCACTTGGTCACAGCCGCACGGCTATGCATGCAATCCTGCGGGCGGGCCTGTGCGCTCGCATCCTATACATCTGGCAAATGGCGCGCTGCTTGCGCCCTGCTCCGACGAGGGCTGCCGCTGGCGGCCGCGCGTGGACATATCGCATGACGGCGGCCAGACCTTCCAGCGCCTGAGCGACATACCGGTAGAGCTGGCCGATACCGCATCACCCCGCTTCATAGCCGGGCGCGGCGCGATACAGCCCACGCTCTGGGAGAGCATGCCCGGCCATGTACACGCGCTGCTGCGCACCAGTGCCGGGCGCATATTCCGCGCCGACTCGCAGGATTCGGGGCGCACATGGTGCATGGCCTACCCCACAGAATTGTTCAACAACAACAGCGGCATAGACATAGTGCGCGATGGCGATGGCACGCTGTACATGGCGCTCAACCCCGTGCGCGGCGACTTTGCGGCGCGCACTCCGCTGTGCGTGTACAAGAGCGTGGACGGCGGCATAAGCTTCCAGCCCTTCCGCACACTGGAGAGCATGCTGACCGACGACGTGACCGGGCGCGCCGCCGAGTTCTCCTATCCCTCGATAGCCATATGCGAGGGCGAGATTTGGGTGAGCTACACCTACTGCCGCCGCGCCATAGCCGTTTGGCACGAAAAGCTGTGACGGACGGCTGAGCTGACCGTCTCGCTGTGCATATCAAAAGCGCTCCCTGCAAGCGATATACCGCCTGCCGGGAGCGCTTTATATAATCTATGGCTTACCGGCGCTTATCGCGCGCCGCGTCTTGTCCCGGCAATGCAGCTGCACCGCCCGATTTCAGGCCGCTTACTTCTCATCCAGCTCGGATGTGCCGCCCAGATTGAGCTCGCAGAAGCTCTCGACCGCGCCCATCATTATGTCCGCCTTGCCGCGCTTGTAGAAGCGATACATGGACGGTATCAGCAGCAGCGTACCTATGAGGCACACTATCATGTCGGTCATGGTATCGGTGACGCCCGTGCCGGCCACCCACTGCGGGTCGAGGTCGGAGACAAGGCTTATTATGAACTCGCCTATCTCCCAGAAGCCCGCCACGGTCATGGACACGCTGAACATAAACACCGTACAGAGCAGAAAGTCATCCTTAGTCACCCTGCGGCCCGGCTTTATGATGTAGTAGAGTATTATGGCCAGCAGGCCCACAAACGTGCCGCTGAGCATGTGGCAGAGCTTGTCAAAGTGCGGTATCCAGTAATACGCCGCCATGACCTCGCCCATCGTATACGACAGGAATATGAAGCCGAATATGACGGTATTGAGCTGATGCACCGGCTTTAAGCGGAATATCTTATAGAACAGCCACACCACCGGTATGAACAGCACCGAGCAGAAGGCCAGCACATAGTGGAACACATCGCCGCGCACCACGTCCAGCACGCCCATGCCCAGATTGATTGCGAGGAATACTATCAGCAGATACTTGTTCATCTTGCTGTAGCGCGTCTCTCTTTTCTCCATGACATATCCCTCCCCTAAGCGCACGCCTGAGGGCATGCAATACTATAATTATATATCTTCATGGCGGTGCTGGCAAGCCGCTCAGCGGTTATTTTAAGGGCGCACTTATGAACTTTTGCCAATATGCGCCATATATATGCCACTATGCACAAAAACGCCCTGCACAAACGTCAATTTGCAAATACCCCTTGCGCGCTGCGTTTTTTAATACTATAATATCGTTAGGAATCCATTTTTCAGGAGGGGAATCTGTTATGAAAAAGTTTCTCGCCGTGCTGCTCTCTTTGATGCTGTGCTGCATGTGCCTGCCCGCCTTCGCCGACGCCGATGCCGCCGCCGAAGATAAGCCGCTGATAGGCATACTCGCCCCCGCCGCCACCCATGGCTGGGTAGCCGCGGTCAGTTACAACGCCGAGGCAGCTGCCAAGGAGCTGGGCCTCAACTACAAGATGCTCACCAGCGCGTCCATCGCCGAGATGGCCGGTCAGATGGAGGAGCTGGTCGCTCAGGGCGCCAAGGTCATAGTCGTCTATCCTCAGGAGCAGGGTCTGGAGACCGCTACTCAGATGGCGCTGGACGCTGGCGTGGCCATAGTCAACTTCGACATGAAGATAAACGTCGAAGGCACCTACTTCCTCAGCGGCGACAACTACTCCATGGGCGTGGAGAGCGCCAACTACATCGCCAATGCGCTCGAAGGCGCGGGTAATGTCGTGATACTGGACGTACCCACCTCCGGCTCCGTTGCGGCTGACCGCATAGCCGGCTTCACCGACACCATCGCGCAGATAGCTCCCGACGTAAAGGTGATAAACACCTACGCCACCGAGTTCACCCGCGATGCCGGCCTGCGCGACATGGCCGACGTGCTGACCGCCAATCCCCAGATAGATGCCGTGCTGTCCCTGGATGACGAGACCTCGATAGGCGCTGTGCAGGCCATAGAGGATGCCGGCCGCACCGACATCAAGGTCATCACCGGCGGCGGCGGATGCCAGGAGTACTTCAACATGATGCCCGACCGCGACATGCTGCTGGTCAGCGCGCTGTACAGCCCGGCCATGATACGCCAGTGCGTGCAGATGGCTGCCGACCTGGTAGAGGGCAAGGAAGTCGCCACTCCCGTAGTCATCCCCACCACCATAGTTGACAAGAACAACGTCGCCGACTATCTGGATGCCAACTCTCCCTACTAATCGACATAGTACCCAGCAACACTGCGGCCGTGGCGGGCAACCGTCATGGCCGCTGTTTGAATCAGGAGGTTTTCCCCAATGCTGCTCGAGATGAAAGGCATACACAAGTCGTATAGCGCCGCGCCCGTGCTAAAGGGCGTAGACCTGTGCGTGGACAAGGGCGAGATACGCGCGCTCATAGGCGAAAACGGCGCGGGCAAGACCACGCTCATGAACATACTGGGCGGCGTCATACCCTTCAGCAGCGGCGAGATACGCTTCGATGGCCAGCCCGTGCGCTTTGACACGCCGCGCGATTCGCTGGACGCGGGCATCGCCTTCATACATCAGGAGCTGAATCTGGTAAACGACTTGAACATATACGAGAACCTGTTCCTAGGGCGCGAGATAAAGCATCGCGGCATGCTGGCGCGCCGCGCCATGGCCGAGCGCGCGGGCGAGGTGCTGCGCTCGATAGGCGTTGACATAGACCCAGCCACGCAGGTGAGCGAGCTAGATGCGTCCTACAAGCAGACGGTCGAGATATGCCGCGCTCTTATGATGAACGCCCGCCTGATAATAATGGACGAGCCGACTACATCGCTCACCGTGCCTGAGATAGAGCATGTGTTTGGCATAATGCGCACGCTTCGCGAAAAGGGCGTGTCGATAATATTCATATCGCACAAGCTGCGCGAGGTGCTGACCATATGCGATACCTACACCGTGCTGCGCAACGGCGTGGTCTCGGGCGACGGCCTGACTGCGGACGTGGACGAGCGGGCGCTGGCGCGCATGATGGTCGGCCACGACGTGAGCGAGGGCCGTGCCGATTACGACCGGCCCAAGGGCGAAGTGCTGCTGGCCGCGCAAAGCCTCACGCGGCACGGCGAGTTCGAGGACATATCGTTCTCGCTGCGCAAGGGCGAGGTGCTGGGCTTTACCGGCCTGCTGGGCGACGGACGCAGCGAGCTGTTCCGCTGCGTGTTCGGGCTTACCCGCCCGGAGAGTGGCCAGCTCATGCTGGACGGCAAGCCCATCGTCATGCGCTCCACCACTCAGGCGCTTCAAATGGGCATAGGCTATGTGCCGCGCAACCGCAAGGAAAACGGCATAGTCCCCGACATGACGATACTGGAGAACTCCACACTGGTCACGCTGGACAGGCTGCGCCGCGGGCCGTTCATCGACCACAAGCGCGAGCGGCAGCAGACCTTCGACTTCATACACGAGCTGCGCATCAAGCTTGATTCGCCCGACGACCTGATAACCAGTCTGTCGGGCGGCAATCAGCAGAAGGTAGTGCTGAGCAAGTGGCTAGGCGCGCAGCCGCGCGTGATGATATTCGACAATCCCACTCAGGGCGTGGACGTGGGCGCCAAGGAGGAAATCTACGCCATAATCGACCGCCTTGCGCGCGAGGGTGTGGCGATAGTGGTGCTGTCCAGCGAGGCGCAGGAGATAGCGCGCCTGTGCGACCGGGCGCTGGTCATGTATCACGGGCGCATAGCAGGCGAGCTGGCCGGCCATGACATAACCGAGCAGTCGGTCATGCTGCTGGCCACGGGCGCGGGCGGCGATACCGCCGCGACATAAGGCGCAGCGTTCCGTCAGGCACAGCGCGCCGAACATCACATATACAATAATGGACTGCCGCAGCTTGATGTAGCTGCGGCAGTCCATTGTAGTTACGCGCACATGCAGAGCGCGGCAACCTCCCCACAGGGCATGCGTCCTCCGGCGCTGTCACAATGCGGCGCTTGCCATAAGCGCGCCGTGAAGCATGGTTTCTGTCATTTGCGGCGCGCTTTATCCACAGCCTGCACGCCTTATGTGCAAAGTGCGCTGTGAACAAACCGCTTACCCGCGCCATGCGCGCATGCATGCGTCCGAGTTTAAGGCAATGGCCGGCATGCCGATATTCGTGCTGTGCGATGCATGCGCAAGCGCCTGCCATGCGCAGCCGTTGCATGCACGCACTCGCCGTGGCTGCTCCGCTATGAGCAGCACCTATGCGTCGCCATTCTTCGCCGCAACCATCGCTCTGCACGCACTCGCCGGGGCTGCTCCGCTATGAGCAGCACCTATGCGTCGCCATTCTTCGCCGCAACCATCGCTCTGCACGCACTCGCCGGGGCTGCTCCGCTATGAGCAGCGCATATGCATCGCCATTCTTCGCCGCAACCATCGCTCTGCACGCACTCGCCGAGGCTGCCCCGCTATGAGCAGCGCCTATGCGTCGCCATTCTTCGCCGCAACCATCGCTCTGCACGCATTCGCCGTGGCTGCTCCGCTATGAGCAGCACCTATGCGTCGCCATTCTTCGCCGCAACCATCGCTCTGCACGCGCTCGCCGGGGCTGCTCCGCTATGAGCAGCGCATATGCATCGCCGTACTTTAAGCGCACCGCGCGCTCATCGCCCGCTTCAACCGCCTATCAGGAAGTCCAGTATATCCCAGCCCTCGCTGTTGGCGGCCTTGTACAGCTCGGTATAGCCGCAGCTGGTGCAGCTGACCGTTATGAACTTCTTGTTCTGCACGTCGAATATCTTGGCGAAGTTGCCGCCGGTGGCCTGAAACTGATCCGACTCGTAATAGCGATTGCCGCACTTGGGGCATACGTACTGCACCTGCTGTCCATTTTCCATATTCCATTCTCCCCCTCTGTGATATCGTCAATTCATTCGGCGCGCGACTTATCCACAGCCCGCGCCTTTTCTGTGTGCATCCACGACCCATTATACCATATTTTGACGGAGCGCTGCGCGACTTTGTTCAATAATGTGCATTATGCGCAGGCCGCGCATCCGCCGCACTGTTGTCTGCAGGAACGCACTGCGGCTTACATGCGCCGCGCACGCTGGCGCGCGCCCCTCCCCAGCCGCGCGTTGAGCTACCGATGCATGCCCTGCCTGCCCTCACTTGAGCAGCTTTTCCGAAGTGAACCTTGCCGAAGCTATGCGCAGCATGATGAGCGCCAGCACAAGGAACGCCGCGCCCATGATCGCCAGCTGCGGCGCGTTGAACAGGAACATGCCCAGCATCTGCGGCAGCAGCATCAGCAGCATAAGAGGCACGGTAAGCATGGCCGCATACTGCTGCGCCTCCTGAAAGCTGCGCGCCTTGGCCGAGGCCAGCACCATCACCGTGACGCCCGCCAGCGATACCGAGGGCGCTATCAGCAGCAGCAGGCTCAGCCATATGCCTATGTCCAGCACGAACCCGCCGTACACCAGCATGCTGCCCGCTACCGCCACCGCCAGAAACGCCGCAAACGCCATGCCCGTCACTATCAACGCCGTCACCACAGCGCCCGCGACCTTGGCCGTGAACAGCTGCTTGACCGTAAGCGGCGAATACATAAGAGTCGCCAGCGTATGCCTCTCGCGCTCGCCCACTATGCTGCTGCCGCTGACCACGGACGATGCCATGACCGGTATCATTATGAAGAACGTGGGCATCATGTAGTTCATCAGGTAGTAATACGCCGCGCGCGTCGCATCCTCTACCGAGAACTTTATCGGCATAAGCGCCACTGCCGCGCCAAAATCGCCCAATTCCGCGGGCAATGTGCATGCCATTATTGTAAACATTATCGGTATCGCCAGCGCCATTATCAGCGGCACGACCAGCATGGCCACCTTGACACCGCGCGTAGACATGGCCTCGCGCATGTCCTTGCGCACTATCGCAGTCTGCGCAGAAGTCCAGATCATCCCTGCCCACCTCCCTCATGGCGCTTAAGCAGCGCAAAGTAGAGATCCTCCAGCGAATCGCGCACCCGCGTCACTTCGTATATGTCCGTGCCGCCGCGCACCGCCTGCGCTATCAGCCGCGCCACCTGCGCGTCATCCTGCGCATCGGCTTCATACCTTCCCTCGCCCAGCCGCTCAAAGCCCTGCGGCTGTGCGCCGCCGCAGCGCAACCGCACGCGCCTGCGCGCGCCCACCTGCGCCTCCAGCTGCTCAAACGTGCCGCTGGACAGCAGATGGCCGTTTGACATCAGACCATATCGCGTACATATCTCCTGCGCATACCTGAGCTGATGCGTACACAAAAACACCGTCGCGCCTTCGCGCCCCTGACGGGATATCAGCTCGTTCACCGACTGCACCGACTCCGGGTCGAGTCCGCTGGTGGGCTCGTCCAGAAACAGCACCTTGGGCCTGTGCATCAGCACGCGCGCCAGCGACAGCCGCTGACGCATGCCCGTGGAATATGCGCCCAGCTTCCTGTCGCGCGCATCATCCAGCTCCAGCTCGCGCAGCAATTCGGCGGAGCGCGCCGCTATGTCGCATTCGCTCATGCCGTACAGCCTGCCAAAGAACTTCAGGTTTTCGCTGCCGGTCATGTGGTCATACATGCGCGTATGCTCGGTGCTGAGCGCGCTTATGGCATGCACTCGCTCGGGCTGGCGCACGGGATCTATGCCCTCCACGCGCAGCTCGCCGCTGCTGGGCGCAAGCAATCCGCTCAGCATCATTACCGTGGTGGTCTTGCCCGCGCCGTTTGGCCCTAAAAAGCCGAACACACCGCCCTGCGGCACGTCCAGCGTCACCCCGTCCACGGCATTGCGCTTGCCATCATATGACTTTACAACGCCGCGCATCTCAAGCGCATTCATACTTTGCTCCTTCCCGGCGCGTCTCCCCCGCGCCCCATGCCATATTTATATCACATTTGCGGCCTGCTTACAATAAATCGCGTCCCAAAACCGCACTGCGCGCGCTCAAATGTCGCCCGCGTCGCCCGACGCATGCACATTTGCGCCGCATTCAGCACGCTGGCGCATGCGGTAGGCTTATGCGCCGCTCACAGCATGAATCGTTCTCCCTGCGTGAAATGCCCCGTCATCGCCCGTTGCGCATACTGTCCAGTGTCGCGTGCAATATGCAATCGCGTCCGCATGAAGCGGCTGCATGCACAGCTTTGCTGCGTATACCCGCAGGCGTTGATTGCGATATGAGCAGTATAAGCATCATCCCCGCCCGCTTATGCACATTGATACCGCCGCCATTCCGCTTTGCCATACGCATACACAAAGCGGCGGCAAACCCTGCGGAAATACCGCCAGGTCTGCCGCCGTATATGGTCATATGGGCATGTCGTCCGCATCGTCCGGTGCGCTCTCCGGCTCAAGCGCGGGCAATTCCTCCAGCGACGCTATGCCAAAGTGCGCAAGGAACGCATCGGTAGTGCCGTAGAGTATGGGATGCCCCACGGTATCCTTGCGCCCCACCTCGCCTATCAGCTCGCGCGATATCAACATCTGTATGGAGTAATCGCACTTTACGCCGCGTATCGCCTCTATCTCCAGCCGGGTTATGGGCTGCCGGTACGCGACTATGGCCAGCGTCTCCAGCGCCGCCTGACTCAGCGTCTGCTTCTGCACGGGCTGGAGCAGGCGCTCCACATAGGGCGCATACTCGGCGCGTATGCTCAGCTGCGCCTTGCTGCCAAAGCGCCTCAGATGCAGCCCGCGCCGCTCATAGTCCAGCCGCGAGCCCAGCTCATCCAGCGCCGCGCGCGCCTCGTCCTCGCTTATAGAGAGCGCCTGCGCTATGGCGCGCGTCTCCACAGGGTCGCCCGAAACGAAAAGTATGGCCTCGATTACCGAGGCGGCCTCCGCTCTGTCCATTAAAAGCCTCCATGCGCCCTCAGGGGCGTTTTGCTTATGTGCCGCTTGAGCGGCCTGTGCTTCATCGTCCATCGCCATACGGCGCAGCGGCATGCGCTGTGCGGGATAAGCTGCGCCCTTGCCGCCCGCGCACGCCCGCCTTGACGCTGCCTGCCCCGCCATTTGCACGGCCGTCACATTACCGCGCTTGCATTGGCATTGCACACGACCGCACTTATCGCGGCATCGCCTTAGTCGCCATTTGCGCGGCAGACACCCGACCGCACTTATCGCGGCATCGCCCGCATCGCCATGCGCAGGCGAAGTTGCGCTTTACTCGCCCGCTTCTGCCGCATGCGCATCCGCACCGCTTGCCGGAGCATCGTATTCGGATGCACCGCCCTCGTCGGGCGCGCCGCCCAGCACCGGCATTATCACTATGTCAGAAAACAGGCTCTGCTGATACACCGTAGCGCGGCTGAGCTTTATCAGCTCCAGCAATGCCAGAAACACCGATATTATCTCTGTGCGCGAAGCTCTGGGCGAGAACAGGTCGAAGAACGCCACCGGCCCGCGCCTTAGCCGCTTCTGTATGCGGTATTGGCACGCGGCCACGTTGAAGTCATCGCGGCGTATCCTGCGCTCGGCGGGCGCGCCGCGGCTCTCCTCGTCGCGCTCCACTCTGTCCAGCAGCGAGCGCAGCGCCCGCGTAAGCCCGTCCAGCGATAACCCGGTCAGCTCGTACACCTTGGGCGGCAGCGGGTATTCCTCGGGCAGCTTGGTCAGCATGGCGCGCGCGGCGCTCTCCAGATCGTGCATGCGCGCGCAGGCTTCCTTTATGGCCTTGTATTCTTCCAGACGGCGCACCAGTTCTTCCTCGGGCGTCTCCTCGCCCTCGGCTGCGGGCTGCGGTCTGGGCAGCATGGCGCGCGACTTTATCTCCAGCAGCGTCGCCGCCATGGCCAGAAACTCGCTTGCCGAATCCATGTCCAGCTCATTTAGCCCATCCATATAGCTTAGGTACTGCTCGGTTATCTGCGATACGAATATGTCCTTTATGTCTATCTTGGCCTTGCCTATCAGCATCAGCAGCAGATCAAGCGGGCCTTCAAAGTCCTTGAGCGAAACTCTGTAAGCCATGGCGCGCTCCTAAACGAAGTTTTGTGCTATTCCCTTGAATATATGGAAAAGCCCGCCCCACAGCCCCGAGCTTGAATTGCCCACGCAGAAGGCTATGTACTTGTCCAGCAGGCCCGTCAATATCAGCAGGAACAGTATGCCCTGACCGATGCGCGCCTGCTGCTCGCTTGCAAACAGCGGACGCTTGAGCAGCAGGTCGTTCACCACATGGTATCCGTCCAGCGGCGGCAGCGGCAGCACGTTGAACACGGCCAGACATGCGTTTATCTGCGCGCAGTAGAACAGGAAGTAGGCTATGTATTCATTGAACATCGCATCCGAAGCGAAGTTTACATAGCTAAAATACGCCATGCCAAACAGCGCAAACAGTATCATGTTCATGGTTATGCCCGCTATCGACACGAAGAAGTCGTACAGTCTCGGCTTTTTGAAGTAGCGCGGGTTTACCGGCACGGGCTTGGCATATCCGAATCCGACCAGCACCAGCATGGCCGTGCCTATCGGGTCGAGATGGCGCAGCGGGTTGAGCGACAGCCGTCCCATCATCTTGGCGGTAGGATCGCCGCACCAGTAGGCCGCAAGGCCATGCGCCAGCTCATGCAGCGTGAGCGCTATAAGTATCGCGGGCGCGCTCAGCAGCAGATTCCGCAAAAACAGCATCGGATTGGAAAACAGCGTCATTATGGGCAGGCTGAAAGACGGCATAGCCTCACTCCTAGCGTAATTTTGTGATGTTCCCATTATAGCGCGCCAGTGTTAAGCCTGCTCTGCATTTGCCGTGCGCAAAAGGTGGCGCGCATATGAGAGTTTGATTAGCGCGGGGATAGTCAATTCGAGACATGCGCGCAGACCTGCATGCGGCATGTCACGGGCAGTTGCGGCATGCGCAGGCGCACCTCCATGACCACGCCGCACGCAGCTTCAGCACTAGCAGCGATGTGCTTTTGCACATGCGCGCGCCTTCTGCTGGTATGCTGGCAGATGCCATGTCACGGGCAGCTGCGGCATGCGCAGGCGGGCTTGCCATCGATATGCCCCTCCTCAAAATGAGCTTACTGCAATTCCGCCACAAAATTTTCCCTTATGCGTGCGCAGCTGATTCTAACGTGGTATAATGTGGGCATGAATCTGCGGACTGTCCGCGCGAAAGGAAGTTGGCATACATGAACGAGACTATTAAGGTTCTGACCGGCAGGCGTGCCGTGCGCCGCTATCTGCCCCGTCAGGTAGACGAAGCCGCCCTAAATGACATAATCGAAGCCGGAAGGTATACGCCCAGCGGCATGGGCAAGCAGCCCTGTGTGATGGTAGTGGTGCAGGACAAGGCCACCCGCGATCAGCTCAGCCGCATGAACGCCGCGATAATGGGTTCGGACGGCGATCCCTTCTACGGTGCGCCCTGCGTGATAGTCGTGCTGGAGAACATGGACATAGCCGCCTGCCCCGGCTACGACGGCCCGCTCATGATGGGCAACCTTATGAACGCCGCCTATTCATTGGGCGTGGACTCCTGCTGGATACACCGCGCCCGCGAGATGTTCGAGACCGACGAGGGCAAGGCGCTGCTCAAGAAGTGGGGGCTGGAAGGCAATTACCGCGGCGTAGGCAACTGCATACTGGGCTATCACGACGGTTCGTTCCCCGACCCCAAGCCCCGCCGCGAAGGCACGGTCGTCCGCGTGCGCTAAAAGCGCCTGCTCAAGCCTTTAGCGCGCGGCATGCACAGGCACGAAGCTCTGCTCATGGCGGCTCCATTGTCACGCGGTTCATCGCGCAAGCGAACAGCAATATGGCATGACCCGATCTGCCGCATGCGGAGCTTGGCTTGGCAACGCATCCGCACTGCGCTCCGTATACCTCCATGCAAACAGGGGTTGCGGTATGCGCATGCTTGCCGCGCGCGAATCTTGGCAACGCATCCGCACTGCGCTCCGTATACCTCCATGCGAACAGGGGTTGCGGTATGCGCATGCATGCCGCGCGTGGAGCTTGGCAACGCATCCGCACTGCGCTCCGTATACCTCCATGCGAACGGTGTTGAGGTATGCGCATGCATGCCGCGTGTGGAGCTTGGCAACGCATCCGCACTGCGCTCCGTATACCTCCATGCGAATGTGATTGCGGTATGCTCATGCATGCCGCGCGTGTTGCCCTGCTCAGGCATGGCATTGCTCAAAACGCGCAAATTAACATATATAAAAGCATCATCCACCCCCGGCAAGTCCGGTGACAGATGATGCTTTTTGTGTATTTCATGCCTGTTTGATATGTAGGTGCATTACAGCAGCTGATTCAGCCAGTTCTTGAGATCCCTGGGAGAGCGTGCGCCCACTATGCGATCGACCTGCTCGCCGCCCTTGAACAGTATCAGCGTGGGTATGCTCATGACCATGTACTTCTCGGACAGATCAGTCTCCTCATCCACATTGACCTTGCCCACGGTGAGCCTGTCCGCGTACTCCTCCGCTACCGCATCTACGACCGGCGACATCATGCGGCACGGGCCGCACCACGATGCCCAAAAGTCCACCAGCACGGGCTTGCCGTCCGCCATAGCCTCGCTCAGACCCTTTGAATCAAACGCCTTTACAACATCAGACATATCAGCATACCTCCGTCATTTCTGCTTATCATCGGCCTTCATGGCCCTTATCTCACTCGTGCTGTGGCCGCAGGGCGTCATCTGCATGTCCAGCGCGCCCTTGCGCTTGAGGTGCGGCGATATTAGCTTTACCCCCACAAAGCCCAGCGCCATAAGCGCCAGTCCCATGAGTATGCTCGCGCCCTCTGCGCTCATGCCCAGCGCGCCGCCCACGGCATCGCCCAGCAGCAGCCCTAAAAACAGCAGCAGCAGCGGCAGCACATATACCAGCGCCGAAGCGCGCAGCACCCTGTCAGCGGGCATGTCTATGTCCACAGTATCGCCTTCGCTCCAATCGCCCTCGGGCAGATCGAGCAGCAGTTTCCTGTCCTGACACATGCCACATCGTTCGCACTCTGTCGGGCGCTCTACCATCACCTTGAGCACGCCTTCAGCGTCCTTTACAACCGTGCCTGTTCTGCGCATCATTACCGCCTCCGCCTTCTGCTGAAAGTAATATACCCCATATTGCATACCTCTAAACACATTTTCTCAGTCAATATGCGCGCGCTGCTAGGCAACGCAAATCGGCGGCCATCCCATCGGGAAGGCCGCCGCTGCCACCTCTACTCAGTTTCCACTGAAATCCTTAAGGTTTCCGGGCGTGGAAACTGCAAGGAAGATATGCTGCTCTGGGAAATGGGATTTCCCGCCGCCAAAATATCTACGCGCCCAGCGCACATATCGCTGGGCGCGATTGAAGTCGAGAGGGTCTTGACCCTCTCGAGCTCTCCCGGGGTTTTTGACAGTCTGCGGCGGCCATCCCATCGGGAAGGCCGCCGCAAATCGCACTCTAATTTGCGCGCATCACTGCTCTACCTTTATCTTGAGCGCCTGAAGCTGCTCGGGCTTTACGTCGCTGGGCGTCTCCATCATCAGGCAGTTAGCGCCCTGACCCTTGGGGAAGGCGATGACGTCGCGCAGGCTGTCCGTGCCGGTGAGCTGCATTATCATGCGGTCTATGCCGAATGCGAAGCCGCCATGGGGCGGAGTGCCGTACTTGAACGCCTCCAGCAGGAAGCCGAAGCGGTGCTGCGCCTCCTCGTGGCTGATGCCCAGCAGGTCGAAGGTCTGCGCCTGCACCTCGCTGGAGTGTATGCGGATGGAGCCGGAGCCCATCTCTATGCCGTTGAGCACCAGGTCATAGGCGTTGGCGCGCACCTTGCCCATGTCGGTCTCAAGCAGATGCCTGTCCTCCTCCATGCACGAGGTGAAGGGATGGTGCATGGCCAGGAAGCGGCCTTCCTCGTCGCTCCACTCGTACATCGGGAACTCGGTCACCCAGAACAGGTTGAACTTGCCCTCGGGTATGAGGTTGTGGCGGTGCGCTATCTCAAGGCGCAGCGCGCCCAGCGCCTGATACACTGTGGCGTTCTTGTCGGCCACGAAGAACAGTGCGTCGCCGGGCTGACCATCCATGGCCGCGACCAGCTCCGCCATCTTCTCAGGCGACAGGAACTTGAGGAAGGAGGACTTGACGCTGCCGTCGGGCTGCACAGTCACCCATGCCATGCCCTTGGCGTGATAGGTCTTGCACAGCTCGGTCAGCGCGTCTATCTGCTTGCGGGGCATCTCGGGAGCAAGACCCTTGGCGTTTATGCCGCGCACGCTGCCGCCCGCCGCGATGGCGCTCTCGAACACGCCAAAGCCGCACTCGCGCACCACGTCGCTGACATCCTTTAGGCGCATGTCGAAGCGGGTGTCGGGCTTATCCGAGCCGTAGTTGTCCATGGCGTACTGCCAGGTCATGCGCGGCAGCGGCAGCTGCAGCTCCATGCCCAGCACATCCTTGAACACGCGCTGGAACGCGCCCTCGACCACGGTCTGTATGTCCTCCATATCCACAAAGGACATCTCCATATCCAGCTGAGTGAACTCGGGCTGACGGTCGGCGCGGGAGTCCTCGTCGCGGAAGCAGCGCGCCACCTGATAGTACTTGTCAAAGCCCGCCAGCATCAGCAGCTGCTTGTATATCTGCGGGGACTGGGGCAGCGCGTAGAACTCGCCCGGATGCAGGCGGCTGGGCACGAGGTAGTCGCGCGCGCCCTCGGGCGTGGACTTGGTGAGTATCGGCGTCTCCACCTCGGTGAAGCCCTGCTCGTCCATGTAATTGCGGATGGTGTTGATTATGCGATGGCGCATGCGTATGGTGCGCTGCAGCGACGGACGGCGCAGATCGAGATAGCGGTACTTGAGGCGCACGGTCTCGGACTCGTTGGCCTTGTCATCTATGTATATGGGCGGAGTCTCGCTCTTGTTGAACAGCGCCGCCTCGCGCACGAACACTTCAATGTCGCCGGTCTCCAGCTGTGCGTTCTTCATGCCCTCCTCGCGGGCGCGCACTTCACCGCGTATGGACACCACGTACTCGCTGCGCAGGCTCTCGCCCAGCTTAAAGCACTCCTCGCCGCACACGGCCGCATCGAACACAACCTGCACAAGACCCGAACGGTCGCGCAGCCATACGAATATCAGTCCGCCCAGATTGCGGGTGCGCTGCACCCAGCCGTCCAGCGTCACGGTTGCTCCCACATCCGCCATGCGCAGCTCGCCGCAATAGCGCGTGCGCTTCCAATCCTTTATATTAGGCATTTGTACGCCCTCCTATTATATATGTCTTATGTGATGCTTGGGCTTACTTGCCCAGCATGCGCTTTACTTCATCGGCCACGTCCGCGCGCGCTATCGCATGCTCCTCGGAGGCGCGCATGTCCTTGAGCTTGACCACGCCCTGCGCAAGCTCATCGCCCGCCAGCACCGCCACGACCGGCGCGCCCAGCTTGCCTGCGTACTTGAACTGCGCCTTCATAGAGCGTGCGGCATGGTCTATGTCGCAGCGTATGCCCTGCGCACGCAGCTCGCGCGCCAGCTTGAGCCCCTCTACGCGCGCCTCATCGCCCATGGTCACTATGAACGCATCGTAAAGGCGGGGTTCCTCGGGCGCTATGCCCTGCTGACGCATGACCATTATAAGGCGCTCCGCGCCCATGCCGAAACCTATGCCGGCGCACTTGGGGCCGCCTACCTGCTCGACCAGACCGTCATACCTGCCTCCGCCGCACACGGTCAGCTCGCTTGCGGGCTTGCCGCCCTCGCCCGGCACGGTGGTGATTATCTCGAACACGGTCTTGGTGTAATAATCCAGTCCGCGCACTATGCGGCTGTCCACCTCATAGGCTATGCCCATGGCGTCCAGATAGCGCTTGAGCGCATCGAAGTGCTTCTGGCAATCGTCGCAGAGGTTGTCCAGTATGGAGGGCGCGCCCACGGTGGCCTCCTTGCAGCCCGGCTCCTTGCAGTCCAGCGCGCGCAGCGGGTTGCGCTCCAGGCGCTCCAGACAGGTCTTGCAGAGCTTATCGCGGCGCTCGTTCAGGAACTCTATCAGCTTGCGCTTATAGGTCTCGCGGCACTCGGGGCAGCCTATCGAGTTTATGCGCAGCATGAGGTCCTTTACGCCCAGACGGCCTATGACCTCCAGCGCCAGCGCTATCAGCTCAGCGTCGCAGCTGGCATCCGGCGCGCCGAATATCTCTATGCCGAACTGGTGATGCTCGCGCAGGCGGCCCGACTGTGGTGCTTCGTAGCGGAACACAGGGCAGCTTATGTAGCACATCTTCTGCGGCAGCGGCTGCGCGTACAGGCTGCTCTCTATGAACGCGCGCACCACGCCCGCCGTACCCTCGGGCTTGAGGGTTATGGAGCGGTCGCCGCGGTCCTTGAAGGTGTACATCTCCTTCTGCACAACGTCGGTAGTATCGCCCACCGAGCGCTGGAACAGCTCGGTATGCTCGAACACGGGCGTGCGCACTTCGCGTATGCCGTGCAGCGCGCAGACCTCTCGCTGCGTGCGCTCTATCAGCTGCCACAGATAGCTCTCGTCCGGCAGCACATCCTTAGTGCCTCTGGGGGCCTGAGTAAGAAGCATAAGTTTTCCTCCTTCGCCTGCAAATGCGGGTACAAAAAACGCGGCTCGCCGCCCCATCGTAGGGGCGAAAAGCCGCGGTGCCACCCTGCTCACGGGCATGCGCCCGTCTCAATGCGCAGATTCAGTAACCCTCTGCGCCGATCTTAACGCGATCACACGTTCCGCCATTTCCTGCGGACTGCTCTGGGGTGTCATTCAGAAGCGCGCGTGCGCAGGCTCTCAATCCATGGCCTGCTTCCCTGTGCCACCGCCGCGACCTACTCTTCCCTTCGCCGCATTTGCCGTTCATTTGCTGTAAATGATAGCACACCCGGCGGCAAATTGCAAGTTTGGTCGGCAATATTTAACCGGGATGTGAGAACTATATGTGCGCGCAGTAAGCCAGCCCCACACGGTATCATGCGTTTGCCTTGAGCATCCGCTCGGCTTCCCGTAGCTTACACCGCGCGCAGTAAGCCAGCCTCACACGATATCATGCGTTTGCCTTGAGCATCCGCTCGGCTTTCCGTCGCTTGCACCGCGCGCAGTAAGCCAGCCCCTCGCGATATCATGCGTTTGCCTTGAGCATCCGCTCGGCTTCCCGTAGCTTGCACCGTGCGCAGTAAGCCAGCCCCTCGCGATATCATGCGTTTGCCTTGAGCATCCGCTCGGCTTCCCGTCGCGTAAATCACATCGCAATAAGTAAATTGCCGCTTGTCCTGCTCACAAAGCAGCTCATGTGGCATAGTTCATCTTTACTGAACCGCATATTCCCATCGCCGTATGCAGCCCATGCGCCCGCTCCTGCTCACCACACATCCATCCACCCCTCGCCATACTCGTCAAACGGCTCGGGCGATACATCCTCGGCCAGCATGCGCGCGCGGATAATCTCCGCCATGTCCGGCACGGTGCGCTCATCGAAATCCTCGAACCCGGCAGACGTCATTATGTGCGCGCCCATGCGGCGCATGTCGTCTATGTTCACGCGCTGTATCTCCTCGGTCTGCGAGGAGCAGCAGTCCTCCAGCACCACTACGTTGTAGTCCAGCGAGTTGGCGTCGTAGCAGGTGGTGCGCACGCAGTTGGGCGTGGTCGTGCCGGTCAGTATCACCGTGCGCACGCCCAAGCGGCGCAGTATTATATCCAGCTCCGTGCCGAAGAATGCGCTCCAGCGCGGCTTGATTATCGTGAAGTCGCCGGGCTGCGGCTTGAGGCCGGGCGCGCCCTGTGCGCTTATGTCGCCGCGCGAGGCCGGGCGCATGCTCCTGCCGCCCTCCAGCCAGCCCGCATAGCGCGTCAGCTCCACGTCGCTGCCGTCCGCGCGGTATATGCGCTTTACGAAGAATATCGGTATGCCCTTGCGCCGCGCCGCCGCTATCGCGCGCTCGCAGGCGGGTATCGTGCCGCGCGCGCCCGCTATGCAGTGCGCCGATTCCTGCGATACGAACCCGCTCTCCATGTCTATCACTATAAACGCCGCCTTGGTGGGATTAGCCTTCATGCGTATTATCTCCCCGTTCTTCTATAATTCTCATCGCCGCGCGGCGTATCGCGCCCGCATCGGGCGGCGTAAGCTCGGGCAGTGCGTCCGTGTCAAACCAGCGCAGTTCCGATACCTCGCTCTGCTGCGGGCGCAGCTCGCCCTCAAACTCGCTGCAGATATACACCGCGCCCACCGCATACACCATGTCGCCATTGGGATACTGGTATATGCGCTCCTGCCCGCTCAGCAGCTCGGCAAGCTCCATGCGCAGCGGGTGCAGCCCGGTCTCCTCATACAGCTCGCGGCGCGCGCAGTCCTCAAAGCTCTCGCCTACCTCCAGTGAGCCGCCGTGCATGCCCCACAGCCCGTTGTCGGCGCGCCTCTGCAACAGCATGCGCCCGCCCGACACCACTATCACGCCCGTGCTTGCGGTCATGAGCATGTCGCTGCCTATTCGCGCGCGCATATCATCTACGTAGCCCATACTCCCTCCACGCCGCGCGCCCCGGAGGAACATCCCCCGGGGTCGCGCCTGTCGTCGTTCCGCTCACGCGGATATTCGCATTTTAAGGTTTCACGGAAACCTGTGGGACTTTGTATGGCAGCAATATAATGCCGCAATTCAGTTGATGTCAAATGATGCAGACAGACATTTGCCGCCGTTTTCAAAATGGCAAAGGCATTATATAGCGCACAAGTCCCCCGAAAACCCGCTTAGACGAGTATCTCCGGCTCGGTCAGCAGGCCCATCTGCCACAGGCTGTAAGCATAGCTCCAGCGCGAGCCTTCGGTGTGCCAGCTGTGCGGCCCATAGTACGGCCAGGATCTGTCGCAGTTATGCACCGCGCCAAACGCATTCACGCGGTTGCCATACACCTTTATGCCTATGCGATGCGCGCCGGGCGCAGCGTCCATGCGCAGCTCGTAGGGCGAGTATGCTATCAGACCCTGCTCCTCTCCGTCCAGCGTGACCTTGAGTACCGCGCCGCGATACTGAGGCACGCGCAGCACTATGCCGTTGTTGCCCGCCTCTACATCGAACCAGTACGTCACGCTGCCCGCATAGAACGGCAGGCCCTGCGTCGCCCAATCGCCCATGCCCAGCTCGCGCACGGGCGCGGTCAGCACGCCGCGATCTCCCAGCAGGCGCACGCCGAAGTCGCCCAGCAGATAGCACCACTCCAGATTGCCACGGCGCTTGAAGTCCACTTCCAGCTCCAGCACATGCCGCCCCTGCTTGAAGCCCGGCAGCGCGCAGCGGCGTATGGCCTTGTCCACGAACCAGCCGTTGGCTACAAGCTCTACCGCCTTTCCGTCGAATGTGGCGCGGACGCTCTCTATCTCCTCCATGGCCAGCTCGGGTGCAGCCACGGCGGTCTCGCTGTCGAATGTGAAGCGCAGCCTGAGCGTGTGCTTGCCGTCGTCAAACGCCCTGCCCGCGTCCACCCAGGGCTGGGCATAGTTCTTGCCGCGCGAGGGCATGTGCCAGCGCGCACGCGCTATCTCGTCTATGCGCAGCATCTCCTCGCGCGCCTGCCACGGCTCGTCATCCAGCTTGTATTCGGCCATGTCCAGCATCAGCACATTGGGCTCGTCCAGCGTGACCAGCGCGCTTCCCTGCAGCGGCACGGTCTTGAGCGCGCGCTTTTCGGGTACAGCCACGGGCAGGGCTTCCGACTGAGTCAGGCGCATGAGCAGGCTGTCGTAGCCGTCCAGCTCGAACATGACCGTGGTCATGCCGTCCTTTGCGCTGTACTCCAGCGGCTTTATGTTGCCGTCCAGCGCGTCGTACTGCTCGGCGGCAAACTCGCCGCGTATGCGTATTGTCAGGCGGCGGCTGTCTATCACGTCGGGGTTGTTGGGCTTGAATGCGTGCGCTATGAACAGCCAGCGATCGGCTCCGTCCTGACGGTACTGGCTGATGAGGTCGGTGGTGCGCGCGCCGTTGGCCTGACGTATGTCTATCTCGCGCTCATCGGCCAGCGCCTCAAGTATCTCGTTGCGGCTGAAGCCCACAGTGCGCGCGCGCCTTGCGAGCTTTATCGCCCTGTCAGAGGGCTTGGCGTCCACTAGCGAAGGTATGCGTCCGGCGAATATCAGCTTGCCGCCGCAGCGCACGAAGCCCTCCAGCCTGTCCAGCGTGGTGGAGCGTATGGTCTCCATATCCGGCACTATGACGGTGGAGTACTGCATCTTGCCCACCTTGAGCAGCTTTGTACCCTTCTCGCACTGCTCGGGCAGCAGCGATTCGCTAATGTAGTTGAAGTCGACAAGACCCGTGACCAGCCACTCGGCCATCTTCTGGAAATGCTCGTCCATCTCCTCGCGCACGGCGGCGGTCTGCTCGTTGGGACCCCAGTGCAGCCAGTAGCTCTCCACAGGATGCACTACGCCCACGCTTATTATGGGCTTGCCGCGCGTCATGGCGGTGTTCACGCGCGCGAAGTAGTCCTCCACATAGGGATATTCCCTGTACCACGGCGACTGATAGTTTATAGAAGCCGGGTAATCGCGCTTGGCCTCGCCGCCCATGGATACCCAGCTCAGGTGCGGCACGCGCACGGTCACGCCCAGCGCCGCCTGCCAGTCGCCCTGCGACTTATGGCCGCGGAAGTCGTAATCCCAGTTGGTGACTCCGTACAGCTCGCTGAGCACGCCGGGACAGCCGTACTGGTGCGCCGCCGACTGCGCCTGCTTGGTAGTGGTGAACTCGCGGTTGTCGCACAGCATGTCTATGCCCGGCATCTGGAAGGAGCGATAGGAGCGCATGCAGTCGCCCAGCGCGGCGGTCTGGCTGCGCAGCGTCGGTTCCTCCATCATGTGACCGGTCAGCATTATGCCATGATCCTTGCACCACGCGCCCACGGTGTCGGCAAACGCGGAGGCAAACCTCTCGGCTATATGGTCATGGTAATGATACCTTATAAGCGACACCTGTCCATCCGGCAGATCCCAGAGCAGTTCGGGCAGATGATCCATCATCTCCTCGCCATAGGCGGCGCGGAAGGTGTCGGCCAGGTCATGCGTGAAGGGCAGCGACACGTCCTCGCGCGCATCGGCAAAGGACAGCGTCTGCTTGCGCGTGAACTGCGGCTCGTCCGTGAATATGGACGGCACAACGCCGCCAAAGCTCTCGCCCACAGCCTTGAGGTATGCCTCGTGCGTGACCTCGACAAAGCGCTCCACAGAGGGCTTGTCCAGCGTGTTCAGATAAGTCTGGTTGTTGTACCACGGCGCTTCCACCATGGTCTCAAGATAGGCGTACCATGTATTGTCATCCGCAGGCTCGCCATCGGCAAGGCGGCGGTAGCTGGCCAGATAGCCGTTCTTAAGCTGCACGTCAAAGCGCGCCAGCAGCTCGCCGTTTTCGGCGCGCGCCGATACCGCATCGCCGTCTATCTTGGCCGAGGCGCTGTCGCCGGTGTATGCCTTGGGGGTCATCAGCAGATAGCGGGCGCGGTAGCGCTTGTCGCGCGTGACTATGCCGCCCGCCGCGCCCGAGGGCCAGCGATCCTCGTCGTACAGATAGCAGAGCATCTTGTTCTTTAATGCCTTGTCGCGGCAGGCCTTGACGAGGTCCATGAACTCATCGGACAGGTAGGGCGTAGCCATGCCCGAGCGCGAGTGCATGTGGAAGCCGCCAAAGCCCATCTCGCGGAGTACGTCTATCTGCCAGAGCAGTTCATCCTTGTCCAGTTCGCAGTTCCACGCCCAGAAAGGCGTGCCGCGATATTCGCTCGTGGGGTTCTTAAACAGCTTGTCATCCAACTTGCGTGTCTTTGTCTTGGGATAGAACATCATCTATACCTCCTAGACGTTATTTATGCCTTCTAATCTTTCCAGCGCCCATATGGTGTGTTCTTTAACGGCGGCGGAATTGCTTTTCGCAAGGGGCGCTATCAGCGGTGCAAGCTCATGCATGCCCAGATTGGCCGCTACCAGCACCGCCTGCGCCAGCACGCGGTTGGGTATGGCCATGTTCCAGCCCAGCAGCGCGCCGAAATCGCGCATGTAATCCGCGCGCGTGCGCTCGTCAAGTGCGCGCGATATGTCCAGCACGCGGCGCAGCTCATCCGGCGCATCGAGAGCCGCGCCCACTGCCCCGGCATTGCGCGGACAGGCGCGCAGGCATTCCTCGCAGCCCAGCAGCCTGCCGCCCATGGCGCGGCGCAGCTCATCCGGCACGGGCGGGCCTTGCAGCATGTGCGAGCGCAGGCAGCGCGCATGGTCCAGCCCCCGCTCGCTCAGCGCGCCCGTGGGGCAGGCATCCATGCAGCGCCGGCAGCTGCCGCAGATGTGCCTGTCCTGCGGAAGGCTCACGCCCCGACTTTGACCCCGCTTGCATTGCGCGTTAGAATCACTTATGCAGGCTTCATGGGCATATGGCGATTCGCCCGCTGCGCAGGCTGCCAAATCGTCGTGTGCATCCGTGCATTCAGCCTCAAAGCCCTCGCCCAGCGCCACGCAGCCCAGCATCACGCAGCTGCCCAGCCCCTCCAGCCGTATCAGTCCATTGCGGCCATACGCGCCCAGACGAGCGCGCAGCGCGGCGGGCTTGAGCGGTATGCGCGCCTCCTGAGCCCTTACGCCGCGCTCGCCCAGCGCATTAAGCAGCGCCTGCATGCGCGCATGCGCCGCGTTATAGGCCACGTAATACGCGCACACGCTCACGCCGCCTACCGGCTTATACATGGGGTATGGCGCGGCCAGCACGCACAGCGCGCGCGCCCACGGCACATCCTCCAGCGGATCGGCATGCAGATGACGCGCGGTCTTATGCGCGCAGGCGCTTGCGGCCCGCCAGCGCTCAAACGGCTCCGGCGCGCACAGTCCCATGCGCACATAGCCATGCGCCCGCGCCAGCTCCTTAAGTTCCGCCTCGTTCAAGCCGCCTACCTCCTTAAAATTTACATGTGCATTATATCATCGCGACGCGCAAAAAACAATCCGCTATTTGCCATTTCTCCAAAATGCCGCGCATGTCAATTTCTTTCATCACTATATCGCATCAATTCCGACATGCTATGTTATTTTCTTATCCAAGTGCATTTTCTTGCACTTTTTTACTTGACTTCAAATAAAATGCGACATATAATTTACTTATCAAGTTTATGGGATGATGCCACATGAGGTATCCACTGCGCAAAGAGCGCCCTTATCTGTTCAGTCCAGCCGCAATGGTATCTCTACAGCTGGACATAGGCGGCAACGTTGCCGCCCGGCAACTGCGCAGTGCGATCAAGACCGCACTGCGAGCAAACGAACTTATGTGTACGCACATAGTGCTGACCGAGAGCGGCGAGGCATACTTTGAGTCCATCGACATACCCTGCTGTCCTATATACACGACTGCGGCCGACTGGCCGCAGCTGATTGCCGAGAGCGAGCGCAATCCCTTTGATTTATCCGAGGGCGAGCTGGCGCGCTTCTACATAATAGAAGGCGATCCGCTGCGGCTGCTCATATGCGCGCATCAGATAATAGGCGGCGGCAGAGCGCTGGCATGCCTGGCACGCGACATAATGTCCGCGCTGAACGGCGATGTGCTGGACAAGCGCCCCATCGAGCTATGCGATCCCGACGCGATACCCGGCACGCTGCCCATCAGCGCAAGGCTGAATGCGCGCATGATGTCGCTGCGCTGGAAGTACGGCGGCAGGGCATTTTCGTTTAGCGACATGGCGCGGCTCCATGACATGTATCCAGTGCGCAGCACGCTGACCGCACGGCGCACGCTGAAGCCCGGCTGCTCCGAGGCGCTGGAGCGCATGTTCAATGAGAGCGGCGCAGGGCTGGATGCCATGCTGATGACCGCGCTGCTGAGCGCGCTTGGCGAGCGCGCCTGCGTGGGGTTTGCGCTGGCTCTGCGCGATGACGGGGACTACATGGGCGATTTCGGCTCGGGCATATCGCTTGAGGGCATGTATGACCCTGCGCTCTCGTTTGCCGCCAATGCCAAGGTGCTGCAATCCGAAGTTACCGCGCTGCTGAGCAATCCCAACCGCAGCAATTACCGCCTTAAGTACGATCAGGTGCTGGAGCCCACGCTGGTCGATGCGTCCTACTTTGCGGCGTTTAACGGCTATGGCGATCCCATAGCACGTCAGATAGCGCAGATGCGCGGCCTGACGGAGGACGAGGGCATAAACGGCTTAAGCAGCCTGCGCCCCACTCCCATGGAACAGCGCTACGGTGAATACGAACTGCTGGATTGCGCCTTTGTGCCTCCGCTGGTACCCAGTGCGCTGCGCGTGCTGGGCGTGGCCGCGCTGGACAGGCGCATAGTGCTGACGCTGCGCGCGCGGCAAAACGCCAGTGCCGAGGCCGAATGTGCGCTGCTTGAGCGCGTGGCATGCGTGCTGGAGCGCGCTTGCGGGATAGAGTAACGCCCTCCGCATCAAGCTTTTGCGCGCATATGCCAGACAACTATAATGGAGCAATGCTCCGCAGCTTGTCAAAGCGTCTTTTTGACAAGCGTGGACGGGGGAGAAGCTCCCCCCGCCACTGCCACCCCTACTCAGTTTCCATTGAAATCCTGCGGATTTCCGGGCGCGGAAACTGCAAGGAAGATATGCTACTCCGGGAAATGAGATTTCCCTGCGTAAAAAATTCTGAGCGTCCACCGCACATGTCGCTGGGCGCTACCTAAGCCGGCGGGCTGCGAGGCCCGCCGAGCTCTCCCGGGGTTTTTGACAGCCTGTGCTCCGTTCAATTTGATATGCTCCCCATGCGGAGACAGTGACTAGCGCACTGCGGCTCGATGAGCCATCTCCAATCAGGGGAGCTTTTTGTGTGCGCCCGCCGTCCATTGCGGCGTGCATGCGGGCCTATTCGCTGCGCAAACGCCTGCCATGAGCATTAGCATTTCATACCTTTCGCATACGCGCGGCCAAGTGCCAGCGATGAGCCTGCGCGCGAGCTGCCAGATATTCCCCGCATACCACAGCGCGCGCCTGCGCAAATTAGATGCGGAGGTGGTCATCATGAGTCCCAAGGAGCTTATGTACATCGAGGATGCGCTGGGTCACGAGCAGTTTCTTCAGGCGCAGTGCAGTCAGGCCGAGCAGTCTCTGACCGATCCGCGCCTGAAGGAGCTGGCAAGCCAGCTGTGCCAGCAGCACAAGCAGATATTCGGCAAGCTGTTCCAGCTGATATAAGGAGGGCATCGGCATGAAGAATGACCGCATGATAATGGAGGATCTGCTGCAGAGCGCCAAGGGCGTTTGCGACCTGTACATGCACGGCGCTATAGAGAGCAGCACGCCCAACGTCCATGGCACGTTTGACGAGGCGCTTAACCAGTCGCTGTGCATGCAGCAGAGCATATACGGCCAGATGGCGCAAAGCGGCTGGTATCCCGCCGAGCAGGCGCAGCAGCCGCAGATAGACAAGGTGCGCAACAAGTTTGTGGGCGTGCAATAAGCGCCGCTGACAGTAACCCGGCGCATGGCAAAAGGGACTGCTTGGGAAGCGATGTGCTTCTCAGGCAGTCCCTTTAATGTCATTTAAGCCCCAAATCAGCGAAATGCCCTGCCGTCCACGAATTACGCTTTGAGCCGGTGCATCGCCGCATACGCATCAGGTCGCGGCGTCGCGCTGGGCTATCATGTCCTTGACCTTCATAAGGCGCGTGGTCGTGCCGCGCTCGTTCTCCTCCAGCTTCATGGTGATGGTGCGAATGGTCTCCTCGAACTGAGGTATCATCACATACTCGAGGGCGTTTACGCGGCGGCGCGTCTTTTCTATCTCATCGGCCAGCATGTCGCAGGTCTTTTCGATCTGCGCCAGCGCTATGAGATCGGGCAGAGCTTCCGCCAGATTGGATATGGCGCCGTCCAGCTGCGCCGAGGTCTGCACAAGGCCGTAGCTGAGCTGAGTTTCGCCCAGCGCCTCCTCGTCTATGCTGAAGGTAGGCACCTTGACCGACATTATGTTGGCCGTACCGACCTCTATGTCGGCGGTGCGCACGGGATACAGCAGCGCCTGTTCCAGCATCGACGAATCCATAGCGCCGCGGCATATCGCGAACTCGCCCAGCGCCAGCCCCAGCTCCTGCTCCACCTTGAGGCGCAGGCGCTGGTTCTCGCGTATCAGCAGCACAAAGCGGCGCATCATCTCGTCGCGCTTGTCCTTGAGCAGCTTATGGCCGCGCGTGGCGGTCTTGAGCCGGCGCTTAAGGCGCGTCAGCTCCATGCGCGTGGGATTGACCCTGAGTGCGCTCGCCATCAATCATCACCTTCCGCGCCTAAGTACTTTTCGAGCATGTCGTCGCGTATGCGCTTGAGTTCGGAGCGCGGCAGTATCTTAAGCAGATCCCAGCCCAGATCCAGCGTCTCCGCTATGGTTCTGTTGGTGTCATAGCCCTGCGATACATACCTCTTTTCAAACTCCTCGGCGAACTTGGCGTAGAGCTTGTCCTCGTCGGACAGCGCCGCATCGCCCAGTATGACGGCCAGCTCCTTGGCCTCCTTGCCTCGCGAATACGCCGCGAACAGCTGGTTCATGGTGGGCGCGTGGTCCTCGCGGGTCTTGCCCGCGCCTATGCCCTTGTCCTTCAGGCGGCTCAGCGACGGCAGCACGTCTATCGGCGGCTCTATGCCCCTGCGGTACAGCTCGCGCGAGAGGATTATCTGACCTTCGGTTATGTAGCCGGTCAGGTCAGGTATGGGGTGGGTCTTGTCGTCCTCGGGCATGGTCAGTATCGGTATCTGAGTGACCGAGCCCTTCTTGCCGCGTATGCGCCCGGCGCGCTCGTACATGGTGGCAAGGTCGGTGTACAGATAGCCCGGATAGCCGCGGCGGCCCGGCACTTCCTTGCGCGCCGCAGATACCTCGCGCAGCGCTTCTGCGTAGTTGGTTATGTCGGTCAGTATTACCAGCACCTGCATGTCCTTTTCATATGCCAGGTACTCGGCGGCGGTCAGCGCCATGCGGGGCGTAGCTATTCGCTCTATGGCCGGGTCATTGGCCAGGTTCATGAACAGCACTGCCCTATCGATAGCGCCGGTGCGCCTGAAGTCGCTTATGAAGAAGTCGGCTTCTTCAAAGGTTATGCCTATCGCGCCGAACACGACCGCGAAGTTGGACGAATCGCCGCCCAGCACCTTGGCCTGACGGGCTATCTGCGCCGCCAGCTGCGCGTGCGGCAGGCCGCTGCCCGAGAACACGGGCAGCTTCTGACCGCGCACCAGCGTGTTCAGACCGTCTATTGCCGATATGCCGGTCTGTATGAACTCATTGGGATAGTCGCGCGCGGCGGGGTTTATGGGCGCGCCGTTCATGTCCAAGCGCATCTCGGGGATTATCTCCGGGCCATTGTCGCGCGGGCGGCCCATGCCGTCGAACACGCGCCCCAGCATGTCCATGGACACGCTCAGCTCTATGCTGCGCCCCAGAAAGCGCGCCTTGCTGGTGGATATCTTGAGGCCCTGGCTGCTCTCGAACAGCTGCACCATGGCGCGGTCGCCGTCCACCTCCAGCACGCGGCCGGAGCGGCGCTCGCCGTCTGCCTGCTCTATCTCGACCAGCTCGTCGTACTTGACGCCGCTTACTCCCTCGACCAGCATCAGCGGGCCGACGACCTCGCGTATAGTAGAATATTCTTTAAGCATCGTCAAACACCCTCCGCCAGCGCGCTCATCTGGTCGCTGAGCTCGCTCTCTATACTGTCAAATTCCTTCATGTTCTCCTCGGGTATGTACTTTGCGCGGCCTATGCGCTCGCGCACGGCAAGACCCGTGACTCGGCTGAGATCAGCGCCCGCATCCAGCGCCGCCGTGCCGCGCTCAAGGTACTGAAGTATGAGTCTGAGCATGCGGTACTGCTTTTCCAGCGAGGTGTAGGTATCCACCTCGTCAAACGCATTCTGATGCAGATAGTCCTCGCGTATCATGCGGGCGGCCTCCAGCTTGAGCCTGTCCTTCCAGCTCAGCGCGTCCATGCCGACCAGCTGCACTATCTCGTTAAGCTCGGCCTCATCCTGAAGCGTGGCCATGGCCTGCTGGCGCAGCTGCATCCAGTCGGGCGCAACGTTGTCGGTGAACCAGCGCGACAGCCTGTCCACGTACAGCGAATAGCTCTGCAGCCAGTCTATTGCCGGGAAGTGACGCTTGTACGCAAGCGATGCGCTAAGTCCCCAGAACACCTTGACTATGCGCAAGGTAGCCTGGCTGACAGGCTCGGATATATCGCCGCCGGGCGGGGAAACCGCGCCTATTGCCGATATAGCGCCGGTGCGCCCCTCGCTGCCCATGCACTCCACCCAGCCCGCGCGCTCGTAGAACTCGGCTATGCGGCTGGCAAGGTAGGCAGGATAGCCTTCTTCACCGGGCATCTCCTCAAGGCGGCCGGACATCTCGCGCAGCGCCTCAGCCCAGCGGGAGGTGGAGTCGGCCATTATGGCGACCTTGTAGCCCATGTCGCGGAAGTACTCGGCTATGGTTATGCCGGTGTATATCGAGGCTTCGCGCGCCGCAACGGGCATGTCGGAGGTGTTGGCTATCAGCACCGTGCGCTTCATCAGCGTCTCGCCCGTGCGCGGGTCATGCAGCTCGGGGAACTCCATGAGCACGTCGGTCATCTCATTGCCGCGCTCGCCGCAGCCCACGTACACTATTATGTCGGCGTCCGCCCACTTGGCCAGCTGGTGCTGCACGACGGTCTTGCCGCTGCCGAACGGGCCGGGAACGGCCGCCACGCCGCCTCGCGCTATCGGGAAGAAGGTGTCTATTACTCGCTGACCGGTTATCATGGGCTCGGTAGGCGCTATCTTCTCCTTATAGGGACGGCCACGGCGCACCGGCCAGCGCTGGAGCATGGTCAGGTTCACATTGCCCTTGTCGGTCTTGAGCGTGGCCACGGTCTCGTCTATGGTGTACTCGCCCGAGCGTATCGCGGTTATCTCGCCCGAGAGGTTCGGCGGCACCATTATGCGATGTTCGACCACCGAGGTCTCCTGAACGACACCGATTATGTCGCCGCCCTTTACCAAATCGCCCTTCTTGGCGCGCGCCTCGAAGTTCCACTTGCGGCTGTGATCCAGCGACTGAACCTCAACGCCGCGGGTTATTCTGTCGCCCGCCTTTTTATATATCGCCGTCAGCGGGCGCTGTATTCCGTCGAATATCGATTCTATAAGTCCCGGCCCCAGTTCGACCGAGAGCGGCGAACCGGTCGATACCACCGGATCGCCCGGCCCCAGGCCGCTGGTCTCCTCGTATACCTGTATGGAGGCGCGGTCGCCGCGCAGTTCGATTATCTCGCCAACAAGGCGCTTTTCGGACACGCGCACCACGTCGTACATACGGCTGTCGCCCATTCCGGAGGCGACTATCAGCGGGCCGGCAACCTTAACTATGGTTCCCTGCTGCATCGAAAAACTTACCCCACTTTCAAGTGCGGGCGGCGCGGGCGAAATCTACCGTCCGCGCGCCGCGCATACTGACCTGCGATTAAGGTCACTCGTTCATCAATATGTCCGCGCCCACGGCCTTTTCCATGTTCGCGTGCATGGCCGCGCGCGCATATCCGTTCGAGCCGCCCGCGCCCGGTATCGGTATTATCGCGGGAGTGGGCATGGTCTTGAACTTGGATATGGTCTCCTGTATCGACTGCGCGGTGCGCTCGGTCACGAGTATTATCGAATACCCTTCCTTGGCCAGCGCATTTACCGCGCGCGAAGCTTCGTCTGCCGTCTCTACCGGCACGGCGCGCACGCCCACCGCCGAAAACGCCAGCACCGCGTCGCGCTCGCCTACGGCCGCCATCTTAGTTGCCATACATATCACGCAGCCTTTCGCGGAGCTTGTCCATAGGGAAGCGGTTTATCAGCGCCGTCATCACCATGCGCACAGCCGCCGCCTCGCGCTCGCGCGCCAGCAGATAGCCCACCAGCGGCAGCATGGACACGGGTTCATAGCGATGCTTGCGCATCAGCTCCATGAGATAGTCGTCCATCAGCTTTTCGACCTGAGTGAGGTCGCCGTTTTGTTCGCTTTCCTCCAGCGCACGCTTGAGCCTCGGGTAGTAATCCTTGCCCGAATACAGCGCGCGCATGTCGCTTACGTCGCTCGCGTCGCACAGCCTGCCGCAATCGACAGTGCCGCCCTCCAGCATAAGCCGCCTGGCGAACTCGCCGCTCCTGCCCATGGCGCGCACGCGCAGCCGGATGAGCAGATTGAGCATATCCACCTGCGAGGCAAAGTACTCGCGTATTTCGCCGGGCGCACCGTGGCGAAGATTCAGCGCTATCTGGCGGTACATGGCCTTGTCCAGGCGCGCGTCTATCGCCAGAGGCTCGACCTTTACCACCATCTCGCGGCTGAGCTGCGCCGCTTCCTTTGCCATCTCGGGCGCGAACGCATCAAAATGCCCGTCGCGCACGGCCTTTACCGCGGCGTCTATGCTCACCGTGCCGCCGCTCATAAGCGGCAGGCTTTCGGTGTCGCCAATCAGCCCCAGCGCCTGCGCCTTGAGCAGCAGCTTTAGATTGTGCGCGTCGTAGCGGTAGCCAAAGCAGTCGGTCACGCGCTTGTCCGGAGAGGCGCTGGCCATAAGCTCGCTGGCCTCGCGCACATGCCTTGCGGCCAGCTCCTCGACCTCGCTCTGCCCGCTGGCCTCGCCCCAGCCCAGCTCGCTGAGCATGCGGCAAAACTCATCGGGAGTGCGCGCCGTGAGCAGCCGCTCCAGACCCGAGCGCCCCAGCAGCCCTCTTTCCAGCACCCTCACGCGGCCGACCGCGTATGCCTGACTCATTGCCATAATTCACATCATCTCCCACCCGCAGCCTATTCCTGCGGGCGTAATCGTCACACCTCGGGGAACAAGAGCCTCAGCACATCGCCTTCCAGCGCCGTGCGCGCCTCGCCCATCAGCGCCTCATAGGTACACATTATCTCCGCGCCGCCGTCCTTGAGTATGAAGCCGCCGCCCAGTTCGCGGCGCTCATCGTCCAGCTTCAGCGCGCCCTGCCTGCCCGCGGCCTTGAGCCGCCCGTTCACGTCCTCTATGAATTCGGGCGTGAATATGCGCTCGTCCCCGGCGCTTATGACTATGGTCTCGGTGCCGGAAGCGCTGTCAAGCAGCTGCGCCTTTATGAACTCGCGCGCGGTAGATATGTCCATGGCGCGCATCTTCTCCAGCGCCTTTTCAAACGCCTCGTCTATGACCTCGCGCTTGGCCGCCAGCAGCGACTTGCGCATATCCAGCTCAGCCATGCGCAGCATGCGGTCGCGCATCTCCTCGCCCTGCGCCTCAGCGTCGTCCATCGCCTTTTTCTGGGCATCGCGGACGCGCTGCTCGCTGGCCATGCGCGCGTTCTGGGCGCGCACGTCCGCGTCGGAGAGCAGCTGTGCCGCGCTCTTGCGGGCGTCGCCCAGTATCTTGTCACGTATGGAATCAGTGTTTAGCACGCCTCTCCCTCCTCACTCATGCGCGCGGTCATCAGATGATGAACCACACCATCAGGAAGGAAGCCAGCAGCGCCAGCACGGCGTAGGTCTCGACCATAACGGTCATGACTATGCCCTTACCGGAAGCCTCGGCGTTGCGGCCAACCATGCCTATCGCGGAAGCGGCCACGCGGCCCTGATATATGGCGGACACCAGACCCACTATCGCGATGGGCAGGCAGCTCGCCAGTATCAACCAGCCCTGTGCATTGGTCAGCGATATCATGCCGCCCAGCACATTGGTCTTTATCAGCACTATGAAGCCTATCAGGAAGCCGTATATGCCCTGCGTGCCGGGCAGCACCTGAAGCACCAGGCACTTACCGAACGCCTCGTCGTTCTCAGCAACAACGCCCGCCGTGGCCTGACCGGCGATGCCCACGCCGTAAGCCGAACCTATACCGCCCAGTATGACCGCCAGTGCCGCGCCTATAAGCGCCAGTATCTGTCCCATTTCCATTGTGTCTTCCTCCTCGATAATTATTGTTCAGGGCATATCGCCCCATGTTGACATTCTGCCGCTCACGCAGCGTCATTTTCCACCATGTCTACATACTTGGTCTTGGCGCGCAGCGGCTTGAACTCGCGCCCGCCATCCTCATAGAAGCGCGAGAAGAACTCGATGTACTGCAGGCGGCAGGAATGCACGTATGCGCCCAGCGCGTTTATCGCGAGGTTGAATACATGTCCGCCCACAAACACTATCACGGCAAATATCATCGTCAGCGGATTCTCCCAGAGCATGCCCGACACCAGATTTATGACCATGCCTATTACGCCGGTCGCAAGACCCATGCCGAACAGCCTTGCATAGGAGAGTAGGTCGCTCAGATACCCGGACACGCCGTAGAGCTTGCCCAGACCGCCGCCTATGCGCATGATGATGTTCTTCTTGCCGCGCCCGCCAAAGGCCACTATAACCGCCACACCGGCTATCGCCAGCCACTTGCCGACCTCGGCCAGAGGCGGGTATACCAGCATCACAAGGCCCACGAGCACCGCTATCCACGATGCCTGATCAAACACCGCATCCCATGGTTTGCCGCGCTTGATGTTCATGTACATGGCCATAATCAGGCTGACTATTATCTGGATAAGGCCCAGCGCCACGCACAGTATCATCATGCTTAACGGCTCATCCATGGGCGCAAACATCAGCGCCGGCACTGACACGCCGAACCATCCGCCGTACAGCACGCCCCACACCAGTGTGGACGCGCCTCCGGCCACTAGTATCTTGGCTATATCGCCCACAGTGCCGCGCAGCTTCATGAACTTTACCGCCAGCGCGGCGACTATGCCCATCACCACGCCATAGCCCGCATCGGACACCATCATGCCAAAGAAGCATATGAAAAACGGCGTCATTATCATAGTTGGGTCTATGCCGCGATAGTTGGGCAGCGAATACATGGCGATTATCGACTGATACGGCTTGAGGAAGCGGTTGTTCTCCATGAGAGTTGGCGGCTCCTCGTCGTCGGCAGGCTCGGTAAACGCCACCACGCAGCTGGGCGACACCTCGTGCAGCCGCGCGTCCAGTTCCTCGGTCACCTTCTTGGGTACCCATCCGGTCATCATGAATGCCGAGCGCGTGCCTGCCAGCAGCGTCGCCGCGCGGTCGCGGTCGCGCTCCATGGCCAGCACATCGTACAGCACCTTGAGCCGGGGCAGCTGATCGCACATCTGGCGCGCCTGCGCGTCCAGCTCAGCGTGACTTGCGCGCAGCTCCTGAATACGTGCGCGCAATATGTCTATATTGTGCGCGGGCGTGCCTGTGTAGTCGGCAAAGCTCTCCTGATTGAAGTCCGCATCCTTCAGTATGCGGCTCATGCGGTTCCACTCGTCCAGCGGGCTGACGGCGAATATGTGCGCGCCGTCCTTGTCCACCGATACCACGTCAAACCGTCCGGCCAGCTTTTCTTCCTCAATAGCGGCGCGCGCCGCGTCCACACCGCGCGCGCTCATCGTGCCAAGCGCGCTCATGGTCAGCCGGCTCTGCCCTATGCGCTCCAGCGGTTCGCTGAGCGCGCGGTAAGGCTCCAGCTGGCTGAGTCTGGTCTGCGCACGGCTCTCCTCGGCGCGGGCGTCGCTGTGCATGCGATCGATGCCTTCCAGCGCGTCGATGGTCTCCAGCGCCTGACCCATCGCGGCCAGCGCGGCCGTGACCTCCTCGCCGCCCACCTCGGGACGCGGAGCAAGCAGGCTCTTCTTGGCCGTATCCAGGCGGCTCAGGCGGTTTATCGCCCAGCTGAGGCGGCCAAGCGTCTGCTCGGCGCGCTCCAGTTCGCCCTCGTCGTCCAGCTTCCAGCGCTTCATCTCCTCGCCGTTTACCGGCTCTATCTGCACGCAGCCCAGCTTTTGCAGCGCGCGCAGCAGCTTCTTTCTGTCGGAAGAAACGGCGACCAGCTCGATCTTCATCATCTCAACGATCGCCATTTTTCACAATCCTTTCGAAGATCAGGTCAGCCGCCATGGCCACGCGCCTGCGCGCATCCTTGCACAGCGCCTCGCGCTCGGCCGCGCGCTTGACCTCAAGCAGCTTTATCTCGCCCTCGACGCCCTGACGGCGCTCCTTGAGCAGCTGCTGCGCGCTGTCTCGGATGTCGCGCGCCGAGGCGCGTTCCTGAGCCATGCAGGCTTCGTCAACCGACTTTACCATGTCGCGCGCCTCTCGGGAGGCGTCCTTGACGATCTGCTCGGCTTCCTGCTCCATCTTTTCTATCTGGAGCATTACGCTCTCGGACAATTATCCCACCGTCCTTTCGCCAAATTTGGTTTCCCGGCTCACTTGGTGCCGAACAGGCGGTCTCCGGCGTCGCCCAGACCCGGCACTATGTAGCCATGCTCATTGAGCTTCTCGTCCACGGCGGCCACGAATATGTCTATGTCGGGGTGATCCTCCTGCACGCGGCGTATGCCCTCGGGCGCGGCGATGAGGTTCATCAGCTTTATCGACTTGCAGCCGCGCTTCTTGAGGAAGGATATGGCCGCAGAGGACGAACCGCCGGTGGCCAGCATGGGGTCGAGCAGTATTATGTCGCGCTCCTCTATGTCGTTGGGCAGCTTGCAGTAGTACTCAACCGGCTCCAGCGACTGCGGATCGCGGTACAGGCCTATGTGACCCACGCGCGCCGAAGGCACCAGCTTGGTTATGCCGTCCACCATGCCAAGGCCCGCGCGCAGTATCGGCACTATGGCCAGCTTCTTGCCCGCTATCTCCTTGGCGGTGCAGGTGCATATGGGCGTTTCCACCTCTATGTCGCGCAGCGGCAGGTCGCGGGTGACCTCGTAGGCCATGAGCATGGCGACTTCCTCCAGCAGCTCGCGGAACTCCTTGGTGCCGGTGTCCTTGCGGCGCATCAGGGAGACCTTGTGCTGAATGAGCGGGTGATCCATGACGAAGAGTTTGTTCATAGCTATGTTTCCTCCTTTGACAACTGACTTCGCGCCGCGTACATAGCTCATATGCGCTACGCGCTCCGCGCGCATCGTTGCATAAACACGTTTTATTATACATCATTTCCAACGTGCAATCAATCTTCACATAGCCGGCTGCGAAAATTTATCATTCGCAGCCGGGTTATTTCCGGCATTTACGCAATATTTAACGTTTGCTTTCGCTTAATGCGCCCAATTTACCGCTCAGCCAATTTTTGCGCGATAATATATCATCACGTATTTTGCTATACATTATCATAAATTCATCCATTATTCGCTCTTTTTCGGCTTCCATCGCCATGACAGATTTGGTATTTTGTCGCTAAACACTTGCGCGCAAATGTCTAAAAAGCTCCTTTGCATTTTTGTTATTCTACTTTTCTAAAGCGCGAGCGCCGGTTCGCACTCAATCCACCCGCCTCGAATCAAATCGCCGCGCCATGCCATCCGCATAGGTGCAGGTCAGCCACGCGGCTGCGCTCCGTCATTGCACCGTGTCATCGAGCATGAGCGAAAGTCTGTCACTCAGCTGCGCTTCCTCACCCGCCGCACCATGTCTCGCACACTGCCGCATGTCATCACTCGGCTGCGCTTCCTCACCCGCCGCGCCAAGGGACGCACACGCTCAGTTTTGGCCTTGACATGCGCATAAAAAAAGCTTCCCCCGCCGTGCGCGGTTCTCATTGAACCATGCACTGCGGGGGAAGCGTCGCATCATGCCCGCGCTATGTCGGGCGGCGCATTAGAACTTGCGGGTGTAGTCGGGCAGCAGCATCGGCGACACGGTGTCGCTGTTTATGCCGGCATCGGCCAGCTGCTTCTCGTAAGCGTCCACGTGGGACAGGGTCATCTCGCCCACGGTCACGTCCTTTATGTCGGCGCTGGCGCACTTACCGGCGTTGCGGCCAAACACTATCACGTCCAGCAGGGAGTTGCCCATCAGGCGGTTGCGGCCATGTATGCCGCCAGCGGCCTCACCGGCCACGTACAGGCCCGGCACGCAGGTCTGGTCGCGGTCGTCTATCTCCACGCCGCCGTTCTGATAGTGCAGCGTCGGGTAGATGAGTATCGGCACCTTGCGCATGTCTATGTCGTACTTGAGGTACATGCGCAGCATGGCGGGCAGGCGGCGCTCCAGCGTGCCTTCGCCATGAATCATGTCTATCATGGGGGTGTCCAGCCATACGGCCTTGCCGTTGGGAGCGTCCACGCCCAGCTCGCGGTCGGAGGAGCACTCGCGGATTATCGCCGCAGCCTCGACGTCGCGGGTCTCCAGCGGATGCACGAAGGCCACGCCCTCGCGGTTGATGACCTTAGCGCCCAGCGAACGCACCTTCTCGGTGACCAGCGCGCCATATATCTGGTTGGGGAAGGCAACGCCGGTGGGATGGTACTGCAGGGTGTCCTGATACAGCAGCTTCGCGCCCGCGCGGTAGCTCAGCACCAGACCGTCGGCGGTAGCGCCGTAGTGGTTGGAGGTCGGGAAGCCCTGGTAGTGCATGCGGCCTGCGCCGCCGGTGGCCAGTATTACGGCCTTGGCGCGCGCCACGCGCACTTCGCCGGTCTCCATATTGAGCAGCACGGCGCCGCAGCAGCGGCCGTTTACATCCTTTATCAGCTCGACAGCAGCGGTGAAGTCCACTACCGGTATCTCGCGGTTGAGCACTTCGTCGCGCAGCGTGCGCATTATCTCGGCACCGGAGTAGTCCTTGGCCGCGTGCATGCGCTTGCGGGAGGTGCCGCCGCCGTGGATGGTCATCATGTTGCCCTCGGCGTCCTTGTCGAACTCCACGCCCAGGTCATTGAGCCACTTGATGGCGCTGGGGCCGTCGTTGACCAACTTCTTTACCAGAGCCGGCACGTTGGCGTAGTGACCGCCGCCCATTACGTCCAGATAGTGCTGGGCGGGAGAGTCGCCGGCCTTGTCGGCAGCCTGTATGCCGCCCTCGGCCATCATGGTGTTGGCATCGCCTATGCGCAGCTTGGTCACTATCATGACGTTAGCGCCGGCGTTGTGCGCCTCTATCGCAGCGGAAGAACCGGCTCCGCCGCCGCCTATTACCAGCACGTCCACGTCGTAATCTATCTTGTTCAGATCCACCTTCAGCTCGGACAGGCGGCTCTTGCCCTCCAGCAGAGCCAGCAGCTCGCGAGGGCATTTCTCACCGGCGTTGGGGCCGACCTTGATGGTCTCAAAGCCGTCCTCGCGGTAGTCGGGATGATAGGCGCGCAGCAGCGCGTCCTTTTCATCCGCATCCATGCGGCGGGGCTCAAGCGCTATGTTGGCCTCGCGCGCGGCCTCTACCTTAGCCATGGAGGCCAGCATTTCAGGAGTGAAATTCATGTATGTCGCCTCCTTATTTCTCTATGTCGCGGTGATTGTACAGCTCTTTCAGCTCGGAGAGGGGCTTTGCCATTATGGCCTCCAGCTCGGCGGCGCATATGCCGTCCTCTATCTCCTTGACGCGCTGGGTCAGGTGCTTGGCCTCGGGGGCGATGTACTTGCCGTTGAGGCGGCGCGCCAGCTCAGCCACCTGCGGGTGGGATATGCCGGCCGGGCAGCGGGAGGAGCATACGCCGCACATTACGCAGTCGAAGCTCAGCTCGGCGCAGGTCTTGAAGTCGCCGCGCTGCGCAGCCGCTATGTACTGCATTACGTCCAGCTCCTGAGTGCAGGCCTTGGTGCAGGCGTTGCAGCCTATGCAGGAGTATATCTCCGGGTAGAGCTGCATCATGACCTGCGCGTCGGGCTTGATCTCCTCGATGTTGTAGACCTGCTTCTCCAGCGGGAAGAAGGGCAGGGTGGCCACATACATGTCATCCTGCACGGTGGTCTGACAGGCCAGCGCGGCATGCAGCTCGCGCTCGCCCTTTATGCGGTACACGGTGGCGCAGGCGCCGCAGAAGCCGTTGCGGCAGCCAACGCCGCGCACCAGCTTATAGCCCGCGTATTCCATCGCGCCCATTATAGTGAGTCCCTCGGGCACCTCGTACTTTTTGCCCATCAGATAGACGTTAACCATATTGCTTTCCTCCGTCTCTTGTCGGTCGGCAGATCAATACTCGTCCGGCAGCTCGCCCAGCTCGTCAAAGCGGAACACAGGGCCGTCCTTGCAGACGTACTTGTTGCCCACGTTGCAGCGGCCGCACTTGCCCACGCCGCACTTCATGCGCATCTCAAGCGTGGTGAACACCTGCGTGCGGTCAAAGCCCATCTTGTCCAGACCCTGAAGCACGAACTTTATCATTATGGGCGGGCCGCATACCAGCACCTTGCCCTGCGGGTCGAAGCCCAGCTCGGTGACATAGTTGGGAACGAAGCCCACGTGGCCGTCCCAGCCCTCCTGCGGGCGGTCTATGGTCAGGTACACGTCTATGCCGGCCTCGTTGCACCACTCGTTCTTTATCTCGGGATAGTCAACGAGATCGTCCGCGGAGCGGGAGCCGTATACTATGCTGACCTTGCCGTAGTTGGCGCGGTTGTCGCGCACGTAGTTTATAACCGAGCGCAGCGGAGCCAGACCTATGCCGCCCGCTATGAACAGCAGATCCTGACCCTTCAGCTCGGTCTCCACCGGGAAGGGCTTGCCGTAAGGCCCGCGTATGGTTATCTGCTGGCCCACATCCATCTGGTGCAGCCAGGTGGTCAGGCAGCCGCACTTCTTTATCGAAAACTCCATGAACTCGCGGTTGGTAGGCGATGAGGTTATAGAGAACATAGCCTCGCCCACGCCGGGTATGGAAAGCATCGCGCACTGGCCGGGCATGTGTTCGAACACCTTGCCGCCGGTCAGCGCCTCCACGCGGAAGGTCTTTACGTCCGGCGTGTCTACGCGCACATCGGTCACAATGCCTATGTGCGGCACAAGAGCCTCGTTACTCATTTCGCATCCTCCCCAAGCGCCTTTATCACTTTTACGATATTCAGGTTCATCGGGCATTTGCGCACGCAGCGGCCGCAGCCCACGCACGAGTACATGCCGTCGTTATTAGCCGGGAAATAGCATAGCTTGTGCATGAAGCGCTGGCGATAGCGCTGCATCTGGCTGGGACGGGGCGTGGTCGCCGCCATCAGGGTGAAGTCAGAATACATGCAGCTGTCCCAGCAGCGATAGCGCTCTACTCCGTGGCCGGTGTCGTAGTCGCGTATGTCGTAGCACTGGCAGGTGGGGCATACGAACGTGCAGGTGCCGCAGCCCAGGCAGGCCATGGACAGGCGCTCCCACTTGGGCGAGTTGAACAGCTCGTTTAAGTGATCGCCGTCTATGCCCTTTAGGTTCAGGTGCGCAAAGGGCTTTGCGTCTATGCGCTCCTTTATGGCGGCCTTTATCTCGTCCACCTTGGCATCCTCTGCGCACTCGTCGCCCCAGGAGGCTATCAGCTTCTCGCCGCGCTCGGTGTAGGCGCGGGCAAAGCAGGTGTCGCCCTCGTGCCAGATGACCACATCGGTGTCAGGCTGCGCGGGGTCTATGCCGAAGGTGGTGCAGAAGCAGGTGTCATCGGGATCGGAGCAGGCCATGCCCACCAGTATGCCATGCTCGCGGCGCGCCGCATAGTAGGTGTCCACGGGATCGGCCAGGAACACCTTGTCCAGCACCTCTATAGCGCGGACGTCGCAGGCGCGTATGCCGAATATCACGTAGTCCTCGTCGCAGCGCTGCTGCTCGGTCAGCTCTATCTGCTTGCCCTCCACGCGGAAGTGCATCAGATCCTCCCACTGCGGGAAGAGCACGTCCTTGGGGGACTTGTCGCTGTTGCAGCATGCAAGGTCGAGCTCAGCGCCGTCCTCATAGCGGTCGTATACGGTCAGCTCATCCTTCTTAACGGGCGCATACACCGCATAGGGTATGCTGCGCACTATCGACTCAATATCGGAAAAGGCAAACTTGCGCATTACGCCCTCCCCCTTTCGTGGACTATGCCGGGCTCCACGTCGCCCTGCGTGTACGAAGTGAGCGGCGTGCGCTCCTCCTCGCCCTCGCCCGCCTGATACTCGCCGTACAGTTCATTTATGTCCTTTATGAACTTGCGGTTGAGCAGGTGCAGCGGTATGTGCTGCGGGCATACGCGCGAACACTCGCCGCAGTCGGTGCAGCGACCGGCCACGTGGAAGGCGCGGATTATGTGGAACATGTTCTCCTCGAAGTCGTTGGTGTTGGCCTTGGCCGCAACGCCCGAGTTGGGGTTGTCGAACACGCACTTCTGGCAGGAGCAGGCGGGGCATACATTGCGGCAGGCGTTGCAGCGTATGCAGCGGCTCAGTTCGCCGCGCCAGAACTCGAAGCGCTCCTCGTGGGACATGTTCTCCAGGCGCGCCACCTCTTCAAAGCGGTCATTGGCCTCGACCTCGCGGCTGGCCTCGTCGTCTATAACCTCATCGGCCACGACGAACTCCTTGCCCTTGCAGGCCTTGCACTTGAGCAGCTGGCCGTTTTCGTCGGTCATGCCCTTGCAGCCCGCGCCTATTATGTAGAAGTTATCGCGCTCTATGCGATGCTCCTTGAGCAGCTGATTGAACGAGAGCGTGTCGCAGGGCTTGAGTATGACCACGGTCTTGCCCTCGGCGCGACTGAGCTTTATGCAATACTTGCTCAGGTTGGCGCCGGCATGCTCGCCGTATACAAAGCCTTCCATCTCCTCGGCGGTAGTGAACACTGCCGGAGACCAGTCGGCCTCCATCTCGCCCTTCTCCCAGCCCAGCACGCGGCGGGCGGTTCCGTCAGCAAGCAGCTCAAGCGCGCGCTCCTTAATCCTCTTGGCTATTTCTTGCATCTGAGATCACCCAGCTTTCTGTTTTCGCCCAGCTCGGTTATCGTCTTGGCGAAATCGTTCATGGTGGCGGAGAACTTTGCGCCCTCCGCGGCGGACACCCACTCCACGCGGGTGCGCTCGCGCTCGATGCCCAGATAGTCCAGCATCGAGAACAGCATGGTCATCCTGCGGCGGGCGTAGTAGTTGCCGCTGGTGTAGTGGCAATCGCCCGGGTGGCAGCCGCACAGTATCACGCCGTCAGCGCCGCGCTGGAAGGCGCGGAGTATGAACAGCGGGTTTACGCGGCAGGAGCAGGGCACGCGGATTATCTTTATGTCGGCAGGATAGGAAAGACGCCCCGAACCCGCCAGATCGGCGCCCGCGTAAGAGCACCAGTTGCAGCAGAAAGCCACTATCTTGGGCTTCCATTCGTTTTGCGTCACAGGCATATCGCGTCAACCTCCGCCATGATCTGTTTATTGGAGAAGCCCTTCAGGTCCATAGCGCCGGAGGGGCAGGTGACGGTGCAAGCGCCGCAGCCCTGGCATACAGCCGGGTTGACCTGCGCTATGCGGCGAACTTCGCGCACGCCGGGACCGCGCACTTCCTTTTCGATGTACGTGATCGCGCCGTAGGGGCAGACCTTTTCGCACTGGGAGCAGCCGTTGCACAGCAGCTCGTCGGACTGCGCCACGCAGGGGTTGGTCACAAGGTGATCCTTGGCCAGCAGGCCTATTACCTTGGACGCGGCAGCGCCCGCCTGAGCGACGGTCTCGGGTATATCCTTGGGACCCTGCGCCACGCCCGAGAGGAATATGCCCGCCGTGGGGCTCTCGACAGGGCGGAGCTTGGGGTGCGCCTCGGTGAAGAAGTCGTTGGTGTCCATGGACGCGGTGAGCATGGTGCCTATGGAGCGCGCCGAAGGATCGGGCTCTATCGCCGCCGCCAGCACGACCATGTCGGCCGCTATCTTGACCTGACGGTTGTTTATCAGATCGCTGCCCTGCACCATGAGCTTGCCGTTCTCGCCGGCCACCTTGCCGACCATGCCCTTTATGTAGTCAACGCCATACTGCTCTACCGCGCGGCGATAGAACTCGTCGAAGTTCTTGCCGGGGGTACGCACGTCTATGTAGAACACATGCACGTCGGTATCGGGATACTTCTCGCGCACGAGCATGGCGTGCTTGGCGGTGTACATGCAGCATATCTTGCTGCAATAGGGCTTGCCGCGCTCGTTGTTCTCGTCGCAGCGGCTGCCTACGCACTGTATGAACACTATGGTCTTGGGATGCGTGCCGTCGGAGGGCCTGAGCAGCGTGCCCTTGGTCGGGCCTGCGGCGTTCATCAGGCGCTCGAACTCCAGACTGGTCACGACATCGGGGTTATCGGCATAGCCGAACTCGTTGAGCGCACTCACGTCTATGGGCTTAAAGCCGGTCGCTACGACTATCGCGCCGTACTTGCGCTCTATCATCTCATCCTGCTGCTTGTAGTCGATAGCGCCCGCGGAGCATACCTTTTCGCACAGGCCGCACTTGCCGGTCTTGAGCTTTATGCACTGCTCGGGGTCTATTACGGCCACATTGGGGATGGCCTGCGCAAAGGGGATGTATATGGCGCCGCGGTTGTCCAGCTCCATATTGAACTCGTTCTTGCCATTGCGGGAAGGACACTTGGTGGTGCAAAGGGAGCAGCCGGTGCACTTGGTCTCATCGACATAGCGGGCCTTCTTGCGTATGGTAGCGGTGAAGTTGCCCACGAAGCCGGATACCTTTTCCACCTTGGCGTAGGAGATTATGTTTATGCGCTCGTTCTGCGAAGCCTCGACCATCTTGGGGGTCAGTATGCAGGCAGCGCAGTCCAGCGTCGGGAAGGTCTTGTCCAGCTGAGCCATGCGGCCGCCTATCGTGGGGCGCTGCTCGACTATATCGACCTCGTAACCGGCATCGGCCACGTCCAGCGCGGTCTGTATGCCGGCGATGCCGCCGCCTATTACCAGGCAGCGCTTTACGACTTCGCTGGTGCCGGCCTGGAGCGGCGCGTCATTGCGCAGCTTGGCCACGGCAGCCTTGGCCAGCACTATGGCCTTGGCGGTAGCTTCGGTCTTGTCCTTGTGTATCCAGGAGCACTGCTCGCGGATATTGGCTATCTCGACCATGTAGGGGTTCAGGCCCGCGCCCTCGGCAGTCTTGCGGAAGGTCGCCTCGTGCATGCGCGGAGAGCAGGAGCAGACCGCTATGCCATCGAGCTTATAGTCATGTATGGCGTCCTGAATGAGCTTCTGGCCCGCGGCGGAGCACATGTACTGGTAGTTGGTGGAGTACACCACGCCCGGTTCGCTCTTCATCGCCTCCGCAACCGCTTCGACATCCACGGTGGCGGCGATGTTGGAACCGCACCAGCAAACGAATACGCCGATCTTAAGCATCTGTGGTAGTCCTCCTTACTTCCTGTACTTGCGCATGGCGGCCATCAGCAGCTGCTGCGGCACGTTCTCACCGGCGATCTCGGGTATATCGCGCGGGCCCTTGTGGTCAGCGCCCTGCTGGCGTATCTGCATAAGGCGCACGGCCTCGACCAGCTTGCCCGGCTCTACGCCGCGCGGACAGCGCTCCACGCACGCCATGCAGCTCAGGCACATGTATATAGACTCGCTGGCCATGAGCTTCTCTATCTCGCCATGCTCGACCATGGAGACGAACTGATGCGGATGGTACTCCATGCGGTCGTAGTTGGGGCAGGTGCCGGAGCACTTGCCGCACTTCATGCACTTGCGGGGGTTTACGCCGCTTATCCTAAGGGCCGTCTGGGTGAGCAGTTCAACGTTGCGTTCCATGTTCAGCCCTCCTTTACGCCCAGCGCCTCGGCAAGCAGCTCGGTGAAGTACTTAACGGGCAGCTTCTTGCCGGTCGCGTTTTCTACCAGATTGTACATGCACAGCGGGCAGGCCGTTACCAGCTCCTCAGCGCCTGCGGCTATCGCCGAATCCAGCGCGCGGTCTACCAGATTTCCAGCCACGCTCTTGTCCTCCAGCGCCACGTAAGCGCCGCAGCACTCGTTGCGGTAGGGGTACTTTACCGGCTCCGCACCCAGCGCGCGGATGAAATCCTCGATAATCTGCGGATTCTCAGGATCGTCAAAGGCCAGCACCTTGCCCGGGCGCAGCACCATGCAGCCGTAGAACGCGCCTATCTTGCGTCCCTTGAGCGGGTTTACGACCTTCTTCTTCAGCTCGTCAAAGCCTATGTCGTCGCGCAGCACCTCAAGGAAGTGCATGACCTGCGTGGAGCCGTCATAGGGCGTCTCGGGCTTCATGTAGTTGGTCGCCTTGGTGCGGAAGTTTTCGTCGTTGTTCCAGTCGTAGTTAGTGCGCTTGATGACGTGATGGCAGGCCGAGCACATGGTGACCAGCTTGCCCTCCTCGGCGTTCATCAGCGCGCGAACGGAGCTTAGGCGCGAGGCTATCTCATCGGATGCCTGCGGGTATACAGCGCCGCAGCACTGCCACTCGGGCAGTTCGCGCAGCTCTATGCCCAGCGCCTTGGCCGACGCGCGCGCGTATATGTCCATCTGCTTCGCCCTGTCCTTGAGCGTGCAGCCCGGATAATAGCTGTAAGTCATAGTGAAAAACTCCTTATCTGCAAGGCGCTATGCGGGCGCGGAGCATCCGCGCCCGCCCGCGCCATCAGCACATCTGCTCGGGCTTGAATACCTCGTCGAAGCGCTCTGCGGTCAGGAAGCCCAGCGACACACAGGCCTCCTTGAGCGATATGTTCTCCTTGTACGCCTTCTTGGCGGTCTTGGCGGCGTTGTCATAGCCTATGTAGGGGTTGAGCGCCGTGACCAGCATCAGGGAATTGTACAGGTTGTGGTGCATCTTCTCGCGGTTGGCGGTTATGCCGGAGGCGCAGTTCTTGTTGAAAGACCTGAGCGAATCGGCCAGCAGGCGCGCCGACTGCAGGAAGTTGTATATCAGCACCGGCATGAATACGTTCAGCTCGAAGTTGCCCTGAGAGGCGGCTATGCCTACGGCGGCATCGTTGCCCATTACCTGCACCGCGACCATGGTCACGGACTCGCACTGGGTGGGGTTGACCTTGCCGGGCATTATCGAGGAGCCGGGCTCGTTCTCGGGTATGAATATCTCACCCAGACCGTCGCGGGGGCCGCTGGCCAGCCAGCGCACATCGTTGGCGATCTTCATCATGTTGCAGGCCAGCGCCTTGAGCGCGCCGTGGGCGAATACCAGATCGTCCTTGGCGGTCAGCGCGTGGAACTTGTTGGCGGCGGTCACGAACTGCTTGCCGGTCAGCTCGCTCACGACCTCGGCGACCTTCTCAGCAAAGCCCTTGGGGCAGTTGAGGCCGGTGCCTACTGCGGTTCCGCCCAGCGCCAGCTCCTTGAGGCCGGACAGCGACAGCTCCAGCTGGCCGCGGGTCTTTTCCAGCATGTTGCGCCAGCCGCTTATCTCCTGAGAGAAGGCTATGGGAGTGGCGTCCTGCAGGTGGGTGCGACCGGTCTTGACTATGCCGGCGTTCTCCTCCTCCAGGCGGCGGAAGGTGGCTATCAGCTCGTCTATCGCCGGGAACAGGTTGTCCTCTATCGCTATCACGGCGGATATGTGCATGGCCGTGGGGAAGGTGTCGTTGGAGGACTGGGACATGTTCACGTGGTCATTGGGATGGCACAGCTTCTCGCCCAGCAGCTCGTTGGCGCGGTTGGCTATGACCTCGTTGGCATTCATGTTGGACTGAGTGCCGCTGCCGGTCTGCCATACTACCAGCGGGAAGTGGTCGTTGAGCTTGCCGGCGATGACCTCATCGCAGGCCTCGCATATAGCCTTCATGCGCTTGTCATCCATCTTCTCGGGGCGGATGGCGTTGTTGGCTATGGCGGCTGCCTTCTTGAGTATGCCGAATGCGTGGGTTATCTCGCGCGGCATTATCTCGCCGCCTATCACGAAGTTCTGCTTGCTGCGCTGGGTCTGCGCGCCCCAGTAGCGATCGGCGGGCACCTGCATCTCGCCCATCGAATCGCGCTCTATGCGGTATTCCATCTAACTTATGCTCCTCTCGGCCGCGCTGCGGCGCTTTATCAGATATCCAGCTGGGCGATGACCTTCTTGAGGGCATCGGCGCTGTGGTAGAGCTTGCCCAGCTCCTCCTCGGTCAGCTTGGGGTTGATGCGGCCCTGTACCGCGCCATTGCCTATCAGCGCCGGCAGGGACAGGCAGACGTCCTCTATGCCATACTCGCCGTTGAGCATCAGCGATACGGTCTGCACAGCGTTGACCGCACCAAACAGCGCGTCGCATATGGAGCAGACGGCCATGGCTATGGCGTAGTTGGTGCAGCCCTTGCGCTCTATGACCTTGGCGCCGGAGGAACGCATGTACTTATCTACCTCGGCGTAGTCCAGATCGACCGCTATGCCGTTGTTGAGCTTTATCAGCTCCTTGTAGTTGGCGATGTTGATGGTGGATACCTCGGCTATCGACCACGGCACGAAGGAAGTCTCGCCGTGCTCGCCAAAGACGTAAGCGTGTACGTTCTTCTGCGATACCGACAGGTACTCGGCTATGCGCGCGCGCAGGCGGGCGGTGTCCAGCTGAGTGCCGGTGCCGATTATGCGGTCCTGCGGTATGTTGGTTACCTTGTGGAACACATAGGTCAGTATGTCAACGGGGTTGGACACTATTACGTAGGTCGCGTCCGGGCAGGTCTTTACGATCTGCGGGGCTATCTGCTTGATTATGTTGACGTTGGTCTGCGCCAGGTCTATGCGGGTCTGACCCGGCTTGCGCGGCACGCCCGAGGTTATGACCACTATGTCGCTGCCAGCCGCAGACTCGTAGTTGCCGGCGTACACGTTTACCGGATCGCTCAGCAGCGGAGTGCACTGACGTATATCCATGGCCTCGCCCAGCGCCTTGCTCTCGTTGATGTCCACCAGCACCACTTCGTTGGCTATGTCCTTGAGTGTGAGCGCGAACGCCGTGGTAGCGCCGACGCTGCCGGCGCCGATTACCGTGATCTTTCTGTTAGCCATAACGCTTACCTACTTTTCTGTTTATTTCTGTGAAGGCCGCCTTACGGGCGCTGTGCGCCGCTGCCAAGAGGCCACCAGATCCGCTTTTTGAATGACCGCGTCCATGCGCCTGAGCGCCTCCGCTCATTCGATAATATTATATCGAACTCTTGCGATAAGCAAAAGGCGCGAAGCCATTAAGAGTTAGTTAATCCCCCATATATCGCGTGCGTGCGCGCATTTCACCGGCATTCGCCGCATATATGCGCAAGTCAGGCCGATATTGAGCGCTTCTTATATAATGATACCATATGATGTCGATTTGCGCAACAGCACATATTTATCCAATGTAAAATCGTGCATTATGGCAAGCGAAGCGCCGCTTCCATGCGCCCGCATGCAGCCACGCGCCTGCCGCTCAGGCGCACTCGCACAAATCGCGCTTGCAGGGTCTAAGCTCGCAAATTCCACAGTGCATGCATGTATCCGCAGGCCGGGCGGTAGGAACGCTCCCCCGCGCCGCCCACGCAGTCACGCCGTTCATACATGCTCCACTGCTGTATGGAGCCGCCCGCGCCGCCAGCGCTCATGCCGGAACGGCCATGCAGGCGCGCTCTTACCGGCAAGTGCCTGCGCCATTGGTCGCCGCTCTGGCGCGCGGCCCGCCTTGTGCGTCTGCGCTTGCGTAAAGGCCGGGCGGAGCGCGGGCAGCGGCGTAGTGCCTGCTGTTGTTCGCATGCGCGAAGGTTGGGCTTGGCGATGCACTGCTTGCAATACCCTTGGCGACGCATGTGCGAAGGCCAGACGCTCCCCGGGCGCGGGATAAACACGGCATCTCATCGCTGCCCGCGTGCGTGAAGATTGGGCATTTTGCACGCGCGTGCCGGCCTGCGCTGCAGCGCCGCCGGCGTTACCTGCACGGCTGCGCAGGCGCTTTTTCGCCGCATTGCGCCCGCTGTCCGCATGCGCAAATGCTGGTGCCATCTGCGCGTAATTGCGCCTTGTGCGCGCGGGCCCGCCGCGATTGCGCGATGTCATCGCTCACATTTGCATGCAAAAAGGCCGTTCCCCAACGCGCCTTGTGCGCCTTGAGGAACGACCTATATCTTTCGCTGCGAGACATGCCGGTAAGCCGAGTTCTGTCGTGAACGGCCATCTATCTAGACCGCCCGTTACCGGACGGTTCAAGCGATACTGGGGAGTCGGCGGGCAGCCATAGCACTCCCACTACATCTTGCACCGGATGGGGTTTACATGACGGAAAAGTCGCCAGTCCGCCGGTGAGCTCTTACCTCACCTTTCCACCCTTACCCCGTAAAGGGGCGGTATATCTCTGTTGCACTTGCCTTGGAGTCGCCTCCACCGGGCGTTACCCGGCATCCTGCCCTACGGTGCTCGGACTTTCCTCATGCGAGTGGTTACGCATGCGGCCGTTTAGCATACTCGCGTCTATCAGCATAGCACGTTTGCGTGCGTTTGTCAATCGCGGCGGCGGGCGCGAATCTTTAAAGCATTGGCGCGATAAGGTTGAGCGCAATGCATGAGCGGCGTTTGGCTTTGCGTTCAGCCAGCAAAACCCCTGTGCGCATCCCCAAAGCGGCTGCGCAAGCGGCATTTTGCGCAAACATCCACACCGGCCATGCCGCCCCATTCACAGCCACTTCACCACTTCCGCGCCTATCACGCGCGCCATGCGCATGAAGCCCAGGTCGTTGGGATGGCAGCCATCCACCGTGCAGCTGTCGCGCATGTCGCCCGCAAACAGGTCCGCGCCGTCTATAAAGGCTACTCGCTCATCGCCCTGCGCGCGGGCATATTCGTATGTAGCGCGCACTATGTCGCGGCGGCGGCGCACCTCGCCGAAATGGGCTGTGTCGTCTGAGTGCCAGTCCACGTCGGGGCACGTCACGAATATGACGGGCAAACCGGCATTGCGCGCGCGCACCGCCTCGTACAACGGCCTGTGCGTGGCGGCAAGATGCTCGCAGGAGGGCGCATTGTGGTCGTAATCGCACACGAACACACTCATGTCCAGCCCGGCTATGTACTCCGCCATGGCGGGTTCGCCCTTGGCGTTGCCCGAAAAGCCCAGATTGACATAGTCGCAGTCCAGCATGCGGCCTATTATCGCCTGATAGCTGTTGCCCGGACGCGAGGCGCAGCCGCCCTGCGTTATCGACGAGCCATAGTATACGACCGGCCTTGCGTGCGCATAGTCATCGGGCAGTTCCAGCCTGCTGCCGCGCTTTATGCCTATGCTCAGCGCCGCCACGCCGCTGTACAGCGGGAAGTTTATCTGCGCCTCGCACATGCCGCCGGGCAGCGTCAGAATGGAGTCATAGCCCTCGCACATCTCGACCGGCGGGCGGAACGCGCCCCTGAACACGTAGTCGCCGGGCGCGCGCCGCACATACAGGTCAAAGCCCAGTATGCCGGTAAACGCCATGTGATCCATGCGCGCAGCATTGGTAAGCGCCACACGCACGGCTACATATGGCGAATCCGTGACAAAGCGCGCCCTGCCGCCCGCAGTACACAGTGCCAGCTGTGCCACGCCCTCGCTGACGCGCGATGCCACCTGACCGGGCATGCGCCTAAACGGACCGTCCTCGCCCATGTGCAGCCCCTCTATTGCGAGCTTTCCGCCGCGCGCCGGTATCCACTCGATTCCCTCGTCCTCGATGCGGTTGACTATGGCCATATTGGGGTCAAGTTCATCTATTCGCCTCATGCCCATCCTCCTTATGCCGAATTATATCGGGCGCTTGTCCGATGTCCATGACATGAAGATTCTTTGCGCGCGTGCGGCTTTCCTGCCGGGTCTGTGCAAAACATGCCAATATGAGCCGCGCAGCATGGGCTAATATGCGCTTGCTAAGTTGCGCAGGCAGCCGCATTGCGCCGCGCCTTGCCGCGGCCCCGGGCGATCTCATAACGTGCCATGTACATTTATCCCCGCATATATTAACTTGCATATTGCCGCGCCAAAACGCCAAGCGCGGGGGATGCTACACACAGCATCTCCCGCGCATACTCTCAATTTGCCCTGACGCTCACATCACTCCTGAGCGTAGATTATCCTGCCACAGTTGTCGCACTCGACCAGCTTGTCGCCGGTGCGTATGTCGCGCATCACCACCGACGGCAGCGACATGTTGCAGCCGCCGCAGCGATCGCCGCTGAGCAGCGACATGGGCGGGAAGCAGTGCTTGCGTATCTCCTTGTAGCGCTTGAGCAGCTCCTTATCTATGCCCACGGCCTCCTTGTCGGCAGCGGCCTTCAACTCCTCCAGATGCGCCTTCTGCTTCTGGAACTTGTGGTCGTATTCGCCCTTTATCTGATCGAACTCGGACTTGACCTTGGCCGCGCGCACGCGGATCTCGCGCTGCTGGCGGTCGCGCGCCTCGGCATCCTTGCGCAGCTTCTGAAGCTCCTGCTCATAGCGGCTGAGCAACTCCAGAGTGCGCTGCATCTGCTTGAGGCCCTCGCGCACGGTCTCTATATCCTCGCTGGGCTGATCCACGAAGCGAGCCTTCTGCTCGGCCAGCTGGGCTTCCAGGCGCTGTGCCTCGTCGCGCACGGCCTCCAGCCTGTCGGCCATTATGCTCACGTCGTTTTCCAGCTTCTTCATGGCGTTCTGCTGATCCACCAGGAAGGTGCGGTGCTTGAGCAGCTTCTGGCGGTCAGGATCGTTCCTCATCTCGTTCTCATAGCGATCCACTTCCACATCGGCCTGCTGATACTTCCACAAAAGATCTAACTGCATTTGCTCCTCCTACCTTACGCGCGCAGGGGCGCGCCGTCAAACAGCGGGGCATCACGCAAACGGATCAGCCTCGCTGACATAAACCTTCACTTTATATTGTAACTCATTCAGCCGCGTTTGTAAACCATTTGCAAGTGGAGATAACACAACCCTTTCCGTCTCGAAATGTCCCGCGCATATCACGCACAGTCCCAGCTGGCGCGCGCGTATGATATCGCTGTGCTTCATTTCTCCTGTCACAAACACCTGCGCTCCCAAGCGCGCCGCCGCGTCTATCTCGCTGCCTCCCGCGCCCGAACACAGCGCCACGCCTCTCACGCGCGTCTTTACACCGCCGTATGTCAGCACGCGCGCGCCCAGCGCATCCGCAAAGCACTCCGCCAGCTCGCCAAACTCCGCTTCCCCAACGCAGCCCAGCCTTATCAGCGGCTCGGGCGCGCTTACGTCTTTAAGCCCCAGCGCGGCGGCTAGCGCATCGTTCACGCCGCCCTGCGCCATGTCGAGGTTGGTGTGGGCGGCTATCATGTTCAGCCCGCCGCGTATCATCTCGCATATCACATGGCCCTCAGGGTCGTCGTCGCGCACCTGTTTTATGGCGCGGAACATCAGCGGATGATGCGCGATTATAAGCTCCGCGCCCAGCTCGCGCGCTTCGGCTATCACCTGTTCCGTCGCGTCCACGCACAGCAGCGCGGCATTTACCTCCGCATCGGCGCGCCCGACTAGCAGGCCGGGATTGTCCCAGCCCTCGGCCAGCTCGCGCGGCGCTATTTCATCCATTACGCCCAGTATATCCGCTACTTTTGCCATGCGGCTATCTCCTCCCACACTTTCAGCCTGTGCCTGAGCAGTGCGGCGCGCTCAAGTCCGGGGTCTATATCGGCCAGCGCCCCGCGCAGTATGCGCACCTGCCTGCGCGCATACTCGGGCAGCAACGGATGGCGGCGCTTGAGCAGCACAGGCCCTGCCAGCATCTCGGCATCGCTCAGCGCAGCATCGCCGTTGGCAGGGCGCGCGCGCAGTATCGTATACCACCACTTGCCGTCGAATATCAGCTCTTCATCGGCTATCTCAAACCCGCGCGCGCACAGGAACGCGCGCAGCCTGTCGACATCCACGTTGGGCTGAAGTATCAGCTCCGCGCCCTTAACGCGCTCCCAGCCGCGCTCCAGTATGCCCATCATGGTCTCGCCGCCCATGCCCGATATCACGCAGGCATCCAGCGGCTCAGTCACGCGCTCCAGTCCATCGCCCACGGCGAACACCGCGCGCGCCTCCAGCGCATCGCCCGCGAACAGCCTGCGCGCCTTGTCCAGCGACGGCGCGCTTATGTCGCATATGTACATGCGCTCCACGCGCCCCTCGCCCAGCAGCCACGCCGACAGAAAGCCGTGATCCGCGCCTATGTCCGCGCACACGCGGCACTTTGGCACCATGTCGGCCACGCGCGCAAGACGCTCATCCAGCATGATAGGTCGCATAAGTCATTCCCCTCTCCAAAGTTCAATCGCCCGCTTTACTCCTCATCCACAAAGTAATGCGCGTCGCGGCGATAGTACTCAAGCGCAGTCTCCCACATGGGGCGCGCGTCAAGCAGCGTGCAGCCAGCCGCAAGTATGCTGCCCTTATGCACGGCTTGGGGCGGCATCACCTGCACCACGCGGCCATAGCGCTGTATTACGCCCTTAAAGCCATGCGCGCGGCAGTTCATGCGATGCACATTGCCCTCCATATCGGTAAGCTCGTACTCCGCGCTTCCCGCGAACAGATAGTCGGGCTTTGCTATCTCCTCCACCGCGTGCATGGACGTGTTGCGGTCGGTGCTGCACCCCAGAAACAGTATGCGCCCGCCCATCTCAGCCAGGCGGCGCAGCGGCGAATGCGCGCCGCAGGGCGTATCGTCCAGCTGATGATCGCGCGTAAGCTCCTCCGCCATAGGCCCCAGCGCCGCGCAGGAATGCGTGGGGCAGAGCGAACGCCTGACGGGATAGTGCGTGCGGAAGTACTCGGGTATCGCGCCCACGTTCGAGGGCGTATTGCGCGCGTCGAACACGGGCGAGTTCGGCCCGCAGTGCGCATAGCTCAGCGTGGGCATGACGAGCGTGCCGCCATCCAGCGCACGCATGAGCCCGTCTATCACGTCGGCGGGCGTGGCCTTGGGCGCGCGCAGCGACTTAAGCGAGGAATGCACCAGCAGCAAATCCCCAGCACACACGCCCAGCGCCCGCGCATCGCGGGCTATGTTCATAGCTATGTCCGTCATGTTCATACTCCTCCGATAATGTCCCGAAAGCGCCTTGCCTCATTTAAGCCCGCCCGCGCTTCGCCATGCGAATGCCCGTCTGAGCGGCATACACACCCATTGGCCTCGCTGGCTCATATCCTGCCGCGCAGTCACGCCCGGCGGCACTCTCGCGCTTCGCCATACAAGCGCCCGTCTAAGCGGCATGCACACCCATTAGCTTCGCCGGCTCACGTGCTGATGCGTCATAATCTGCGCAGCAGCTCCCACATCTCCATCATCAGCCCTGCCGGTACTATCTTAGCTATCGCGCGGTGCAGAGTGCATACCACGCCGGGCGTGGATACGGCAAGACCCAGCTTTGAATCCTCCATGGCTCTGCGCGCCACGCGATCCTGTTTGGATGCCAGCGGGAACGAGCGTATGTATGAGCTGTCTTCGGTGCGCTTGGCCACGGCTATGAACTCGGTGTCCTTTATCCAATAGGGACACACCGCCGTGACCTTTATGCGGCGCGGCTTCAGCTCCCGGCGCAGCGCGCGCGAATACCTGTACAGATAGGCCTTGCTGGCCGCATATATGCTCAAATACGGAAACGGCTGAAACGCCGATGTCGAGCATATCTGCATTATGCGCGCGCCCTCGCTCATGTGCGGGAGCGCCACGCGCGTAACCGCCGTGGCCGCGCGGCAGTTGAGGTCTATCATGCTCTCGCAGTCCTCCAGCGATATGTCGTCCCAGCAGCCTATCTTGCCAAAGCCCGCCGCGTTTATCAGCACGCGCACATCGCAGCCCGTTTCGTCCAGCAGCCCGGCCAGCTCGTGCACGGCGGGCTTGCCGGTCAAATCCATGGGCAGCACGCGCAGCGGCGTGCTCACCTGTGCGCGCAGCTCCTCAAGGCGCTGTGCGCGGCGGGCTATCACCCATATCTCGTCCAGTCCCTCGCCGTCCAGCAGCCTGACAAAGCGGCCGCCCAGTCCGCTGGACGCGCCGGTGACGATAGCGATTTTCATCTATGTCCTCCCCTGCGCAGCCTATGGCCGCGCTCAAAAAAGCGCCGCACGGTCTGCGCGCGGCGTAAAAGCTATATAACACATACTGTCCCGGCGGCATAAGCGCGCGCGACGGCATTATACCGTCTGCGCCGCAAACACACCGCTCAGGCGCTAATATATCGATGAGCAGCGCGGCATCATGCCGCATGCGCGCCCGTATTAGAGGAAATCCTTGAGCTTCTTGGAGCGCGAAGGATGACGTATCTTGCGCAGCGCCTTGGCCTCTATCTGGCGTATGCGCTCGCGCGTGACCTTGAACTCCTTGCCGACCTCCTCAAGCGTGCGGGCCCTGCCGTCATCCAAACCGAAGCGCAGGCGCAGCACCTTCTCCTCGCGCGGAGTCAGCGTGGACAGCACGCCCATGAGCTGCTCGCGCAGCAGCGTGAACGCGGCGGCCTCGGCGGGTGCGGGCGCTTCGTCATCGGGTATGAAGTCGCCCAGATGAGAATCCTCCTCCTCGCCTATGGGAGTCTCCAGCGACACGGGTTCCTGCGCTATCTTGATTATCTCGCGCACCTTCTCGTCGGATATGCCCATCTCGCGGGCTATCTCCTCGGGCTGAGGCTCGCGGCCATACTCCTGAAGCAGCTGGCGCGACACGCGAATGAGCTTGTTTATGGTCTCCACCATGTGAACGGGTATGCGTATGGTGCGCGCCTGATCGGCTATGGCGCGGGTTATGGCCTGACGTATCCACCAGGTAGCATAGGTAGAGAACTTATAGCCCTTGCGGTAGTCGAACTTCTCAACGGCCTTTATAAGGCCCAGATTGCCCTCCTGTATGAGGTCCAGGAACAGCATGCCGCGCCCCACATAGCGCTTGGCTATGGACACCACCAGTCGCAGATTGGCCTCGGCCAGCTTGCGCTTGGCGTCGTCGTCGCCCTGCTCCATGCGCTGCGCCAGCTCTATCTCCTCCTCGGCTGTAAGCAGCGGCACCTTGCCTATCTCCTTTAGGTACATGCGCACGGGATCGTCCGTCGATATGCCTTCCGGCACGCTCAGATCCAGATCGTCCACCTGCGGCTCTTCCTGCGCAGCCTCGGGTTCGGGCAGCTCTATCTCCGACACCACGTCCACGCCCAGCGTGTCCAGCATGTCCAGTATCTTGTCGAGCTGATCAGGCTCCAGCTCCACGCCCTCCAGCTGATCGGCCACTTCCTTGAGAGTCAGCGTACCCTTGCTCTTGCCGGACTCCACCAGTTCATCCACCTTGCCCTGAGGCTTCACCTCAGCGCCGTTGTTATTTCCGTTATTGTTGATATTGTTATTGGTGCTCAATCAGTCCACTTCCTTTCGGCCAGACCTGATCATAGTCTTTTCGCGCGTCAGCTTCATCAGGTGCGACAGCAGTTCGCCTTTGGCCGCGTCCTGCGCGTCGGCAAGGCGCGCCTTGATCTCGTCTATCTGTTCGTCCAGTCTCTTCATGCGTATGCGTTCCACGCAGTCGGCGGCCATCTGTCCGGCCAGGTCCTGACTGAGCGGCACCGCCTGTTGAAATATGCCCGCGGCGCGGTCGCGCTGGTCATCTTCCAGCTCGCCCAGTATCGCCGAGGGACGCTTTCCGTCCAACAGCATGCCCGCTATCTTCCGGTCAAGCTCATCTGAAAAGTCCTCCAGCCGCATAAGGCCCTGAGGACACATGCCCCGCGCGTGCAGCATCAGAAGCAGCCGCTCCGCCTTTATGTAGTCCGGCTCGAACTCATCCCTGGCGGGTCTTATGCGGCGCTCGGTGCGCCTTATCGGGGCATCCTGCGCCGGCATCACGCCCATCTGGCTTATCAGCGCCTCGCGCGGAAATCCCGTCTTTACCATGAGTTCGGGCAGGAAGCTCTCGCGCTCCACGGGGTTTTTGAGTTTGGCTATGTGCTTTGCGGCCTCTATCGCGAACTGAGTGCGCCCTTCCTGATTTGACAGGTCGATTGACGATTCCAGTCGCTCCAGATGCCACTTGGTGGGCGTGAGCTGCGGGAGCTTGTCAAACGCATCCCTGCCGAACTCGCGCACGAACTCGTCCGGGTCGCGCCCGTCCGGGAACTTTATCACCCGCGCGGGCAAATCCTGCTCCGCGAACATGTCCAGCGCGCGGGCTATCGCGTTTTGCCCGGCGCCATCGCCATCATAAGCCACGCACACGCGCGGCACATATCGCTTTATCAGCGACACCTGTTCGGGCGTGAGCGACGTGCCCAGCGTGGCCACTACGCCAGTCAGACCCTTCTGCACCAGCGACACCACGTCCATATAGCCTTCCACGAGCAGCAGTCTTTCACACTTGCCCTGCTTTTTGACTATGTTAAGTCCAAAAAGCTCGCGGCGCTTGTTGAACACCATAGTGTCCGAAGTATTGAGATACTTGGGCTGGCCATCGCCCAGCACGCGCCCGCCAAAGCCCATCACCCGCCCCTGCGGATTGATTATCGGGAACATCACGCGATTGCGGAACTGGTCGTATATGCGCCCCTCGCGCTCACCGCACAGTCCGGCAAGCCGCATTTCATCGTCTGTGAAGCCCTGCTCGCGCATGCTTCTTATCAGGGCATCGCCCTGCTGAGGCGTAGCGCCCAGTCCAAAGCGGCGTATGGTCTGATCGTCCAGACCGCGCCTGTGCAGATACCCCAGCGCGGGCGAACCCTCGTCGGAATACAGCACGCCGTGATAGTACAGCGCGGCGGCGCGGTTGAGTTCGTATATGCGCTGGCGCTGCTGAGTGCTTATGCGCTCATCGCCGCGCCCCGGGCGCTCGGGTATCTCAAAGCCCACGCGCTCGGCCAGCAGCCTTGCCGCGTCCATGAATTCCATGTGTTCCATTTCCATCACGAAGTTGAACACATTGCCGCCCTTGTGGCAGCCAAAGCAGTAATACATCTGCGAGCGGGAATCGACCTCGAACGACGGCGTCTTTTCATTGTGGAACGGACAGCACGCCCAGTGGCGATGTCCCTTGGGCTTTAGCGACACGTAATCGCCCACCACATCCACTATGTCCAAGCTGTCGCGCAGCCGGTCTATCCAACCATTGTCCATGTCATATGCCATTTATATCCCCCGACGCATGGGGCCGAAGCCCCGCTCATGCCCTGCCCCGGGCGCACCGCGCGCAGCGATGCGGCACAGCCCTCCCTTGGCCGTCAGCCTATGAAGGGCCGGGGTATGAACTTCTCCTCGTAAAGCGCCACCACGTATGGATCGGTCATGCCGGCAATGTAGTCGCAGATAGCCCGATCGAATCCCTCCTTGTACAGCGTGTCCGTGTTGGGGAGCGTGGCGGGGTTGGCCATGAAGTAACCGTACAGATCGCGTATCAGGTGATCTGCGCGGCGCTCCTCCTGCCTTGCCCAATCGCCGCGATATACGTGTTCAAACAGGAACTCGCGCAGTTGCATCATGTGGTCATACTTTTCGTCGCTCATGCGCACGTCGCCGTCGCGCGAATTTTCGACCACGTCGCGTATCAGCGTATCCAGCCGCTCGCCATGGCTCGCGCCCAGCGCGCGCACACAGCTTATCGGCAGTTCGCCGGCCTTGAGCATCTCCGCCCTTTCGGCATCGTCTATGTCGTGATTGACATAAGCTATCCTGTCTGCCAGCGCGACCAGCCTGCCCTCAAGCGTGGCCGGACGCACATTGCCTGAATGATGCGCTATGCCATCGCGCACCTCCCATGTCAGGTTCAGTCCCTCGCCGTTTTCCAGACGCTCGACCACGCGCAGGCTCTGCTCGTTGTGGCGAAAGCCGAACGGGCTGAGCGAGTTCAGCGTGCGCTCCCCCATGTGGCCAAATGGCGTGTGACCCAAATCGTGTCCCAGCGCTATGGCCTCGGTGAGATCCTCGTTGAGCCTGAGCGCACGCGCCATGGTGCGCGCTATCTGCGCCACTTCCAGCGTATGGGTGAGCCGCGTGCGATAGTGATCGCCGCGCGGCGCCAGAAACACCTGCGTCTTGTGCTTTAAGCGCCGGAAGGATTTGCAATGGATTATGCGGTCGCGGTCGCGCTGAAAGTCCGTGCGCAGCGGACATGGCTCCATAGGCCGCTCGCGCCCGCGGCTTGAATCGGCAAAGCAGGCGCGCGGCAACAGTATCTCATGTTCCAGCTTTTCCCAGCTCTCCCTGGCATTCATGGCGTTCGCCTCCCGCGGCTCGCGCGCAGCGGCGCGGCCACCGCATTTATATATGATATATACCACGCACGGCGGCTAAAATCCTTTTACCTTCGGTCGATTTGCGCAAAAATTTGCAGTTAATTGACGATATGGGGTGGATATTCACGCAAAAGCTGGCACCCTGCGCATTTTATGGCGAATCATGCCGGTAATATGCGCGCCCGCTGCGGGCAGTTGCCGCAGGATATGCTCCGCCATGTGCGATGCGCGCCCATTTTCTGCACACGCAAAGCGCGCCGCCGCTCTGCCATTTGGCAGCACGCGGCGGCGCACCCTGTCGCAGCGCGAACAGCCTTGCCCGCGCACATTCACTTTACTATGCCATCCTCTGTCTCGCGCAATATGTATACCGGGCGGCGCTTGCCCTCCAGATACAGCTTGCCCAGGTACTGCCCCACTATGCCTATGCATATCAGCTGCAAGCCGCCTATGCCCATTATCAGGCAGCTAAGGCCGCCCGCCATGGATATGCCAAGGCCGGTCGCGCCCGCGTGTATGCCCAGCACTATCAGCGTTATCAGCGCCGCCGCCATAAGCAGCGCGCCCAGCACCAGCGCCAGCGCCAGCGGCGCGGTCGTGAAGGCCAGTATGCCCTCCAGCGAATACTTAAAGAGCTTCCAGAACGAGAACTTGGTCTTTCCGGCCACGCGCTCCACGTTCTCATAGCTCAGCCAATGCGTCTTAAAGCCAACCCAGCCAAATATGCCCTTTGAGAAGCGGTTGTACTCGCCCATGCCCACGATTGCATCGCGCACTCTGCGGCGCATCATGCGGAAGTCGCGCGCGCCGTCCACTATGTCGGCGGTGGACAGGCGGTTTATCAGCCAGTAGAAGCAGTGCGCAAACGCCGAGCGCACCGGCGGCTCTCCCTTGCGCGTGGAGCGGCGCGTGGCCACAACATCATATCCGTCGCGCACTATCCCCTCGTACATGTCTTTAAGCAGCGCGGGCGGGTCCTGCAAATCGGCATCCATGACCGCAACCAGATCGCCCGTGCAATGTTCAAACCCAGCCAGCAGCGCGGCCTCCTTGCCGAAGTTGCGCGAAAAGCTGAGGTAGCGCACGCGCTCGTCGCGTACGCGCAGCTCCTTGAGTACCTCCAATGTGCCGTCGCGCGAACCGTCGTCCACGAACAGCAGTTCAAACTGCACCTCGGGCATGCCGCCTGCGGCCTCGCATATGGCCTCGTAAAAGCGCGGCAGCGATTCCTGCTCGTTAAAGCACGGCACTATTATGGAAAGCGTATCGTATCGGGCGCTCACTTGTCCGCCCCCTTGCCTTTATTGAATATGAGCAGCTTGCTGGCTACGTAGTTTACCACTATTATTATCAGATTGCTTATCAGCTTCATGACCATGCTGGGCCAGCCCAGCACGTCCACGGTCAGCCACATTATGCCTATGTCCAGAAAGAACGACACCGCGCGGCAGGCAAAGAAAGAGCCCATCTCGCGCAGCAGCTCTGCCGCGCCGTGGGTCTTGCTGCGAAACACGTACCGCTTGTTGGTGAAATACGCAAACAGCACCGACAGCACCTGCGCAATCGCCGTAGACGGCACCGTACCCAGCGCAATCAGGCTGTCGCACACATAGTATGCCACTATGTTGACCAGCGTAGTCAGCCCGCCAAAGAACACATATGACACCTGCTCCGAATACTTCGCGAGCAGCTTTTTAAGTCCATCCATACAATTCCTCCGCATCATACTGCCCACATTTTATTATATCCTGTTGGCGATACTGTGTCATATCGGTTGATTCATAGTTGCGCGCGGCAATGCGCGGAAGCCCTGCACAATCTATGCGCCATATCATCGCAAAGAGTGCGCCAGCCTGTGCGCATACCGCACATTACTTTGCCAACTGCCGCGCAGGCGCTCATATCCGCTCTATCACGGCGCGCGCCGCATCGATGTCCGCGCGGCGCACGTATATCACGCTCATGCTCTCGCGCCGCCCCGATGCGCCCCGGTATGCGCGCCTGCGCAGGCGATAGGCTATCTTAGCCTCCCCCAGCGCATTGCACATGTCTATGCGCTGCTCATCGGAAAACGTCGTAGCCAGCTCGCACCTATCCAGCATTATCCGCATGTATCCTCCTAAAACTCCGCCCACTGACACGCTTCCGCCGCGCGCAGCAGCTCCTCGGGAACGCTGTCCAGCCTGAGCGCCATGAAGCGCTCGCGCCCCATGACCCTGCGCAGCGCGGGCAGTGCCTGCGGCAGTGAATTGGGCCTGTCGCCTACGCGCGCGTCTGTGGCCAGCGCAAAGCCGAAGTCGTTGTACAGCTTTATGGCGCGGAAGCTGCCGGGCTGAGTGTGCAGGCACACTGGCATATCGCCCTCAGTCAGCCCCTCCAGCACGCAAGTCAGCAGCGCGCGCCCTATGCCGCGCCCCTCGCACTCGCGCCTCACCTTGAACCAATGCACGGTGTTCACGCAGCCGTATGCCTTCCATATGAAGCATGTACCCACCGGCACACCGTTCTCGCAGGCAAACAGGCAGCGCCTGAAGAACTCATCGCCGCGCGGCGCGTACACCCTGTCAAAGTACTCGTCCATGAACGGGCGATACTCCTGCGCCTCGCGCGCGGTGTCGAAGTGAAAGTCCTTCCATATGTCCAGTTCGTCGGGACGGCAGTTGCGCACGGTCACGCCGCTGGGCAGCGGCGCAAACGCGCCCCTCTCCACTTTCCTGCACACCATAAACAGATTGCCTTCGGGCATCTTATAACACATAATACATACCTCACATCAAAGTCCACCTACGCACACGGCATACTCATGACGCATCACGCCGCGCACTGGCTCGCACATCTGCGGAAGTGCGTTGCCGCGCAAAGCACTCACTCATAACGCATCACGCTGCGCACTGGCTCGCATACCCTTGTAAGTGCGTTGCCGCACAAAGCACACATTGCGCAGCGCGCCATGCGCTCACCGAATCAAAGTCCGTCCCACATGCAGCGCGCCATGTCCACCCTGCCATCGGGCAGAAAGCTCACGCCTTCGCTCTCGAGCCGGGCGCGCCGTATCTGTTCCCAGCCGCCGCCCGCTATCGAGCCGTCGGCGCGCACCACGCGCTGCCAGGGCAGATGCTCGGGACATGCGCGCATTGCCCAGCCCACGGCGCGCGCGCCCTGCGGCCTGCCCAGCATCATGGCTATCTGGCCATAGCTGGCCACCCTGCCCTGCGGTATGCGCGCCACCTGCGCGTACACCTGCGAAAAGAATCCCCCGTCCATAGCGCGCACCTCACAGCTCTATCCAGTATCGCCTGACCATTGTGCTGCCGTCCAGCACCTCGTTCTCCTTAACGCCGCCGCAGCGCTGTATCACGCGCTCCGAAGCGGGATTGTCCTCATCGCAGGTCATCAGCACGCGCTCCATGCCGCGCTCGCGGCAGATGTCAAGCACCTGCTCCAGCATGCGAGTGGCATATCCGCGCCCGCGTTCGCCGGGACGCACGCTGTATCCTATGTGGCCGCTGTATGTAAGCAGGTATTCGTCCAGCTCCAGCCTTATGGTCAGCATGCCCACAAAGCGCCCGTCCTCCAGCGCCAGATACGTCACCGAGGGCAGTACGCCCGCGTCCGCCGTGGCTGCACCGGAGTTGTGCCCGCGCTCTGCCAGCCAATCCGATATGGACTGCGCGGTCTTAAGTCCCGCCGAGCCGTATGGAGTCTCGCCGCGCGCAATGAACTCATCCCGATAATCGCCAAGCGCCTTTGTCCAGCCGGCATCAGGCCGAATGAGATGCATGACGCTCTCCTCCTCAGCACAGGATGCGCATAATCTTTCTGTGATAAGTATATCACTTTGTCAGCTCATGTGCAAGGCACACGCCCGCTGCTACGGCCATGCACGCAGACGCGCCATCGCCCCGATTTAATTCATCATCGCCATGCAGCACAGCGCATGCGCCCGTCATTGCGCAGACAACGCGCGCAATGCCGTCAGCACCACGCGCCGCACGCTCAACGCCACACGTGCAAGACCGCCACACGGATTTTGCCATCCAAGCGCACAACGCGCTGATTGATACCATTCGCGCGATATTTTAGCCCGCAACGGCAAAGTTTCGTTATAAACCGATATCAGCACGCATCGCGCGAGGCGAATATGTTCATCCGCGCACTGACAAAACGCGCACGCCGCAATATGCATCTCGTTTGCAGCGTTGCCCGCGCAAGACCGCCCTGCGCCGCAGCCGCATAGCCGCTTATAGACAGCGGCGCGCCTGTCAAGGCGCGCCGCAAGTCATACCCGACCGGTCGCAACATTTCCGCAAACGCAAAAAAGACCGGACAGCATCCAGTCTCTTTAAGAGGCGCCACCCGGAATCGGACCGGGGAATGAGGATTTTGCAGACCCTTGCCTTACCGCTTGGCTATGGCGCCAAGTGAAAATGGAGCGGTAGACGAGATTCGGACTCGCGACATCCACCTTGGCAAGGTGGCACTCTACCACTGAGCTACTACCGCATCCGTTCGGTGCAATAAGCACCGAATAAAGTGCCGCGGGGCGGAATCGAACCACCGACACGGAGATTTTCAGTCTCCTGCTCTACCATCTGAGCTACCGAGGCATATTGGCGACCAAGAAGGGGCTCGAACCCTCGACCTCCAGCGTGACAGGCTGGCATTCTAACCGACTGAACTACTTGGCCATTAAAATGGTGGGAACAACAGGGCTCGAACCTGTGACCCTTTGCTTGTAAGGCAAATGCTCTCCCAACTGAGCTATGCTCCCATGCCCTGTGTTACCGAGGCGACGAATGTTATTATACACGACTTCGCGGCATTTGTCAACCCCCTGCAAGGCACTTTTTTCAATTTTTTTGAGCATCGCGTGATTATGGGCGTATACCGCTGTTTCCAGCGCATTTACACCCCATATCCCGTCACATTGCCGCAATGCTGGCAGGCCATTCCAGTTCGCGCCGCGCTCACACCGCATCACTCGAGCCCACATATTGAGTACGTCATGCGCTGCGGGCAATTATCAAAGCACGCCCTGCACATTTTGAAAGCATCTTAATCATGCCCGGCCCATGTCAGGCTCATGGCAGGCGCAGTTCATACTGCAACCAAAGCATGCAGCGACATGTCCACGCGCACATATGCGCGCCTTCAACAGTCCCATAAATGACAAACGGCGGCAGGACATACCATCCTGCCGCCATAATGTGCGCCATCGCATGTATCAGCCGCGACCCGCGCCGCCGCCACGGGAGCTGCCGCCGCCGCCCGAATGGCTGCCGCCGCCGAAGCCGCCGCCCGAATGGCCGCCACCGAAGCCGCCGCCAAAGCCGCCGCTGCGACCCGCGCCGCCGCCGCGTGAACTGCCGCCGCCTCCCGATGAGCGTCCGCCGCTGTGGTACGGCCCGCGTCCGCTGGAGCGCGGACGGCCAAACGGGGGCATGGGGCCGGGGCCGCCGAAGGGAGGCCGGGGGCCGGGGCCGCCAAACGGGGGCATGGGGCCTCTGGGGCCTCTCGGGCCTCTGGGGCCGCGCGGACGGCCATGTCTGCCTCCGAAAGCGAATATCAGCACGATTATAACTATTACGATTATGCCGCCCGACATGCTGAATATTGTGCCTATCAGCCCGAACACGAACCCGAATATGCTGCTTATCAGCCTGCCTATGAAGCCGAATATGCCGCCCGACGAGCGCCTTTCGTTGTCTAGATCATAGTCATCGTCATAATCGTCGCTGTCATAGCGGCTGCCCGAGCCGCTTGCAGACGCGCCGTACATGCCGGGCTGGCCGTAAATCTGCGCCACCTTGTCGTACATCGCATCGTAGAACGCCAGCGCGCCCTCCGAATAGTCCTGCGCGGCAAAGTCAGGCTCAAGGTACGTGTCCAGCAGCGTCTTTATGGTGCTGGTGGGCAGCTTGCTCTCCAGCCCCGCGCCCTGCATGCACCAGTAGTTCTCCGCGCCTATCACCATCAACAGCAGCACGCCGTTATCCTTGTCCTTGTCGCCTATGCCCCACTCGTTGAACAGCGTGCGCGCATATTCCTCAATGTTGTTTTCGCCTATGAAGTCAACCGTGACCACGACTATCTGCGCGCCGGTCTCGTCGTACAGCTCGGCAGAATTGTCTATTATGTGCTGCTGCACGTCGGCATCTATAACGCCCGCATAGTCGGCCACATAGAAGCTTTCCATAGGCTCTACCACGTCGATAGCCGCCTGCGCACTCATGGGCATCAGGCACATCAGCGCCATAAGCAGCACCGCCAGCGCCCTTTCAAGCCTCGCCGAGCCTACCTTCATTGCATTTCCTCCGTTCCTTCCCTTGTATATGCCGGGCGCAGGGCGCTCCCCAACGCCGCGCGCCTTGTGCGCATCCGCGTCACCTGTAGTATTCCGGCACGCTCAGCCCGCGCAGCGCCGCTATCATGCTGCCCGGAAAGCCGCTCACGGCCTGTGCGTATTCGGCGACGCGCGCGTTGTATTCGCTGTGCGATATTATCATGTCGCGCGAATACATGTCGGCCTTCTGGCCGTTCACCAGCGTCGCGTCCTTCTGGTTCATGCCGGACTCGTCCAGTCTGGCCACAAGCGTGGCTATGGCCGCATCCAGCTCTGCGTCGGCGGCAAACTTGGCAGCGGGGCCGCTTGCGCCGTTCATGGCCTTGTATGCATCTTCCGCACCCTTTACGGCGGCATCGCCGTCGCCCAGCAGCCGCTTGCCCACGGTGATTATGTTGTATGCGTTCTCATTGTGCTTGGCAAGGTCTGCCAGTATGCTCTGCTCGCCGCCCTCGTAAAGCTGCATTGCGCCTGCCCGCAGCGACGAGAGCTTGCTGCCTCCCAGCACCAGCAGCGAAAACAGCACGCACACCGCCAGAAATATCAGCGCCGCGCCGCGCTTGGGCGCTCCGCTCTTTTTATTCATAGTAACATCCGCTCCTGTTTTGGGCGCGTCAGCCGCGCATGTCCAGCATCTTCTGCTTGAGTTCGCCCTCTATCTGGCGCAGCTCCATCTCGGCGGCGGCGCGCTTCTGAGCGCCCTCCTCCTGTATGCGCAGCACATCGTCCAGAGTGTTTATAAGCGACTGGTTGGTGTACTTGAGCGTCTCTATGTCCACTATGCCGCGTTCGGCTTCCTTGGCAGTCTCAACAGAGCCCATGCGCAGCGTATCGGCGTTCTTGCGCAGCAGTTCATTGGTCATATTGGTCACGGCGCGCTGGGCTTCCATCGCCTGACGGCCATGCTCAAGGCCCAGCGACAGCACCATCTGGTTCTTCCAAAGGGGTATGGTGTTGGCCAGAGTGGACTGTATCTTCTCGGCCATCTGCTGATCGTTGTTCTGGAGCAGGCGTATCTGCGGCGCCATCTGTATGGATATGTTGCGCGTAAGGTCGAGGTCGAACAGCTTCTTTTCAAAGCGGCCGCACATGTTGGCGAGGTCGTTGGCGGCCTGCGCGTCCTCCATAAGGCCGGACTCGCGCGCCTTCTGCTGAAGCGCGGGCAGCTCGTTCTGGCGCGTCTGGCGCAGCTTCATGCGGCCCGCCTCTATGTACATGGACAGCTCCTTGTAGTAATCCAGATTGGCCTCGTACATCTTGTCGTACATGGCGATGTCCTTCATGAGCTGTATCTGATGGCCGGTGAGCGCGTCCGTTATCTTGTCAACATTCACCTCAACCTTGTCGTAGCGCGACTTCATAAGCTCCACCTGCGACTGCGCCTTGCGGAACAATCCAAAGAACCCGCGCGGTTCTTCATCGGTGAAGCCCTTGAGCTGACCCATGAGGTCGGTCATCAGCGCGCCCGCCTCGCCCAGATCGTGCGTGCGCACCTTGTCCAGCGCACTCTCGGTAAACTTGGACATCTTGCCCTGCGCCGCCGCGCCATAGCCCATCACCAGACTGGAATCGGTTATGTCGATGCGCCCGGCGAAGTCGGCTATCACCTGCGTCTCCTCGGGCGAGAACTTGACCTGCGGTATCTGCGTCTCGGCGGCGGGCTCGGGCTTGGGCGCGGGCTTGGGCTGCTCGTTGCCCAAGGTCAGCGTGGGCATGGAGCTGGACGCGCTGAAGTCCAGCGTGGGCGCGGCCTGCGCCGCAGCATCGGCCTTCAGCTCAAAGGCCACATCCTGAACATCGCTGTCCACTTCGCTCTTGTTATCGGCCACGGCATCGTTTTCGCCCGGAAGCACCAGCTTAGGGAAGTCAGTCATTGCAGTTTCCTCCTATATCTATATGCGTTATTCGCTCGTCATCTATGGCGGCGCATTTCAATATGCACTCAGCGCTTTGCCGCAAACGGATCGTCATCCAGCAGGCCGTCCGACTTGAGCATGGTCTCCAGCACCTCTATGTCGGTGGATATGTCCATCTGCTCATCCTCGAACATGCTCATCAGCTGGCGCTCGGAAGCCTTGGCGACGTTCTCCATGCTGTCCTCTATGGACTGAAGCGTGGCGTTCATGTTCGTGGCCTGACCGGCTTCAACCAGCCTGTCGTAAGCATCCAGCAGCTTCAATATGGTGGGCAGATAGTAGTTGATAAAGCGGCCTGCCAGCGCTGCCTTGGCGGGCGTCTGCGCCACGGTGTCCACTATCTGAGTTATGGCGCGTTCGGTGCGCGCCACGTATGTCTTGAGTTCCGGGTCGGTGATGCGGGCATGCTCCTCGCGCAGGCGCGCCGTGGTCTGCCTGCCCTTGACTATCATGCCGTCGGCGTCGCCGTTGCCGGTCTTTATCTCGACCTCGACCTGCTCGACCCTGGCCGGTGCCAGCACCGTGCCGCACACATACGCCGCCAGCGCCAGCGCGCAGGCTATCCAGAAGTGCATAGGCATGTATATGGGCGCAAACGCGCTATATATCACAAACACTATGCCCGATGCGAATATCGGCCAGACGGGCCTTATCTTCTTCTCACGATAACCGGCCTTTGCCATCGCTACCTCCTCCAAGCTCTCGCTTTGATATAAATATTATAGGTTGCTGCGCCCCTTGCGTCAACGGATGTGCGCCCAACACAGCGTTTTGAGCGCGCATTCGTCGCTTTTGCCGCCCGACGGCGCAATTCTCGCGGCGGGCAGGCGCTTTTCATTGATAAAATGATACCACAAACTCATGCCGTGCGCAATTAGAGCGATATTAGAAATGCATCGGGCAGCAGGCGGCGCTGCATATGGGCTGCCATGCGGCGCGGCACTAGTGCGGCGCGGTATGCACCTGCGCATGTTCCGCGCCATCATGCGCGCGGCAGGAACGCACATGATACTCTGCACGCCTATCTAGGCACACGCGCACGCCGCTCTGCGCGCACATCTAGGCACGCCCCTGCCGCACAGCCTTCAAGCGCGCGAAGGGAGCGCAGGCAGAACTTGCCGGTTCTGCCCGCGCTCCCCATCATGCCGCACCTGTATTATATCCAATCCGCCGGAGTTACAACCGTCGGCTCGCCTTCCACTACGTCCTGCCTTATAAGCAGCGCATGCACGCCGTCTATGCGCTTGCGCTCGGGCGAAGCCGTGCTCATGACCACGCCCATGCCCACGACCTCCACGTCGAACTCGCGCATGAGGTCGTTCATGCCGCGTATGGTGCCGCCGCCCTTCATGAAGTCGTCCACTATCAGCGCGCGCTGCGCCGACGTAACCGCGCGGCGGCTCAGGCTCATGGTCTCGATGCCGTTGCCCGAACCGGCGGTGTAGTTTATCTTGACCGCCGAGCCTTCATACGCCTTGCTGTCGCGCCGGGCTATTACCAGCGGCACGCCCAGTATGCGCGCGGTCTCCATGGCCACGGGTATGCCCATTGTCTCCATGGTTATCACTATGCTGGGCGCTTCAACAAAGAACCGCGCCGCCAGTATCTCGCCCATGCGGCATACCACCGCCGGGTCGGCCAGTATATCGGCCATGTACAGAAATCCGCCCGGCAGCACGCGCGAAGGATCGGCCAGCCTCTCGCATATGCTCTCAAGGAACTTGCGCGACTTGTCCGAATCGCAGGCCGGGCGATAGCGCACGCCGCCCGCCGCGCCCGTGACCGTCTCCACCGCGCCCAGCGAAAACTCGCTCAGGCTGCGCTGCAATATGTCTATGTCCTCGCTTATCGTGGACTTGGCCGCCGAAAACATCTGGCAGAAATGCCCCAGCGTGAACACCTTGTTGGGCGCGGACGAAAGCACCTGCATCATCGCCGCTATGCGCTCATTGCGCTTTATCCTCTCCATATAAAAGCATCTCCTCGGTACATCGGCTTGGGACGCACCAGTTACAAACATGTGCTGAGCATTGCGCGCTGTTAGCCCACGTTGCGCCGCGCTGCAGCCGCATCCAAAACCCGAATGTTCGTGTCGTATACAACTATTATAATTCACTTTCGCTAAAATATCCAGCGCATTGGCGCATATTTACTCACACACAACACGGATTTTACCCGCATGCCCAAGAAAAATCAGCGCATGCGTATTGCGAGTGAGCATTCAATAAGCGTATAATAGAGTCAGATAGGTATGGCCCGCGCGCAGTATACAAACGCAGCGCACATGATTTATGAAAGGTGTGAAAAATAGTGGATGTTAATATAAAGGATTTTATGGGAGCGGATGCTGAGACGGGTGCGCGCAAGCGCGTTCACATGATAGGAATAGGCGGTTCGAGCATGTCGGGACTGGCGCAGATGCTCCAGCTCAAGGGCTGCCGCGTGAGCGGTTCCGATCGCGATGAGTCCGAGCATACTCGCACGCTGGCAGCGCGCGGCATAGAGATATTCATAGGCCACCGCCCTGAGAACGTGGATGGCGCAGACCTTGTTATATACTCGGCGGCGATAGCGCCCGACAACTGCGAGCGCGCCCGCGCCCGCGAAAACGGCATACCCGAGATGGAGCGCGCCGTGCTGCTGGGTCAGCTGATGGAGGGCTACAAGCGCGCCGTAAACATATGCGGCACGCACGGCAAGACCACGACCTCGGCGATGCTGGCGCAGACGCTGTGGGAGCTGAACACCAATCCCACCGTACACATAGGCGGCGAGCTGCCCGCGCTGGGCGGCAGCACGCTGGTGGGCGGACACGAGTGCTTTGTGGCCGAGGCCTGCGAATTCAACCGCAGCTTCCTGCACTTTAACCCCACCCACGCCATAATGCTGAACATAGAGGCCGACCATCTGGACTGCTATGGCACGTTCGACAACCTGCTGGCCGCCTTCCGCGAGTTCGCGGGCAAGATACCAGAGGACGGCTATCTGATAGGCTGCGGCGACGACGAACACGTAATGGACATAATGAACGACGTGGAGTGCAACATAATCTCCTTCGGCCTGAGCGACGAGAACGACGTATACCCCGTGAACGTCTCATACGACGAGATAGGCCGCGCGCGCTGCGACGTGATGCTGTTCGGCCAGCCCATGACCTCGCTGGCGCTGAACGTGCCGGGCGAGTACATGCTGATGAACGCGCTGGCGGTGCTGGCCTGCACGCACACGCTGGGCTTGGACGCGCATCTGGTCGCGGCTACGCTGGCTCACTTCACCGGCGCACACCGCCGCTTCGAGCTGACCAGCGTGACCGACGGCGTGGCGATATACACCGACTACGGCCATCACCCCACCGAGATACGCAATGTGCTGAGCGTCGCCCTGCAGCAGCCGCACAACAAGCTCTGGGCGGTATGGCAGCCGCACACCTATTCGCGCACCAAGGATCTGTTCCGCGACTTCGTAAAGTGCTTCGACGGCGTTGACCGCGTGCTGATAACCGACATATACGGCGCGCGCGAGGTCGATCCCGGCGACATAAAGGCCGAGCAGTTCCTGCCGCACCTGCGCGCGCGCGGTCTGGTAGTAAACCACACGCCCACCTTCGACGACACCGAGAACTACCTGCGCTCGCACTGGAAGCCGGGCGATCTGGTGATAACGCTGGGCTGCGGCAACATCAATCTGCTCAATGAGCAGATAAAGGCGCATGGGGACAGCGCGCAGTATTGACGCAGACATTCATATGCCGGGAGTGGTGATATGCCGCCGATAGCCTTGCGCTGAACCCGCACCTTGGCGCACTCTGCCCGCGCACATGGTCACATGTGCGCGGGTGGTGTACTGCCGCCGCAGCCTTATACGGAGGCGAAGCACATTTATGGGCAAAAAGCACATGCTGATAACCACCGGCTGGATATCCATAGGTCTATCGATGCTGGGCTACATACTTCTGATAGTACACGCCGAGCTGAGCAAGTTGATTGACTTCACCACTAATTCGAGATTTGATTACATATTCTGGTCTTACATCAATAAGCCACTGTTTGCAATCTGCTCCATCTACTGCGCCGCATCCATCATCATGCTGATATGCGGCATGGCAATGCGCGGCAGACAATAGACAGTGCCTTATACCTCATGACCGTACCATTCGTTCCCGTCCCACAGACGGGGGCGTTTTTCATGCTGAAATTTACCTAAACAGGAGCGACATTAACGCCCGCCTGTGGTATGCTTGAAGGTAGTTGATTTTTTTGATTTTTCGGAGGGCGCACGAATGAAGATCGGATTTGACAACGAGCTGTACGTGCAAAAGCAGATGGAGCACATACTCGAGCGCATGGACAAGTTCGACAACAAGCTCTACATCGAGTTCGGGGGCAAGCTGTTCGACGACTTCCATGCGGCGCGAGTGCTGCCGGGCTTCAAGGCCGATGCAAAGCTTAGGCTTTTGCAGAACTTTGCCGACAAGGCGGAGATAATAATATGCATACACGCCGCCGACATCGAGGCCAACAAGATACGCGCCGATCTGGGCATAACATACGACATGGACGTGCTAAGGCTGATAGACAGCCTGCGCATGAGCGGCCTTACCGTGACCAGCGTCATAATCACCCGCTACACCGGCCAGCGCGCCGCGCGCGCGTTCAAGCACAAGCTGGAGATGCGCGGCATGCGCGCATACCTGTTCCATCCCGTGCCGGGCTATCCCACCGAGGTGGACACGATATGCTCGCCGCGCGGTTTCGGCTCCAATCCCTACGTCGAGACCACGCGCCCGCTGGTAGTGGTGACCGCGCCCGGCCCCAGTTCGGGCAAGCTGGCCGCGTGTCTAAGCCAGCTCTATCACGAGCATCAGCGCGGCGTAAAGGCGGGCTATGCCAAGTTCGAGACCTTCCCCATATGGAACCTGCCGCTCAAGCACCCCGTGAACCTTGCCTACGAAGCGGCCACCGCCGACCTCAAGGACGTGAACATGATAGATCCCTTCCATCTTGAGGCATACGGTGCCGCCGCCGTCAACTACAACCGCGACATAGAGGCCTTCCCGATACTGCGCGCCATGCTCAAGCGCATAACCGGCGGCGAGGACTTTTACCGCTCGCCCACCGACATGGGCGTGAACATGGCCGGTTACGGTATAACCGACGACGAAGTGGTGCGCGAGGCCGCCTGTCAGGAGATAATCCGCCGCTACTACCGCATATGTCAGGACTACAAGACCGGCCTTGCCGACGATGAGACGCTAGCGCGCATAAACATGATAATGAACCAGCTCGGGCTTACGACGGTCATGCGCCGCGTGGTTCAGCCCGCGCTGGACAAGGCGCGCCTGTCCGGGCATCCCGCGCTGGCCATAGAGCTGGATGACGGCCGCATAATCACCGGCCGCGGAAGCGAGATGATGAACGCATCCGCCGGATGTCTGCTTAACGCCATAAAGGCGCTGGCAGGCATAGACGACCGCATGCGCCTGCTCAGCCCCATAGTGCTGGAACCCATAGCCAAGATGAAGAAGATGCTGGGCGCGCAGAACGTGACGCTGAGTTTGGAGGACGTGCTGACTGCGCTGTCGATATGCGCCGCTACCAACCCCATAGTCGAGACGGCGGTGAGCAAGATACCGCGCCTGCACGGCTGCGATGCGCACTCCTCCACCATGCTCCCGCATGCCGACGAGAGCATACTGCGCAAGCTGGGCATAAACATAACCTGCGAGGCCGAGTTCCCCTCCAAGGACCTGTACTTCGAGTGAGAAGATCATGAGCAAAGGCATAATGATATTCGGCGCGGCGGGCGCGGGCAAGACCACACTGGGCCGCGCCGCCGCGTGCGCGCTGGGCTTTCCCTACTTCGACATAGACGACTACATCTGGCGCACTGACACCGAGCAGCCCTACACCCAGATGTATCCCCGCGCCGAGCGTGCCAGCCGATTGATTGCGGCCATATCGCCGCACAATCACTTCGTAATGGCAGGCTCCATGGACAGCTTCAATGCGCCGTTCGTGCCGCTGTTTGAGCTGGCCGTACATCTGACCGCGCCCGCTGCTTTGCGGGCAGAGCGCCTGCACGCGCGCGAGCTGAGCGAGTTCGGCGCGCGCATACTGCCGGGCGGCGACATGCATGAGGCGCACGAGCGCTTTTTGCACGATGCCATGCTATACGATTCGGATGCGCCGTCCTCCACGAGCTTCAAGGCGCACAGCGAATGGGCGGCTTCACTGCCCTGCCCGGTGCTAAGGCTAAATGGGGCAGACAGCGTGGAGCTGAATTGCGCGGAGATAGTTTCGGCTTATCGCGCGGCGGTTGGACAAGTTTGAACAGGCGCGCAGTTTGAAGCCGCGCAATATATTGTGGTTCACACAAAGCATCGTCCCTTGCGGGCGGTGCTTTTTTCGTTTGCGCCGCCCAATTCGCTCATCGTACGCAAGCTCCATGTGTATGGCAAACGTAAGTTCGTATTTTTCGTTCAAACGCTTGACACTTGCGCTTTAAGTGGTATAATTTATATCATAGGCAGAAATTATTTCCATCTTTTGACATCTGCCTATATTATATACAATTTTTATTATCAATCTTATTACTGCATTATACCTTCAAAATAGCCGCATAGTTTTATTCAGCATTGCGCGCATGCGCAGCAAGCCTTCAGATACCATAAGCGCTTTCCTTGTTATCCTTTAGAGAGGAGGGATATAAGATTATCGGCGCAGGGAAAGTTCGCAACAGCACACATCATATGAGGAGGATATACGCATGTCTGATTATGTACATAACAAGCACCGCATCATTTCTCTGCTTCTGGCCATAGTGCTGTTCGCCCTGCCTGCCATGGCAATGGCGAGCGAAGATGCCGAGGAATACGCCAAGGAAGCGATAGGAAAAGCTCTGACCGATTCGGGATATGAATCCGTAACTCAATTCAACGGTCATCTATACAATGAAGATGGCCTGATGGTCTACTCCACAGAGATAACATACAAGGCCGATAACCTGCCTCAAAAGTCCGCTGTCATGATGCTGTTCTCGCCCGATGGCTCATCGTACTCTACCAAGATGATTGTTGTCGGCAAAGCCATAGTGGAAAACCATGATGAATCAGCATCCGCAAAAGACCAGAAAGGATTTGTGACGCTAAAGAACGGCAGCAAAGGCGACGATGTTGAAGCCGTACAAAAGCGGCTCAAGGAGCTGGGCTACCTGTCAGGTAATGCCGATGGCTCTTATGGAAACAAGACTGCCAGCGCCGTGAACAAGTTCCAGAGCGCCGCCGGTCTTACTACCACAGGCAATGTCGATAAGGCCACCTATGACGCACTTATGAGCAGCAGCGCACCTGCCGCGCCCAAGCCCAAGAATACCTCAAGCGAATACGAGAAGCTGGACTACAAGGCTGTCGCTCGCAATCCCGATAAATATATGCTTACCAAAATCAAGTTCAATGGCAAAGTTTTGCAGGTCGTTGAAGGCGACAAGTTCAACGTATACCGCATAGCCACCAAGGGCAGCTACGATGATGTCGTATACGTAGAATACACGCTGCCCAAGGGCGCTTCCCGCATACTGGAGGACGACAAGGTAACTGTATACGGCACTTGCCTAGGCGTATACTCCTACACCACCGTGATGGGAAATGAGATAACCATACCCGCATGCATAGCCGACGACATACACATAAAGTAATTAAACATGAACATCGCCCCACAGCGCCTATGCCGCGCCATGGGGCGATTCATTATGCCATTACGGTCTATACCAGCTGTAAGTCTCAAAGAACTCGCCATCGGTGTTCTGCTGCGGCGCGCCGGGCGTGGAGCGGCCATTGCGTATGTAGCCTATCAGACGCTCCTTCAGGCGCTCAGCTATCTCGGGATGCTCGGCTATGAGGTTGCGGCGCTCGGATATGTCGGCGCTTAGGTCGTACAGCTGCATGTCGGGCGAGCCTTCCGGCTCCTCGCCCGGCACGGGATCGCTCCAACCGCCGCTGCCGGGGCAAAGCTCCAGCTTCCAGCTGCCCTCGCGTATCGAGAACGAACCGTCTATCGAGTGATGCACTATGTCGCGGCGCACCGGCGCGTCAGAGCGCCTCTGCCACAGCGCCAGCTCGGACACGCTGTCCTCGCCCATATCGTCCGTCAGGCGCACGCCGGTCAGCTCGGCCATGGTCGCCATGAAGTCGCTCAGGCACAGCCTCTGATCCACGCTGCCGCCGCAGGGTATACCCGCCGGCCACGATACCACAAACGGTATGCGATGGCCGCCCTCGTATATGTCGGCCTTGGTACCGCGGAATACGTAGCTGGGATTGTGACCCTTGGATATGAGGTCGGGATAATCCGCCATGGGCGAGCAGCCGTTGTCGCTGGTGAACACGATTATGGTGTCCTCCAGCAGCCCGCGCTTGCGCAGATGCTCGCGTATGGTTCCCACCACGCCGTCCACCATCAGCACGAAGTCGCCGTAGCTGTTGGTGCGGGACTTGCCGCAGTACTCGCCGGTGGGCAGTATGGGCGTGTGCGGCGCGGGCAGAGGGAAGTATATGAAGAACGGCCTGTCCGACCACTCGTCTATCCAGTCAATCGCCTTCCGCGTCAGCGTGGGCAGCACTTCCTCATGCACAAAGTCGGGCGCGGTCGGCCCCTTGCGCCAGAAGCGCATGCCCTCGCCCTCGGTCTCGTGGTCGGGCAGAGCCGTGGCCTGTCTGCCGTCTATGTACACATAGGGCGGCATGTCCAGCGACGCGGCTATGCCGAAGAAGCGGTCAAATCCAAAGTCCAGCGGCCCGCCATACACGGGCTTGGAGTAGTCCACGCCGGGCATGGTCGCATAGCCATGCGGCTCGGGTAGGTCGTTGTCGCGCTGCCACCTTAGCCCCAGATGCCACTTGCCCACGCAGCCGGTCGCATAGCCCGCTTCGCGCATCACGTCGGCCACGGTGCGGCGATCCTGCTCTATTACAGGCTCGGAATAGCCGCCCACCACGCCGCTCTTGAGGCGCGAGCGCCAGTTATAGCGGCCCGTCAGTATGCCGTAGCGCGAGGGCGTGCATACGGCGGAGGTGGAGTGCATGTCGGTCATGCGCAGGCCGTTTAGCGCCATGTCGTCTATGCAGCGCGTGTGCAGCTTGGAGTCAGGGTTCAAGCAGGACAGATCGCCGTAGCCCAGATCGTCTGCAAGTATATAGATCACGTTTGGCTTTTTGCTCATATACATTTTCCTTTCATGCGATATAGTTTGCAGCGCGCCATCATGTCATTGCGCCATATCCATTGTACCACCTAGCGTGCGCAATTTAAAGCGCGCAGCCGCTGCTTGCCGCCCCTGCTATGCGCGCCCGGCCACGGCGCTGCTAAACGCCTGCACGACGACGTCATCCGTACATAGCTCGCTGAACTCGCCGCCCGTGTATTCGGATATAACTCGCCGCCAGAACCTCTGCGCGGGCAGATTGTTCTTCCATTGCGACACCTCCCAGTTTCCGGGGAACATGTCGAACACCCTGCACGCCGCCGTGCGCCCCACGCCCCTGCGCCGGTACTTCTTCATAACGAAGAATTCGCCTATGCAGTGCGGCGCAGGCATGTCGCTGTACTCACTGCAGGCGCGCACCAGCGCAAATCCCGCCAGCTTGCCGTCCACCCTTATGAGCAGCGGCATCCTGCCCGCCTCCGTCCAGTAGTTGTCCATATACTTGTAGCCATAGTATCCGCATTCGCTCACGTCCTCGCCCGAGAACTCCGAAAAGTCGTACATGTAAAGCTCCATGAGCTGCGCCAACACCGGCTTTTGCTCAATGGCTGCGGGGCATATCACTATGTCCAACTTAAGCACCTCTTTCACATCGCACTTTCGCGCCCGTCCGCTTCTTGGCAAATGCAAGCGGCGGCCAAGGCGCGCGCTCGCTGCGCGCAGTTTCCCTGCGGCGCGGCAGAGTCTGCGCCGCACAGCTATGAGCAAGCCCGAACTGCGCGGCGGCTCGGATGCCGTGCGGTTCGGGCTTGACTGCACTATATGGAATTTGTGGGAAACGCCATTTCAGTGCCGCAAGCGCGCGGCATGCCCGTCATGCGCCCGCCGCGCTCCTGCGGGGACGGCGACGCTGGGCTTCCTCTATGAGAGGTATGTCCGCGTCGGGCGTAAATGCCCGCCACTTGAATATGCATATGAGCGCCACCGCCAGCAGCAGCACCATGCGCATGAGGCAAGTGAACTGCACCGAGTATATGTCCATGCCCAGCATGTGCATGGGCGTATCGCCGGTTATCGAGCTTACGTATGTGCCAACGGTCAGCCCCAGAAACGCAAACAGATTGCAGCCCACCGTGTAGAACGCTATGTGCGCGGTGGAGTTTTCCTCGGGCAGGTTCATGTAAAGCACGTTGGCGTAGGAATAGTTGAGGCCCACGGCCAGTATGTTCTGCCAGGTTGCCAGCGGCACATAGAAGTAGGCGCGCTCGGGCGTCATCATGAAAAACAGCAATTCGGTCGGCACGAATATCAGGTTAGCTATTCCGAAGGTCTTTATCCATGAGTAGCGCTTTAGCAGCCGCCTCCACAGCGGCGTGGCCAGCACCAGTATCACCGTGTATTCGACCGACATGCTGTTTATCAGCGTATACGAAAAATGCATGTGGTTGAGCAGGTGATATACCCACAGGCCGTTGTTCAGGTTGGAGATGAAGTTCCACGCGAACATCAGCGCCATGCAGGTCATGAACTTGCGGTATTTGAGCGGCAGCGTGAACACCTGCGAAAACTTTATGCGCGCCGTCTCAGGATACGGGAACTCGCGCGCACAGGCCTGCATGCCCACGTCTATCAGCACAAACAGGAACGCCAGATAGCGAAAGCCTATTATCAGCTGCGCCTGATGCGGCGATCCCGCGACTGCGTCTGTCAACAGGCCGGATATCAGCAGCACCGCGCTGGACATTATCGAGCTGAATATCTGATTGAGCGATATATAGCGTATGCGCTTGTTGTTGTCGGCGGGATAGAAGTTGTAGAACCACGGCGTAAATCCGGGGCTGAACAGCGCATACACCGCATATGCTACGAACAGTATCGCGCCGAACCATACCACCCGCTGATGCGGATCATGCACGAAGTTGGGCATGGCGGTCGTAGCCAGTATGTACAAGGCGTAAAAGAATATCTTGGACGCTATTAGCACCGCTTTGCGCCGCTTTATGCGCTCCAGTATCATGGATGAAAACACGCTAAAGCAGCTGGCTATCAGCGGTATGAAGCTGATTATGCCCATCTCGGTTATCGAGATATCGTATATAGTCAAAAAACCGGTATAAAATATACCGGTTATAAAGACATTGTACAGTGCCGTCAGCAGCGCGCTGCCCAGGCTTATCAGCCTGCCCTTGGCATAATCGTCGCGGAGATTGTATATCTCGCTCAGTTTCGCCTTTATACCATGCAAATACAGTTTCTTCATGGCCCTTACCACCCGCACAATGTTTTGCACCATGGCTTTATGCCCGCATTATAGCAGATAGCGCGCTGGTTGGCAAGAGATAATGGCATATTGCAAAAAATTCAGTTAAATACATACATATCATATGAGATTTCTCAAGTATTCCAACAATTCTCCCTTCTTTAACGGCTCGCAATGGCTCAGCACGCAATATTCACAGTCGATAGAATCGACGGTATCGATAAGTGCGCGCAGTTTTGCCATGTCCATATATCCGCCATTAAAGAAGTCTTCGCTTGTTGAATCGCCCAGGAACAGCACCTTTTCTTCCTCTATGCAGATGCAGGCAGTATCCTCCGAATGTGGTGAAACCGCGTGAAATATCCTTGCCGTCACATTTCCCAAATTAAGAATCACTTCATCTGAAAACTCCACATCGGCAAGAGTTATGTTCAGGTCACTTTGACCGCAATATTCCTGTTTAAAGCAGGCGTCCTCAGCTTTAAGCAATTCTATATAGTCAGCGCTTTCCGCCCTTGCCCGCTGAGCTTTCAGGAACTCGTTTGTCATCTTGTGCGCAATGCTTATCCCGTTAATGGCATGCATGCCGAATGTATGGTCGTAATGCCAGTGTGTTATTGCAGTAATGTCAGGCTTGGCAAGACCGTTCAGCGCCAGCGCCCGATAAAACTCATCGACATGGCGCGCAGAATATCCCGCATCTATGGCCAGCGTGAGCTTATCGCCTTTGACATAGGCCAGCATGGGTCTATCCACTTCGGGATCATGCTCAAAGCAATATATTCTGTCTGTCAGTCTGTTCAATTTCATTTTGACTTCCGCCTTCTGAGCAATTATCTTTGATGCTGATTGCAAGGACGCACGTTTGCATTTTGCAAAAGCAATGCTGCATACATCGGCAGTTCATCCGCGCACCCGAGCTTATGGCTGAATTATATAGTATAGCCTGCATGCAGGCAAGCGATATGGGCCATTCCGCATCGGAATCATCAATATTTGCGGCCTAAACAAAACGGGCGCGCAGACAAAGCCGCGCACCCGCATAATACACCTATATCACTTTACTATCTCATGCAGCTGCGCGCGCACTGCGCCGGGGCCTGCTATGAGCTTGCCGAACTCGGATAGCACATCGCCCGCCAGACCGGCCTCGTACAGATCCACGCCGAATATGCCCGCGTTCTGCAGTATGGGCTTTATCTGCTCCTCATCGAAGCTGCCGCCCAGCTTTATGCACTCAAGGCGCGCCTGAAGCTCAGCCAGCAGCGGGTCGGGGCTGCACTCGAAGGGCTTGCCCTCGTCGTCCACGGCCATGAGATAGCGCAGGTATGCCGCCAGCACGAAGCGTATGCCGCGCAGCTCGCCCAGATCCATGCCGCGGCGGATGTACTCCTTGATGGTCTCGCCGAAGCGTATGGACAGCTTCTGAGAGGTATCGGTGGCTATGCGCTGCGGGGTATCGGGCATGAACACGTTGGGCAGACGGATGGTCAGCACGTCGCTAAGGAAGTCCTCGGGGCGGATTATGCCGGGATCTACGACCACGGGCAGGCCTTCCTTATATCCTATGCGCTTTACCAGCGCGCTGAGGTCGGCATCGGTCATCTCCTGCGCTATGGTCTCCATGCCCAGCAGGCAGCCCAGCACGGCCAGCGCCGTATGCAGCGGGTTAAGGCAGGTGCAGACCTTCATCTTCTCCACCTTATTGACGGTCTCGCGATCGACGAAGTACACGCCCGCGTTCTCCAGCGCAGGACGGCCAGCCGGGAAGGAGTCCTCCACGACCAGATACTGCGCCTGCTCAGCGTTTACGAAGGAGGCGGTATAGGTCTTGCGCGCGGTGATTATGGTCTCAGCGTCCTCATAGCCGGAGTCGGTGAGCATCTGCGCCACCTTGGCATCGGGGCGCGGGGTTATCTTGTCTATCATCGACCACGGGAAGGCTACGCGCGCGCTGTCGCTTATGTAATCCACGAAGTCCTGCGACACGAAGCCGTTCTTCAGCCACTCGCCGGCCATGGCCAGCACCGCCGCGCGCAGCTTCTCGCCGTTGTGCGAGCAGTTGTCCATGGACACCAGCGCCATGGGATACGCGCCCGCATTGAAGCGGCGCAGCATCAGCGCCGTGACCATGCCCATCAGCGACCTGCACTTGTCAGGACCGGCCTCCATGTCGGCCTTGATGTAGCCCAGCGTAGAGCCGTCGGGCGCGGTTATAGCATAGCCCTTTTCGGTTATGGTAAAGCTGGCCATCTTGAGAGAGGGATTCTCGAACACCGCGCAGGTGCGCTCCCAGTCCTCAGGGCGCGCGCCGTCAATGCGCAGGGACTCGGCCACCGAAGCTATGACGCGCTTCTCTATGCTGCCGTCGGCGCGCAGCACGACCAGCAGGCTCAGCTCATCGAAGGGATGATACGCCTTGTCGATTATCTCGCCGTCAAAGCCTTCGCACACGACTATGCCGGTATCGGCCTGACCGTTTTCCAGCAGCTGCTGGCACAGTGCCGCCGGGAAGGCGCGGAATATGTTGCCCGCGCCGAAGTGCAGCCACTCCGGGGCGGCCTTGGTCTTTTCGCGCATGGCGGCGATATCGAACTTGGGCAGGCTGTAGCCGTTCTTTTCCCAGCAGCCGCAGCCCAGTGCATCCAGCTTGAGTTTCATTTTCAATTACCTCCTGATAGAGTATAGCATAATTGTACATCATATCTCGGATAAAATAAAGCCCTGTTGCGTCAAAATTCTATCGAGCGAGGAAATTGTGGGGATTGTGGCGCTTGGAATGCGGATGCGGCAAAACGGCTTGCACGGCAGGATATCAGCGCATTATGCTATCCTGCATGAATGCCTAACATGCAAAGCTGCCTGCGGCGATGGCTTTTATGCCGTGGTGCCGCGCCGTTTCCCTCATTACAGATTTCCCGCCTGTAAAGCATCTGCCGTCTGGCACATTGCCGAAAGCTTGCGGCGCTTATGCCGATGTCATGCGCCGCCTTCCAGCAGGGCGGCAAGCTGCTTCCAGAATGCCCGCCTTTGAGCATTCCATTTAGGCTGTGCGGCTGCGCTATGCACTTCCGAAGCATTTCCTAATTTATGCCATATGGCGTTGTTGCCGGATTGCATATGTTCGGCATTAGTCAGAATGGCAAGAGTGGAATCCGTCTTTTGCCCGATATGATGCAGCTCGTATGACATGCCTGAGTTCGGATCAATGGCAGCAAGTCCACGCTTCATGCGCTCAAGGTTGGTGCGTCCTTTCGAGTCCACATAGTCCAAATCTATCTTCCGAATGAGCGCAGTTTTGCCGTTTACGATTGTAGGCTTGAGGTTGGCATTTTTGCATATTTCATACTGCTCTACGGAGCGGAACTGCCTGAGTACGTCCAGAGGATATTTTGATTCGTGCTGAATTGCGGCCACTTCGTTCATGGTCAGCCCGTTCACGGCTGCGCCTTTAAGTCCAATCGCCTTATTGGCGCCGCCATATATCGTGCCGACGATAGCGCCAAACTTATACCCCTCGCTGCCCGAAAGAGCAAAAGCCTTGAGCGCCTGATCCATATCGCCGGTCTGAATGCCCGTTACAATTCCTGCGGATATGCCGCCGATAGAGCCGCAGGAAATCGCCATTTTCATGCCCGACTTAGCTGCTGCCGCAAATATCACGCTGACAGCGGTAGGCGTGCCTGTACCGGCGGTCAAAACCGAAACCGTGGCGCATATCAGAATAACGCCCGTTCCGATGGCGACATTCCTGAGGGCGCGCTCATATGTGTCATCGTAGTCCACAAACTCGGTGACGATGGTGCTGCCGTCATCTCCAAGCGTGAATACATACTTCTTTCCCTGAAACTGCTCGGACAATTCCCTAAGCGTATACCCGAAATATATATTCGCATTGGAATTGTAAGCCAGTTCATCCAGGTATTCCTGCGATATGCAGAGCGCACTGACATCCTCGACGAAGTACTGTTCGCTGTCCAGTGCGGTCACGAGTTCCTCGTAAACGACATCCTCAGCATAGCGAAGCAGGTTGGGATCATTCATCCCGGAGAAACCCGCTTCAGGAACGCTTCCAATAGGCAGCTGCGCTTCCTCCGCAAATGAAGCATTTGCGCTGCACAGCATAAGTGAGAGAACCAACAGCAGAGATATCAGCTTCTTCATGCCAAGCACCTCCTCAATCAGTTATCATGCCTATGATTGTGCCGTCGTCAGCAACCTTAGCGCCCTTAGACAGCTGTGCGCGGACTTCTTCAATGGATAGTCCGGTCGTCATGTGCGCCATGACAACCTTGTCCGTGCCGACATAAATCTGCTTGGTGGTCTCCTGACCGGTGTAACTGTTTTTGACGGTGATGGTATAAATGCCTTCTTCCGTGTACATATCGCCGTCGCGGGCAGGACGGTTAAAGCGCACGTCCTCCGTCAGACCCAGTGCGCCCTCTGCGAGCACTTCCCGCTTGATGTTTATGTCCAGATAGCGCGAACGCGCAAGATCCAGATAGAAGCCATTGGGCGTGATTGCAGTGTTAGTCAGCTCTGCGCCGGTTGCCGCATCGAATGGATAGACCATGCAGTTGCCGTTGCGCACGGAGAACTTGAACGTGATGCGGTAGTTGCTGTATGAATCGACCAGCTTGTTGGATTCGTTCTTGACTTCGTAATTCAGAGCGACCTCATAGTCGCCTTCTTCAAGCAGCTGCACGGTTGTATCCGCGCCGCTGGCAGTGATGCCGGACAGGTAATCGGTGTAAAGCTGCGGCATGCCGCTGGCGTTGCGGTAATCTGTGTGCTGTATGACCATAGCGCCGCGTCCGAAGTTGGTCCTGCTGATGCCAAACTTCTCATCGAAGCCGTTTTCGTCCTCTGCAATCAACAGCGCATCATTGCCGTTAAGACAATCGATGTCCTGCTCCAGCTGAAACCAGAGCTCCAGCTTATCGCCAAGCGTCTTGATAAATATGGGATTGCCGTCCTCGTCCTGCTGTACGCTGGTGTAACCGCTGACAAAGAAGCGGCCAAGCGTCCAGCCAAAATGCGGGTCATTGCTGCCAATATTGTGTGCTTCCGAGTAGCCGTTGTCCTGGCCTGTATTTACAGCTTCGCCCATGTAGTAGCGCGGCTCGTTGGGATCGGGTTCACAGGGGACCTCGCTGTTTGCGGCAATCGCGCTAGACAGCGCCTTTTCTGCGGCGGCTTGATTCGTAATGCCGCTGTTCATAATGAAATCCAGTGCAGTCTGCGCGATATCGCCGCCGGCAGCATTTTGCTGTGCTTGCAGCAATGCATACAGCGTCAACTTTGCCTGTGTCACCTTGGCTATGCCGTGGGCTTGTGCATAATCCATGGATTTGAGCCACAGTTCATCTGCGGCGGCGGGTTCTATCTGCATTTCTTCGGCATTCTCATCATAGATTGCCTTAAGCTTTATCAGCGCATCACTGTCGTTTATCATCATCCATACCTGAAACTCATTGTGCTTTGCACCAAAGTACGTTCCGACCTGATTCCATGCATTGACCACGGCATTGCTGGCATCGTTCCATGCCTGATTAATTGCATTGCCCGCGCTCTCCACGGCATTCGTCGTGGCTTCGCTTACGTTGTTCCACGTCTCGGTTGCAGCGTCGCTAATAGCATTCCATGTGTCGCTAAACGGATTGCCGCCAGAATCCTCCGGATTGACTTCACCGGCAATGGCAGGCGCGCAGCCGATAATCAGCATCAATGCCATAATCAAACATAATTGCCGCTTCATTTGTTTGATCCCCCCTGAAAATCTCTTGATGATAGGCTCTGTAACTCTCGCAAATGCATCTATGTATATTATAACCTCCATATCAATGCATTGCAACACTGCGGAAGACACATCGCGGCAGCCTAGCCTACTCCATTGCAGATACATGGCGCATGTGATATAATGACAAAAAAGCATACCGCCCACGCGATAACGGATTGCCGTGCGCGGGCGCATGAGGAGGCGCTTTATGAAACAGCCCAATATACTGCTGATAATGACCGACGAGATGCGCGGCGACTGCATAGGTCTGCGCCATCCCGACGTAAAGACGCCCTATCTTGACACGCTGGCCGCGCGCGGCGTGCTGTTCCCCAACGCGGTAAGCGCCTGCCCCAGCTGCATAGCGGCGCGCGCCGGGCTTATGACCGGCCTTATGCCCAGTTCGCACGGGCGCCTTGGCTATAAGGATCGCGTGCGCTGGGACTATCCCCTGACGCTGGGCGGTGAGATGACGCGCCTGGGCTATCAGACGCAGGTCGTGGGCAAGATGCACGTGCATCCTCAGCGCTCGCTTCAGGGCTTCATGAGCGTAGAACTGCACGACGGCTATCTGCACACCTATCGCGGCATGGACGTGCCGCTGCGCGACAATCAGTACTTCTCCGACGACTATCTGCAGTTTCTGAAGCACGAGCTGGGCGCGCAGGCGGACATAATCGATACCGGACTTGAATGCAACTCCTGGGTAGCGCGCCCGTGGTGCTATGAGGAGCGGCTGCATCCTACCAACTGGGCGACCGACCGTTCTATAGACTTCCTGCGCCGCCGCGACAGGGACAAGCCCTTCTTCCTGATGACGTCCTATGTGCGCCCGCACGCGCCCTATGACGCGCCGCAGGTATTCTTCGACATGTACAAGGACAAGGATCTCACCCCGCCCATACGCGGCGACTGGGACGATGAGCAGGCGCTCAAGGCGCATGGCCGCGAGTTCAACAACATATACGGCCCCATAGACCCCGAACTCATCCGCGCCCAGCGCGTGGGCTATTACGCCTGCATAACCCACATAGACTACCAGATAGGCCGGCTCATACAGACGCTGACCGACGACGGCTCGCTAAGCGACACCATCATACTGTTCACAAGCGACCACGGCGACATGCTCAGCGACCACTGCTTCATACGCAAGTCGCTGCCCTATCGCGGCTCGGCCAACATACCCTTCATAGTCAGCGGCCCTGGCATACGGCGCGGCGCGGTGAGCGAGAGCGTGGTCGAGCTGTGCGACGTGCTGCCCACGCTGGCGGAGCTGGGCGGCGGCAGCGTACCCGAAGGCATCGACGGCGTATCGCTGGCGGACGAGCTGCGCTCCGGCAAGCCCATAGCGCGCGGCTATATACACGGCGAACACACCTACGGCAACCTGAGCAATCACTTCATAGTCACCCCGCGCGACAAGTACGTATGGTTCTCGCAGAGCGGCTGTCCGCTGGGCAGCGAGCAGTACTTCGACCTCGAGCGCGATCCCGAGGAGCGCCACAACGCCATAGCCGACGCGGAATACTCTGCCCGCATAGCCGAGCTGCGCGCGCTGCTGATAGCCGAGCTTGAGGGCAGGCCCGAGGGCTTTGTGCAGGACGGCGCGCTGGTGAGCGATCGCCCGATAGAGGCATGGATGGGAGATTTGAAGGGTTAAGTCTCCGCGCTGCGCATATCCTGCCGTCATTGAGCGCACCTGCGCGCATCCGCCTTCCAGATGATATTCAAATATAGAGCTGCGCCATGTCCAAATTTCTTTTGATAAGGATTTGGGCATGGCGCAGCTTTACCGTGCGGCATCGCATTAAAGCAATATGCGTCTGGACAGGCGGCTCATTTTATATATTATCATTTGAATTTAAGCGGCAGCACCTTTTTCATATTAAGGCAGGCATAGCCGCAAGCGAAGCTAATCGGCGTCTCTCACCCATATGCATAATGTCGTGCAGAGCCTGCGCCTGACTGCATGCGCAATATGTATATGGCAGAGACATCAGCTTGTCTATCCCCGCGCGATATACGGCTGTAAGCGTCTGACTAATGGCAGATGCCTTTTTCCTTGCCTAAATCTACGCATATACCGGCGCTCATGCAAGGCTTGCCTGTACGACACCGCATGCCGTCCCAGAAACTTCGCATCGCGCCTTGACATCTGCGCTTTCGCATGTATAATATAGTTTAGATGCTTTAACGTTTCATAAGTACAGACCCACTTTTATTCCATTTTCGTGCCATCAATGAGCTTTCCATGAGCGAAGTCCAATCCATCACCTATCGACCGCACGACCACATGAAAGGAAGTGTCGCCTCAAGTGAAGTCAAACAGCATACTGCGCTACTTTGACAAGCGGCTGATGTTTGTCAGCGCGCTTGCGATAGTTTTGGCGGGAGTTATTCCCGCCATATTGCTCCCCGTTCGCAGCGGCATGATAGACTTTGCGCTGGCCAGGGACGGCGGCTTTTGGCCCTGCCTTGCAGCGTTCGTAGCGCTGGCGCTGTTGCAGGCTGCGCTGGCAAATGCTCAGGAGCGGCTGTCCAAGGTACAGCACATTCGCTCCAGCCGCAGCATGGACAGTGCGCGGCTGAAACATTGCAGCAAGCTGCCTTTTGCTTTTACCGAAACCGAGGAGTTCTTTAAACTCAACTCCGCAGCCGCCGAAGCATCCGGCGTGCTTGAAGAGCTGTATGGCGCTATGGCGGGCATATTGCAGTGCGCCGTGCAGCTGATAACCACCATAGCCGCCATAGGCTTCGTGAGCGTGTACGTGGCCATGGGCGTTGTAGTAATTATCGGCATAGGATTTGTACTGAGCGGCGTTCAGGCCAGACGCACCGCCGACCTGTGGGTCAACTATCGGCAGAACATGCGCAGGAGCGATTACCTGTCTGGAATACTGCTCAAGCCCGAGTTCTCGACTGAGCGCAAGATATTCAGCTACGGCGGCGAGATAGGCTCACGCTTTGACGGCGAATATAAGTCCGCGCTAAGCGAGAACAGCAGGATGGGGCGGCAGCGGCTGACGCTGGAATCGATATCCCAGATAGCGAACGCGGGCTTCATAGTGGCTGCACTGGCTTTGCTCACCGTGCCGCTGTGGAACGGGAGCATATCGCTGGGCGTGTTTCTGTCCACATTTTACGCCGCAACCGCGCTGCTCAGCTGCTCAAGTCAGCTCATATCCTCGATATACGGCTGCATGAGCAGCCGCAAGAAGCTCCTGCCCTATGATGAGCTCATGGCTCAGCCCGAGTGCGCCCCGGCCAAGGCGGACAACCCGGAGGAGTTTCAGTCGCTGGAATTCCGCCATGTATCGTTTAAGTATCCGCAGGCCAGCTCGCCCGTGCTCAAGGACGTATCATTCAAGCTGGAGCGTGGCCGCCACTACGCGCTGGTCGGCGAGAACGGTTCCGGCAAGACCACCATACTCAAGTGTCTTGTGGGGCTTTATGCGCCTGTTCAGGGCGAAATATTGCTAAACGGCAGACCTATCGCCGACTTCTCCCGCAAGGCGCTCATGCGCATGCTAACTGCCGTGTTTCAGGATTACTATCGATATCCGCTCACGCTCAGGGAGAACGTCACGCTCTGCGCCGGGCGCATGCCCTCGGACGGCGACATATATTCCGCTATGAACGCGCTCAGCATGGAGCACACGCTTGAGCATCTGCCGGATGGGCTGGACAGCGAGCTGCTGCTCATGAAGGACAGGAGCGTGGAGCTGTCCGGCGGCGAATGGCAGAAGCTGTCCGTGCTGCGCTGCATACTGTCAGACAGCGGCTTTGCCGTGCTGGACGAGCCTAACTCCGCGCTCGACCCCGTGGTTGAGGCATCCATATACGAAGCATATCGCAGGATGCTGGGACGCAAGACCACGCTGTTCATATCGCACAGGCTAGGCTCTGTCAAGGTTGCAGACGAGATACTGGTGCTCAAGGACGGGCGCATACTGGCGCAAGGCTCACACGACGAGCTTATGCAGTCCTCAAGCTACTACGCGGCGCTGTTTGAAACGCAGAAAGGATTCTACGAGCCATGAAAAAGGAATGGTCGCGCATGGACATACTGCGCTTTGTGTTTTCGGTATCGCCCGCCGACTTCTGCGTCATGTTCATAGTGGGGCTGATAAAGTGCGCTGTATCGGCAGGCGGCGTGTTCCTGACGCGCGACATGTTTGCCGCCATAGAGCGCGCAATAGCGCACGGCGCTTCTGGCGAGACTTACATGTGGTTTTTCATATATGCGGGATATCTGCTGGTAATGGCATCGTTTCACTATGTGTTTGCTCGCTACACGATACAGTTTCGCATGCTTCAGCGATTTGAATACCGCATGCTCAAGCGCATGCACGAAAAGGCGCGGCGAATATCCTGCGAGCAGATGCAGACCCCTGACATAGAACGCCTGATACGCCAGGCAAATGGCGCAAGACAGGCGCTGTTCAGATACGGCGAGATATGCATAACGATATTCACCACAGTACTCCAGACAATAGCTATGACGCTGTCAGTATCCATGCTGAACGCATGGTATCTGGCGTTCATGCCGCTGGCGCTCATAGCCTCGTGGGTAAGGCAATGGCAGCGCTCACGGCTCATGCGCGGCAGCCTGCGCGAGGCCGCGCAGCTCAAGCGCGAGGAGGATGCCTACGAAAAGGCGCTGCTCGACGAGACTGCCTGCAAGGAAACTCGCGTGTGCGGCGCGGAAGAGCTGCTGCTTGGCAAGTGGGCAGACAGCAGAGCGCGTCGCGACAGCATAGATGATGGCATATCGCGCAGGCTGAGCCGACTGCGCTGGCTGCTTATGCCGCTGGAGCTGATTGGCAAGGTGGCGGGCGCAGCCGTGTCCGGCGTGCTGCTATGGAGCGGCGGCATATCCTTCCCCGTATTCACCGCCGGCGTGAATGCATATGAGACGCTGCTCACCGGCTATCAGCAGCTTCTTGAGACGCTGGGATATCAAAGGCAGTATTATGCCATGCTCCAGCCCTTCTTCCAATACTGGTCATACCCGGAGCGCATGCAAAGCTCTGCCGCCGCGCCCCATGATGGCGGCATAGAACTATACGACGTATCCTTCCGCTATCCCGGCCAGCAGGACTTTGCTCTGCGCGGCATAAGCCTTAAGGTGAAGCCGGGCGAGGTGCTGGCGATAGTGGGCGAAAACGGCGCGGGCAAGACCACGCTCGCACGTCTGCTGACCGGGCTATATCAGCCCACGGAAGGGCATATAAGCTTTGGCAGCGTTGACATGCTTAATCTGGGCGAGGAGCAGCTTCACGCATCGCAGTCCATAGTGGATCAAAACTTCTGCCGCTACAAGCTGACCGCAGCGGACAATATAACTCTGGGCGACGTAAGCAAGCCCATTGATACAACCCTGCTGCACACCACGCTGAGCGACATACTGCACAGTGAGGACACGGATGTACTGCTGGGCAAGGAGTTTGGCGGCAAGGACATATCGGGCGGCCAGTGGCAGCGGCTGGCCTGTGCGCGCGGCTTCTACAAGAGCAGCACTTTGCTGGCGCTGGACGAGCCGACATCGGCGCTCGATCCGCTTCAGGAGCGGCGCATGTACGACGGATTCGCAGCCAACCTCAAGGGCAGAACGGGCATCATAATAACGCATCGTCTGTGTGCGGTAAAGCTGGCCGACAACATAGTCGTACTGGCGGACGGAGGCATAGCCGAGAGCGGCACGCACGACGAGCTAATCCAGCGCGACGGCCTCTACGCGGCCATGTGGAAGTCTCAGGCTGATCAGTATGCCTAAATGATCGTCCAACATAAAACGAGCGCCGCCTGCTGCAATGTAAGTTGCAGCAGGCGGCGCTCGTCGCGTCCAGGCGATGTGTGCTTTTGCGCATCGCCCCGCATTACTTCCTTATATGATTCCTCACCACACCAAAGAGCATATCGCCCTCCTCGGCGCGATGCGGCATGTTGATGCGCACTATGCTCTTGCCCACGCGCGCCGCGTCCATGCGTGCGCCGCTTTCGGGGTTCTCCAGCCGCTCCAGCCTGAACGCATGCTCGCCCTCGGGCGTGAGCAGACCCAGTTCGTCGCCCATAAGCATGCTGTTGCGCACCTCGACCAGCGCGCTGGCATCGCGCT